>NZ_CP029254.1:4117500-4816250 GCF_003122365.1 Streptomyces spongiicola
TCGTCATGGGCTGTCACCCGCTGCTGAACACATAGGCAGTGTGGAGGGAACGAGGGGAAGTGAAACATCTCAGTACCCTCAGGAAGAGAAAACAACCGTGATTCCGGGAGTAGTGGCGAGCGAAACCGGATGAGGCTAAACCGTATGTGTGTGATACCCGGCAGGGGTTGCGCATGCGGGGTTGTGGGATTGCTTTTTCATTGTCTGCCGGCGATGAGGCGAGTGAGAAACCGTTGATGTAGGCGAAGGGCATGCGAAAGGCCCGGCGTAGAGGGTAAGACCCCCGTAGCTGAAACATTAGCGGCTCGTTTGAGTTATTCCCAAGTAGCACGGGGCCCGAGAAATCCCGTGTGAATCTGGCGGGACCACCCGCTAAGCCTAAATATTCCCTGGTGACCGATAGCGGATAGTACCGTGAGGGAATGGTGAAAAGTACCGCGGGAGCGGAGTGAAATAGTACCTGAAACCGTGTGCCTACAAGCCGTGGGAGCGTCGGACGTGTTTTGCACGTCTCGTGACTGCGTGCCTTTTGAAGAATGAGCCTGCGAGTTAGCGGTGTGTAGCGAGGTTAACCCGTGTGGGGGAGCCGTAGCGAAAGCGAGTCCGAAGAGGGCGTTTGAGTTGCACGCTCTAGACCCGAAGCGGAGTGATCTAGCCATGGGCAGGTTGAAGCGGAGGTAAGACTTCGTGGAGGACCGAACCCACCAGGGTTGAAAACCTGGGGGATGACCTGTGGTTAGGGGTGAAAGGCCAATCAAACTCCGTGATAGCTGGTTCTCCCCGAAATGCATTTAGGTGCAGCGTCGTGTGTTTCTTGCCGGAGGTAGAGCACTGGATAGGCGATGGGCCCTACCGGGTTACTGACCTTAGCCAAACTCCGAATGCCGGTAAGTGAGAGCGCGGCAGTGAGACTGTGGGGGATAAGCTCCATGGTCGAGAGGGAAACAGCCCAGAGCATCGACTAAGGCCCCTAAGCGTACGCTAAGTGGGAAAGGATGTGGAGTCGCAGAGACAACCAGGAGGTTGGCTTAGAAGCAGCCATCCTTGAAAGAGTGCGTAATAGCTCACTGGTCAAGTGATTCCGCGCCGACAATGTAGCGGGGCTCAAGCGTACCGCCGAAGTCGTGTCATTGCGATATGTGCCCCCAACGGGGATCGTGATGGGTAGGGGAGCGTCGTGTGCCGGGTGAAGCAGCCGTGGAAGCGAGTTGTGGACGGTTCACGAGTGAGAATGCAGGCATGAGTAGCGATACACACGTGGGAAACGTGTGCGCCGATTGACTAAGGGTTCCTGGGTCAAGCTGATCTGCCCAGGGTAAGTCGGGACCTAAGGCGAGGCCGACAGGCGTAGTCGATGGACAACCGGTTGATATTCCGGTACCCGCTTTGAAACGCCCAGTATCGAGCCCATTTATGCTAAGGCCGTGAAGCCGTCGGCTGAGTCTTCGGACGAGGTCGGAGTGGTGGAGCCGCTGACCCGAGGTGGTAGTAGGTAAGCGATGGGGTGACGCAGGAAGGTAGTCCAGCCCGGGCGGTGGTTGTCCCGGGGTAAGGGTGTAGCCCGAGAGATAGGTAAATCCGTCTCTCATGTGGGTGAGACCTGATGCCGAGCCGATTGTGGTGAAGTGGATGATCCTATGCTGTCGAGAAAAGCCTCTAGCGAGTTTCATGGCGGCCCGTACCCTAAACCGACTCAGGTGGTCAGGTAGAGAATACCGAGGCGTTCGGGTGAACTATGGTTAAGGAACTCGGCAAAATGCCCCCGTAACTTCGGGAGAAGGGGGGCCACGCCTGGTGATCCGATTTACTCGGTGAGCTGGGGGTGGCCGCAGAGACCAGCGAGAAGCGACTGTTTACTAAAAACACAGGTCCGTGCGAAGCCGTAAGGCGATGTATACGGACTGACGCCTGCCCGGTGCTGGAACGTTAAGGGGACCGGTTAGCTCCATTTCGGTGGGGCGAAGCTGAGAACTTAAGCGCCAGTAAACGGCGGTGGTAACTATAACCATCCTAAGGTAGCGAAATTCCTTGTCGGGTAAGTTCCGACCTGCACGAATGGCGTAACGACTTCTCGACTGTCTCAACCATAGGCCCGGTGAAATTGCACTACGAGTAAAGATGCTCGTTTCGCGCAGCAGGACGGAAAGACCCCGGGACCTTTACTACAGTTTGATATTGGTGTTCGGTTCGGCTTGTGTAGGATAGGTGGGAGACTGTGATGCTTGGACGCCAGTTCAGGTGGAGTCGTCGTTGAAATACCACTCTGGTCGTGCTGGATGTCTAACCTGGGTCCGTGATCCGGATCAGGGACAGTGTCTGATGGGTAGTTTAACTGGGGCGGTTGCCTCCTAAAGGGTAACGGAGGCGCCCAAAGGTTCCCTCAGCCTGGTTGGTAATCAGGTGTTGAGTGTAAGTGCACAAGGGAGCTTGACTGTGAGACCGACGGGTCGAGCAGGGACGAAAGTCGGGACTAGTGATCCGGCGGTGGCTTGTGGAAGCGCCGTCGCTCAACGGATAAAAGGTACCCCGGGGATAACAGGCTGATCTTCCCCAAGAGTCCATATCGACGGGATGGTTTGGCACCTCGATGTCGGCTCGTCGCATCCTGGGGCTGGAGTCGGTCCCAAGGGTTGGGCTGTTCGCCCATTAAAGCGGTACGCGAGCTGGGTTTAGAACGTCGTGAGACAGTTCGGTCCCTATCCGCTGTGCGCGTAGGAGTCTTGAGAAGGGCTGTCCCTAGTACGAGAGGACCGGGACGGACGAACCTCTGGTGTGCCAGTTGTCCTGCCAAGGGCATGGCTGGTTGGCTACGTTCGGGAGGGATAACCGCTGAAAGCATCTAAGCGGGAAGCCTGCTTCGAGATGAGGGCTCCCACCCACTTGATGGGGTAAGGCTCCCAGTAGACGACTGGGTTGATAGGCCGGATATGGAAGCCAGGTGACTGGTGGAGTTGACCGGTACTAATAGGCCGAGGGCTTGTCCTCAGTTGCTCGCGTCCACTGTGTTAGTTCTGAAGTAACGAACATGCCGAGACCGTATACCGCCGGTGGTGGGGTGCTGGTCGGCTGGTTCGATGTTTTCATAGAGTTTCGGTGGTCATAGCGTTAGGGAAACGCCCGGTTACATTTCGAACCCGGAAGCTAAGCCTTTCAGCGCCGATGGTACTGCAGGGGGGACCCTGTGGGAGAGTAGGACACTGCCGAACGATTGTTGAGGGGAAGCCCCGGGCCTTACGGCCCGGGGCTTTTCCGCGTTCACCGTCGCCCGGTCCTGTCCTCGTTTCCTAGGATCGAGGACATGCGCTACGACCTCGTGATCTTCGACAACGACGGTGTCCTCGTGGACAGCGAGCCCCTGTCCAACACCATCCTTGCCGCGTACCTCACCGAGTTGGGGCATCCCACCACCTACGCGGAATCCGTGCGCGACTACATGGGCGCCGCAGTGCACCGGGTGCACGACCTCGTCCTGGAACGTACGGGGAAGCGGCTCCCCGACGAATTCGACGAGACATTCCACGCCCGTGTGTTCGCCGCGTTCGAGCGTGAGCTGACACCCGTCGCAGGGGTCCTCGACATCCTGGGGAAGCTCACGGCGGACGGGGTGCCGTACTGCGTCGCGTCCTCCGGGAGCCATGAGCGCATCCGGGTCGGGCACCGGAAGACCGGACTCGGCGCATGGTTCCACGCGGAGAACGTCTTCAGCGCCCAGGACGTGGGCCGCGGCAAGCCGGCGCCGGACCTGTTCCTGTACGCCGCAGATCGGATGGACGCCGCCCCTGCGCGCTGCGCTGTGATCGAGGACAGTCCTCTCGGCGTCGCCGCCGCCCGTGCGGCGGGAATGGACGTGTACGGGTTCACCGCGATGACACCGGCCGCGACCCTCGCCGGAGCCAGCGGACTCTTCGACGACATGTCCGATCTGGCCGATCTGCTCGCCTGATCGACCTGCCCATCGGCAGGTGAGGGGAGGCGTGGAACCAACGGGAGCGATGCCCGTCCCGACGGTGCTGGTGCCTGTGACGTGGCGGTACGCGAGGTCGTTCGAGCCGGAGCCCGACCGGTACGGTGTCGGCCATGAGCGGCCGCGCACTGTTGATGTGGGACGAAGCGGTGACGGGGTACGACTTCGGCCCCGGTCATCCGATGGATCCCGTGCGGCTCGCGCTGACCATGGGGTTGGTGCGGGCCTACGGGCTGGACCGCGCCGTGGACGTGGTCGCGGGCAGGCCCGCGGGCGAGTCGACCCTGCGGCTGGTCCACCGCGAGGACTATGTGGCGGCGGTGCGCGCCGCGTCGGAGGATCCTCGGGCGGCGGACCGGTCGTACGGTCTGGGCACCCCGGACGACCCGGCCTTCGCGGGCATGCACGAGGTGTCGGCCGTGATCGCGGGCCAGTCCGTGGGAGCGGCCGAGGCGGTGTGGCGGGGCGAGGCACCCCACGCGGTGAACTTCGCGGGCGGGCTGCACCACGCGATGCCCGGTTCGGCCTCGGGCTTCTGCATCTACAACGACGCCTCGCTGGCCGTTGCGCGGCTGCTGGAGCTGGGCGCCGAGCGGGTCGCCTACCTGGACGTCGACGTGCATCACGGGGACGGTGTGCAGGCGGCGTTCTGGGACGACCCGAGAGTGCTGACGATCTCCCTGCACGAGCACCCCGGCACGCTCTTCCCGGGCACGGGGTGGCCGGAGGAGACGGGGGGCCCTGGGGAGGGCGAGGGCTCCGCGGTGAACGTGGCGCTGCCCGCGGGGACCGGGGACGAGGGCTGGCTGCGCGCGTTCCACGCCGTCGTGCCGGAGCTGCTGAGGGACTTCCGCCCGCAGGTCCTGGTGTCGCAGCACGGAGCCGACACGCACTTCGAGGACCCGTTGGCGCACCTGGCCGTGTCCCTGGACGCCCAGCGGCTGGCGCAGGAGGCCTGCCACTCGCTTGTGCACGAGTGCGTCGAGGACGGGCGATGGCTGGCACTCGGCGGGGGTGGTTACGCCGTCGTCGACGTGGTGCCGAGGTCCTGGACCCACCTCGTCGGGATCGCCGCCCATGCGCCGGTAGACCCGGAGTCGGTGATCCCGTCCTCCTGGCGGGACGAGGTGTACGCGCGGACACGGCAGTTGGGGCCGGGACGGATGACGGACGGGCGCACACCGGCATGGCGGTCCTGGGAGGACGGCTACGACCCGGCGGACCGGCTGGACCAGGCCGTCCTCGCGACGCGACGCGCGCTCTTCCCGCTGCGTGGCATGCTCCCGTAGCCGTAGCCGTAGCCGTAGCCGTAGCCGTAGCCGTAGCCGTAGCCGTAGCCGTAGCCGTAGCCGTGCCGCGGCCCGCCCGCTGACGGGAGGGCGCCCGCCATGTCCGGGGCGGTCCGCGGCCGTTACGCCGACGGTGGGGATTCGCCGGTGTTCCCGGGGCGCCGCACCGGGCGCTGCGGCAGCATCGTCGCTGTGTTGTTGAGCAGAGGGGCGCTGCGGGCGCATCTGTTGACGGCGGGACTCGCCGGCCCGGTGGCTACGTCCCGGCAGGACAGCCTGCGGAGCTACCGGCTGTTCGCGGCACGGGACCCGAGGGTCACGCTCGGGCTCGCTCCCCGGCGGGCCTGGGGCGAGCGGGACCTGATCGCGCTGATGGCGGACAGATGCGGGGTCTCCGGGGACCCGGAGCACGTTTCCGGTCAGGACGTCATCGACCCGGAGCGCACGCTGAACGGGCTCGACGCGTTCGCCGGACGGCTGGCGGCGGTCGCCGAACGCCGCGGGACCGTGCTCTTCGGGACCGGGCATCCGCACCGCCTGCTCGGTTTCTACGCCGCGTTGGCAGACGCCCTGTCGGCGGCGGGCTGTCTTGTTCTCACACCCGCGCAGGGCCGATGTGTCGACATAACGACCCGGTTCGGCGTACGCACGTACACCATCGACTACGTACGGGGAGTCGCGATGGTGCGATCGCCCGGAGTGCGGGCCGCGGGCCGCGGGGCCGGCGTGCACACCCATTCACCCCTCCCGGTGCGGGCCGCGCTGGAGGGTGCGGCGGAGTCCGGCACCCCCCTGCCCGAGCTGGTGGTCGGGGACCACGGCTGGGTCTGCGGTGCAGGTCAGCTCGGTTTTGAGGTCATCGGCCTGGCGGACACGGACGATCCGGCGCTGTTCGTCGGGGAGGCCGAGGGGCGCGTGTCCGTCGCCGTCCCGCTGGATGACGCCGTGCGGTCCGCCTACTACCGGCCGCTTACTCGCTATGTACTCAATCGAGCGTGTCTGTCACGGTAAACGACCGATGGCTGCTCCTCTTCCCCACTCGCACCACCCGCCCCTACTCTGGGGAGTGAGCGCACCGCGACGAAGAGTCACCGGAGGGGAAGCCGGTGGGCGTCGTGTGCGGAAGGTACAGGTGGGTCATGGCTGCTGGCGAAAGGCCTCTCAACGAGGTCAAGTTCCTGACCGTGGCGGAAGTCGCCTCGGTGATGCGCGTGTCGAAGATGACCGTGTACCGCTTGGTGCACAGCGGTCATCTGCCGGCGATCCGGGTGGGCAGGTCCTTCCGGGTTCCGGAGCAAGCGGTTCACGAGTACCTCCGGGAATCCTTCGTGGGGGTCGAGTCGGCCTGAGATGCCCCTCGGATTACAAGCTCGGAGCTCGGGCCGGTAGGCTGGGCCGACGTAGGTCGTGTGGGCCCAGACGCCCCGCACCGAGTGAAGAGAAGTGAGCGAGGGTAGTCGTGGGCTCTGTTATCAAGAAGCGGCGCAAGCGGATGGCCAAGAAGAAGCACCGCAAGCTGCTCAAGCGCACGCGTGTCCAGCGTCGCAACAAGAAGTAAGCGACAGCTGTCGCGAACGCCGTGGCCCCTTTCACCCGCGAGGTGGATGGGGCCACGGTGCTTTTCCGGCCGGTGGTGTCGTGCGTTGGGACCAAAGAGCCGGGTAGCAGGCCCTGCGGTCAACACGGCGCAACGTCAACCCGCTACGGTGACGGATAGCCAGGACCGAACGGAAGGCGCTGATCTTGGGCAGGGTCGTGCTTGTCACCGGTGTGGCCCGGCAGCTCGGGGGCCGCTTCGTACGCCGTATCCAGCGCGATCCCGGAGTGGAACGGGTGGTGGGCGTCGACGCGGTGAACCCCGGGCATGGCCTCGGCGGAGCCGACTTCGTACGGGCCGACATCCGGCAGCCGGCCATAGCGCGGGTACTGGCCGAGCACGACGTGGACACCGTGGTGCACCTGGACGTCACGGGCACCCCACTCGGGTCGGGGGGGCGTACCGCCGTCAAGGAGACCAACGTCATCGGCACCATGCAACTGCTCGGTGCCTGCCAGAAGTCGCCGACCGTCCGGAGGCTGGTGGTCAAGTCCAGTACGAGCGTCTACGGCTCCGCCTCGCGGGACCCGGCCGTCTTCACCGAGACCACGCCCCCCAAGTCACTGCCGAGCGGCGGCTTCGCCAAGGACGCCGTGGAGGTCGAGGGCTATGTGCGGGGCTTCGCGCGCCGCAGGCCGGATGTGGCTGTGTGCGTGCTGCGGTTCGCCAACATCCTCGGGCCGGGCGCCGACTCCCCCCTCGCGGACTACTTCTCGCTGCCCGTCATGCCGACCGTGCTGGGCTATGACCCCCGGCTGCAGTTCGTCCACGAGGACGACGTCGTCGATGTGCTGCGGATCGCCTGCCACGAGCCCCGCCGCGGCACGCTGAACAGCGGCACGTTCAACATCGCGGGCGACGGAGTGCTGCTGCTGTCGCAGTGCTCGCGCAGACTCGGCCGGCCCACGGTGCCGGTGCTGCTGCCCGCGGTGACCTGGGTCGGTTCGGCCCTGCGCACGGTCGGTGTCACCGACTTCTCCCCGGAGCAGATCCGGCTCCTCACGCACGGCCGGGTGGTCAGCACCGTGCAGATGCGCGAGACACTGGGCTTCGACCCCGCCTACACGACCGCGGAGACCTTCTGGGACTTCGCGCGGAGCCGCGGGCCGGGCCTGCTGCCGCCGGAGACCCTGGCGAGGGCGGTCGACAAGGTCGCCGCGCTGTCGTCGGACGGCGGTGCCACCCCACCGAGCGCCGGATAAGGAGCGCGAGCAACGATGGCGGACGCCAAGGTCATTCCGTTCGACGACGACCGGTCGCGCAACGGTGCGCCGCAGCGCTCGGTGCGGCGCCGCGCCGGTTCGGGCCGGCGGAGATCCGCGGCCGAGTCGGCGCGTGAGATCACGGTCGGCTCCGTGCCGGGACAGCTGGGCGGGGACCGGGCGGTGCAGAAGCAGGCAGCGGCCCGCGGGGGCGCGGGCGCGGACGGGGAGCCGCCGCGCGGCCCGGGACCGGGCCGTACGGCCACCGGCTGGGACCGGCGCATCGCCGGTGGGCTGGCGTTTCTGCGCCGCCGGCTCACCGGTGACTACGACGTCGACGAGTTCGGCTACGACAGGGAACTCACCGACCAGGTGCTGATGTCGCTGCTGCGGCCGTTGTACGCCAACTACTTCCGGGTCGAGGTGAAGGGCATCGGCAACATCCCCGCCGAGGGCGGGGCGCTGGTCGTCGCCAACCACTCCGGGACGCTGCCCCTGGACGGCCTGATGATGCAGGTGGCCGTCCACGACAACCACCCGGCCGGCCGGCATCTGCGGCTGCTCGCCGCGGACCTGGTCTTCGTGCTGCCGGTGATAAACGAACTGGCGCGCAAGGCCGGGCACACGCTGGCGTGCACGGAGGACGCGGAACGGCTGCTGCGGCGGGGTGAGGTCGTCGGGGTGATGCCGGAGGGCTTCAAGGGTGTCGGGAAGCCGTTCAGCGACCGCTACAGGCTCCAGCGCTTCGGACGGGGCGGTTTCGTCTCGACGGCTCTGCGGGCGGGTGTGCCGATCGTGCCGTGCTCGATCGTCGGGGCCGAGGAGATCTACCCGATGATCGGCAACGCGAAGACGCTTGCGCGGCTGCTGGGATTCCCGTACTTCCCGATCACGCCTACGTTCCCCTGGCTCGGGCCGCTGGGAGCGGTACCGCTGCCGACGAAGTGGACCATTCAGTTCGGGGAGCCGATTCCGACGGACGGCTATCCGCCGGAGGCGGCCGAGGATCCGATGCTGATGTTCAACCTCACCGACCAGGTGCGGGAACAGATCCAGCACACGCTCTACAAACTGCTGGTGCAGCGGCGGTCGGTCTTCTTCTGATCGCTTTCCGCTGACTCTGCTCGGCGGTGACCGCGAACGGTCCCGCACCGGAGGGCGGGGCCGGATACGCGTGGAAGCGTATCCGGCCCCGCCCTTGCGACTCTCACCGGCCCAGCCTGCCGCGGGCTACGGCGTGTCCTCGCCGTCGAGGCCCAGGCCCGGCAGGAGCCCCGGCAGAAGCGGCGGGATCGTCACGTCGGGCACGGGCGCGGCCGGGTCCGGGGGCTTGGCGGACGGTGACGGGGAGGCGCTGTTCTGCGGTGGGTTGAGCAGTCCGCCCGTGTTGCCCCCGATGAGCTGCTCCTCGTCCACGGTGCCCGATCCGGACGGCTGGGGCCGGTTGTCCCCTTCCGGTCCGGCGGCGGACGGCGAGGAGGGCGCGGAGGGATGTGTCTCCGAGGAGCTCGGGGAGTCCCGCGGGGGTGATCCGGGCTTGCTCGACCCGAGCCGCTCCGTCTCGGGAGGAGGCGGTAGCAGCGACCGCAGCGGGCCGACCTCCTGGTCTATGGCGTCGAAGACCGAGCTGACCTGGTCGCGGACGTCCGTGAGCTGTGCGGGCAGCCTGTCCCGCAGCCCGTTCCACACGTCGCGGTGGCTGTTCGAGAAGGAGGACAGGGTGGCGATGGGGGCGAGCGAGCCGTCCCGCTCGTACGCCTGGTGCAGCAGCCGGTGGCCCTCGGAGGCGTCGTGCCGCATGCCGCTGAGCGTGTGCCTGATCTCCTTCATCGACTCGGTGTCCAGCTCGCCCGCGCGGCCGCGCTCCATGAGGCGGCGTGCCTCGTTCAGCCGGGTGGACGCCTGGTCGAGGTAGAGCCCGCCGCGGTCCGCGTCGTCGTCGGCCATGCCGAGCTTCAGGTCCTCCATGCCTCGCTTCAGCCCGTAGAGGGAGTCACCGGGGAGGGCGTCGGAGCTGGCGGCCGCCACGCCGCCGAAGGCGCCCGCGGCGACTCCCACGGTGAGTCCGCCGGCCGCGAGGCCCTTGGACCACCGGGAGCGCGGACGGAGTTTCCGCAGTGGGGAGGACCGATGGGCGCCGCGGCGGGAACTCCGCTGCTCCGGAACGGTGGGACCGCGGGCCGCGGAGCCCTCCGCGAGCATGGCTTCCATGGCAGCCACGAGCCGGGCCCGCTGCACCACCTTGACATCGGGATCCAACTCCGGCTTCGGCAGCTCGCCGAGGCCGTTCGCCAGTGCCAGCAGCTGTCCCTGCTCGGCCCGCTGGGCCGAACTCTCGGGCAGCTCGGCCGCCGCGCCCCGGAGCGCCTGAGTCTCCAGGGCCTGGGCGAAGGCGTTCGCCCGCCGGTGCGCCGAAACGTTCGCGATCACTGGCGGCACCTCCTCTCGTCATGACGGTCGACTCCCCGGGGGGTCCGTAAGGTTGCACGCCTTGAGCACATCCACACGAAGGAGTGAGTGGCTGCGCGCACGATGTGACCGCAGGGAGCCTGCATTGCGCACAACGAGCGGCTCGGCAGTTGGGTTACGCGCGAAGGATGATCGGACCAGTGCGTCATCGAGTGCTCACGGATGGTGAGTTGGGGGTGGATGGGCAGGGGACGGGCGCGTGGGGGCGGAGTGGTGCGGGTGGGGCTTTGACGGCGTGGACGGGAGGAACGGGAGGGGCGGGGAGCGGGACAGGGAGCGGGGCGGACGATGTTCAGTGGGTGTCAGCGGGCGTCGTCGGGCAGCAGCCGTGCCAGGGTGCGCACGGCCCGGTACTGAAGGGTTTTGATCGCGCCCTCGTTCTTCCCCATCACGCGGGCGGTCTCGGCGACCGAGAGGCCCTGGAGGAAGCGGAGGGTGACGCACTCCTGCTGCTGCGGGTTGAGCTTGCGGACCGCCTCGAGCAGCGCGGCGTTCGAGAGCGACTCGAGTACCGAATCCTCGGGGCTGCGCTCCACCTCGTTGGCGTCGAGCATCTCGCCGGTGGTCACTTCCAGCCGGAACCGGCTCGACTTGAAGTGGTCGGCGACCAGGTTCCGGGCGATCGTGACCAGCCAGGCGCCGAAGTCGCGGCCCTGCCAGGTGAACGTCGAGATGCGGCGCAGCGCCCGGAGGAAGGTCTCGCTGGTGAGGTCCTCCGCGGTGGCCTTGCCGCCGACGCGGTAGTAGATGTAGCGGTAGACCGTGTCGCTGTACTGGTCGTAGAGCCGGCCGAAGGCCTCGGCCTCGCCGTCCTGCGCGCGTTCGACCAGTTCCATCATCCGAGCGCTGTCGCTGTCGGCACTCGGCCGGCGGGTGGTGGTCGAGGTGGCTGCGTGCCGGCCGCCTCGTCTGCCCGCCTCCCGGTCGCCCGGCCGTCCGCCGGCCACGCCGCTGCGGGCCGGTGCCTTCTCGATGCGGTCGGCCAGGGCGTAGCAGGGACCGGCATGACCGAGGACGGCCGGGCTCGCGGCGAAGGCGGGGACGGCGTACGCGGTGGGGACGAAGCCGCGCATGTGGGCGAGGACCACCGCGCGGAGCGTAGCCAGGCCCGAGGCGTCAACCCCGACGTGTGGGTACACGGGACTCCCAGAGGCAGAGCTTCCATCACGTGCTGTGCGGGACCTGTCACTCGTCGTGGCGACGCGTGGGGGTCCATGTGCGTCTGAGGAGAATAACGCTTCGTACAGGCAGTGCTACACCCAGTTGCTCAAATCATCGAATCCGTCGCTTCTGTTACGGCAACAGTGCATGTTCGGTCGCAGTTTGTGATCGCTTGTTGATCAGACTTCTTCGCCAACTGCCGGGAGGCGTGATGGGTTGTGTTCGTCTGGGTGCGCTGCGACCGGCGGGCCGCGTGGCGGGTAGGGCCCCCGGAATGCCCGGTACCTGAATACTCGGTACCTGAATACCCGGCGCCGCAATACCCGGCGCCGCAATACCCGGTGCCGGAATGCCGGACGCGGATGCCCTTCGCCCGATGGGCGGGGTGCCCGATCCGCGATGCCCGATCCGCGATGCCGTACGGCGCTCGCCGGGCCCCGTCGCAGGGCGAGGCGCCCGCGGGTGTGCTCCCGCCGCCGGGCCGGAGGCCGGCACCGGGACCGGCCGGGCTCCGAGGCGATGCCGGCCGTGCGGTGTGGCGGCCGGGTCCACCTGCGGCGGGTCCGGCCGGCGGCTCGGCGTGTGCGTGCCGGGGCGGCCGGGCCCGGGCGCGGGGCCCCTTCGGACACGCGCGGGCGGTGCCGCCCGGTGCCCGTGGCGTGCCGTCAGCGGCGGCGCCGGTGCAGGGCCACGGCCGCCGCCGTACCGCCCGCGAGGGCGCCGACCCCGGCGGCGGCCGGGATGCCGACCTTCGCCGCCTTGCGGCCCGTGCGGTAGTCGCGCAGCCGCCAGTCCCGTTCCCGGGCGTGCTTGCGTAGTTTGGTGTCCGGGTTGATGGCGTACGGGTGTCCCACCAGGGAGAGCATCGGGATGTCGTTGTGCGAGTCGCTGTAGGCCGCGCAGCGCGACAGGTCCAGTTCCTCCGCGCTCGCGAGGGCCCGTACCGCCTCGGCCTTGGCCGGGCCGTGCAGCGGCTCGCCCACGAGCTTGCCGGTGTAGACGCCGTCGACGGACTCGGCGACCGTGCCGAGCGCGCCGGTCAGCCCGAGCCGGCGGGCGATGATCGTGGCCGTCTCCACCGGCGCGGCGGTGACCAGCCACACCTTCTGGCCCGCGTCGAGATGGGCCTGGGCGAGGGCGCGGGTGCCGGGCCAGATGCGGTCCGCCATGTACTCGTCGTAGATCTCCTCGCCGATCGACATCAGCTCGGAGACCCGGTGGCCCTTGACGATGGACAGCGCCGACTCGCGCACGTCCTGCATGTGCTCGGGGTCCTCGACGCCCGCGATCCGGAACCACGTCTGCTGCCAGGCGAACCTCGCCAGCTCCCGGCGCTGGAAGAACTTGCGCTTGTACAGGCCGCGGCCGAAGTGGAAGATCGCGGCGCCCTGCATGACGGTGTTGTCCAGGTCGAAGAAGGCGGCGGCGCCGACGTCCCCGGCCACGGGGAAGACGGGCTCGGCCGGTGCGGTGTCCGCGCCGGTCCGGGCCCGGGCGTCCGTCTCGAACTGCTGTGACGTCTTGCGTGCTGCCTCGGCTGCGGCCTCGCCGGCGAGAACGCTCCGGGCGGTCGAGGAGCGCCTACGGGGAGTGAGCCATCCCAGTGCGGCCATGTCGTGAGCATAGCCAGTCCGCTCGCCGGTTCCCGACTCACCGGTATGCCGGGTGCGTGAACTCTCGGCGGCCTGATCGCCGAAGGGGCCGTCCGGGCGGGTCCCGCGCGGGCGGACAATAGGGGGCATGACCCCTCTGCTGCCGCGTAGCGAGAAGAAGGCCGGTGACCGCGTGGTGACCCTGATCGGAAAGCCCGGGTGCCATCTCTGCGACGATGCGCGGTCCGTGGTCGAGCGGGTGTGCGCCGAGACCGGGGCGTCCTTCGAGGAGAAGGACATCTCCCGGGACGAGGAGCTGTACCGGGCCTACTGGGAGCAGATCCCCGTGGTGCTGGTGGACGGGGAGCAGCACACGTTCTGGCGGGTGGACGCCGCCCGGCTCCGCCGCGAACTGGGGGCGTGACCGAAAGACGGCTACCATCGTGGGCGTTTTGCTGGGGTCTCGGGGGCGTGGCCGTGAGGAGTGTGACCGCTTTGCCCCCTTTGGGTTCTTGGCGAGAGCCGATCGTCCCGGGTTCCGGAATGGCTCGTTCGGATTGCGTGACCCCGGTCACTTTGCACGGACAAAGCGGACACCATCTTTGTGCACGTGTTCACAAAGACATAGCCTGCTTTCGACGGGGCGGTCCTGGGACGCATGGCCGCCTGCCTCGCTCATCCCGCAGGAGCACCGTGGCAACTGGCCGAACCCACCGACCGGCGACTCGCAGCCGAGGAATCCCCGAGGCCACCGTCGCCCGGCTTCCGCTGTATCTGCGCGCGCTGACCGCGCTGTCGGAGCGCTCCGTGCCGACGGTCTCCTCCGAGGAGCTCGCGGCCGCCGCGGGGGTCAACTCCGCGAAGCTGCGCAAGGACTTCTCGTACCTCGGCTCCTACGGGACCCGCGGTGTCGGATACGACGTCGAGTACCTCGTCTACCAGATCTCCCGCGAACTCGGCCTCACCCAGGACTGGCCGGTCGTGATCGTCGGCATCGGCAACCTCGGTGCGGCTCTCGCCAACTACGGCGGGTTCGCCTCCCGCGGCTTCCGTGTCGCCGCGCTGATCGACGCCGACCCGGCGATGGCCGGGAAGCCGGTCGCGGGCATCCCCGTCCAGCACACCGACGAGCTGGAAAAGATCATCTCTGACAACGGCGTGTCCATCGGGGTCATCGCGACTCCCGCGGGCGCCGCCCAGCAGGTGTGCGACCGGCTCGTCGCGGCAGGGGTGACCTCCATCCTCAACTTCGCGCCCACCGTGCTCTCGGTGCCGGACGGCGTCGACGTGCGCAAGGTCGACCTCTCGATCGAGTTGCAGATCCTCGCCTTCCACGAGCAGCGCAAGGCCGGTGAGGAGGCCGAGGGCGAGACGACCGTGCCGCCCGTCGCCCCGGCAGGCGCCACCACCGCGGCCGACGGCCGGAAGGGACCCGACGGGGACGTGCCCGCCGTGATGCCGGCATGAGCCTCCTCGTCGTCGGCCTCAGCCACCGCAGCGCCCCGGTCAGCGTCCTGGAGCGGGCCTCGCTCTCCGCGGAGGCCCAGGGCAAGCTGCTCCAGGACGCCCTCGCCGTCGAACCCACGGCGGAGGCGGCCGTACTCGCCACCTGCAACCGGATCGAGCTCTACGCCGACGTGGACAAGTTCCACGCGGGAGTCGCCGAACTGTCGACTCTCCTGTCCCAGCACAGCGGGGTCGGGCTGGAGGAACTCACTCCCTATCTGTACGTGCACTACGAGGACCGGGCCGTCCACCATCTGTTCTCGGTGGCCTGCGGGCTGGACTCGATGGTCGTCGGCGAGGGCCAGATCCTCGGCCAGATCAAGGACTCGCTCGCGCTCGGCCAGGAACTGCACAGCGCCGGACGGTTGCTGAACGACCTCTTCCAGCAGTCCCTGAGGGTCGGCAAGCGCGCCCACAGCGAGACGGGTATCGACCGTGCCGGGCAGTCGCTCGTCACCTTCGGCCTGGAGCAATTGGCCGAGGGCACGCCAACCGGGGAGTGGGCCGAGGGCAGGAGCGCGCTCGTCATCGGCGCGGGCTCGATGTCCTCGCTCGCCGCGGCCACCCTGGCCCGCGCCGGGGTCGCCGAGGTCGTCGTCGCGAACCGCACCCGCGAGCGCGCCGAACGGCTGGTGCGGATCCTCACCGAACCCGGCGGGACGGGCGTGCGCGCCCGGGTCGTCGACATGGCCGCCGTCGCCGGCGAACTGACGCGTACCGACGTCGTGGTCTCCTGCACCGGCGCGACCGGGCTGGTGCTCGGGGCCGAGGCCGTCGAGACCGCCCTCGCGGCCCGCGAGGAGCCGCTGGCGCTGCTCGACCTCGCCATGCCCAGGGACATCGACGCCGCGGTCCACCGGCTCGCCGGGGTGCGGCTCGTCGACATCGAGTCGCTCGCCGGGGCGTCCGCGGACGTGCCGATGGCCGCCGACGTCGACCGGGTGCGCGCCATCGTGGCCGCCGAGGTCGCCGCCTTCGGGGCCGCCCAGCGCGCCGCGCACATCACGCCGACCGTGGTCGCCCTGCGCGCCATGGCCGCCGACGTCGTGGCCGGCGAGATCGCCAGGCTCGAGGGCCGGCTGCCGGGCCTGGACGAGCGGCAGCGCGCGGAGGTCGCCCAGACGGTGCGCCGGGTCGTGGACAAGCTCCTGCACGCGCCCACCGTGCGGATCAAGCAGCTCGCGGCCGAGCCCGGGGGCGCCGGGTACGCGGACGCGCTGCGCACACTCTTCGACCTCGACCCGGAGACGGTCGCCTCCGTCAGCCGGGCCGACGTCACCGACGCCGACATCAAGAACCGAGGGCGAGTATGACCGAGAGGGCATCGGGGACCGAGCGGCCCCTGCGGCTCGGAACCAGGCGCAGCAAGCTCGCCATGGCCCAGTCCGGGCACGTGGCGGAGGCCGTGCGGCGGCTGACCGGCCGCTCCGTCGAGCTCGTGGAGATCACCACCTACGGCGACACCTCGCGCGAGCACCTGGCGCAGATCGGCGGTACCGGTGTGTTCGTCACGGCACTGCGCGACGCGCTGCTCGCCGGCGAGGTCGACTTCGCGGTGCACTCCCTGAAGGACCTGCCGACCACACAGCCGGACGACCTCGTCCTGGCAGCGATCCCGCGGCGGGAGGACCCGCGTGACGCGCTGGTCGCCCGCGACGGGCTGACCCTGGACCGGCTGCCGCGGGGCGCCCGGGTGGGCACCGGCTCGCCGCGCAGGATGGCCCAGCTCAACGCGTACGCCCGCGCCCACGGGCTGCGGATCGAGACCGTGCCGATCCGGGGGAACGTCGACACCCGCATCGGTTTCGTGCGGGACGGGGAACTGGACGCGGTGGTTCTCGCCGCGGCCGGCCTGAACCGCATCGGCCGGATCGGCGAGGTGACCGGTTTCCTGCCGGTCGACGCCGTCCTGCCCGCCCCCGGCCAGGGGGCCCTGGCGGTGGAGTGCCCGGCGGCCGACGCCGCCCTCGCCGCCACGCTCGCGGAACTCGACGACCCGTACACCCGGGCCGCCGTGACCGCCGAGCGGTCCCTGCTCGCCGCCCTGGAGGCCGGTTGCAGTGCGCCCGTGGGCGCACTGGCCGACCTGCCCGCCGGCGAGCGGGCTGTTCATGAGATGCGCCTGCGGGGCGTCGTCGGCACCACCGACGGTTCCACGCTGGTGCAGCTGTCCATCACCGGTCCCGTGCCCTCGTCGCACGACGAAGCCGTGGCACTCGGGCGCGAACTCGCCTCGGAGATGCTCGCCAAGGGCGCGGCCGGTCTTATGGGGGAGCGCGCACTTTGAGCCCCACCACCTCGAACGTCCCTGCTGGTCCCGTACATGGCCAGGTCACCTTCCTCGGCGCCGGTCCCGGTGATCCGGGCCTGCTGACGCTGCGCGCCGTCGAGGCGCTGGCGGGTGCGGACGTGTTGATCGCCGAGCCGGAAGTCCTCGACGTCGTTCGCGGCCACGCGCGCGCCGGAGTGAGCACGCCCGAGCTGACCGTTGTTGACGATGCCTCAACAACCGCCGCCGTCCCGGTGTTGAGGGACGCGGCCAATCTTGTCATGGAGGCCGTGCGGGGCGGCAAGCGGGTGGTCCGTGCCGTGAGCGGGGACCCCGGGCTCGACGGCGACTCGGGCGCCGAGATGCTCGCCTGCGCAGCCGAGGGCATCCCCTTCGAGGTCGTGCCGGGTGTGGCGACCGCCGTCGGGGTGCCCGCGTACGCGGGTGTGCCGCTGCGTGACGCACACGGCACGGACGTGCGGTTCATCGACGCCCGCACGGCCGACGCCCGCTGCTGGACCGAGGTCGGCGCCTCCGACGGCACCGTCGTGGTGTCCACGACGCTGGACGCGGTGGCGTCCGCGGCCGGGGACCTGGTGTCGGCGGGGCGCAAGCCCGACACCCCGCTGACGGTGACGGTGGCCGGTACGACGACGCGGCAGCGGACCTGGACGGCGACCCTCGGCACCATCGCCCAGGTCTTCAAGCAGGGCAAGGTGCTGCCGTCGCCGGAAGGCCACCGGCCGGTCATAGCCGTGGTCGGTGAGCGCAGTGCCCCCGCGCAGCGCGACCGGCTCGCCTGGTTCGAGTCCAAGCCGCTGTTCGGCTGGAAGGTGCTCGTGCCGCGCACCAAGGAGCAGGCCGCTTCGCTCTCCGACCAGCTCAGGTCCTACGGCGCCGTGCCGCACGAGGTCCCGACGATCGCCGTCGAGCCGCCGCGCACCCCGCAGCAGATGGAGCGCGCGGTCAAGGGTCTGGTCACCGGCCGCTACGAGTGGATCGCCTTCACCTCGGTCAACGCGGTGAAGGCGGTACGGGAGAAGTTCGAGGAGTACGGACTGGACGCCCGCGCCTTCGCCGGCATCAAGGTGGCGGCGGTGGGGGAGCAGACGGCGCGGGCGCTGATCGAGTTCGGCGTCAAGCCCGATCTGGTGCCGAGCGGTGAGCAGTCGGCGGCCGGTCTGCTGGAGGACTGGCCGCCGTACGACCCGGTGTTCGATCCGATCGACCGGGTGTTCCTGCCGCGGGCCGACATCGCCACCGAGACCCTCGTGGCGGGCCTGATCGAGCTGGGCTGGGAGGTCGACGACGTCACCGCCTACCGGACCGTGCGGGCCTCGCCGCCGCCGGCCGAGACCCGGGAGGCGATCAAGGGCGGCGGTTTCGACGCCGTGCTCTTCACCTCGTCGTCCACCGTGCGGAACCTGGTCGGCATCGCCGGCAAGCCGCACAACGTGACGGTGATCGCCTGTATCGGTCCCGCGACCGCGAAGACGGCGGAGGAGCACGGGCTGCGGGTCGACGTGCTGTCGCCGGAGCCGTCGGTGCACAGGCTGGCCGAGGCGCTCGCGGAGTTCGGCGCGCGGCGCCGGGAGGCCGCGCTGGAGGCGGGCGACCCGGTGACGCGGCCGAGCGAGCGGCGTCCCGGAGCGCGCAGACGGCGGACGACGTGACCGCGGACGGTTGAGGCCGTACGACGTGACCGCCGACGGTTGACGCCGTACGACGTGACCGCGGACGGCCGCGGCGCACGGCGCGACACCGGGATGTGATCGGAATCGGAAGGGGCCGCGGGGCTGCTCCCCGCGGCCCCTTCGCGCGCGTTCCGGTTCCTGCCGCGGCCTGTTCCGGGCCGTGGCGAGGCCGCTCCGGGCCGTGGCGTGGGGGGAGCCGCGCGGTCTCCTCCGGGGACACCGTGTCGGCAAGAGCGGTCCCCGCACGGGCGTAGCGTGGTGGGCATGACTGTGTACGGATCCTTCCCCGGGGCGCGGCCGCGACGGCTGCGGACCACCTCCGCGATGCGGCGCATGGTCGCCGAGACCAGGCTGAACCCCGCCGATCTGATCCTTCCCGCCTTCGTGCGGGAGGGCGTGAGCGAGCCGGTCCCGATCGCGGCGATGCCCGGCGTGGTGCAGCACTCGCTGGACACCCTGCGCAAGGCGGCGGTCGAGGCCCGGGAGGCCGGGGTCTCCGGGATCATGCTCTTCGGCGTGCCGGAGGACTCGAAGAAGGACGCAGCGGGAACCGCGGGGACCGACCCCGGCGGGATCCTGCAGGTCGCCATCCGCGCCGTGAAGGAGGAGGTCGGCGACGAGCTGGTCGTCATGTCCGACCTCTGTCTGGACGAGTACACCGACCACGGCCACTGCGGGGTGCTCGACGCGGGCGGCCGGGTCGACAACGACGCCACGCTGGCGAGGTACGCCGAGATGGCGCGGGTCCAGGCGGACGCGGGTGTCCATGTCGTCGGCCCCAGCGGGATGATGGACGGTCAGGTCCGGGTGATCCGGGACGCGCTCGACACCATCGGCAAGGAGGACGTGTCGATCCTCGCGTACACCGCCAAGTACTCGTCCGCGTTCTACGGGCCGTTCCGGGAGGCCGTCGCCTCCTCGCTGGAGGGCGACCGCAAGACGTACCAGCAGGACCCCGCGAACCTCCGGGAGTCCCTGCGCGAGCTGGCACTCGACCTGGAGGAGGGCGCGGACATGGTCATGGTCAAGCCCGCCGGGCCCTGCCTCGACGTGCTGGCGAGGGTCGCGGAGTCGGCGGACGTGCCCGTCGCGGCATACCAGATCAGCGGCGAGTACGCGATGATCGAGGCCGCGGCGGAGAAGGGATGGATCGAGCGCGACAAGGCGATCCTGGAGACTCTGACCGGGATCCGGCGCGCGGGCGCGCAGATGATCCTGACGTACTGGGCGACGGAGGTCGCGCAGAAGCTCGGCGGTGCTCGGCGATAGCGCCCTGGCGGGCAGGTCTGCGGGAAGGCCGGTGGGAAGGCCGGCGGGAAGGCCGGCGGTGTCCGGTGCCGTGGGGCCTCCGGGGACCCGGTGGCGAACGCGGTGGTGTCAGCAGCCCATGCGGCGAGGGGGCGTGGCAACGCTCGGCAGCCCGCCCTCCGGTGGTCCGCCGAGGGGCGGCCGGGCGGGGACGGGGTGGTGATCAGCCTGCCCTCGGCGCACCCTGGGAGTGGTACCGCTGTGGAGGTGATCCGTCATGCAGACTCTCGTCGGCTGGCACGTCGATACGGAGTTCCGCGAGGAGGGCGACAAGACCAGGGCGGCCGCGATGCTCCGGCTCGCCGACGGCACGGAAGTGCGCGGCCACGGGCACGCCAGCCGCCATCCGTCCGACCCGGCCCAGCTGCGGGTAGGCGAGGAGATCGCCGGCGCCCGGGCGCTCATGGACATCGCGCAGACCCTGCTCAAGAAGGCCCATGACGAGATCGAGGAGACGACGGGACGGCCGGCCCACCCGATCAACCGCTGACGAGCCGGCGCGCGGCGAACGACCGCTGACGAGCCGGCGCGCGGCGAACGGGGGACGGCCCCGGCGGTCGGTCGCCGGGGCCGCCCGTGCCGGAGCGCCGGACCGTCCCGGTCCGGCGCCGTGTATCAGAGGCGCGCGGGGGTGCGGATGCCCAGCAGGGCCATGCCCTGCTGGAGCGTCCGGGCGGTCAGGTCGCAGAGGAAGAGCCGGTTCTCCACCCGGGCCGGGGTGTCCGCCTTGAGCACCGGGCACTCCGAGTAGAACGTCGTGTAGAGCGACGCCAGCTGGTACAGGTACGCCGCCAGCTTGTGCGGTTCGTAGCCGGATGCCGCCTCCGCGACCGCCTCGCCGAACCGGTCGACGTGCAGACCCAGCGCCCGCTCGGACGGCGTCAGGCCGATCTCCTCGTGGGCCTGCGGCTTCGCGTCCCCCGCCTTGCGCAGGATCGACTGGATGCGGGCGTACGCGTACTGGAGGTACACCGAGGTGTCGCCGTTGAGGGACACCATCTGGTCGAGGTCGAACTTGTAGTCCCGGCCGGCCGACGTGGACAGGTCCGCGTACTTCACCGCGCCGATGCCGACCTGGGCGCCCCGCTCGGCGATCTCCTCCTCCGACAGGTCCCGCGCCTTCTCCCGGACGACGGTCGAGGCCCGCTCGATCGCCTCGTCCAGCAGGTCGACCAGCCGCACCGTCTCGCCCTCACGGGTCTTGAAGGGCTTGCCGTCCTTGCCGAGGACGGTGCCGAAGGCCAGCTGCACGGCCTTGACCCGGTCGTTCAGCCAGCCTGCCCGGCGGGCGGTCTCGAAGACCATCTTGAAGTGCAGGGACTGGCGGGCGTCCACGACGTAGATCAGACTGTCCGCGCCGAGGTGCCGCACCCGGTCCCGGATGGCGGAGAGGTCCGTCGCCGCGTAGCCGTAGCCGCCGTCGGACTTCCGCACGATCAGCGGGACGGGCTTGCCGTCCGGGCCCTTCACGTCGTCGAAGAACACGCACAGGGCGCCCTCGGAGCGCACGGCGACGCCGGACTCCTCCAGGATGCGGCAGGTCTCGTCGAGCATGTGGTTGTAGCCCGACTCGCCCACCACGTCGGAGTCGTGGATCTCCATGTCGAGCTTGTCGAAGACCGAGTAGAAGTAGATCTTCGACTCGTCGACGAACCGCTGCCAGAGGGCGAGGGTCCGCTCGTCGCCCGACTGCAGGTCCACCACCCGCCGCCGGGCGCGCTCCTTGAACTCCGGGTCGGAGTCGAACAGGGCCCGGGAGGCCTTGTAGAGCCGGTCCAGGTTGGACATGGCCTCCTCGCCGGAGACGGCGGCCTCGTCCTCGTGGTCCAGCTCGTGCGGGTGCTCGATCAGGAACTGGGTGAGCATGCCGAACTGGGTGCCCCAGTCGCCGATGTGGTGGCGACGGACCACCTTCTCGCCGGTGAACTCGAGGATCCGCACCATGGCGTCGCCGATCACGGCCGAGCGGAGGTGGCCGACGTGCATCTCCTTGGCCACGTTGGGCTGCGCGTAGTCGATCACCGTCGTGCCCGCGCCGTCGGCGAGCGGCACGCCGAGGCGGTCGTCGGCGGCCCGGGCGGAGAGCGTCTCGGTGATCGCCCGGTCGGCGACCGTGATGTTCAGGAAACCGGGGCCCGAGACCTCGACCTCCCGCAGTACGCCACCGGCCGGGACGGAGGCGGCGACCTGGGCCGCGAGCTCGCGCGGATTGCCCCCGAGCTTCTTGGCGAGTGCCAGGATGCCGTTGGCCTGGAAGTCGGCCCGGTCGCTGCGTCGCAGCAGCGGGTCGGCGGAGCCCGCTTCCGGCAGGGCTGCCGAGAGGGCGTCCGCGAGGCGCTGCTGCACGGTCGAGGCGAGGGAAGGGACCGGGGCCATGAGCTTCCGTTTCCTGTGAGTCGGGCGTCGTGAGATGTCGCGGGTCGTCGTAGGTCGTCGTAAGTCGGTGTGGGTCGGTGCCGGTGGGTGCCGGTGGGTGCCGAGTGGTGGGGTCGGTGCCGGTCGGCGAGCGGTGCGGTCGGCGCTGACAATTCGGTAGTCAAGTGTCCCACGGGGGAGCAACCTGTTTGTTCCACGGGACCCGTACCTGTGGACGAACCGGAGCGGCGGGCGTGGGCCTGTGGACAACCGGCGGGTGCGCTGTTCCGTCTGGGACAATGGCAGACGCGGCTTCGACAGACTCAAGCGACCTCAAACAACCTCAAGCAACCTCAAGCAATCTCCGGCAACCTCAAGCAACCTCAAGCAACCTCAAGTAATCAAGGACGTGCCGATCGTGGCTCAGAGCAGCAACGAGACCGACTGGGTCTCCCGTTTCGCGGACGATGTCATCGCCGAGTCGGAACGGCGTGCGCCCGGGAAACCGGTCGTGGTTGCGTCTGGCCTGTCCCCGTCCGGGCCCATCCACCTGGGCAATCTGCGTGAGGTCATGACCCCGCACCTGGTCGCGGACGAGATCCGCCGCCGCGGGCACGAGGTCCGCCATCTGATCTCCTGGGACGACTACGACCGCTACCGCAAGGTGCCCGCGGGCGTGGAGGGGGTGGACGGCGCCTGGGCCGAGCACATCGGCAAGCCGCTGACGTCGGTGCCCGCGCCCGCCGGTTCGCCGCACCCGAACTGGGCGGAGCACTTCAAGGCCGCGATGGTCGAGTCGCTCGCCGAGCTGGGTGTCGAGCACGACCCGGTCAGCCAGACCGAGCAGTACACCTCGGGTGCCTACCGCGAGCAGATCCTGCACGCCGTGAAGCACCGCGCCCGGATCGACGGCATCCTCGACCAGTACCGGACGAAGGCGAAGGCCCAGGCGAAGAAGCAGCAGAAGCCGGTCGACGAGGCCGAGCTGGAGGCCGCCGAGGGCTCCGGCGCGGCGTCCGAGGACGACGGCAGCGGCGGTTCGGCCGGCTACTTCCCGTACAAGCCGTACTGCGGCAACTGCGAGAAGGACCTGACAACCGTCACGGAGTACCTCGACGCGACCACCGAGCTGACGTACTCGTGCGCGGCGTGCGGTTTCTCGGAGACGGTCCGGCTGAGCGAGTTCAACCGGGGCAAGCTGGTCTGGAAGGTCGACTGGCCGATGCGCTGGGCCTACGAGGGTGTGGTCTTCGAGCCGAGCGGTGTCGACCACTCGTCCCCGGGGTCGTCGTTCGTCGTGGGCGGCCAGATCGTCCGCGAGGTCTTCGACGGAGTCCAGCCGATCGGCCCGATGTACGCCTTCGTGGGCATCTCCGGCATGGCCAAGATGTCGTCGTCGCGCGGTGGCGTGCCGACCCCGGCCGACGCGTTGAAGATCATGGAAGCCCCCCTGCTGCGTTGGCTGTACGCCCGCCGCAAGCCCAATCAGTCCTTCAAGATCGCTTTCGACCAGGAGATCCAGCGCCTCTACGACGAGTGGGACAAGCTGGAGTCCAGGGTCGCGGAGGGTGCCGCGCTCCCGGCCGACGCCGCCGCGTACGCCCGCGCGGCCCGCACCGCCGCCGGTGAGCTGCCGCGCACGCCGCGCCCGCTGCCGTACCGCACGCTCGCGTCCGTCGTCGACATCACCGCCGGCCACGACGAGCAGACGCTGCGCATCCTCAGCGAGCTGGACCCGGCGAACCCGCTCTCCTCGCTCGACGAGGCGCGGCCCAGGCTCGACCGCGCGGAGAGCTGGATCACCACCCAGGTTCCTGCCGACGCCCGCACGATCGTGCGTTCCGAGCCGGACGCGGAACTGCTCGGCTCGCTCGGCGACGAGGCACGCGAGTCGCTGCGCCTGCTGCTGGAGGGGCTCGACGGCCATTGGTCGCTGGACGGCCTGACGACCCTGGTCTACGGAGTGCCGAAGGAGATGGCGGGTCTGGCTCCGGACGCCCGGCCGACGCCCGAGCTGAAGGCCGCCCAGCGTTCGTTCTTCGCGCTGCTGTACCGGCTGCTGGTGAGCCGGGAGACCGGCCCGCGCCTGCCCACACTGCTTCTGGCGGTCGGGGCGGACCGGGTGCGCAAGCTGCTGGCTGTCTGAGCGGTCGGGAGTCCGGAGGGCTCCCGGCGCTGCCGTACGGAGGCGGCAGGGGTCTCGCCGCGCACGGGTTCCGGAGGTGGGATCGCCGCGCGGGCAAGAGCCCTGCCGCGTCGCGGTGCCGGCCCCGACCCGAGTGCCGGAACCCGACCGCTCCGGATCTCGGTGTCCCGGTCCGGTGTCCCGGTGCGGTGGTCCGGTGTGGTGGTCCGGTGTGGTGGTCCGGCCGGGGAGCCGGGGCGGGAGCCGTGCCGGGCTCAGGCGATGTGCTCGGCCTCCATGTCCGCCTGGTAGCGGTTCTGGAACTGCTCCTTGAGCTTCCGCAGCAGGCTGGCGCTCCGCGGGTGGGTGATCCCGTGGATGTCGTTCAGATGTATGTCGAGCTGGTCACTGGTGGGGTGGCGGCCGTGCTGGTCGGTGTACTCCTTGAACACCGGGTAGGCCAGTTCGGCGAACTCCGTGTCCTCCAGGGTGGGTTCCTCGGCGGCGGCTGCCGTCTGGGCCGCCGTTCCCCTCGGCCCGGGCTCGTACCGCGGATCCGCTTCGTACCGCGGATCGGCATCGTACGGGGCAGCCGTGGTGTACCCCTCCGGTGGCCGCTCGCCCGTGTGCTCAGCCTCGGCGGTCCGGTGCGCGGTCTCGTCACCGTGACCGGCCCCGAGGCCGTGCTCCTGCTCGGGGGCGGGTTCCCGTCCGTTGCGCGGGCCGGGGCCGGGGAAGGCGCCGGGGCCGACCGGGCCGACCGGGCCGCCCGTGCGGGGCCCCGGGCCCTCCCCGTGCGGGTCGTACGCGCCCGCGTACCCCTCCTTGGGCAGCTGGGGGGCGGAGAACCACGGGCTCGCATGGGCGACCGCCTGTTGCGGCCGCTCGAACCGCTCGTCCGGGTGCGGCTGTTCGAACGGCTCGTCCGGGTGCGGCTGCGGCAACTCCTGCCGGGGCGGCGGCGCCGCGGGCAGCTCGGCGGCGGTGGCCGCCGCCGCGGACAGCTCCTCGGCGCGGGCCGGGCCGGGCGGCAGCAGCATCGGCTCGATCCCGGCCGCGGCCAGCCCCGCGGGCGCGGTCTCCGCCAGCGGCACCCCGTACCTCGCCAGCCGCAGCGGCATCAGCGCCTCGATCGGGGCCTTGCGGCGCCACGCCCGCCCGAAGCGGGCCTGCAACCGGGCCTGGTATATCAGCCGGTCCTGTTCCAGCTTGATGACCTGCTCATAGCTGCGCAGCTCCCACAGCTTCATCCGCCGCCACAGCCGGAACGTCGGCACCGGGGAGAGCAGCCAGCGGGTGAGACGGACACCCTCCATGTGCTTGTCCGCGGTGATGTCCGCGATCCGGCCGACCGCGTGCCGGGCGGCCTCGACGGACACCACGAACAGCACCGGGATCACGGCGTGCATGCCGACGCCGAGCGGGTCTGGCCAGGCGGCCGCGCCGTTGAAGGCGATCGTCGCCGCGGTGAGCAGCCAGGCGGTCTGGCGCAGCAGGGGGAAGGGGATGCGGATCCAGGTCAGCAGGAGGTCGAGCGCGAGCAGCACGCAGATGCCCGCGTCGATGCCGATGGGGAAGACCAGGGAGAACCGGCCGAAGCCCTTCTGCTCGGCGAGTTCGCGCACCGCGGCGTACGACCCGGCGAAACCGATCGCGGCGATGACCACCGCCCCGGCGACCACCACGCCGATGAGTATCCGGTGCGTGCGTGTCAGCTGCATCGCGGCCACCCGCGATCCCCTCCCTCTTCTGTTCGTGGCGCCCGCGGCGCGGCCCAAGCCTGGCACACGGAGGCGGAGTCGGGCCCTCCGGGGAGGGGCGGACTTCCGGCCGGGCGCCCGGTTCGAGGGACATGGACGACAGGTCGGGCGGGGCGCGGCGGCCGCCGCGGGTGCGGAGGGTGCGAAGCGCCGGGGCCGGCGCCGGGGGTTCGCCGGGCCCGAGCGCCGTCCCACGCCGCCGGGCTGCCGCGAGGGACGGGCTGGGGCGGGTTGTGAAGGTTCCTGCTGGCTGGTGGCGTCCGGCACACACCGCCGCCGCCCTTCGGGCGCGGAAGACGCCATGCCGCTTTGCCCGAATCGCCCCATCGGGTCCAGTGTGTCTGGTGCACCTGGCGCATCCAGTGCATCCAGTACATCTGGTGCATCCACTGTGAGGGTGATCCCCCGCCCCCGCGGTCGCACGCACCGGACGCCGCGGGCACCGCGGGCACCGCCCTGCGGGCGGACGGAGCCGGTTTCGCAACCCGCCTAGTTGGCCTTGGCGACGGAGGCGGCGGCTTCCTTGGCCGCCGTCACCGCGTCCTTCATCAGCTGCGCCGGGTCCGGGTTCTTGGCGCCCGCGAAGCCCGTGCCGTTGTAGCCGAGGGTCATCACGACATTGCCCGTGCGGGCCACGATCGTGGCGTATGCGAAGTCCTCGCCGGACTTGGTGAGGCCGTAGGCGATCGCGGTGGCCTCCTCGCCGACGCCCGCGGCGGGCGAGGACTTGACGCTCTCGGCCTTCTCCGTCGACTTGACCGCGCCCACTTCCTTCTCGTAGGCGTCCCTGGCGCGGTCCGCACCGCTGCCGATGCCCGACTCGGACGCGAAGCGCTGGAACGACACGTCGAGCCAGCGGTAGTCCGAGCCCTTGACGCCCTTGTCCTCCAGGCCGTTCCAGGAGCAGCTGCCGCGGGCGGCCGTGTCGTTGGAGGTGCCGGCGGTGCCCGCCTTGTTCTTCACCTTCGGCACCAGTGCCTCGACCGTCTTGGTGGTCAGCGCCTTGCAGGGCTCGGGCAGCTTGGCGTACTTCGCGGGCTCCACGGGCGCCGGGGACTGCTCACCGCCGGCGGCGGAGGCCTCGGGCGAGGAGGAGGAGCCGCCGGCCGGACCGGAGCCCTCGCTGCCGGAGTCCGACGAGCAGCCGGCGACGACGAGCATCACCGGGACGGCGGCGCAGGCGAGTATGCGGGTGAGTCGCGGGGCTGATCGGTGCATGGTTCCTTCAGTCGGTTGTCGTACGGTCCTCCGGAGTACCGGACGCGGGTCCGGGCCCTCCGGGTGGACGGTCCGGTGTTCCCGGGCGGCCACGGTACGCCGACACGGTACGACGGCACGGCGGTCCGGCGGGACCGGGCGGCGGAGCGGCCGAACCGCACCGGAGGCCAGGCCCGCGCGCTAGTCGTTGAAACGCTCGGCGAGTTTCCGGGCCAGTCCCCGGGCCTTTTCCTGCAGTTCCTCGCTGTCCGGGATCTGCGTGACACGGGCCGGCTGCTCGCCGTACTCGACGGTCACGATCACGTTGGATGTGCGGAACACCACGCTCACCGTGCGGTGCCGGGCGGTGGAACCGGTCCGGGTGAGGACGTCGTCGAGGAACGCGCCGTCGCCGAGGCCGTCGAGCACGCGCGGTTCGAGGCCCTCGGAGGTGCCGGGGGTGCCGGGGGAGCCGGGGGAGCCGGAGGCGGTCGCGCCGGACGGGGCGGTGGTGCCCGGGGAGGGCTCGGCGCCGGGGGAAACCGTCGCCGGGGCGCCGGTGCCGCCCTGGCCGCCCGCGGTGGGCGCCGGCAGCTGCGCCGCGTCCTGCTTCCTGGTGTACACCTCCAGGGTGCGCTGCTCGTCGCTGACGTCCAGGTCGTAGGACACCACCCGTTCGACGTCGATGCGGAGGTTGTGCGAGGCGTCGGGAGCGTCGGCCTTCCAGCTGCAGCCGACGCGGCGGTCCGTGTCGTAGGTGACGGCGGCCGTACCCCGGAAGATCTTCTCCTGCTGCTCGTCGGGGAGCTGGGCCGCGCCGGGGAGCAGGTCCCTGAGCATCGTGCGCTCGACCGCGCCGCAGGGCTCGTAGAGCGTGCGGTACTTGCCGGGAGCCGCGACGGGCCCGGCGGTCTCGCCGGCCTTGGCCTCACTGGTGGCGCCGCCGTCGGCGGATCCGCCGGTGCAGCCGGTGGCGAGCGCCGCGAGAAGCGCCGCAACGACGGGCGCGTACCCCTTTCGCCGCACGTTCCCAGGCTCCCTTCTCCGCCGTCCTGTGTCCTGCGTCCTTCGGCCCGAACCGGGAACCGGGAACCGGTCGCCGGTCGCCGACCGGTTCCCGGTGCCGCCCGGCCGCCCGTGGCCGCCCCGCCGTTGTCCGCCGTCGTCCGCGGGGAAAACGTGTTGCCGCCCGATGCGCGCCGATGGACACAATGTCTACCGCACGCGGAGCGGTGAACGCCGGTTCGACGACCCTTTCCTGGGTATCAGCGACGCTTCTGCGTTATACGTCTCATTGGGGGAATCGAGAAGCTATGTCGTATGTGGAGGTGGCCGGCGCCAAGGTCCCGATCCGGATGTGGACGGACCCGGCCGGGGTCGAGGACGTCGCCATGCAGCAGTTGCGGAACGTCGCGACGCTGCCCTGGATCGAGGGGCTCGCCGTGATGCCTGACGTGCACTACGGCAAGGGCGCGACGGTCGGTTCGGTCATCGCGATGCGAGGCGCGGTGTGCCCGGCGGCGGTCGGCGTCGACATCGGCTGCGGGATGTCGGCCGTGAAGACCTCGCTCACCGCGAACGACCTGCCCGGCGATCTCTCCCGGCTCCGCTCCAGGATCGAGCGGGCGATCCCGGTCGGGCGTGGAATGCACGACGACCCGGTCGATCCCGGGCGGGTGTTCGGACTCCCGTCGGCGGGGTTCGGCGACTTCTGGTCGCGGTTCGACGGTATCGCCGATCCGGTCAGGTTCCGCCGGGAGCGCGCGGCCAGGCAGCTGGGGACGCTCGGCTCCGGGAACCACTTCATCGAGTTCTGCCTCGACGAGAGCGGATCCGTCTGGCTGATGCTGCACTCCGGCTCGCGGAACATCGGCAAGGAACTCGCCGAGTACCACATCGGCGAGGCCCGGAGCCTGCCGCACAACCGGGGCCTGGTCGACCGCGATCTCGCGGTGTTCGTCTCGGACACCCCGCAGATGGCTGCCTACCGGAACGACCTCTTCTGGGCGCAGGAGTACGCCAGGTACAACCGCGCGATCATGATGGGGCTGTTCCGGGAGGTCGTGCGCAGGGAGTTCGCGAAGGCCAGGGTCACCTTCGACTCCGTCGTCTCCTGCGAGCAGGAGGACGCCGAAGGCCGGATGCGCACCGAGGACTGCCGCCCCGGTGTGATCAGCTGCCACCACAACTACGTCAGCGAGGAGCGCTACGAGGGGATGGATCTGCTGGTCACCCGCAAGGGAGCCATCAGCGCGGGCTCGGGGGAGTGGGGGATCATCCCCGGTTCGATGGGAACGGAGTCGTACATCGTCCGCGGCCTGGGCAACCCGAAGTCGTTCAACTCCGCCTCGCACGGTGCCGGCCGCAGGATGAGCCGGAACGCCGCGAAGCGCAGGTTCTCGACGAGGGACCTCGAGGAGCAGACGCGGGGCGTCGAGTGCCGCAAGGACTCGGGTGTGGTGGACGAGATCCCCGCTGCCTACAAGCCGATCGGCCAGGTGATCGACCAGCAGAAGGACCTGGTGCAGGTCGTCGCCAAGCTCAAGCAGGTCATCTGCGTCAAGGGGTGACGCCCACGCCCCCCGCGGCGGCGTCGAGGTTCCTGTGGATCGCGCGGGCCACCGCCTCGGTGGTCTCGACTCCGGCGGCCATCGTCCTGCTGCCGTGGGTGAGCACGGTGATGCTGTAGTCGTGGCCGCCGCCGAGGAAGGCGCCCAGGCCGTGCACCCGCCAGCCGTCCGCGGCGCGCGACAGCCAGCCGTTCTTGACGTGCGGTGCCGCCGACCGCGGTGCGCCCGCCGGGGTGCCCCAGCGCTGTGCGGGGACGACCTCGTTCATCAGTCTGAGGACGTAGGCCCGGGCGTCGTCGCCGAGCACGCTGTTCCTCGCGGTGATCAGGTCCAGCAGTTTCTGCTCGTCACCGGCCGTGATCTGGGTCAGGCCCCAGTGGCCGTCGCCGCCCGGTACCGTCCGGTTCATGCCGGCCGCGGACAGGAAGCCGCCGACCTTCGCGGTGCCGAGCTGCTTCCACAACGCGGTCGTCGCCTTGTTGTCCGACTTCGTGATCATGGCGGTTGCGAGGTCGGCCTCACGCGCCGTGAGATGGCGGTCCCGTCTGCCCGCGTCCCACAGCAGTGTCGCGAGGACGGTGACCTTGACGGTGCTGGCGGAGTCGAACCGCTGGTCCGCGCGCAGTTCGCACACCGTCTTCGTCGTGCGGTCGTGCAGGGACACCGCGGTGAGGGCGGTCCGGCCCGCCAGGGCCGCCGTGATGTCCCGCTGGAGCTTCGCCGCCAGTCCGGCCTTCTCCGAGCTGCACCTCACCCGCGGCGCCGCCGCGTGGGCGTCGGCCGCCGCGGTTCCCGCGACCACGGGGGCCACCGCGCCGACGACGAGCGCGGCGGCCAGACCGCGCCGGCCCCTTCGTATATGCACCACCTGGCTCTGATCCTCCGCTTGTCGGCCGCTTTGTCCGAACCAGTGTTGGCGACGAGCGCGCGGGACGGGGTGTGACGTGCGCTACGGAGGAGCCGGGCGGTGAGGGCCGCGGCGGGCCCGCGCCGGCGGACCCGGCCCGGCCGGGGCCCTTGCCCGTACGGGTTCCGCCGCGGCAGGGGCGGGGCGCGGTGAACCGTCCCGGGCGGTGGCGGCACCGCCCGGGTGTGACGAAGGACATGCCCGCAGCCCGGCCCCCGGCTACCGCGTCCGGGCGTCGTCCGGCCGTCTCTCACCGCGTGCCCGTTCCGTCTCCCCCTTCCACGGCTCCCACGGCTCCCACGCACCCCTCTCCCGCGACCCGCGACCCACGACCCACGCGCCCACGACCCCTGTCCGCTCTCCTCCACGAGGCGGCCGGGCGTCGCCCCGGCGCCGTCAGCCGGCCGCCGGGTGGAGCGTCGCCTCTCCCGTCACACGGATGCCCGTCCGCCCGCCGGGCCGGACCGGTACGGGGCCGGGGACGCGGATGCCGACCGGAGCGTCCACCCCGTCGACGGCGACGGTGACCATCGCGTCGTGCCCGTAGAAGTGCACGTCGGTCACCGTTCCCCGGACGTCGGCGGCGGCCGGGTCGGTCAGCCGGAGCTGCTCCGGCCGGAGCAGCACCCGGCCCTCGCGGAGCCCGCCCGGTGCGCCCGCTCCGCCCGCCAGGGCGACGCGGCCCAGGGGGGTATGCACGGTGCCGCCCTCGGCGGCGCCGCCGACGAGCACCGCGTCGCCGACGAACGCGGCGACCCAGGGGTCCGCGGGGCGCCGGTACAGCTCCTGCGGTGCCGCGCACTGCGCGACCCGGCCGTCCCGGACGACCGCGACGAGATCCGCCGTGGAGAGCGCCTCCTGCTGGTCGTGGGTGACCAGGACCGCCGTGGCGCCGGTGGCCCGGAGCGCTGCGCGCACATCGGCCCGTACCCCCGCCCGCAGTGCGCTGTCGAGGGCGTTGAACGGCTCGTCGAGGAGCACGAGGTCGGGTGCGGGGGCGAGGGCGCGGGCGAGGGCGACGCGCTGCTGCTGTCCGCCGGAGAGTTCGTGCGGCATGCGGTCGCCGTAGCCGTCGAGCCCGACGAGCCCGAGCATCTCGCCGACGCGCCGGCCGCGGGCGCCCCGGTCCAGCCCGGTGAGCCCGAAGGCGACGTTGCGGGCCACGCTGAGGTGCGGGAACAGGGCGCCTTCCTGCGGCACGATGCCGATGCGGCGGCGCTCCGGCGGCTGATGGACGCCGGGTGCGCCGAGGACGCGTCCGCCGAGGGTGACGGTGCCCGCGTCGGCGTGCAGGAAGCCGGCGACGATGCGGAGCAGGGTGGTCTTGCCGCAGCCGGAGGGGCCGAGGACGGCGGCCAGTGAGCCTCCGGGGACGGTGAGGTCGAGGTCGTCCAGGACGGTGGCGCCGGGACCGTACGCCTTGGCCAGTCCCACGATCTGAAGATCGGTCATGTGCGGTGCCTTCCGAGCAGGTACGACGGGACGGCGGCGAGGAGGATCAGCGCGGCGGCGTAGGGCGCGGCCGCGGCGAACGAGCCGGCTCCGGTCTCCGTCCACAGCCGGCTCGCCAGGGTGTCCATGCCGGTGGGCCGCAGCAGCAGGGTCGCGGGGAGTTCCTTCATGCAGACCACGAAGACCAGGGCGGCTCCCGCGGCGACCCCGGGGGCGGCCAGCGGCACGGTGACCTCGCGCAGCACCCTCAGCGGTGAGCGGCCGAGCGAGCGGGCGACGTCCTCCAGCACCGGCGGGGCCTGGAGGACGGCCGCCCGGGTGGCGGCCACCGCGACGGGCAGGAACAGCACCGCGTAGGCGCAGACGAGCAGCGGCAGTTCCTGGTAGAGCGGGCGGGCGTAGCGGACGGCGAAGAACACCAGCGCCAGGGCCACGGTGATGCCGGGCAGGGCGTGCCCGGCGTACGCGGCCTGCTCCAGCAGGTGCGCCGCCCGGCCGCGGTGGCGGGCCGCGATCACACCGACCGGCAGGGCGAGCACGGTGGTGAGCGCCGCGCCGGCCGCGGCCACGCCCAGCGTGGTGAGCGCGGTGTCGGCGAGCAGGGCGGGCTCCCAGGTCGCGGACGAGCCGACGGCCAGCCAGTAGCCGAGCACGCCCAGCGGGAAGCCCACGGCGGCGACGACCACGGTCCCGAGCCAGGCGAGCGCGGGCAGCCGAAGCCGGCCGAGCGCGAGGGGCGTCGCCGGGCGTGCGGTGCCCCGGCCGGTCCTGGAGTGCCCGGCGCGGCCCCGTGTGCGGGCCTCCGCCGCCACCAGCGCCACGGTCATGACCACGAGTACGGCGCTCAGCGCCGCGGCGGGGGTGCGGTCGAAACTGGCCCGGTAGGAGGTGTAGATGCCGCGGGTGAAGGTGTCGTACCGCATCAGCGACACCGCGCCGAAGTCCGACAGCACGTAGAGCGCGACCAGCAGCCCGCCCCCGGCTGCGGCCGGTCGCAGCTGGGGGAGGACGACGCGCAGGAACGTGCGCACGGCGCCGTGCCCGAGCGAGCGGGACACCTCCTCCTGCGCGGGGTCGATCCCGCGCAGCGCGGCCGCGACCGGCAGGTACACATAGGGGAAGCTGACCAGGGTCATCGCGAGCGCGGCCCCGGTGAAGCCGGCCAGCCAGGGCGCGGCGGACAGCCAGGTGAACGCCGCGACATAGCTGGGCACGGCCAGCGGCAGGGTCACGAGCACCGACCAGACGCGGACGCCGGGCAGTGCCGTGCGCACGGTCAGCCAGGCCAGGGACACGCCGAGCAGCAGGCAGGCCGCGACGACGACCGCGGCGAGCCCGAGACTGCGCAGCATGAGCAACCCGGTCCGCTCGTCGGCGATGACGTCCCAGGCGAAGGCGGGGCCGCGCTCCAGTGCCCGCACGGCGAGATAGCCGAGCGGCAGCACGGCGAGCGCCCCGGCCAGGCAGGCGGTGAGCAGTAGCGGCCAGGGGGGCCGGACCGCGGCGCGCCGGCGCCCGGCCGGCACGGGGGCGGCGGCCGGGCGGGGGGCTGGTCGCTTCCGGACGGGTGAATCCGGTGTGGTCACCGTCAGACCATTCCGACGTCCTGGAGCATGGCCAGGGTCGCCTTCAGTGAGTCGAGCTGCCCGAGGTCGATCTGCGGCGGCTGGAGGGAGTCCAGCGGCGGGACGCCCTCGGCCTGCTCGACGCCCGCGGCGAGCGGGTACTCCTTGGTCTCCTCGGCGAAGTAGCGCTGCGACTCGGCGGACAGCAGGAAGTCGGCGGCCTTCCGGGCGTAGGCGCTCTGCTGCTTGTCCGCGCCCTTCAGCAGACCCACTCCGGCGACGTTCACCAGGCCGCCCGGGTCGCCGTTCGGGAGGTAGTGCACCTTGGCCCGGAGCTTGTCCGCGCCCTTCTCAGCCGCCTTCTCGTACCAGTAGTAGTGGTTCAGCAGGCCGAGGGACACCTCGCCGGAGTCGACGGCGTCGAGGACGTTGAGGTTGCTCTCGTAGGCCTTCGGGCTGTTCGCCTTCAGCTTTTTCAGCCAGCCGCGGGTGGCCTCGTCGCCCTCCAGGACGCGCATACCGGTGACGAAGGCCTGGAAGGAGGCGTTGGCCGGGGCGTAGCCGACCTTGCCCTTCCACTCGGGCTTCACCAGGTCGTGCACGCTGGCCGGGGGTGCGGTCACCTTGCCGGAGTCGTACGCGATGACCCGGACCCGTCCGCTGACGCCGACCCAGTCGCCGGCCGAGCCGCGGTAGTTCGGTGTGACCTTGCCGAGGGTCGTCGGCGGCAGTGGCGCGAGCCTGCCCTCCTTGGAGAGCGCGCCGAGCGCGCCCGCGTCCTGGGAGAGGAAGAGGCCGGCCTCGGTCTCGTCCCCCTCCTCGAGGAGCTGCGCCGAGAGTTCGGCGCTGCCGCCGTACCGGACGTCGACGGTGGTGCCGAGGTGCTCCTCGAGCTTCTCGACGAGCGGCGCCACGAGGTTCTCGTTCCGGCCGGAGTAGATGACGAGACCGGCCGGCTCGCTGCTGCATCCGGCGATGACGGGCAGGGTCAGGGCCGTCGCGGCGAGGGCGGCGAGGGTGCGGGCCAGCGGGCGTCGCATGAGGAGTGAGGGCCTTTCTGACATGACCACCGTCACGAGGGGAGCGTGTCCCGTGGAGCGGGGACCAGTGCGGGAAGGGGAACGACTGAACGGAGCATTAGTAAGGTAAACCTCACCTAAGAGTCAATAGTGTCATAGGTAACGGCTTGGACACGGCGGAGGGGCCGGAAGTGGTCGCCGGGAAGCCGGGGCCCGTACTGCGTTGCGGGGGTGGGTAGTTGGCGAACGGCCCGCCGCCCGCCGTGTCGAAGGGGTGACCCGCCTCTTCCCGATAAGGAAAGGCTTACCTACGATGCGCCCGTGACGCTCCACTCCGCACCCTCCGCCAACGGCCGGATACCGCCCCTCGCCGCACCCCCCGCCGATGCCCGGATACTGCCCCTCGCCGACCGCCTCGCCACCCACGGCGACCGCACGGCCCTCATCACCGCCGACGGCGAGACCTCCTACCGCGAACTCGCCGCGCGGGTCGCGGGCACCGCACAGCGTCTCGGCTCCGAGCGGCGGCTCGTGCTGCTTCCCGGAGCGAACACGGCCGAGGCCCTGGTCGCGTATCTCGCCGCGCTGGCGGCGGGACATCCCGTCCTCCTGGTGCCGGGCGACCATCCGGACGCGATGGAGTCGCTGATCGCGGCGTACGACCCCGATGTCGTCGTGCGGCCGGCGCCGGGGAGGTGGGAGTTCGAGGAGCGGCGCGCGGTCTCCGCCCACGAACTGCATCCGGAACTCGCTCTGCTGCTCAGTACGTCCGGTTCCACCGGCTCGCCGAAGCTGGTCCGCCTCTCGCACGAAAACCTCCGGGCGAACGCCGAGTCGATCGCCGAGTACCTCGGCATCCGCGACACCGACCGGGCCGCGACGACCCTTCCCCTGCACTACTGCTACGGGCTCTCCGTGGTCCACAGCCATCTGCTGCGCGGGGCGGGCCTCGTCCTCACCGGACTGTCGGTGGCCGACCCGTGCTTCTGGGACCTCTTCCGCGGTGCCCGCGGTACCACCCTGGCGGGCGTCCCCTACACCTTCGACCTGCTCGACCGGGTCGGATTCGCCGACATGGACCTTCCGCATCTGAGGTACGTCACCCAGGCCGGCGGTCGACTGGCGCCCGAGCGCGTGGCGCACTACGCCGCTTTGGGGGCGCGCCGGGGCTGGGACCTGTTCGTGATGTACGGCCAGACCGAGGCCACCGCCCGGATGGCCTATCTGCCGCCCGATCTGGCCGCCGCCCATCCGGCGGCGATCGGGGTGCCGATTCCCGGTGGGGCGTTCCGTATCGCACCGGTCGAGGACCACCCCGGAGCCGGCACCGGGGAGCTCGTGTACTCGGGGCCGAACGTCATGCTGGGCTACGCCCGCGGTCCGGAGGACCTCGGGCTCGGGCGGACGGTGGACGAACTGCGCACCGGCGACCTCGCGCGGCGCACCCCGGAGGGGCTCTACGAGATCGTCGGGCGCCGCAGCCGGTTCGTGAAGCTTATGGGTCTGCGGATCGACCCCGAGCGGGTCGAGGCCATGCTCGCGGGGCACGGGATCACCGCGCTGTGCACCGGCGACGACGAGGCCCTCGCGGTCGCGGCGATCGCCCCCGGCCGCCGGGGTGGCACAGGGGACCGCGGCGGCCCCGGGGACGGCGGCGGCCCGGGGCACTCGGACGGCTCCGGGCACGACTTCAGACAGTCCGGTGGCCCGGACGACTCCGTTGACTCCGGCGGTCCGGACGACTCCGGGGCCGCCGGCGAACTGCGGATACGGCGACTGATCGCGGACGAGTGCGATCTGCCGGCGCGCGCCATACGTGTCCGGGTCCTGGACGAACTGCCCCGTCTGGCCACCGGCAAGGCCGACTACCCCGCCGTGCTGGCACTCACCCGCCCGGACCGCGGCGAAACACCCTCCGCGCTCTCCGGCGGTGACACGGCGGCGGACCTGTGCGCGCTCTACACACAGATCCTGGACCGCCCGGACGTCACACGGGACAGCACCTTCGTCGGCCTCGGCGGCGACTCGCTGACCTACGTGGAGATGTCCATCCACCTCGAGGAACGCCTTGGCCGTCTGCCGGCCGACTGGCACACGACCCCGATCCGCGAACTCGTCGGGCAGCCCGGGCAGAGACCGCCATCGGGGCGGCCCCGCTCCCGAAGACGCAGACTGGAGACCGGCGTCGCGCTGCGCGCCGCGGCGATCTTCTGCGTCGTGGGCTCGCACATCGGCGTCTTCACGATCAGGGGCGGAGCCCATCTGCTGCTCGCGGTCGCCGGGTACAACTTCGCCCGCTTCCACCTCACGGACGCCGCACGGCGCGAACGCCTGGGCCGCGTCGGGCGCAGCATCGCCCGTATCGCCCTGCCGAGCATGGCCTGGATCGGTTTCGCGCTCCTCGTCAGCGACGACTACACGCTGTCCAACCTGTTCCTGCTCCACAACGCCCTGAGGCCGCAGGACACGGGGCCGGGCATCCACACCTGGTTCATCGAGGCCCTCGTCTACATCCTCGTCGCGGTCGCCGCCGTCCTCTGCCTGCCCTTCGCGGACCGTGCGGAACGCCGCTTCCCCTTCGCCCTTCCCGCGGCGCTCACCGGCCTCGGCCTGCTCACGCGCTACGACCTCGTCGGACTCCCGCACCGCTCGCAGATGACGGACGCGGTGACCGTCTTCTGGCTGTTCGCGCTCGGCTGGGCGGCGGCGAAGTCCCGGACGGTGGCGCAGCGGCTGCTGGTGACCGCGGCCGCCGTCGCCACCGTGCCCGGGTTCTTCCCCGGTGAGCCCTGGCGCGAGGCGGTCGTGGTCGCCGGTTTCGCGCTGCTGGTGTGGCTGCCGACGCTGCCCAGCCGGGAGCGTGTCAACCAGGTGGCCGGGCTGGTGGCGGCCGGCTCGATGCACATCTATCTGACGCACTGGCAGATCTACCCGCTCGTGGACGGTTTCTCGAAGCACCTGGCACTGCTGGTCTCGCTCGTCTTCGGCGTCGCCTACGCGATCGCGGTGACGCGCCTGATGCGGGGGCTGCCGCTGGTGCCCGCGGACGCGTCGCTGTCCCGGCTGAGGTCCCTGTCCTTCCTGTCGTCGCTGGCCTTCGCGCAGGCTCCGGGCCCTGCGCGGCCCTCCGCCCGCCGCCGGTTCGCGGGCCTGTTCCGTGCCCACCGGAGTCAGGGCGTGCGGCGGAGGTAGCCCCGCCGCGGCCGATCGGTCATCCGCCTGCCCGGCCGCGGGTGCGCCGCGGCGCACGGGCCCGGACGGGCCTCGCCCCGGTGGCGGCGACACGCCGCCGCACCGCACGATTCCGGTCTTCCGACCCGGGGCCGGGCGGAGCACGGGCCCGGACGGGCTGCCGTCCGGCGGGGCGGGTCAGTGTTCCCGGTGGACCTTGGTGTTCGACGCCTGGGCCCGGGGGCGGACGACCAGCAGATCGATGTTGACGTGGGCCGGGCGGGTGACCGCCCACGTCACGGTGTCCGCGACGTCCTCGGCGGTGAGCGGTTGGGCCACACCCTCGTAGACCTTGGCGGCCTTCTCGGTGTCGCCCCGGAACCGCGTGGCCGCGAATCCCTCCGTCTTCACCATGCCGGGGGCGATCTCGATCACGCGGACCGGGGTGCCGACGATCTCCAGGCGGAGGGTCTCGGCGAGGACGTGCTCCCCGTGCTTCGCCGCGACGTATCCCGCGCCCCCCTCGTAGGTGCCGTGGCCCGCGGTGGACGAGAGGACGACCACGGTGCCGTCACCGCTCGCGGTGAGCGCGGGGAGCAGGGCCTGCGTGATGTTCAGCGTGCCGATGACGTTGACCTCGAACATCTGACGCCAGTCCGCCGGGTCGCCGGTCGCGACCGGGTCGGCGCCGAGAGCCCCGCCCGCATTGTTGACCAGGACCTTCACGGGGCCTGAGCCGTCGAGGGAGGCCGCGAGGGCGTCCACGGCGGCGCGGTCGGTGACATCGAGGGCGTGGGCCGCGGCCAGGTGCCCGGCCTCCGTCAGCTCGGCGGCGAGGGCTTCGACCCGCTCCTTGCGCCGGGCGGTGAGCACCACGTGGTAGCCGGCCGCGGCGAGACTCCGCGCGGTGGCGGCGCCGATTCCGCTGCTCGCTCCGGTGACGACGGCTATGGGCGTGGCGGTCATGGCGGCTCCCGGGTCGGATGATCGTTGCCACCCGCCAGGATAGGCAGAGGGTCAGCGACCGCGCGGTCCGTACATGATCACCGCCATGCCCGCCAGGCAGACCAGGGCGCCCACAACGTCCCAGCGGTCGGGGCGGTATCCGTCGGCGACCATGCCCCAGGCGATCGAACCCGCGACGAACACCCCGCCATAGGCCGCGAGAACCCGCCCGAAGTCGTCCTGAGGCTGGAAGGTGGCCACGAACCCGTACGCCCCCAGTGCGAGAACGCCCGCGCCGATCCAGACCCAGCCCCGGTGCTCCCGCACTCCCTGCCAAACCAGCCAGGCGCCGCCGATCTCGCAGACGGCGGCGACGACGAACAGGGACACGGAGCGGGCGACGACCATGGGGGCAGCTTGGCACGGTCGGCCGCCGCGGCCGGGACGCGGGGTCGGTCCGCGCCCGGCCCGGTCCGTGCCGCGTGTGTGTGCGGCCGCGCCCCATGCTCACTCCCGTGCCCATGCGATGTACCCGTCCGGTCGGATCAGCAGCGCCTTGCGGTGCGGGTCGCGCCAGTGGGCCCTGGTGACGGGGCCGGGCGCCGCCGGCGGGGCTGCGTCCGAGCCGTCCGGTGCCACCAGGACGAACCCGCCCGCGCGCAGCAGCTCGTAGAGCCGGCCCTCCCGGAGGGCCAGGTCGGGGGCGCGCCTGCCGGTCAGCCGGTGGCTGCCGCGCGGGGCCCCGTACGAGATGCCGGTGCCCGAGATCATGCCCACCGCCTTGTCCGCCGCGGGCCGGACCGCGTTGAGGAAGCTCGTCGCCAGGACGCGGGTGAGGCGCTGGAGGGGTGTGTGCGCCATGGCGAGACGCACGATCGCCCCGCTGCTGCGCACCACCAGGGCGCCGACCGGGTGCCGTTCGGACTGGTAGGTGTCGAGAAGTGCTTCGGGGTCCGGGGCGTCGCCGCGCAGGACGGCGGTGAGCTTCCAGGAGAGGTTCGCCGCGTCCTGGAGGCCGGTGTTCATGCCCTGGCCGCCGGCGGGGGAGTGCACATGCGCCGCGTCTCCGGCGAGGAAGACGCGGCCCCGGCGGTACTCGGGGACCTGGCGCTCGTCGCTGTGGAAGCGGGAGAGCCACCGAGCGTCCCGCATGCCGTAGTCGGTGCCGAGCGCCTCGCGGGCGATCTCGCGCACCTCGTCCAGCTCGACCGGCCGGTCCTCCGGCTGGGAGCGGTCGCGCCGCCAGCCCATCACCCGGTACCAGCCGTCGCCGAAGGGGGCGATGAAGGCGAAGGCACGTCCTGTGCCGTTGACCGCGAGCAGGCTCTCCGGCTCCTCGGTGAGCCGCACGTCCGCGAGCAGGATCGAGCGGATGGCAGAGACCCCGGGGAAGGGCAGACCGAGTGACCGCCGGACCGCACTGCGCATCCCGTCCGCGCCGACGAGGTAGCGGGAGCGCAGCGCCGTCTCCGCGCCGTGCTCCCCGCGGAGGTCGGCGGTGACCGATCCGGCGTCCTGGTGCAGCCCGCGCAGCTCGGTGCCGTACCGGAAGGCGGCACCGGCGGCACGCGCACGGCGCTCCAGCAGCCGCTCCACCTCGTACTGCGGGGCTATCAGCAGATAGGGGAAGCGGGAGCGCAGCCGGGACAGGTCGAGGGAGAGCCGGCGGAACAGGCTCAGTCCCGTGATGGGCGTGCCCCGCGACACCAGCTCGTCCGCCAGGCCCCGGGCGTCCAGGAGCTCCAGTGTGCGTGCGTGCACCCCGAAGGCCCGGGTCAGATTGCTCCTCGCGGGCGCCCGCCGCTCGACGACGGTGACGCGGACGCCGGCTGCCGCGAGGTCGCCCGCGAGGAGAAGCCCGGTGGGCCCCGCCCCCACGACCGTTACCTGTGTCTCCGCCGCCGTCTCAGCCGTCTCGGTCTCCGTCTCGGTCTCCGTCTCCGTCTCCGTCTCCGTCCCGGTCCAGGCGGAGGCGGGCGTGGGGGCGGGGGAGGTGACCGTGGCGGTGATGGCGCTCCGGGCTGCGGTCTCGTCGGTCATGACGGTGCCTCCTGTCGATGGTCGTGCGCCGGGGAGCCGGTGCCCTGGAGTGGGCCACGGGGCGGCGCCTGCAGGTCGGCGAATGTTCGCCAACGAATGTTTGCCAACGCTTGTAGGCGACAGTAGACCCCGGCGCATTGGCATGTCAACGGTTGTTGGCCTACAGTTGTTGGCGTGACTCCCGAACCGCATGCCACCCCGCGCCGCTCCGACGCCACCCGCGCCGCGATCCTCGAAGCCGCTCGCGAGCGCTTCGCCGCGGACGGGTACGACCGCGCCACCATCCGTGCCATCGCCAGGGACGCGGGGATCGATCCGTCGATGGTGATGCGCTACTACGGCAACAAGGAGGGCCTGTTCGCCGCGGCCTCCGAGATCGACCTGCGGCTTCCCGAGCTGGGGGCGATGCCCGGACGGCACATCGGAGCCGTGCTCGTCTCCCACTTCCTCGACCGCTGGGAGCGCGACGAGGTGCTGACGGCCATGCTCCGGGTCGGGGTCACCAACGCCGCCGGCGCCGAGCGCATGGCGGAGGTGTTCCGGGGGCAGCTGCTTCCCGTCACCGCCGGAGTGTGCCCCGTGCAGGAGGAGGTTCCGCGCCGTGCCGCGCTCGCCGCGTCCCAGATCCTGGGCATGGCGCTCGCCCGCTATGTGCTGCGGATACCGCCGGCGGTCGACATGACCCGGGACGAGGTGATCGCCTGGCTCGCCCCGACGGTCCAGCGGTACCTCACGGCCGCGGCACCGTGAAAGCCGCCCGGGACGGCGCGCATGCCCCGGCCTCCGCCGTCGGCCGCGAAGGCGCGCATTCCCCGCCCGCCGCGGTCCACGGCGGTCCGCCGCCGTCGGCCGCGCCGGGACGGCCCTCAGCCGCCCGCGCCGCCGAACTCGCGCAGTGCCCCCTCGACGATCGACTGCAGCCGTGCATGGTGGGCGCCGCGCCAGTAGACCCGCTCGCAGGCCGTGCACTGCGCGAACACGTCGTACGAGCGCTGTGTGCCCTGCTCCAACCGGTGCTCCACCGCGGCCTTGTCCGCGTTCGAGAGTCGGCCGTTGCAGGCCGTGCAGCGGGTCCACGGCTCGAGAGCGGGAGCGAATCGCTGCAGCACGTCACGGAGCTGGTCGTCCGGGCGGTCGCTGTAGACGTACGCCCCCGACCACAGCTCCCGGCGGCGCAGCAGGCCCCGATCCCGGGACAGCATCACACGCCGCTCGCGGGCCGAGAGCGCGGCCAGTGCCGCGTCGCCGAGGTCCTCGCTCTCGTACGCGGCGTCGACGCCCAGGAGCCGCAGCCGCCGGGCGAGGGTGCCCAGATGGACGTCGAGAAGGAACCGGAGAGGGGCGCCGGGCACCCGCTGCGGGCGTTCGACGCCCATGACGCTGACATGCTCGCCTTCCGAGGGGACGTACGCGGTCTCGACGCGGTCTCCGTCCACCAGCAGCCGCCCGGCCTCGGTGAGCGGGACGCCGAGCGACTCCACGACATGCCCGAGGCTCGACGAGCCGTCCGTGACGAGCGGGGTCCGCCCCTCCCGGCGCTCCGCCGGGACGAAGAGCCGCAGCTCGGGGGCGAAGCTGATGTGGATCTCCGGTCCGCTCACGCCGCCAGCATGCCATCGGGCGGACGGCCCCAGCCAGCGGTCTCCACCGGACCCGAAGCGCCCGGCGCACTCCGGAAGGGCGGGCCCGGCCCGGGGGTGGACCGGCCGGTCCTCACCGGGCCTTCGCCGCGAGGCGGTCAGGGGCCCGGCACCGCCGCGCCGGCCCGGTGCGGTCACCGCCGCGGGGACACCGGCCAGGCGGCCCCGGCTTCCCGGGCCGCCGGTCCCCGCCCGATCTGCGAGCGCCCTCGCTCAGGGCCACACCAGGCAGTACGGCTGGTGCCCCGCCTCGTGCAGACGATGGCTGAAATCCTGCCACTCGTGCAGCAGTTGGTAGACGTCGAACGCGTCCCGCGGCCCACCGCGGTCCGGCACGGTGGACCAGATGAACGCCGCCGCGCCCACCGACTCCTCGCCGATGTCGCGGAGCGGGTCGACGACCGTCATCGGGAGCTTCACCACCGCGTAGTCGGGGTGGAGGACCACGAGTTCGAGCGGGGGCACCTTGTTCAGAGGCATGCCCTGAATGCCCGTCAGGACCATCGCGGCTATCGTCTCGGGTTTGATCTTGGTGAACATGCCGCCCATGCCGAGTTCGTCACCCCCGAGTTCCTCCGGGCGCATCGAGATCGGCACCCGGGCGGCCGTCGCACCGTCGGGCGCGCCGAAGTACTTGTAGGTCACCCCCATGCCCCGGCCACCCCTGCTCTCCACGGGCTCGGGCGCACCCGCCTCGTGCCGCCGGTGCTTCCCACGCCGGGCAGGCTCGGGACCCAGGTCGTCAGTCCCCTCGCCCAGTCCGCCACCGCGATGCATATCTCCACCCGACTGCTTTTAGGACGCACGGCCCCCGCCGCGCAACCCGATCATCGTGACAGTGACCTCCCCCGCGGACGTGCTGTGAAACACCTGTCCGCAAGAACGTCCCGTGCCTCTGACACCATGGATTCCGTGAGCTTTCCCTATGACGCCCCAGTTTCGCAGACGCTCTTCGACCGTGCCTCCCTCGTGACGCCCGGCGGCGTGAACTCTCCCGTCCGCGCCTTCCGGGCCGTGGGCGGTATCCCCCGGTTCATGGTGTCCGGCAGCGGCCCGTACCTGATGGACGCGGACGGCCGCGAGTACGTGGACCTCGTGTGCTCCTGGGGCCCGATGATCCTCGGGCATGCCCATCCCGAGGTCACCGCCGCCGTGCAGGAGGCCGTCGCACGCGGCACCTCGTTCGGCACGCCCGGTGAGGGCGAGGTCGCGCTCGCCGAGGAGATCGTGGCCAGGGTCCGGCCGGTCGAGCAGGTGAGACTGGTCTCCTCGGGCACCGAGGCGACCATGTCGGCGATCCGGCTGGCGCGCGGGTTCACCGGGCGGGCCAAGGTGATCAAGTTCGCCGGCTGCTACCACGGGCACGTGGACGCGCTGCTCGCGGCCGCCGGCTCCGGGGTGGCGACCTTGGGGCTGCCGGACACCCCGGGTGTCACGGGCGCGCAGGCGGGCGACACGATCGTGCTGCCGTACAACGATCCGGACTCGGTCCGCGCCGCCTTCCGGGCGCACCCCGGCGAGATCGCCTGTGTGATCACGGAGGCGTCCCCGGGCAACATGGGCGTCGTCCCGCCGCTGCCCGGTTTCAACCAGGGGCTCAAGGACGTCTGCGCCGAGAACGGCGCGCTCTACATCTCCGACGAGGTCATGACCGGTTTCCGTACGTCGAAGGCCGGCTGGTACGGCGTCGACGGCGTGGTGCCGGACCTGATGACCTTCGGCAAGGTCATGGGGGGCGGTTTCCCGGCGGCGGCGTTCGGCGGCCGGGCCGACGTCATGGGGCACCTCGCCCCGGCCGGTCCGGTCTACCAGGCGGGCACGCTCTCCGGGAACCCGGTCGCGACCGCCGCGGGCCTCGCCCAGCTCCGGCTCCTGGACGACGCGGCGTACGCCAGGGTCGACGGGGCCGCCACGGCGGTGCGGGGACTGGTCGCGGACGCGCTGGCCAAGGAGGGAGTCGTCCACCGGGTGCAGACCGCGAGCAACATGTTCTCGGTGTTCTTCACCGACGGCGAGGTGCGGGACTACGAGGACGCGAAGCGGCAGGAGGCCTTCCGCTTCAACGCCTTCTTCCACTCGATGCTCTCCCAAGGGGTCTACCTTCCGCCGTCCGCCTTCGAGTCCTGGTTCGTGTCGGCCGCCCACGACGACGCGGCCGTCGAGCGGATCGCCGCCGCGCTGCCCGCCGCTGCCCGCGCCGCCGCGGAGGCCACGGCATGACCGGTACGGGAATCAATACGGAGAGGACCGTCGTCCATCTCATCCGGCACGGTGAAGTGGACAACCCGGACGGCGTCCTCTACGGGCGGCGCCCCGGCTACCACCTCTCCGAGCTGGGCCGCCGGATGGCCGACCGGGTCGCCGAGTACCTGGCCGACCGCGACGTCACCCATGTCGCGGCCTCCCCGCTGGAGCGGGCACAGGAGACGGCAGCGCCGATCGCCAAGTCCCACGGGCTGACCCTGGACACCGACGAGCGGCTGATCGAGGCGGCCAACGTCTTCGAGGGCAAGACCTTCGGCGTAGGCGACGGCGCGCTGCGCAGGCCGGGCAACTGGCGGCACCTCACCAATCCGTTCCGGCCGTCCTGGGGAGAGCCGTATGTGGACCAGGTGGTGCGGATGATGGGCGCCCTCGGCTCCGCCCGGGACGCCGCCCGCGGCCACGAGGCGGTCCTGGTGAGCCACCAGCTGCCGATCTGGATCGTGCGCAGCCATGTGGAGAAGCGCCGGCTCTGGCACGACCCGCGCCGCCGGCAGTGCACCCTCGCATCGCTGACGACCTTCACCTTCCAGGGCGACGGGATCGTCTCGGTCGCGTATGCGGAGCCCGCGCGCGATCTTGTGCCTCCGCATCTCCTCGCGGGTGCCAAACCGGTCAAGGGAAAGTCCAAGGCGTTTGGCGCATAGCCGTATGGCCGTCCCGCACATTCCGTGCTGACCCCGGGAACCCCCTCGTTCCGCACGCCATCTCTCTCCATGCGAGTACGTGCGGGAACGCGACAGGGAAACGGGGGCGGCCGGCATGCGCGACATCACTCGAAGGAGCCTGCTCGGAGCGGGACTCGGTGCCGCCGCGGCCATCGGTGCCGCGGGCTGCGGCGCCGGTTCGCGCGGCGGTGAACCGGGACGGGGCGGCGGTCAACCGGGACGGAGCGGGGATGACACGAGCGGGGGCGGCAGCGAGAGGCCCGGTGCGTCGCAGCGGCCGGTGCGCCCCATAGGCGACGGCTCGACGGCCGACACGGGAGAGCAGCCCGGGCAGCCGGGGCCCCCTGCGCCGCTCGAACCAGGCCAGGCGCCGCCGCAGTTCGTGATCTTCTCCTGGGACGGCGCGGGTGAGGTCGGCAACGGCCTCTTCCCGCGTTTCCTCGAACTCGCCAGAGAACACGACGCGTCGATGACGTTCTTCCTCTCCGGGCTCTATCTGCTGCCCGAGTCCAGGAAGGCGCTCTACCGTCCGCCCAACAATCCGGTGGGGGCCTCCGACATCGGCTATCTCACCGACGCGCACATCAGGGACACCCTGAAGTACATACGGCAGGCATGGCTCGAAGGGCACGAGATAGGCACGCACTTCAACGGGCATTTCTGCGGCGGGCAGGGTTCGGTCGGCAACTGGACGCCCGCCCAGTGGGAGAACGAGATCCACCAGGCCGTGTCCTTCGTCACCCGGTGGAAGAGCAACAGCGGCTGGACGGACCTCGATCCGCTCCCCTTCGACTACCGCAGGGAACTCGTGGGCGGCCGCACCCCCTGTCTGCTCGGTCAGGAGAACCTCCTGCCGACGGCGAGGAAGCTGGGCTGGCGCTACGACGCCAGCTCACCGGGCGGCCGCCAGCAGTGGCCCGGGAAACGCGGTGGAGTGTGGGACCTGCCGCTACAGGCCGTGCCGTTCCCCGGCCACTCCTTCGAGGTGCTCTCGATGGACTACAACATACTCGCCAACCAGTCCCGGAATTCGACCAACGGGGTGCCCTCCCGCTACCCGGGCTGGCGCAAGCAGGCCACCGGGGCCTATCTCGGCGGATTCCGCCGGGCCTACGAGTCGAATCGCGCGCCGCTGTTCATCGGCAACCACTTCGAGCAGTGGAACGGCGGTATCTACATGGACGCCGTCGAGGAGGCCCTGAAGGCCATGGCCGGGAAGAAGGACGTGCGCCTCGTGTCGTTCCGGCAGTTCTGCGACTGGCTCGACGCGCAGGACCCGGAGATTCTCGCCAGGCTCCGCTCCCTCGAGGTCGGGCAGTCCCCGGACGGCGGCTGGGGAACCTTTCTGAGAGCCGTGTGAGGGGGCCCTCGGCCGACGCCGTCGCTCCGCACCGGACAGGGGCGGAGCGACGGCGTGCGTCAGCCCTGCTTCGGGTGGGGGCGCCTGACGAACTCGACGCCCTCCCCGTCGGGGCCGTACACGAAACCGACGTACAGCGTCATCGGCATCGTGCCGGTGGTCTCGATCTCGGTCGGGGCCGTCAGCGAGCGTGCGCCGGCGTCGACGGCCCGCCGGTAGAGGGTGTCCGGGTCTTCCGTGCGGAGGGCGAAGTGCACGAGGGCGGCGGCGCGGGCCCGCTCCTCGTCGGTCGGGAGGGGAGGCGTGTCGAAGGGCCGGCCCGAACCGGCCGGGCGGGGTGGAACCCGCGTCGAAGAGTTCGAGCACCCGTTCGTCGCCCGTGTCCAGGAAGACGCAGCGGTGGACTCCTGCCCGAGGCGCGCTCCACTCGCGTCGAACCGGAAGCCGAGCGCTTCGGTGCAGAAGCGGACGGTGGCGTCGAGATCGTGGGTGCGGAGGGCGACATGGTCGAGGCCCTGGTTGGGTGCGGCAGCACCCATGGCGGTGCTCTCCTCGCGGTCGTCTGCGTGTTCGTCCGGGCGGTCGTCTGCTGACCGGGGTGGGGCCCGCGGCGCCGAACGGCCCCGTCGATGCCCTGGCGCCCCGACGGCACGCCCGGCAGGGCTCCCGAGGCACGGCCGACGCACCGTCTCCGCCGGGCGCCGCGGCGCCGGATCGTGAGGCCGTTGTCTGTTCCGCGGTTCTGCGGTTCTGCGGCTCTGCGGCTTCGCGTCTCCGCAACGAGGGGCGAGGGGGCCAGGGCAACCCCAAGGCAACCGCAGGGCAACCCCGAGGCGCTCCGGGGATCCCGAGAGAGCACGGTGGGCCGAGGGGCCGAGCCGGACCGGCGGACGCCTACCGGTTCCATCCGCCCGTACGTCTCGCCGGACTTCTCCGGGGAAGGCCACTGCCGAGGTCGGTTCGCCGGACCGGTCGCCTGTCCGATGGTCCTGTTACCGCAATGCCGGCCCGCCGTACGCGGTCCGGGCGTGCCCGCGCGGCTCGGGGCCGCCTCAGCGACCGGAGGGGGACTCTCCAGTGCCGGCCGGGCCGCCGGCCCCGCTCTCCGGTGACCGGCTCGCAACCCGGCGGCAGTTCACGGACGCCGCCGGGAGGCGGGCGGGTGGCGTGCCGCGGCCCCGTCCGTGCTGCCCCAACCCAGCCGGAGAAGGGACGGTACGGGCGGCGAGCGCCACGGACGGCAAGGGGGGCGGCCAAGATCCCCTGAACCCGCATGCGAAACTTTTCACATGAGTCTCGTCCGTGCCCCTCGACGCACCCTGATCACCGTCGGCGCGCTCGCCGCCGCGTTCGCCCTGTCGGCGTGCACCGGCGATGCCGGGGGCAGGTCCGGCGGCGGCGGCGACACCAACTTCGTCACCGGCACGAGCGGGATCTCCACCGTCGCCGAGGGCAAGCGGACGACCGCTCCGCGGCTGTCCGGCGAGGACCTCACGGGCAAGCCGCTCGACCTGGCCGACTACCAGGGCAAGGTCGTCGTCCTGAACCTGTGGGGCTCGTGGTGCGCGCCCTGCCGCGCCGAGGCACCGTACCTGAGCAAGGTCGCCGAGGAGACGAAGAGCCAGGGCGTGGAGTTCATCGGGATCAACACCCGCGACCCGCAGACCGGCCCGGCGCTCGCCTTCGAGAAGGACTACGAGGTCGGCTACCCGAGCTTCCACGACCCCATCGGCAAGCTGATCCTGAAGTTCCCCAAGGGCAGCCTCAACCCGCAGGCCATTCCGAGCACGATCGTCATCGACCGTGAGGGGAAGATCGCGGCCCGTGCCCTGACGGGGCTGGACGACAAGCAGCTCCGCTCCATGATCGATCCCGTGGTCGCGGAGAAGTAGGGATGCAGAACGAGACGGTCATGAGCGGCGCGATGCTGCTCGCGCTCCCCGTCGCCGTCCTGGCGGGTCTGGTGTCCTTCTTCTCCCCCTGCGTACTGCCGCTGGTCCCGGGCTATCTGTCCTATGTGACCGGCGTCACCGGCACCGATCTCGCCGAGGCCCGGAAGGGGAGGATGGCCTCCGGAGCGGCTCTCTTCGTGCTCGGCTTCTCCGCCGTCTTCGTCTCCGGAGGGGCTCTCTTCGGCTTCTTCGGCTGGACCCTCCAGGAGCACCGCGAGGTGCTCACCACGGTCCTCGGTGTGCTGATGATCCTGATGGGCCTCTTCTTCATGGGCCTCATGCCCTTCCTCACCCAGCGCGAGTTCCGCTTCCACAAGCGGCCCGCGACGGGACTCGTGGGGGCACCCGTGCTCGGAGCGCTCTTCGGCATCGGCTGGACCCCGTGCATCGGCCCGACCCTCGCCTCGGTGACGGTGCTCTCCGCGCAGCAGGGCAGCGCGGGCCGCGGAGCGCTGCTGACCGCCGCGTACTGCCTCGGCCTCGGGTTGCCGTTCGTGCTCGCTGCCGTCGCCTTCCGCAGGGCTCTCGGTGCGTTCGGCTGGGTCAGGCGCCACTATGCCTGGGTGATGAGGATCGGCGGCGGCATGATGATCGCGACCGGCGCGCTGCTGCTGACCGGCGCGTGGGACGTCCTCGTGCAGGAGATGCAGAGCTGGTCCCAGGGCTTCCAGGTGGGAATCTGATCCATGAGCGAGACCGAGACGACTACCGGGAACGGGACGGCGAACGAGTCGGCCACCGGGACGACTACCGGGAACGGGACGGCGAACGAGCCGGCCACCGGGACGACTACCGGGAACGGGACGGCGAACGAGCCGGCCACCGGGACGATTACCGGGACGACTGCCGGGACCAGGACGGCGGATGAGCCCGGGACCGGGGCCGTCGGCGCAGAGCGGGCCGACCAGGAGCCCGGCGACCTCGGCGGCGCGGGGGACCAGCTCTCCACCGCCCCCCAGGAGCGGGCGGTGCCCGGCTCCTTCGGCGGGCGGCGCGCTCCGGGCCCCGTCGGCGCGGTCGCCTGGGGAGTCCGTGAGACGACCGGCTGGATCCGGTGGTTCTGGCGCCAGCTGACCTCCATGCGGGTGGCGCTCATCCTGCTGTTCCTGCTCTCCCTGGGCGCGATCCCCGGTTCCCTCGTCCCGCAGAACAGTGCGGACGAGGTGAAGGTCGGCACCTGGAAGGCGAACAACGAGTTCTGGACGCCGGTCTTCGAGAAGCTCCAGCTCTTCGACGTCTACAGCTCGGTGTGGTTCTCCGCGATCTACATCCTGCTGTTCGTCTCGTTGATCGGCTGCATCGTCCCGAGGACCTGGCAGTTCGCCGGTCAGCTGCGCGGCCGCCCGCCGGGCGCGCCCAAGCGCCTGACCCGGCTGCCCGTGTACACGACGTGGCGGACCGAGGCCGAGCCCGGGGCGGTCGGCGAGGCCGCGCTCGCGCTGCTGCGGAAGCGTCGGTTCCGGGCGCATGTCGCCGGGGACGCGGTGGCCTCGGAGAAGGGCTATCTGCGCGAGGTCGGGAACCTCCTCTTCCATGTCTCCCTGATCGTGATGCTCGTGGCCTTCGCCGTCGGGCAGCTCTTCAAGTCCGAGGGGGGCAAGCTGGTCGTCGAGGGCGACGGCTTCGCCAACACCCTGACCCAGTACGACGACTTCAGGTCCGGGTCGCTGTTCGACATCGACGACCTGGTCCCGTTCAGCTTCACCCTGGACCAGTTCACCGGCACATACGAGCCCAGCGGCCCGCAGAAGGGCACACCCCGCACCTTCGAGGCCGCGGTCACCTACGCCGAGGGCGCCGAGGGCAAGGACCGGAAGGCCGTCGTCCGGGTCAACGAGCCGCTGGAGATCGACGGCTCCAAGGTCTATCTGCTCGCCCACGGCTACGCGCCCGTCGTGACCGTCCGCGACGGCAGGGGCCAGGTCGTCCACCGGGCCGCCGTCCCGCTGCTGCCCATCGACAACAACGTCAGCTCCACCGGTGTCATCAAGGTGCTGGACGGCTACCGCGACGGGGACGGCGAGAAGGAGCAGCTCGGCTTCCCCGCCTTCTTCGTGCCCACCTACGCGGGCAAGGGCCACGGCCAGATGTTCTCCCAGTTCCCGGCCCTGGTGTTCCCGGCGCTCAACCTGAGTGCGTACCGGGGCAGCCTCGGCGTCGACTCCGGTGTCCCGCAGAACGTGTACCAGCTGGACACCCGCAAGATGAAGCCGTTCAAGGACGCCAAGGGCGAGGTGTTCAAGCAGACCCTGCTGCCGGGGGAGACGATGCAGCTGCCCGACGGCGCGGGCTCGGTCACCTTCGAGAAGGAGATCAAGGAGTGGGCGAGCTTCCAGATCTCCCAGCAGCCGGGCAACGGGCTCGCGCTCGCCGGTGCCGTCGCCGCGATCACCGGGCTCGTCGGTTCCCTGTTCATCCAGCGCCGCCGGGTGTGGGTGCGTGCCGTGCGCGGCGAGGACGGTGTGACGGTCGTGGAGATGGCGGGGCTGGGCCGGAGCGAGTCGGCCGGGCTCCCCGAGGAACTGGCCGACCTCGCCGCATCGCTCAACGCCGAGGCGCCGACCGCGCCCGACCCCGAACCAGCCGCAGCTGTTCCCGCCGAAGGGGCTGAGAAGTGAATCTCGCCGCCGCCAACAACGAGAGCCTCGCCGAGTTCAGCAACGTGCTGATCTACTCGGCCATGGCCGTGTACACCCTGGCCTTCCTCGCGCATATCGCCGAGTGGACGTTCGGCAGCCGCAGCAGGGTCGGCCGTACCGCCGCCGCCCTGACGGCGGACGGCCGGGCCGCCGCACCGGGGGTCCGGGTCGCCCGCAGGGGCGGCGGGACCACCGTGCTGGACCGCCCCAGGGTCGTCACCCGCTCCGCGGCCGGCACCCGGGACGTCCCCGACGGCCCCGGCGCGGCCGGCGGTGACCGGCAGGGCGACCTGTACGGCCGGATCGCGGTCTCGCTGACCGCCCTCGCCTTCCTGATCGAGGCCGCGGGCGTCGCGACCCGAGCCGTCTCGGTGCAGCGTGCCCCCTGGGGCAACATGTACGAGTTCTCCACCACCTTCTCCACGGTGGCGGTCGGCGCGTACCTCGGCTTCCTCCTCGCCAGGAAGAACGTGCGCTGGATCGGGCTGCCGCTCGTCACCACGGTCCTGCTGGACCTGGGCATCGCGGTCACCTGGCTCTACACCGAGAGCGACCAGCTCGTCCCGGCCCTGGACTCGTACTGGCTGTGGATCCACGTCTCCACCGCGATCTTCTGCGGCGCGGTCTTCTACCTGGGCGCGGTCGCCACCCTGCTGTACCTCTTCCGGGACTCCTACGAGAACAAGCTCGCCGAAGGCGGCGACCCCGGCTCCTTCGCCCGCTCCGTGCTGCACCGGTTGCCGTCCGCCGCGTCCCTGGACAAGTTCGCCTACCGCATCAACGCCGCGGTCTTCCCGCTGTGGACGTTCACCATCATCGCGGGGGCGATCTGGGCGGGCGACGCATGGGGCCGCTACTGGGGCTGGGACGCCAAGGAGGTCTGGTCCTTCATCACCTGGGTGGCGTACGCCGCGTATCTGCACGCCCGCGCCACCGCCGGATGGAAGGGCCGCAGGGCCGCGTACATCGCGCTGGTCGCCTTCGCCTGCTTCCTCTTCAACTACTACGGCGTCAACCTCTTCGTGAACAGCCTCCACGGCTACGCGGGGGTCTGAGCCGCCCACCGGTTCAGGGGAGGCCCCTGGGAGGCGCCGAAGAGGTCCGGCGAGGTCGGGAGAGGTCCGGCGAGGTCGGGAGAGGTTCCGATAGGTCCGGCGGGTCCCGGCGGGCGTCCGAGTGGGCGCGTACGGTAGCGGGCCCGGTCCGCAGGGGCGACGCTGGTGCCATGACGGAAGCGATCCCGTACGGCACCAGCGAGACCCGGGCCGGTGACGGCGGTCCGGTGCACGTCCTGCACTTCGTGTTCCTTCTGCCGCACCCGGTGGTGCGGGTGTGGGCGGCCGTCGCCACGCCCGAGGGCCTGCCGCAGTGGTTGGCCAGGGCGGACCTGCTGGAACCCCGGTTGGGCGGCGCGGTGACGCTCCGTTGGCTGAACGCGGAGGAAGGCGCCGAGGGGGCCGTGGTCTCCGGACGGGTCACGGCCTGGGACCGGGAGGCCGTCGCCGAGTACACCGTCGGGACTTACGGCCGCATCCGCTTCCACATGGAGCCGGCCCCCGCGAACTCGCTGGCGTCCGTGCTGCGCTTCACCAACGAGTTCGCCGGCCCGGACGGGCGGCGGCTCGACAACCTGGCCCGCTGGCACCGGCACTTCGAGTACCTGTCGGACGCGCTCGACGGCAGGCCCGCCGACCGGTCCGCCCGGACGCCCGAGCGCCTCGGCCGGCTCCGCGCGGAGTACGCCGCTCGCACCTGACCGCTCGTACCAGACCGCTCGCACCTGACCGGGCGGATCGCACGGGACGGCACGCACGCACGCACGTACGGCCGGCGCCGGCCCGGGGCAGTCGTCGTGGCCGATGCCCTCGTGCCACAGCTCCGGGTGAGCGTCGGCGAACTCCCGCGTTCGCCGGTCCGTTTCCCGGTCCGCCTCCCCGACCGTTCCCCGGCCCGTTCGCCCGTTCGTTTCCCGCTCCGGCTCCGGCTCCGGCTCCTGTTCCTGTTCCAAGGCCAGGCCAAGGCCAGGGCCGGGCCAGGGCCCTCCCGCCCCCTCAGGACGTGCCCGGGTCCTCGTCGCGCGTCTGGTCCTTGGCCCGGTCCCGGGGCTGCTTGGGGCCGTCCTCGTCGAGGGACTTCAGGAACTCGGGGTTGTCGTCGGGAGCCACCCAGCCGCCGCGCCTCGACGGACGCCGCGGGCCGCGGTTCTTCCCGGCGATCAGCCAGGAGATCGAACCCACCAGCGGGAAGAGCAGCACGAGGATCGCCCAGAGCGGCTTGGGGATGTGCCTGATCTCCTTCTCGTCCGTGGAGATGCAGTCGATGAAGGCGTAGATGCTGAGCGCCAGCGGCACCAAGAACATCAGCACCCGAAGCATTGGCGGCCCCCTGCGTGCGGAGAACGGGGCCGTGGAACGGCCCCCGTGACAAGTCCAGCGTAGCGAGTGGCAGATACTGGACGGCATGGCTTACGACGATCTTCGCTCGTTGCTCCGGGCACTGGAGCGTGAGGGCGACCTCAAGCGCATCAAGGCCGAAGTCGACCCGTATCTGGAGGTCGGGGAGATCGTCGACCGGGTCCAGAAGTCCGGCGGCCCCGCGCTGCTCTTCGAGAACGTGCGCGGTTCGTCCATGCCGCTGGCGATGAACGTGTACGGCACCGACCGCAGGCTGCTGAAGTCGCTGGGGCTGAAGGCGTACGACGAGATCAGCGCGAAGATCGGCGGGCTGCTCAAGCCCGAGCTGCCGCACGGCTTCGTCGGGGTGCGCGAGGCGTTCGGCAAGCTGGGCGCGATGACGCACGTGCCGCCGAAGAAGGTGCGGGACGCGCCGGTGCAGGAGGTGGTCCTGCGCGGTGACGAGGTCGATCTGGACCGGCTGCCCGCGCTGTTCACCTGGCCCGAGGACGGCGGTTCCTTCTTCAACCTGGGCCTCACCCACACCAAGGACCCCGACACCGGGGTGCGCAACCTCGGCCTGTACCGCCTCCAGCGCCACGACAACCGCACCATCGGCATGCACTGGCAGATCCACAAGGACAGCCGCAACCACTACCAGGTGGCGGCGCGGCGCGGCGAGAAGCTGCCGGTCGCCATCGCCTTCGGCTGCCCGCCCGCGGTGACGTACGCCTCCACCGCCCCGCTGCCCGCGGACATCGACGAGTACCTGTTCGCCGGCTTCGTGCAGGGCAGGCGCATCGAGATGGTCGACTGCAAGACCGTGCCGCTCCAGGTTCCGGCGCAGGCGGAGGTGGTCCTGGAAGGCTGGCTTGAGCCGGGGAGGATGCTTCCGGAGGGTCCGTTCGGGGACCACACCGGCTTCTACACGCCGCAGGAGGACTTCCCGGCGCTGACGATCGACTGTGTGACGATGCGCAGGCGCCCGCTGCTCCAGTCGATCGTGGTGGGGCGGCCCCCGACGGAGGACGGTCCGCTCGGCCGGGCGACGGAGCGCTTCTTCCTCCCGCTGCTCAAGATCATCGTGCCGGACATCACGGACTACCACCTGCCCGAGTCGGGGGGCTTCCACAACTGCGCCATCGTCTCGATCGACAAGAAGTACCCGAAGCACGCCCAGAAGGTGATGCACGCCATCTGGGGCGCGCACATGATGTCGCTGACCAAGCTCATCGTCGTGGTGGACTCCGACTGCGACGTCCACGATCTGCACGAGGTGTCGTGGCGGGCGCTCGGCAACACCGACTACGCCCGCGACCTGACCGTCGTCGAGGGGCCGGTGGACCACCTCGACCACTCGTCCTACCAGCAGTTCTGGGGCGGCAAGGCGGGCATCGACGCGACCCGGAAGTGGCCCGAGGAGGGCTACACCCGCGACGGGGGCTGGCCGGAGATGGTCCTCTCGGACCCGGACACGGCGGCGCTGGTCGACCGCCGGTGGAAGGAGTACGGCCTGTGAGCGCGTCGGCGGCGGCGGCCGTTCCGCGCCCCGGCCGGACCAGGGCCTTCCTGCGGCTGGTGATGATCGAGCACTCGGTGTTCGCGCTGCCGTTCGCCTATATCGCCGCGCTCACCGCGATGTTCGAGAGCGGCGGGAGCGTCGACTGGGTGACGCTGCTGCTCGTCACCGTCGCCATGGTCGGCCTGCGGACGTTCGCGATGGCCTGCAACCGGATCATCGACCGCGAGATCGACGCCCGCAACCCGCGGACCGCCGGCCGCGAACTGGTGACCGGGGCGGTGTCGGTGCGGTCCGCCTGGACCGGTGCGGGCATCGCCGTGGTGGTCTTCCTCGGTGCCGCCGCCCTGCTCAACCCGCTGTGCCTGGCGCTCGCGCCGGTCGCGGTCGTGCCGATGGTGGTCTATCCGTACGGCAAGCGCTTCACCAACTTCCCGCACGCGATCCTCGGGCTCGCCCAGGCCATGGGCCCGGTCGGCGCCTGGCTCGCGGTCACCGGGTCCTGGTCCTGGGACGCGGTGGTCCTCGGGCTGGCGGTCGGCGTGTGGATCGGCGGCTTCGACCTGATCTTCGCCTGCCAGGACGTGCGGGCCGACCGCGCCCACGGCGTGATGTCGGTCCCGGCCCGCTTCGGCATCCCGGCCGCGCTGTGGGGTGCCCGGGCCTGCCACGCCGTGACGATGGGCCTCTTCGCCTGGTACGCCCTGGCCACCGGCGCCGGGGCCTTCCTCTGGCTGGGCCTGGCGGTCGTCGCGGTGGCGTTCGTCTACGAGCACTCGATCGTGACGCCGCACGACCTGTCCCGGCTGAACCGGGCGTTCTTCACCGTCAACGGTTTCATCGGCATTGCCCTCTTCGTGTGCGCGCTGACCGATCTGTCGGTCAGGGGCCTCACCCCGTAGCCACCGTGCGGCCGGCCCTGGCCGGCCCTGGTCGGCCCGGGGCGTCGGCGCCTGCTCGGCCTCAGGCGCCCGCCCGTCAGACGGTGGTCGCGGCCGGTCTCCGGCGGAACACGAACGCCGCCACCACGCCCGCCACCAGGCCGATGAGGTGCCCCTGCCAGCTCACGCCCGTGTTCGCGGGGGAGAGGCCCAGCAGGATCGAGCCGCCCCAGAGCGCGCCGACCACCAGGCCGACGCCGATGTCCAGCGGCCGGCGGTCCACGAAGCCGCGGACCAGCAGATAGCCGAAGAGGCCGAAGACCAGACCGGACGCGCCCGCCGTGTTGGAACCGGGCGGCGAGAGCAGCCACACGCCGAGACCGCTGGCCACGATGATCAGCGCGGCCACCGCCAGGAAGCGGCGGATGCCGCCGAGTGCGGCGAGGAAGCCGAAGACCAGCAGCGGAACGGTGTTCGACGCCAGATGGCCGAAGCCGAAGTGGATGAAGGACGCCGGGACGACGTCCGCCAGCTCCGCGGGCTCGCGCGGGGTGATCCCGTATGCGTCGAGGCCGTGGCCCGTGATGTGGTCGAGCGCCTCCAGCGCCCAGAGCAGCGCCACCCAGGCCAGCATCAGCTTGCCGGCGGCCTTCGCCCGGTCGGTCCGGCTCGGCTCCAGCGAGGTGGTCGGCATCCTGTCCCCTCTGTGGTTGCGGCGTCTTTCCCCGGAAACGTCCGGGGCACCTGACTCGGTTCCGCCACCCGGTGGCCGGATAGGCTCACTGCCATGAACGACGCCAACCGCACCCCGTGGGTCGTCGGGGTCTCCGGCGCGTCCGGGACCCCCTACGCCGCGGCCGTGCTGCGCGGGCTGCTCGACGCGGGCGAGAGCGTCGACCTGGTGGTGTCGCGGGCCTCGCGGCTCACCCTGCTCGACGAGACGGGGATCGCGTTCCGGGACGCCCACTGGCAGGACGATCTGCGCACCTGGCTGGAGCGGGGCGCGGACGGCAAGCCCGGCACCTTCCGGGTGGACGTGGGCGCGGTGCGCCACTGGGCGGCCGGCGACCTGGCCGCCGGGCCGTCCTCGGGGTCGTACCCGGTGAAGGGCATGCTGATCGTGCCGGCGTCCACCGCCTGCGTCGCCGGGGTGGCGCTCGGGTTGTCCAAGGACCTGCTCCAGCGGGCGGCGAGCGTCACACTGAAGGAACGGCGCAGGCTTGTCGTCGCCGTGCGGGAGACCCCGCTGAACGGTCAGACCCTGCGGCATCTGGTGGCGCTCGACGAGGCGGGTGCGCAGGTCCTGCCCGCGTCCCCCGCCTTCTACGCGGGGGCGACGCACATTCAGGACCTGGTGGACTTCGTGGCGGGGCGGGTGCTGGACGCGGCGGGTGTCGCCCACGGCCTGTACCGCCGCTGGGAGGGAGAGCTGGGGGGCTCCAGGGCCGACTAGCGAAGTACGGGACCAGCCGACCGACCGACGCGCGAGGGGCGGCCCGTCCCGTCCGGGCGGCCCGTGTCCGCGATCGTTCCGGATACGCATGGGCAACGCGGGGCGTACACCTGCGCGCCTTGGATTACACACGTAAAATTGCGGTAGCGATGAATAATGGAAGGCTCAGGCATATGGACGCCGTGGATAGGCAGCTCATCCAGGCCCTGCGCGAGAACGGCAGGGCCTCGTACGCCGAGCTCGGCCGGCTCGTGGGACTCTCCGGTCCCTCCGTCACCGACCGCATCAACCGCCTGGAGGCCGGTGGCGTCATCACCGGGTACCGGGCGACCGTCGACGCCGCCTCGCTCGGCCTCGGCGTCACCGCCCTGATCGGCATCTCCCTCTCCGACGCCACCGACCACGAGGACGTCGCGCAGCGGCTGCGCGACCTCGCGGAGATCGAGGACTGCTGGTTCATCGCGGGCGACGACTCGTACATGCTCAAGGTGCGCGCCGGCGACGTCGACGGCCTGGAGAAGACGATCCGCCGGCTGTCGGGCACGAAGGGCGTGTCGCGGACGCGTACCACCATCGTGCTGTCCACGAAGTGGGAGAACCGGGTCGGGGACCTCCCCGAAGAGGTCTAGGCGTAACGTGGGTGCGGCCTCCGGCGATCCGGGGGCGCGCCCGGGGAAGGCCCCGGGACAGGCGCAGTACGAGGACATCGCAGTACGAGGACATCTGGGAGGCGGCCGCATGGACGCGGGGCTCAAGCGCGAGCTGGAGGAGAAGGTCCGGGCCGGCGAGCGGCTGACCCGCGAGGACGGCATCGCCCTCTACGCGTCGGACGACCTGGCCTGGCTCGGCGGTCTCGCCCACGAGGTCCGTACGCGCAAGAACGGCGACGTGGTCCACTTCAACGTCAACCGCCACCTGAACATGACGAACGTCTGCACGGCGTCGTGCGCGTACTGCTCCTTCCAGCGCAAGCCGGGTGAGAAGGACGCGTACACGATGCGCATCGAGGAGGCCGTCCGTCTCGCCAAGGCGATGGAGAGCGAGAACCTCACCGAGCTGCACATCGTCAACGGGCTGCACCCGAACCTCCCCTGGCGCTACTACCCCCGGTCGCTGCGCGAGCTGAAGCAGGCGCTGCCGGACGTCTCGCTGAAGGCCTTCACCGCGACCGAGATCCACCACTTCGAGACGATCTCCGGGCTGACCGCCTCGGAGATCCTGGACGAACTGATCGACGCGGGTCTGGAGTCGCTGACCGGTGGCGGCGCCGAGATCTTCGACTGGGAGGTCCGGCGGCACATCGTGGACCACCGCACCCACTGGGAGGACTGGTCCCGGATCCACCGCCTCGCGCACCAGAAGGGCCTGAAGACTCCGTGCACCATGCTGTACGGGCACATCGAGGAGCCCCGCCACCGGGTGGACCACGTCCTGCGGCTGCGTGAACTGCAGGACGAGACAGGCGGCTTCCAGGTCTTCATCCCGCTGCGGTACCAGCACGACTTCGTCGACATGCAGGACGGCAAGGTCCGCAACAGGCTCCAGGCGCGGACGACGATGGCGACGGGCGCGGAGGCCCTGAAGACGTTCGCGGTCTCCCGGCTCCTGTTCGACAACGTCCCGCACGTCAAGGTCTTCTGGGTGATGCACGGTGTGCAGACCGCGCAACTGGCGTTGCAGCACGGTGCGGACGACATGGACGGCTCGGTCGTCGAGTACAAGATCACACACGACGCGGACAACTACGGCACGCCGAACAAGCTGACGCGCGACGACCTGCTGGAGCTGATCCGCGACGCCGGCTTCCGGCCGGTGGAGCGGAACACCCGCTACGAGGTCATCCGCGAGTACCCGGGCCCCGACGGCGACCGCCGGGAGTCGCCGCAGCCCATGCGGGTCTGACGTACCCGCTTCCGTACGCGGCCCCGTGCGGGGCCGACGCAGACGCCCCCGTGCGCGCCCCCTTGCGGCTCCCGCACGGGGGCGCGCCGCGTCGCGCCGCCGCCCGCGAGGACGAACCGGCCCGCCAAGCCGTCGACGCGGGCCGTGCGGGCCTTCCCCGCCGTTCCCGCTCTCCCCGCCGTGCGTGCCTTCCCCGCCGTTCCCGCCGTTCCCGCCGTTCCCGCCGTCCGGGCCGTCCGGGCCGTCCGGGCCGTCCGGGCCGTGCGTGCCTTCCCCGCTCTCCGGGCCGTCCGGCCGACCGTCCGTGCCGGCCCGCAGCGGGGCGTTGTTATCGTCGGGCCATGGCTCTGGAATTCTCGCTCGATCCGCCCGTCGGCCCCGTGCTCCGCGACGGGATCCTGGGGCTCTGGACCGATGTGAGCAACGCGGACGGGGCCGTGGGGTTCGTACCGCCGGTCAGCCGGGAGGACGTCCGGCCCGAACTGGTACGGCACCTGGTCGCGATGGCCGAGGGACGGGCGCGGCTGCTCGTCGGGCGGGACGCGGACGGCGAGGTCGCCGCCGCGGCGTTCCTCACGTACAACGCGCACCGGCTGATGCGCCACTGGATCTGGCTCTACACCGTGATGGTGCATCCCCGGCACCAGGGCAGGGGCTACGGCCGGCAACTGCTCGCCGCCGCCGCCGACGCCGCCCGCGGGATGGGCGGTGTCGACGCGATACGGCTCACCTGCCGCAGCGGTGCGGGCCTGGAGCGGTTCTACGCCTCGTGCGGATACAAGGAGGTCGGACGGGTGCCCGACGCGATCCGAGTCTCCGACGGCGACTACCGCGACGACATCACCATGCTGCTCCCACTGGTCTGATCTTCCCCGGGTGCCGTCCGCGGCGGAGGGGCCGGAGCCGCCTGAATGAGCCGAACCGGGACATGCTTCACTGGACGGGCGACTCAGAGAAGGAAAGGGGCCGTCGTGTCCGACAGCAAGACGAGCGCCACGCTCCGGTACACCCTCATGCGGTTCGGCGTCTTCGCCGGCTGCTTCCTCGTCCTGTGGGGGCTGGTGTACCTGCGCGTACTGCCGCGCGGCCTCGGTGACTCCAACCTGCTGTGGGTCCTCGTGCTGTCCGTCCTGGTCTCGGCGCCGCTGAGCTTCGTGCTGCTGCGCCGCCAGCGCGAGGCGATGTCCGAGCAGATCGTCACCAAGGTCGACCGGGCGAAGACGCGGCTGGAGGCCAACCGCACGCGCGAGGACGTCCAGTAGCGCGCCAAGCCGTCCGCCGACTCCACCGGCGTGAGTGAGCTTCCTCACGACCGGCCTTCTCCATCCTGCCGCCCTGGCGGGGAGTGCCCGCTCCCGCGCCGGGGTGGCGCCGTTTTCGGACATCCATGGCGTGATCGTGGCCCAAAGTGCGGCTTTGAGGGTCTCAAAGTTCAAGTGTTAACGTGTGGTCCATGACGACAGCAGTGTGCCCTCGAACGGTCATGAGCCTCCCGCTCGTGACGCGGCTGCACGTCGGCCCGCGCCCCTCCCTCCCCCTCGCGCCGCACCGCGCCGGCGCCGGGGGCGCCCCCGGCATGTCCGCGGCCAGTCGCCGTTCGGCCTGTCGCCACTCCGCCTGTCGCCGTTCGGCCTGACCGGGCTTCGCGGGGCGGCCCTCCCCGAGTGCACGGGCGCCGCAGCTGCGCACCTCTCTTCTCGATCCTCCCGACTTCCCCGATCTCCCCCGCCTCTCCCGTTTCCCCTGCCTCACCTGCTTCCTCCCGTTTCCCCGATATGCCTCACCGGAGCGTGCCCGTGTCCGCGAACTCCGCGACGCCCACCCGGCCCAGCCGAATCCCGAAGGTCCCCTTCTGGGCCCAGATCGTCGCCGGCCTGGTCGCCGGCGTCCTGCTCGGCTGGCTGGCCCGCAGCCAGGACGTCACCTGGCTGCGTACCACCCTGGAGCAGATCGGCGACATCTTCGTCCAGCTGCTGAAGTTGGCCGTCGCCCCGCTCGTCTTCTTCGCGATCCTGGTGTCGATCACCAATCTGCGGAAGGTCAACAACGCCGCACGGCTGGCCGGCCGCACTCTGCTGTGGTTCATGATCACTTCGCTGATCGCCGTGGCGATCGGCCTCACGATCGGCCTGCTCACCAACCCCGGTGCGGGCACCGGCCTCACACCGCGGGACGGCGAGAAGCCGGAGAAGGCCGGCTCCTGGATCGACTTCCTCACCGGCATCGTGCCCACGGACGTCATCACGCCCTTCACCGAGCTGAACGTCCTGCAGATCGTCTTCATGGCCGCCGTCGCCGGTGCCGCCGCCCTCAAGCTCGGTGACCGGGCCCAGCCGATCCTCGCCTTCAGCGAGTCCGTGCTCGAACTGCTCCAGAAGGCCCTGTGGTGGGTCATCCGGCTCGCCCCGATCGGCACCGTCGGCCTGATCGGCTACGCGATCGCCGACTACGGCTGGGACCTGATCGGCAAGTACGCCACCTTCACGGCCGACGTCTACATCGGCTGCGCGCTGGTCATGTTCGGCGTGTACCCGCTGCTGCTGGCCACCGTCGCCAAGGTCAACCCCCTGCAGTTCTTCAAGGGCGCCTGGCCCGCCATCCAGCTCGCCTTCGTGTCGCGCTCCTCGGTCGGCACCATGCCGGTCACCCAGAAGGTCACCGAACGACTCGGTGTCCCGAAGGAGTACACCTCGTTCGCCGTGCCGTTCGGCGCGACGACCAAGATGGACGGCTGCGCCGCCGTCTACCCGGCGCTCGCCGCGATCTTCATCGCGCAGATCTTCGACGTCCCGCTCGGTGTGCAGGACTACGTGCTGATCGCCTTTGTCTCGGTCGTCGGATCCGCGGCCACCGCGGGTCTCACCGGGGCGACGGTCATGCTGACGCTGACCCTCTCCACGCTGGGTCTCCCGCTGGAGGGCGTGGGTCTGCTGATGGCGATCGACCCGATCCTGGACATGATGAGGACCGCGACCAACGTCGCCGGCCAGGCCGTCGTACCGGTGATCGTCGCCGCACGCGAGCGGATCCTCGACCGCGACGCGTACGACTCGGCCTCGGCGTCCCCGGTGGACGAGGGCGGGATGCCCGAGCCCGGCCGGCAGCAGGCCGTTCCCGCCGCCGTGTGACGTGCCGCCGCCGGCCCCGCGGAGGAGGCGGAGCGGCCGTTCCGGCCTGCCGCGGGTGCTGCCGGCCGTTCCGGCGTGCCGCGGGTGCTGCCGGCCGTTCCGGCGTGCCGCGGGTGCTGCCGGCCGTTCCGGCGTGCCGCGGGTGCGGAGCCGGAGGGCGGACCTCACTTCGCCTAGGCTGGCCGGATCGTCGTTCTCGTCCGGAAGCGGGAGATGAGCACCATGTCGAAGCGCGGCAACAAGCGGCGGGCCAGGAAGAAGAGGAAGGCGAACCACGGCAAGCGCCCCAACGCCTGACCGTCCCCACACCCGGTCGCTTCCAGGCCCGTCCGTTCCCGGCGCCTGACCGCCACCGCCGGTCCGGCGCAGGCCGCCCGAGGACCGGTCCGCGAATCCCGCGGACCGGTCCTCGGCGGTTGCGCCCGGCGGAGAGCCTTAGGCTTACCGGACAAGAGTTCGGTGGCCGCTGGCCGGGAGGACGTCTGACGTGGGTGGGGCCGGTGGGAGCAAGCGGATGCCGCGTGCCGTGCGGGAGCAGCAGATGCTCGACGCCGCGGTGCGGACGTTCGGGCAGCGGGGGTACCGGCCGGCCTCGATGGACGAGATCGCCGAACTCGCAGGGGTGTCCAAACCGCTGGTCTACCTCTATCTGAACTCCAAGGAGGAACTCTTCACCGCCTGTATCCGGCGGGAGTCGGCGGCGCTCGCCGCGGCCGTTCGGACGGCGGTGGACCCGGGGCTTCCGGCGGACCGCCGGCTCTGGCAGGGCCTGACCGCGTTCTTCCGGCACACCAGCGAGCACCCGGACGCCTGGGCCGTACTGCACCGGCAGGCCCGTACCCACGGTGAGCCGTTCGCGGCCGAGGTGGCCGTGCTGCGGGACGAGATCGTCGCGCTCGTGACGGGCCTGATCGGGGAGGCGGCACGAGAGACCCGCGGGCCCGGCGAACTCGCCGCCAGGGAAGCGGCGGGCCTGGCGCAGGCGCTGGTCGGGGCGGCGGAGTCGCTGGCCGGTTGGGCGAACGACACCCCGGGTGTCTGTGCGGGGGAGACGGCTTCGACGCTGATGGACTTCGCGTGGCAGGGCCTGGGGAAGCTGATGCAGGGTGAACGCTGGTCGCCCTCCGCCCGATGAGGTCCCGCCGGCCGTCGCGGCCGGCCGCGTGTGACCGGTCCCGCGTGTGACCGGTCCCGCGTGTGGCGTCCGCTCCGCGCGGCCGGGTACGGCGGCGGCTGCGCGGAGCGGACGGCCCGGGTGTCCGGACCGGCCGGTTGGCGTCCCGTCAGGCCCGCCTCAGCCGCCACTCCCGGACGACCTCGTCCGCGTCGTAGGGCCGGCGCCCGAGCGGTGGGCCCGGGGGCGGCATCAGGAGCATCTCGGTGATCTTCTCGTTGATCTCCGTGACGATCCGGCGCACCGCGGCCTCCGAGGGAGCGCGGTGGGCCTTCTCCAGCGCGTCCTCGGCCTCCTTGCGCAGGGCGAGCGCGGGGGGCAGCACGGTGATCCCCTCCTGGTGCATCTTGCCCTTGAGCCACCAGAGTTCGTCGTAGGGTGCCAGGTCGTCGGGCAGGGGCTTGCCGAGGCCCGGCAGATCCTCGAACTCGCCGCGGTCCTCCGCGTCGCGGATCTGCTTGTCGACCCACGACTCGATACTGATGCCCGGGGGCTTTCGCTCGGTCATGGCTTCCAGGGTACGGACACGGGGAGGGCCGGTCAGGGCTCCGGGACAGGGGAACCGCGCCGACGCGACGGCGACCGGGCCGGAGCCGGAGCGGATCCGGCGGTTCCGGGTCCCTGGGCACGGCGGGGTGGCGCCGAGCATCACGTTCCGGGAGTCGCGAGGCGTTCGGGGGAGGCTTTCTTTCCGCTCCCGTTCACCGTCTTTTCCGCAGTGGTTTCCTTTTCCGGTTTCGCTTTCCGGTTCTGGTTTCCGGTTCCGGTTTTCGGCCGTTCGGGTGGCGAATGCGGCTGCCGGCCGGTTTCCGGCAGCGTCCCGGAAGGGCAGGAGCCCCGTCCCGTACACGAAGTACGGGCGGGGCTCCTTGGGTACTGCTAAGTCGTGCGCGATCGCCGACCCGGTCGCGTCAGGCCGGGGTGACGTTCTCCGCCTGCGGGCCCTTCGGGCCCTGGGTGACGTCGAAGTTCACGACCTGGTTCTCCTCGAGGGAGCGGAAGCCGGTCGCGTTGATCGCGGAGTAGTGGACGAAGACATCCGGGCCGCCGCCGTCCTGGGCGATGAAGCCGAAGCCCTTTTCAGCGTTGAACCACTTCACGGTTCCGGTAGCCATAAGCCCTCCTTGGGCCAAAGGGTTGCCCTGCTCCAGAACCTGCAAACAAGTCTGAAAACTACAAAAGCCTGCGGGTCACATGCTCCGCAGGCTCTGCACTGCAAGGGAAACCAAACTGCAACTTGCGTTGAGCCTAGCACGCACGGTGTTCAGATGGGTAGAGGGAAAGATCACGTCACCCGGACGTTTGATGCAGCCTTGACATGCTGACGCTCTCGGGCGCGGTGCCCCGGTCATTCGAAGGCGGGTCCCCCGGTCTAGCCTCACGATGTGGACAGTCACGCAGCACCCGCGGAACACGCCGAGAACGCCGCTGCCGATCACGGCCGTCGCAGCCGGCCGCGGGTCGGTCACATCCAGTTCCTGAACTGCCTCCCGCTGTACTGGGGCCTCGCGCGCACCGGGACACTCCTTGATCTCGAGCTGACGAAGGACACCCCGGAGAAGCTCTCCGAGCGGCTGGTCGCCGGTGATCTCGATATCGGCCCGATCACCCTCGTGGAATATCTGCGCAACGCCGGTGAACTCGTCGCTTTCCCCGATATCGCGGTCGGCTGCGACGGGCCGGTGATGTCGTGCGTGATCGTTTCGCAGCTGCCCCTGGAGCGGCTGGACGGCGCCCGGGTCGCCCTCGGGTCCACCTCCCGCACCTCGGTGCGCCTGGCGCAGCTGCTGCTCGCCGAGCGGTACGGGGTGGCTCCCGACTACTACAGCTGCCCGCCCGACCTGGGCGTGATGATGCAGGAGGCGGACGCGGCCGTGCTGATCGGCGACGCGGCGCTGCGCGCGTCGCTGCACGACGCGCCGCGGCTGGGGCTGCGGGTCCACGACCTGGGCCGGATGTGGAAGGACTGGACCGGCCTGCCGTTCGTCTTCGCGGTGTGGGCGGCCCGGAGGGACTACCTGCGGCGGGAGCCCCGCGTCGTACGGCAGGTCCACGAGGCGTTTCTGGCCTCCCGCGACCTGTCCCTCGAGGAGGTCGCGAAGGTCGCCGAGCAGGCGGCCCGCTGGGAGGCGTTCGACGCGGCGGTGCTCGAGCGGTACTTCACGACGCTGGACTTCCGCTTCGGCCCCGAGCAACTGGCCGGTGTCCGGGAGTTCGCCCGGAGGACCGGCCCGACGACGGGCTTCCCGGCGGATGTGGCGGTCGAACTGCTCGGCATCTGAATCTGGCGCCCGCGCCGCCGGCCGGCCCCGGCCCTTGCCTGTCCCTGCCCCTGCCCCTGCCCTTGCCCTTGCCCCTGTCTGTCCCCTGCCGCGGGCGCGGGCGGCGTCGCGAGGCCGAGCGCCCCCGGCAGAGCCCCTCCCGCGGGCACGTCTCCGCCTCCCGCGGGCACGTCCCCGCCTCCGGCGCGCTGCGGGCGCCCGCCGGCCCCCACCTCCCCGGGGGGAACCGCCGAGGTGCCCCCGCGGGCCGGTCACACGGCCTGCCGTAGGCTGGCACGGTCCGGCAACGCCCGCTCCACCACCGAAAGGCGACACCCCGGTGACCCAGAAGGCCGACCTCCAGTCCGTCCTGGACCGCGCCGCCGAGGGCGGGCGGATCACCCCCGAGGAAGCACTCGGCCTCTACCGCTCCGCGCCGCTGCACTCGCTGGGCGCCGCAGCGGACGCCGTGCGCCGCCGCCGCTACGCGGGCACCGAGCACATCGCGACGTACATCATCGAGCGCAACATCAACTACACCAACGTCTGCGTGACGGCCTGCCGGTTCTGCGCCTTCTACGCGCCGCCCAAGGACACCGCCAAGGGCTGGACCCGCGACCTCGACGACATCCTGCGGCGCTGCGCCGAGACGGTCGAACTCGGCGGCACGCAGATCATGTTCCAGGGCGGTCACCACCCGGACTACGGCGTGGAGTACTACGAGAAGCACTTCTCCGCCATCAAGAAGGAGTTCCCGCAGCTGGTCATCCACTCCCTCGGCGCGTCCGAGGTGGAGCACATGGCCAGGATCTCGGGAGTGTCCGTGGAGGAGGCCGTCCGGCGCATCAGCGCGGCCGGTCTGGACTCCTTCGCGGGCGCCGGCGCCGAACTGCTGCCGGAGCGGCCGCGCAGGGCGATCGCCCCGCTGAAGGAGTCCGGCGAGCGCTGGCTGGACATCATGGAGACGGCGCACGGGCTCGGTGTGGAGTCGACGTCCACGATGCTCATGGGCACCGGTGAGACCAACGCCGAGCGCATCGAGCACCTGCGGATGATCCGCGACGTGCAGGACCGTACGGGCGGTTTCCGGGCCTTCATCCCGTACACCTACCAGCCCGAGAACAACCACCTCAAGGGCCGGACCCAGGCGACGATCTTCGAGTACCTGCGGATGATCGCGATCGCCCGGCTCTTCTTCGACAACGTCGCCCACATCCAGGGCTCCTGGCTGACCACGGGCAAGGAGGTCGGGCAGTTGTCGCTGCACTACGGAGCGGACGACCTCGGCTCGGTCATGCTGGAGGAGAACGTGGTCTCCTCGGCGGGAGCGAGGCACCGCTCCAACCGGCAGGAGATCATCGATCTGATCCGCCGCGCGGACCGGGTTCCGGCGCAGCGGACGACGACGTACGAGCACATCGTCGTGCACGACGACCCGGCGAACGACCCGGCCGACGACCGCGTCGTGTCGCACATCTCGTCGACGGCGATCGAGGGCGGCACCGCGCACCCGGAGCTGAAGCTGCTCAGCGCCAACTGACCGCGCCGTGCTGACGATCCACGCGGCGGACCTGCTGCTGCCCGGCGGCCGGGAGGCGCCCGTGCCGGGTGGCGCGGTCGCCGTCCTGGGAAGCGGGATCGCCGCCGTGGGCCCCTACCGGGAGGTGGCGGCCGCGTATCCGCGGGCGCGGGTGCGCCGCTGGCCCGGTGTGCTGACGCCGGGCCTGTGCAACCCGTACGGACCCGAGCTGCTGGAGCGGGCGTACCACCCCGACCCGCGCGAGGCGGACGAGCTGGGCACGGAGCCGATCACCGGCGCCGCGCTCGCCGCGCTGGAGATGACGGACGCCCGGTGGGGGGCCGGCGCGCGGCGCGGCGCACAGCGGATGCTCGCGCACGGCACGGTGGCGGTGGCCGGTGACTTCCGGCGCCGCGCGGTCCTGGACGCGGTGACCCGGGCCGGGCTCGGCCGCGAGGAGCGCGTCACGGAGCCGGAAGGGCGGCCGTCCCTGGATCCGTTCGAAGGCCGGCCCGCGGCCGAGGCGTTCCTCGAGCCACTGGGCCCCGGGGCCGCGGGCGCGGACTTCGCCGTGTTCGACGTGCCGCCGGACGGCGACCCGTTCGCCGCCCTGCGCGAGCACGGCGCCCGCAGCTGCGTCGCCACCGTCCTCGGGGGCCGGCTGGTGTACCGGCGGCGCTGAACCCCACCGGGCCCGGCCCCGCCCGGGACCCGCGGGCACGCCCCCACCGGAACCGCCGCGGCGCGCCTGAGACAATGGCCGGCGAACCGTCCGCACCCGACACAGCGAGGCCGAACGCCAGTGACCCGCGCATCCCTGGACAAGCAGCCGCACGAAGTCGCCTCGATGTTCGACGATGTCGCGGCGAACTACGACCTCACCAACGACGTGCTCTCGCTCGGCCAGGACCGCCGCTGGCGCAGGGAGGTCGCCGAGGCCGTCGGCGCGCGGCCCGCCGAGCGGGTCCTCGACCTGGCCGCCGGGACCGGCACCTCCTCGCTGCCGTTGACCCGCACCGGCGCGTACGTCGTGCCCTGCGACTTCTCCCTCGGCATGCTGCGCGAGGGCAAGCGGCGGCACCCGTGGCTGCCGCTGACCGCCGGGGACGCGACCAGGCTGCCCTTCCGGGACGGCTCCTTCGACGCCGTGACGATCAGCTTCGGTCTGCGCAACGTCCGGGACACCGACCGGGCCCTGCGCGAGCTGCACCGGGTGACCAAGCCCGGCGGCCGCGTGGTCGTCTGCGAGTTCTCGCACCCCACCTGGGCGCCCTTCCGGACCGTGTACGAGGAGTACCTGATGCGGGCGCTGCCGCCCGTCGCCCGCGCGGTGTCGTCCAACCCCGACGCGTACGTCTACCTCGCCGAGTCGATCCAGTCCTGGCCCGATCAGGCGGACCTCGCGGCGATGCTCCAGAGGGCCGGCTGGTCGAAGGTGGCCTGGCGAAGTCTGAGCGGCGGGATCGTCGCGCTGCACCGCGGCACCAAGTCCCGGTAGGTCCCGGCGGTACGGCGCACCATGGACTACCGGTCGATCCTCGAGCGGATCGCGCAGGACGTCGCACCGCTGCTCGGCAGCGGCACCCCGGCCGAGTACATCCCGGCCCTGGCCGCCGTCGACCCCCGCCGTTTCGGCATGGCCGTCGCCGACCTCGACGGCAGGGTCCACGGTGTCGGCGACTGGGAGCGGCCGTTCTCCACCCAGTCGGTCACCAAGGTCTTCGCCCTGGCCCTCGCCCTCTCCCTGGACGGCGACGGCCTCTGGGAGCGCGTGGGCCGCGAGCCCTCCGGCAACCCGTTCAACTCGCTGGTGCAGCTGGAGTACGAGAACGGCATCCCGCGCAATCCGTTCATCAACGCCGGGGCCCTCGTCGTCACGGACCGGCTGCTGACGCTGACCGGCGACGCGAGCAGCGAGGTGCTGGAGTTCCTGCGGAAGGAGAGCGGCAACCCGGAACTGGGCTTCGACCCGGAGGTCGCCGAGTCCGAGTCCGGGCACGGCGACCGCAATGCCGCGCTGGCCCACTTCATGGCGTCGTACGGCAACATCGCCAATCCCGTCCCCGCGCTGCTCGACCACTACTTCTGGCAGTGCTCGATCGAGATGAACTGCGCCGATCTGGCCCGCGCGGCCCGCTTCCTGGCCCGTCACGGACTCCGCGCGGACGGCAGCCGGCTGCTGACCCGCAGCGAGTCCAAGCAGATCAACGCGGTGATGCTCACCTGCGGTACGTACGACGCGGCGGGCGAGTTCGCCTACCGGGTCGGGCTGCCCGGCAAGAGCGGCGTCGGCGGCGGGATCGTGGCGGTGGTGCCGGGCCGGTGCACGCTGTGCGTGTGGAGCCCGGGGCTGGACGGGCAGGGCAACTCGGTGGCGGGCGTGGCGGCGCTGGACCGCTTCACCACGCTGACCGGGCTGTCGGTGTTCTGACCGCGCGGAGCCGGCCGCCGGGGTCGCCCCGTCGGGCGGCCGGCCGGTTGGTGAAGCGCTTGCCGTACGGATAGACCACGGTCGCCCGGTCCGGGCGCGGCCGGCCGCGCCCGGACCGGGCGACTCCGGAAGCGGCTGGACGGGGCGACCCGGAAGCGGCTGGAGCGAGTCGGCGGACTCCGGCGGGAGCGCAGGACGGGGCGTTCGCACCGGCGCGTCCGGACCGCTCCCGGAGTTCACCCTCGGTGCCGGGCTGGCGTCGGGCTCGGCGCCGGGCCCCGCGTCGGGCCCGGCAGCGAACGTGGCGTCGAACCGCCCCTGCCGCGGGAACACCTCCCCGGCCGGGCGGACACCGGCGCGTCCTCGAGGCGGCCCTGTCCGCCCGCGCCACGGACGCGGCGTTCAGCGGAGGGCGAGCCGGAAGCAGAGCCCCTTGCGGTCGAGTTCCGGGACGGCGTACGTCTCGGCGAGTTCCATGCCCAGCCGCCGGGTCACCGCGATCGACCGCTCGTTGCGGGAGTCGACCATCGCGACCACGGACGGGACACCCGCCGCGCGCAGCCGGTCCAGTGCCGTCCGCGCGGCGGACGTCGCATAGCCGCGGCCCCAGTACGGGCGCGCGAGCCGCCAGCCGATCTCGATCTCCCCGACCGGGCCGAACGCTTCGTGCGGCCACGGCTGCGCGCCCGTGAAGCCGCACACCTCGCCCGACTCGTCCAGCAGCGTCCACAGGCAGAAGCCGCGCTCGGCGTCGTGCCGCCGCTGCCGCGCGGTGAGTTCCTCGTAGACGGACACCTCGGCGGACCTGCCTCCGTGGAACTCCATCACCTCGGTGTCGTCGAAGGCGCGGTGCCAGGCGAACGCGTCCTCCTCGGTGGGCACGCGGAGCTTGACGACGGGGAGAGACGCTGCGGTCATCGTGGGGAGCCCTTCGGTCGCCGTTCGGTACGCCCCCATAGACTGCACACGACCTGTGCCGCCCGGCACGTGAATTCGAGTCTTCGGGAGAACCGCCGTGACCGAGACGACCCCCTCCGAGCACACCGCAGATGTGATCGTCGTCGGGGCGGGCCCGGCCGGTTCGACGACCGCCTACCATCTGGCCAGGTCCGGCCTCGACGTCCTGCTGCTGGAGAAGACGGCGTTCCCCCGCGAGAAGGTCTGCGGCGACGGGCTCACCCCCCGCGCCACCAGGCAGCTGGTCGCCATGGGCATCGACGTGTCCGAGGAGGCCGGCTGGCTGCGCAACAAGGGCCTGCGGATCATCGGCGGCGGGGTCCGGCTGCAACTGGACTGGCCGGAGCTGGCCAGCTACCCCGACTACGGACTGGTGCGCAAGCGGGACGACTTCGACGAGCAGCTGGCGCGGCAGGCGCAGAAGGCCGGCGCGCGGCTGTACGAGCGCTGCAACGTCGGCGCCCCGGTCCTCGACGAACGCACCGGGCGCATCACGGGTGTCCATGCCAGGCTCGGCGACGAGAAGCGCGAGGTCACCTTCCGCGCCCCGCTCGTGGTGGCCGCGGACGGCAACTCCTCCCGGATCTCCCTCGCCATGGGGCTGCACCGGCGCGAGGACCGCCCGATGGGCGTCGCCGTCCGCACCTACTTCACCAGCCCGCGGCACGACGACGACTACCTGGAGTCCTGGCTTGAGCTGTGGGACCGCCGCGGTCCCGGGGAGGACCGGCTGCTGCCCGGCTACGGGTGGATCTTCGGCATGGGCGACGGCACCTCCAACGTCGGCCTCGGCGTGCTGAACACCTCGGCGTCCTTCAAGGAGCTGGACTGGCGCGAGGTCCTCAAGGCCTGGTGCGCCTCGATGCCGGAGGAATGGGGCTATGTGCCCGGCAACATGACCGGCCCGATCCGCGGCGCCGCGCTCCCCATGGCCTTCAACCGGCAGCCGCACTACACCAGGGGCCTGCTGCTGGTCGGTGACGCGGGCGGCCTGGTCAACCCGTTCAACGGCGAGGGCATCGCCTACGCCATGGAGTCCGGGCAGATCGCCGCCGACGTCATCGTCCAGGCGCACGCCCGGGCCACGCCCGCCCAGCGGGAACTGGCCCTGCGCGGCTACCCCGAGGTCCTCAAGGACACCTACGGCGGCTACTACACGCTGGGCCGGGCGTTCGTGAAACTGATCGGCAACCCGAAGGTCATGAAGATCGCGACCCAGCGGGGCCTGACGCACCCGGTGCTGATGAGGTTCACGCTGAAGATGCTGGCCAACCTCACGGATCCCACCGGCGGCGACGCGATGGACCGGATCATCAACGGCCTCTCCAAGGTGGCCCCACGTTCGTGACGATTCAACCGGCGTCGTTCCGCGCCGGGTTGTGCGTGTGAGGCCCTCGGGCTTGGCCCCTTCCCACCGCAGACATGAATCCGCCCGCCGGGGGCGCAGGCCCCGGCGGGCGGATTCAGCGTTTCGCGGTCCGCTACCGCAGGGTCAGCCCGTCCCGGAGCGTCCCCGGGGCGGCCTGGGGAGCGCGGTCGGGACAGGCGTGGACGGTCACGCTCGGGCCGCTGGCGCGCTCGACACGGCTCACGGGAACGGGTGCCTCGGTCTCCCGCGCGCAGAGGCCGCCCCGACGACCTCGCCCTGACCGGCCGCCGGCGACGACTCGGTCTCCCGCGCAGAGGCCGCCCCTCCGGGGAACGGACGTGGCAATGGTGACGTTTCTCGGTCTCCCGCGCGCAGAGGCCGCCCTGGCCCGCCGGCGACCGTCCGGCGGCCGGGGGCTCTCCCGCCGGACGGCGAAGGGCCCAGGGGGCACGACGCGAAGGCCACCGCCCCCGGACGGGGAGACGGTGGCTGTCCCGGTCATCCCGGCCGTCCCGTTCGTCCCGGGACGAACGGGACGAAGCGGGTGTTCCGGGGGAGCGCTTCGGGGCCGCTCAGAGCACGCGGACGGCGCCGCTCGCCGGATAGCCCGACAACTCCTGGATGACGACGCCCTTGCCGGGGTTGGCGGCGTCGAGGTACTTGCCGTCGCCGATGTACACACCGGTGTGGTAGGCGGAGCCCGCGCCGCCCCAGTAGAGGATGTCGCCGACCTGGAGGTTGCCCAGGGACACCTGGGTGCCCGCCACGGACTGGTCCTGGGAGACGCGCGGCAGGTCGATGCCGACCTGGCGGAACGCGGCCTGGACCAGGCTGGAGCAGTCCCACGAGTTGGGGCCGGTGGCGCCCATGACGTAGGCGTCGCCGAGCTGGGCCTTGAGGAAGGCGACCACGGTCGCGGCGGAGCCGGAGGCGTCGGAGACGCCCTGCGAGGGGGCGGACAGGGTGGTGCGCTCCGAGGAGCGGGAGGAGCGCTCCTCGGCCGCGGCGCGGGCGGCCTCCTCGGCCTTCCGCTCGGCTTCGGCCTTCCGCTCGGCCTCGGCTTTGCGCTCGGCCTCCGCCTTGGCCTTCTTCGCGGCCGTCGCCGCCTTGACGGCGGCGGCGTTCTCCTGGGTCTTCAGGTCGAGGGCCAGGGCCGCCTGCTGGGTCGCCTCGGCGGAGAGGGCGACCGCCTCGGCGAGTTCCGGGCTGTCGACGGTGAGCGCGGGCATCTCGATGGTCTCGGTCACCGGCTCGGCGTTCGCCGGCCCGGCGCTTCCGGCCACCGCGATGGTGCTGAGGACGCCACCGGCAACTCCGGCGCGCAGCGCGAGCTTCGAGGAGCTGCGGCGGGGCTTCCGGTGGCTACGTATGTGAGCGGTGTGGGACATGGGTACAACCGCTATCAGGGCTCAACGGTTCCCTTCAAGAAACGTGCTTTCCGCCACAGTTGCCGCCCCGGACCGGCGAATCGGCCCGCGTGTCGCCTTTATTGACGCCGTAACGGGCAAAACGGGCAGTCGTGATCAAGGTTGTGATCTTGGGTTTTCGCGAAAAGGTCCGGATTGCCCGCCGCTTACCACCCCTTCACACCGATGGCCAAGACCCGGTTTTCCGGACCTCGTCCCGAGTGGCGCAGGTCACAGAAAGGTCACCGCCGGCGACCCGGGGTGTCGCTCGTGAACGCGTGCACACGTCCACTTCCGTCCGCGCGGTCCCCTCGCGTGAGTGAAGGCCGTCCTTTATCACTCGGTCCGGTCCGTCGCGAATTTGCCTGGACGTCTCGGCCCCTGCTAGAGGCGATGGCCTCTGACCAGCAGTAACGGGGAAAATGTTCACTTTTCGTAGTCGCTTGTGCGCTTCCCGTGTGAAGATCACCGCTCATCCGGCTTCATGATCCTTCGTCAGGTGGTGGAGATCACAAAGTCCTTGGCCCACCCCGTGTCGCAGATCACAGACCGACGGGCATAGGATGCGGAGCAGTCGGGCTTGTGAACTGCCTCACATGAGCATGATCTTCGCGGGGCGGCGAGACGAGTCCCGGTGCGGTCCAACGGTCAAGGACGACTGGAAGGAGCGAGGAGCGTGAATGCCTACGCGCCCATCCTCGTGCTCGGCGCCCTAGGGGCAGGCTTTGCGATCTTCTCCGTGGTCATGGCGACGCTCGTCGGCCCGAAGCGGTACAACCGCGCGAAGCTCGAGGCGTACGAGTGCGGTATCGAGCCGACGCCGACGCCGGCCGGAGGGGGCCGCTTTCCGATCAAGTACTACCTGACGGCGATGCTCTTCATCATCTTCGATATCGAGATCGTCTTCCTCTACCCCTGGGCCGTCAGCTTCGACGCCCTGGGGATCTTCGGGCTCGTGGAGATGCTGCTCTTCGTGCTCACCGTCTTCGTCGCCTACGCCTACGTCTGGCGGCGCGGCGGCCTGGAATGGGACTGAGGGGCTGAGGGGCAATGGGACTCGAAGAGAAACTGCCGAGCGGCTTTCTGCTGACCACCGTCGAGCAGGCCGCGGGCTGGGTGCGCAAGTCATCCGTCTTCCCCGCGACCTTCGGCCTCGCCTGCTGCGCCATCGAGATGATGACCACCGGCGCGGGCCGCTACGACCTCGCCCGCTTCGGCATGGAGGTCTTCCGCGGCTCCCCCCGGCAGGCCGACCTGATGATCGTGGCCGGGCGGGTGAGCCAGAAGATGGCGCCCGTCCTGCGGCAGGTCTACGACCAGATGCCCAATCCCAAGTGGGTGATCTCCATGGGTGTGTGCGCATCGTCGGGTGGAATGTTCAACAACTACGCGATTGTGCAGGGTGTTGACCACGTTGTTCCTGTTGACATCTATCTGCCCGGCTGCCCGCCTCGGCCGGAGATGCTGATGGACGCCATCCTCAAGCTCCACCGGAAGATCCAGACCTCCAAGCTCGGAGTGAACGCGGAGGAAGCCGCCCGTGAGGCGGAGGAAGCGGCGCTCAAGGCGCTCCCGACGATCGAGATGAAGGGGCTGCTCCGGTGAGCGACGCGCGCACGGCCCCCGGGCCGCAGACGACGACGGAACCCGCGCCCCCGCGAGTTGCGGGCACGGACGCGGCGAAGGGGGTGCGCAGGTGACCGACCAGCCGAACCCCGAGAAGGAGCTCTCCGAGCAGAACCTGCCCGGGCAGCGCGGTGAGCACGGCGAGGAGATCCGCGTCCAGCGCGGCATGTTCGGCGCCGGTGACGGCGGCGACACCTCCGGCTACGGAGGGCTCGTCCGCTCCGTCCGGCTGCCCGGCGCCGCCACCCGCCCCTACGGCGGCTGGTTCGACGAGGTCGCCGACGAACTGGAGGGCGCCCTCGAGGAGCAGGGCGTCGTCCCGGAGAACGCGATCGAGAAGACCGTCGTCGACCGCGGCGAACTCACCTTCCACGTCTCCCGCGAGCACCTCGTCCGCGTCGCCAGGACGCTGCGCGACGACCCGGCGCTGCGGTTCGAGCTGTGCACGGGCGTGAGCGGCGTCCACTACCCGGGCGACAAGGGACGCGAGCTGCACGCCGTCTACCACCTGCGCTCGCTCACCCACGGCCGGCTGCTCCGCCTGGAGGCCGGCGCCCCGGACGCGGACCCGCACGTCCCGTCGCTCGTGGAGGTCTATCCGACCAACGACTGGCACGAGCGCGAGACCTACGACTTCTTCGGCCTGGTCTTCGACGGCCACCCCGCCCTCACCCGGATCATGATGCCGGACGACTGGCAGGGCTTCCCTCAGCGCAAGGACTACCCCCTCGGCGGCATCCCCGTCGAGTACAAGGGCGCCCAGATCCCGGCTCCGGACCAGCGGAGGTCGTACTCGTGAACGCATCGGCTGCCCACCGGCCCCCCGGCGACCAGACCGCCCAGGGACCCTCCGGAACGCCCCTCTCGACCGCCCGCGAGACGACCGAGGGAACCGTGTACACGGTCACCGGCGGCGACTGGGACGAGGTCGCGGAGACCGCGGCCAAGGCGGACGACGAGCGCATCGTCGTCAACATGGGCCCCCAGCACCCGTCCACCCACGGGGTGCTCCGGCTGATCCTGGAGATCGACGGCGAGACCGTCACCGAGGCCCGCTGCGGCATCGGCTATCTGCACACCGGCATCGAGAAGAACCTCGAGTACCGGACGTGGACGCAGGGGACGACCTTCGTCACGCGCATGGACTACCTGACGCCGTTCTTCAACGAGACGGCGTACTGCCTCGCCGTGGAGAAGCTCCTCGGTATCGAGGAGCAGATCCCCGACCGCGCCTCGGTCATCCGCGTGCTGCTGATGGAGCTCAACCGGCTCTCCTCCCACCTGGTGTGCATCGCCACCGGCGGTATGGAGCTCGGCGCCACCACCATCATGATCTACGGGTTCCGCGACCGTGAACTCGTCCTCGACATCTTCGAGCTGATCACCGGACTGCGGATGAACCACGCGTACATCCGCCCCGGCGGTCTGGCCCAGGACCTGCCCCCGGGCGCCGTGGACCAGATCCGCGAGTTCGTGAAGAAGATGCGGAAGAACCTTCCCGAGTACGACAAGCTCGCCACCGGGAACCCCGTCTTCAAGGGCCGGATGCAGGACATCGGCTACCTCGACCTGGCCGGCTGCATGGCCCTCGGCGCGACCGGCCCGGTCCTGCGCTCCACCGGGCTGCCGCACGACCTGCGCCGGACCGACCCCTACTGCGGTTACGAGACCTACGACTTCGACGTCCCCACCGCGGACACCTGCGACGCCTACGGCCGCTTCCTGATCAGGCTGGAGGAGATGCGGCAGTCGCTGCGGATCGTCGAGCAGTGCCTGGACCGGCTCGACCCCGGCCCGGTGATGGTCGAGGACAGGAAGATCGCCTGGCCCGCGCAGCTCGCGCTCGGCCCGGACGGCCTCGGCAACTCCCTCGACCACATCAAGAAGATCATGGGCACCTCCATGGAGGCCCTGATCCACCATTTCAAGCTGGTGACCGAGGGCTTCCGGGTCCCCGCCGGACAGGCGTACGCGGCCGTCGAGTCCCCCAAGGGCGAACTCGGCGTCCATGTCGTCTCGGACGGCGGCACCCGCCCCTACCGGGTCCACTTCCGCGACCCGTCGTTCACCAACCTGCAGGCCGTGGCGGCGATGTGCGAGGGCGGCCAGGTGGCCGACGTCATCGTCGCCGTCGCGTCCATCGACCCCGTGATGGGAGGCGTCGACCGGTGACAGACGTATCGCTCGGGATGCCCCAGCTCCCCGCCCCCGACTATCCGGCCGAGGTGCGCGAGAGGCTTGAGGCGGACGCCCGGCAGATCATCGGCCGCTACCCGGAGAGCCGCTCCGCGCTGCTGCCGCTGCTGCACCTCGTGCAGTCGGAGGAGGGTCACGTCACCCGCACCGGCATGCGGTTCTGCGCGGAGATGCTGGACCTGACGACGGCGGAGGTCACCGCGGTCGCCACCTTCTACACCATGTACCGCCGCAAGCCGTCCGGCGACTACCAGGTCGGCGTCTGCACCAACACCCTGTGCGCGGTGATGGGCGGCGACGCGATCTTCGACGGCCTCAAGGAACACCTCGGCGTGGGCAACGGCGAGACCACCGGGGACGGCCTGGTCACCCTCGAGCACATCGAGTGCAACGCGGCCTGCGACTTCGCCCCCGTGGTGATGGTCAACTGGGAGTTCTTCGACAACCAGACGCCCGAGTCCGCCCGCCGGCTCGTCGACGACCTGAGGGCGGGACGCCCCGTCGAACCCACCCGCGGCGCCCCCCTGTGCACGTTCCGGGAGACCGCCCGCATCCTGGCCGGCTTCCCCGACGAGCGCCCCGGAGCCGTCGCCGCCACCGGCGGGGCCGGCCCCGCCACCCTCGTCGGTCTGCAACTGGCCAGGGGCGAGGCCCCCCAGCCGAGGGTCGTCCACCCGCGCGGCGCGGCCCCGGAGGACGAACCGCCCGGTGAGCACCCCGGCTCCCACACCCGCCCGTCGCCCGACCAGCACTCCCCGGCGGGTCCCTCCGGGACGCAGAGCGGCCCACAGGACACGTCGGCGTCCGACCCGGCCCACCCGGCCGGCCCGGTTTCCGAGGAGGGGGAGTGATGACCGTGTCCACCGAGTACGGGCCGGAGGCCGGCGGCGGGACCAGCCCCGAGAAGCTGCTCGTGCCCGTCCTTTCCGCCTTCTGGGACCGGCCCGAGTGCTGGACCCTGGACACCTACCGCGAGCACGAGGGCTACGAGGGGCTGCGCAAGGCCCTCGAGATGGCCCCCGACGAACTCATCGCGTACGTCAAGGACTCCGGTCTGCGCGGCCGCGGCGGCGCCGGCTTCCCCACCGGGATGAAGTGGCAGTTCATCCCGCAGGGCGACGGCAAGCCGCACTACCTCGTCGTGAACGCCGACGAGTCGGAGCCGGGCACCTGCAAGGACATCCCGCTCCTCTTCGCCAACCCCCACTCCCTCATCGAGGGCATCGTGATCGCCTGCTACGCGATCCGGTCCCGCCACGCCTTCATTTATGTGCGCGGCGAGGTCGTCCCCGTACTGCGCAGGCTGCACGAGGCCGTCCGCGAGGCGTACGACGCCGGCTACCTCGGCAGGAACATCCTCGGCAGCGGGCTCGACGTCGAACTCACCGTGCACGCCGGCGCCGGCGCGTACATCTGCGGCGAGGAGACCGCCCTGCTGGACTCCCTGGAGGGCAGGCGCGGACAGCCCCGGCTGCGGCCACCCTTCCCCGCGGTCGCCGGTCTGTACGCATGCCCCACGGTGGTGAACAACGTCGAGTCCATCGCGTCCGTTCCCGCGATCCTGAACAACGGCAAGGAGTGGTTCCGCTCGATGGGCAGCGAGAAGTCACCCGGCTTCACGCTGTACTCGCTGAGCGGCCATGTCGCCCGCCCCGGCCAGTACGAGGGCCCGCTCGGCATCACCCTGCGCCAACTGCTCGACATGGGCGGCGGGATGCGCCCGGGCCACCGGCTCAAGTTCTGGACCCCCGGCGGCTCCTCCACCCCGATGTTCACCGACGAGCACCTCGACGTGCCGCTGGACTACGAGGGCGTCGGCGCCGCCGGGTCGATGCTCGGCACCAAGGCACTCCAGTGCTTCGACGAGACGACCTGCGTCGTCCGGGCCGTCACCCGCTGGACCGAGTTCTACGCCCACGAGTCCTGCGGCAAGTGCACGCCCTGCCGCGAGGGCACCTACTGGCTGGTCCAGCTGCTGCACGACATCGAGGCCGGCAAGGGCGCCATGGCGGACCTCGACAAGCTGAACGACATCGCCGACAACATCAACGGCAAGTCGTTCTGCGCCCTCGGGGACGGTGCCGCCGCGCCGATCTTCTCCTCGCTGAAGTACTTCCGCGAGGAGTACGAGCAGCACATCACCGGCCGGGGCTGCCCCTTCGACCCCGCGAAGTCCACGGCCTGGGCCGTGCCGAACCTGGAGGTGGACGCATGACCGTCACCACGTCCGCCGCGTCCGGAGGCGGGGGGAGCGCCGCGGTCCCGCCGGAGGACCCGGTCACCCTGACCATCGACGGCATCGAGATCTCCGTGCCGAAGGGCACCCTGGTCATCCGGGCCGCCGAGCAGCTCGGCATCGAGATCCCCCGGTTCTGCGACCACCCCCTCCTCGACCCGGCCGGCGCCTGCCGGCAGTGCATCGTCGAGGTCGAGGGCCAGCGCAAGCCGATGGCCTCCTGCACCATCACCTGCACCGACGGCATGGTCGTGAAGTCGCAGCTCACCTCGCCCGTCGCCGAGAAGGCGCAGCAGGGCGTGATGGAACTGCTGCTCATCAACCACCCGCTCGACTGCCCGGTCTGCGACAAGGGCGGCGAGTGCCCGCTGCAGAACCAGGCCGTCTCGCACGGCCGCGCCGAGTCCCGCTTCGAGGGCAGGAAGCGGACCTACGAGAAGCCGGTCCACATCTCCACCCAGGTGCTGCTCGACCGCGAGCGCTGCGTGCTCTGCGCGCGCTGCACCCGCTTCTCCGACCAGATCGCGGGCGACCCGATGATCGAACTCCTGGAGCGCGGCGCGCTCCAGCAGGTCGGCACCGGCGAGGGCGACCCCTTCGAGTCCTACTTCTCCGGGAACACCATCCAGATCTGCCCGGTCGGCGCGCTGACCTCGGCGGCCTACCGGTTCCGCTCCCGGCCCTTCGACCTGGTGTCGTCGCCGACCGTCTGCGAGCACTGCGCCGGCGGCTGCGCGACCCGCACCGACCACCGGCGCGGCAAGGTCATGCGGCGGCTCGCCGCCGAGGACCCCGAGGTCAACGAGGAGTGGATCTGCGACAAGGGGCGGTTCGCCTTCCGCTACGCCCAGCAGCGCGACCGGCTCACCACCCCGCTCGTCCGCAACGTCGAGAGCGGCGAGCTGGAGCCCGCGAGCTGGCCGGAGGCCCTCGCGGCGGCCGCCACCGGACTCTCGGCCGCCCGCGGCCGGGCCGCGGTGCTCACCGGCGGCCGGCTCACCGTCGAGGACGCCTACGCGTACGCCAAGTTCGCCCGGATCGCCCTCGGCACCAACGACATCGACTTCCGGGCCCGGGTCCACTCCCCGGAGGAGGCCGACTTCCTCGCCGCCCGCGTCGCCGGCCACGGCCGGGACCTCGACCGCGCCGGCGTCACCTACACCTCGCTGGAGAAGGCCCCGGCCGTACTGCTGGCCGGCCTCGAGTCGGAGGAGGAGGCCCCCGGCGTCTTCCTCCGGCTGCGCAAGGCCGCGCGCAAGCACGGCCAGCGGACGTTCTCCCTGGCCACCCACACCACCCGCGGTCTGGCGAAGGCCGCGGGCGTGCTGCTGCCGACCGCCCCCGGCACCGAGGCCGAGTGGCTGGGCGCGCTGGCGTCCGGCACCGGGCTCGACGGGGACGGCGCCACCGCCGCCGAGGCGCTGCGGTCGGAAGGCGCCGTGATCGTCGTCGGCGAGCGGCTGGCCGGCGTGCCGGGCGCGCTGAGCGCCGCGGTGCGCACGGCCGCGGCGACCGGCGCCGCGCTCGTCTGGATCCCGCGCCGGGCCGGGGAGCGCGGCGCGGTCGAGGCGGGCGCACTGCCGTCGCTGCTGCCCGGCGGCCGTCCCGCCACCGATCCGCGGGCCCGCGAGGAGACCGCGGCGGCCTGGGGCGTACGCGAACTCCCGCACCGCTACGGCCGGGACACCGGGCAGATCCTGGAGGCGGCCGCGGGCGGCGAACTGGCCGCCCTGGTCGTCGCCGGGGTCGAGGTCGCCGATCTGCCCGACCCCGCCCGCGCCCGGGAGGGGCTCGACTCGGTCGGGTTCCTCGTCTCGCTGGAGCTGCGGCCCTCCGAGGTCACCTCGCGGGCCGACGTGGTCTTCCCGGTCGCGGCCGTGGCCGAGAAGGCCGGTACGTTCCTCAACTGGGAGGGCAGGGCACGGCTCTTCGAGGCCGCGCTCAAGCCGGACCAGCTGACCCGCCCGCCGGCCCCGGCGGACGCGCGGGTGCTGCACATGCTCGCCGACGCGCTGGACGTCCATCTCGCCCTGCCCGACCTGCGGTCCGTGCGGCGCGAGATGGACCGCCTCGGCACCTGGACCGGGCCCCGGGCGGACGCTCCCGCCGAGCCCGCCCGGCCGCTGCCCCGCCCCGGCGAGGGCGAGGCGGTCCTGGCCGGCCACCGGCTCCTGCTCGACCGGGGCCTGCTGCAGGAGGGCGACGAGGCGCTGGCCGGCACCCGGCACGCGGCGGTCGCCCGGCTCTCCGCCACCACCGCGGCCGAGACCGGGGTCGAGGACGGCGATCTGCTCGCCGTCAGCGGCCCCTCGGGGTCCGTGCACCTCCCGCTGCGGGTGACCGAGATGCCCGACCGCGTGGTGTGGCTTCCGCTCAACTCGGCCGGCGGCGGTGTGCCGGGCGACACGGGCGCGACGCCCGGCGCGCTCGTCCGCGTCGGCCCCGCGGCAACGGCCGGCCACGGGACCGCCGGCCCCGACGACGTACCGGAGGTGCGCGCGTGAACCCGGTACTCCTCGACCAGACGCTGCTCGCGGCGGAGGACCTCTCGCTGTTCGGGCGGGACCCCTGGTGGCTCGTCGTCGTCAAGGCGGTGTTCTGCTTCGCCTTCCTGATGGTGACGGTGCTGTTCTCCATCGTGTGGGAGCGCAAGGTCGTCGCCTGGATGCAGTTGCGCATCGGCCCCAACCGGCACGGGCCGTGGGGCCTCCTCCAGTCCCTCGCGGACGGCGTCAAGCTGATGCTCAAGGAGGACGTGGTCGTCCGGCGCGCGGACAAGGTGGTCTACGTCCTCGCTCCGGTCATCGCGGCGATCCCGGCGTTCATGGCGATCGCGGTCATCCCGTTCGGCCCGGCCGGCAACGAGGTCTCGATCTTCGGCCAGCGGACCACGATGCAACTCACCGACCTGCCGATCGCGGTGCTCTACCTCCTCGCGGTCGCCTCGATCGGCATCTACGGCATGGTGCTCGCCGGCTGGTCGTCCGGTTCGACGTACCCGCTGCTCGGCGGACTGCGCTCGGTGGCACAGGTCATCTCGTACGAGATCGCCATGGGTGCCGCGTTCGCCTCGGTCTTCCTCTACTCCGGGTCGATGTCGACCTCGACGATCGTGGAGGCGCAGGCGGACCGCTGGTACGTGCTGCTGCTGCCGGTCTCGTTCCTCATCTACGTCGTGACGATGGTCGGCGAGACCAACCGGGCCCCGTTCGACATGCCGGAGTCCGAAGGCGACCTGGTCGGCGGCTTCAACACCGAGTACTCGTCGATCAAGTTCGCGATGTTCATGCTCGCCGAGTACGTCAACATGGTCACCGTCTCGGCGGTCGCCGTCACCCTGTTCCTGGGCGGCTGGCGGGCTCCGTGGCCCGTCAGCACCTTCTGGGAGGGCGCGAACCACGGCTGGTGGCCGATGCTCTGGTTCGTCCTCAAGGTGCAGTTGCTGCTCTTCTTCTTCATCTGGCTGCGCGGCACGCTTCCGCGCGTCCGCTACGACCAGCTGATGAAGCTCGGCTGGAAGGTGCTCATCCCGGTCTCGGTCGTCTGGCTGATGCTCGTGGCGACCGTGCGGGCGCTGCGCAACGACGGCCGCGACTTCTCGCAGATCGTGCTGTACGTCGGCGGTGCGGTCCTCGCCGTGCTGCTGCTGTCCTTCGTCGCGGACCTCTTCCGGGGCAGGAAGGAGCGGGCCGACGCGGAGGCGAGGGAGGCGGCAGAGGCCGAGGGGGGCGGGGCGCCCGGCGTGTTCGACCCGATGGCCGGCGGCTTCCCGGTGCCCCCGCTGCCCGGACAGGTGCTGCCGCCGGCTCCGCGCAGGCGGCCGCGCCGCGACGGAGAGCTGATTGTCAGTGGTGGCGTCAATACTGACAGTGACGGTCCTCGTGACGGAAAGGAGGCTGACGGTGTCTGAGCGACCCGAGGATTCCGGGAGCGCGTTCCAGAACCCGCTCGCCGGCTTCGGCGTGACCTTCAAGGCCATGTTCAAGAAGCGGCTGACCGAGCAGTATCCGGAGCAGCAGAAGACCACGGCGCCGCGCTTCCACGGCCGGCACCAGCTCAACCGGCATCCGGACGGGCTGGAGAAGTGCGTCGGCTGCGAGTTGTGCGCCTGGGCCTGTCCGGCGGACGCCATCTATGTGGAGGGCGCGGACAACACCGAGGAGGAGCGCTACTCACCGGGCGAGCGGTACGGCCGCGTCTACCAGATCAACTACGCCCGCTGCATCCTCTGCGGGCTGTGCATCGAGGCGTGCCCGACCCGGGCGCTGACGATGACCAACGAGTTCGAACTGGCCGACAGCTCCCGCGAGAACCTGATCTACACCAAGGAGCAACTGCTGGCGGGCCTCGAGCCCGGCATGGTCGACACCCCGCACGCGATCCACCCCGGCACGGACGAGCAGGACTACTACCGGGGCCTGGTCACCGAGGCCGCGCCCGGGACCGAGCGCCAGCCGGCCGTCTCCAAGGGGGAGAAGCCCCAGGACGCCGCTTCGGCCCCCGGGTCCGCGGACCCGGCGGCGCAGAAGGAGGCCGACGCATGAGCGCTCTGGCCGCCGCGACCTCCACCGGCGAGGCCGTGCAGTTCTGGGTGCTCGGCACCGTCGCCGTCGTCGGGGCGCTGGGCACCATCCTGATGAGGAAGGCCGTGCACAGCGCGCTGTGCCTCGCCGCGACCATGATCATCCTGGCGGTCTTCTACCTCGCCAACGGCGCGTACTTCCTGGGCGTCGTCCAGATCATCGTCTACACCGGCGCGATCATGATGCTCTTCCTCTTCGTCGTCATGCTCGTCGGTGTCACGGCCGCCGACTCCCTGAAGGAGACGCTCAAGGGCCAGCGCTGGTGGGCGGCCCTCTGCGGCATCGGCTTCGGCGTGCTGATGATCGCGGGCATCGGCCAGGCCTCACTGGGCCCCGGGGCCTTCGTCGGACTCGGCGAGGCCAACGCGGCGGGCAACGTCCAGGGCCTGGCGGCGCTGATCTTCACCAAGTACGTCTTCGCCTTCGAGGTCACCGGCGCCCTGCTCATCACGGCGGCGGTCGGCGCGATGGTACTCACCCACCGGGAGCGCACCGAGCGCGCCATGACCCAGCGCGAACTGGCCGAGCAGCGGGTGCGCGAGGCGACCGCCCCGCCGTCCGCCGGCCGCCACCCCGCGTCGGCGGACTACGGCTGGAAGCTTCCGACCCCGCTGCCCGCCCCGGGCGTGTACGCCCGGCACAACGCGGTGGACGTCGCCGGTCTGCTCCCCGACGGCACTCCGTCGGAACTCACCGTCAGCAAGACGCTGCGCGACCGCGGCCAGATCCGCGACGTGTCCCGGGAGGCGCTGAACGACCTCAGGGCGCTGGAGCGGCGCTCCGAGGAGCGGCTCGGCCGGGACCGTGACGAACTCGACCGGGGCGGCCGGGGCGAGGGACAGGAGGCCAAGCGGTGAACCCCGTCAACTATCTCTACCTCGCGGCCCTGTTGTTCACCATCGGCGCATCCGGCGTGCTGATCAGGCGGAACGCGATCGTGGTCTTCATGTGCATCGAGCTCATGCTCAACGCCTGCAACCTCTCGCTGGTCGCCTTCTCCCGGATGCACGGCAATCTCGACGGCCAGATCGTCGCCTTCTTCACGATGGTCGTCGCCGCAGCCGAGGTCGTGGTCGGGCTCGCGATCATCGTGTCGCTGTTCCGCTCCCGCCACTCGGCCTCGGTCGACGACGCCAGCCTGATGAAGCTGTAAGGGGTCGCAGACTCGTGGACAACGCAGAGAACCTGATCGCGCTGCTGGTCGCGGCGCCCCTGCTCGGAGCGGTGGTGCTGCTCCTCGGCGGACGCCGGCTCGACCGTGCGGGGCACTGGGTCGGCACCGCGCTCGCCGCCGCCTCCTTCGTCGTCGCCGTCGTGCTCTTCGCCGACATGCTCGGCCGGCCCGGCGACGACCGCACCCTGTACCAGCACCTGTTCAGCTGGATCCCGGTCGGCGGCTTCCAGGCGGACGTCGCCTTCCAGCTCGACCAGCTGTCGATGACCTTCGTGCTGCTGATCACCGGAGTCGGCTCGCTGATCCATCTGTACTCCGTGGGGTACATGGAGCACGACGAGCGCCGCCGCCGCTTCTTCGGCTACCTCAACCTGTTCCTCGCGGCGATGCTCCTGCTGGTGCTCGCCGACAACTACCTGCTGCTGTACGTCGGGTGGGAGGGCGTCGGTCTGGCCTCGTACCTGCTCATCGGCTTCTGGCAGCACAAGCCCAGCGCGGCGACCGCCGCGAAGAAGGCCTTCCTGGTCAACCGGGTCGGCGACATGGGCCTCTCCATCGCCGTCATGCTGATGTTCACCACCTTCGGCACCTTCGCCTTCGGTCCGGTGCTGGACTCCACGGGCGGGGCGTCCGAGGGCACCCTGACCGCCCTGGGGCTGCTCCTGCTGCTCGCCGCGTGCGGCAAGTCCGCCCAGGTGCCGCTGCAGTCCTGGCTCGGGGACGCGATGGAGGGCCCGACCCCGGTCTCGGCCCTGATCCACGCGGCGACGATGGTCACCGCCGGCGTCTACCTGATCACCCGCTCCGGGGCGATCTTCAACGCCGCCCCGGACGCCCAGCTCGCGGTCGTCACCGTCGGCGCGGTCACGCTGCTCTTCGGTGCGATCGTCGGTTGCGCCAAGGACGACATCAAGAAGGCACTGGCCGGATCGACGATGTCGCAGATCGGCTACATGATCCTGGCGGCCGGCCTCGGCCCCCTCGGCTACGCCTTCGCGATCATGCACCTGGTCACCCACGGCTTCTTCAAGGCCGGGCTGTTCCTCGGCGCCGGTTCGGTCATGCACGGCATGAACGACGAGGTGGACATGAGGAAGTACGGCGGACTGCGCAAGTACATGCCGATCACCTTCGTCACCTTCGGCCTCGGCTACCTCGCCATCATCGGCTTCCCCGGCCTGTCCGGCTTCTTCTCCAAGGACAAGATCATCGAGGCGGCCTTCGCCAAGGGCGGCGCCGAGGGCTGGATCCTCGGCGGCGCGGCCCTGCTGGGCGCGGCCGTCACGGCCTTCTACATGACGCGTGTGATGCTGATGACCTTCTTCGGCGAGAAGCGCTGGCAGCCCGACGCCAGGGGCGAACTGCCGCATCCGCACGAGTCGCCGCGGACGATGACCGTTCCGATGATCGTCCTCGCCTTCGGCTCGGTCTTCGCCGGCGGGCTGTTCTCCTGGCACGAGTCGTTCGTGAAGTGGCTGGAGCCGGTCACCGGCTTCGACCACGGCCATTCGCCGCTCAGCGCCGCCGCGGTCACGACCGCCACGGTCGCCGTGATGCTCCTCGGCGTCGCCCTGGCATATCTCCAGTACGGCCGGCGCCCGGTACCGCTCACCCCGCCGCGGGGCTCGCTGCTCACCCGGGCCGCCCGCCGCGACCTCCTCCAGGACGACTTCAACCATGTGGTCCTGGTCCGGGGCGGCGAGCATCTGACCCGGTCGCTCGTGTACGTCGACCACAGCCTGGTCGACGGGGTCGTCAACGGCACGGCGGCGTCGTTCGGCGGTCTCTCCGGCCGGCTGCGCAAGCTGCAGAACGGCTACGCCCGCACCTACGCGGTCACGATGTTCGGAGGTACGGCGGTGCTGATCGCCGCGACCCTGCTGATGAGGGCGGTGTAACCGACATGTCCTTCCCGCTCCTCACCGCGGCGGCGGCGCTCCCGGCACTCGGCGCGATCGCCACCGCCGCCGTCCCCGCCGGCCGGCGCACCGCCGCCAAGTGGCTGGCCCTGCTGGTCTCCCTGGGCACGCTGGTGCTCGCGGCGGTGATCGCCGTCCGGTTCGAGCCCGGAGGCGAGCGCTACCAGCTCACCGAATCCCACTCCTGGATCGCGGACTTCGGGGTCCGCTACGAACTGGGCGTGGACGGCATCGCGGTGGCGCTGATCGCCCTGACCGCCGTACTGATCCCGTTCATCATCCTGGCCGGCTGGCACGACGCCGACCCCTCCCCCGTCCCCGGCGGGGACACCCCAGCCGAGACGAAGAACTACCGGTGGCGGCCGACCCAGGGCTTCTTCGCCCTGATCCTGTCGGTCGAGGCGATGGTGATCCTCTCCTTCGAGGCCACCGACGTCTTCCTCTTCTACATCCTCTTCGAGGCCATGCTCATCCCGATGTACTTCCTCATCGGGGGCTTCGGGGACCGCGCCCACACCGGCAGCGACGAGCACGCGGCGGCCCAGCGCTCCTACGCCGCGGTGAAGTTCCTCCTCTACAACCTGGCCGGCGGCCTCATCATGCTGGCCGCGGTCATCGGGCTCTACGTGGTCGCGGGGAACTTCTCGCTCACGGAGATCGCCGCGGCCCGCGCCGACGGCACCCTGGAGATGGCGACCGACACCGAGCGGCTGCTGTTCCTCGGCTTCTTCTTCGCCTTCGCGGTGAAGGCGCCGCTGTGGCCGCTGCACACCTGGCTCCCCAACGCGATGGGCGAGTCGACCGCCCCGGTCGCCGTGCTGATCACGGCGGTGGTCGACAAGGTCGGCACGTTCGCCATGCTGCGCTTCTGCCTCGGGCTGTTCCCCGAGGCATCCGAGTGGGCGACTCCGGTGATCCTGGCCCTGGCCCTGGTCAGCATCATCTACGGTGCCCTGCTCGCCGTCGGCCAGCGCGACATCAAACGCCTGGTCGCCTATGCGTCGATCTCCCACTTCGGCTTCATCGTCATGGGCATCTTCGCGATGACCACCCAGGGCCAGTCGGGGTCCACGCTCTACATGGTCAACCACGGGATCTCGACGGCCGCGCTGATGCTGGTGGCCGGTTTCCTGATCTCGCGGCGCGGTTCCCGGCTCATCGCCGACTACGGCGGAGTGCAGAAGGTCGCGCCGGTTCTCGCCGGCACCTTCCTGATCGGCGGCCTGGCGACCCTGTCGCTTCCGGGACTCGCGCCGTTCGTCAGCGAGTTCCTGGTACTCGTCGGGACGTTCGCGCGCTATCCGGTGGTCGGCGTCATCGCGACCCTCGGCATCGTGCTCGCCGCGCTCTACACGCTGGTGCTGTACCAGCGGACGATGACCGGACCGGTGAAGGAGGAGGTGCGGACCCTGCCCGATCTGCGGCTGCGCGAACTCGTGGTGGTCACCCCGCTCATCGCACTGCTGATCTTCCTCGGCGTCTATCCGAAACCGCTGACGGACATCGTCAACCCGGCCGTCGAGCACACCATGTCCGACGTCCAGCAGAAGGACCCCCGGCCCGAGGTGGAGGCGGCCAAGTGAGCACGACAGCTGTCCACGGCCTGTGGACCACGGCGGCGGCTCAGCCGCTTGACAGGATCCAGGCCCCGCACATCGAGTACGCACAGCTCGCGCCCATGCTGATCGTGTTCGGGGCGGCGATCCTCGGTGTGCTGGCCGAGGCCCTCGTCCCGCGCAGGGGCCGCTACCACACACAGATGTTCCTCGCCGTCGTCGCGCTGACCGCCGCGTTCGCCGCGGTGCTCGGCCTGGCCGCCGGGGGCTACGGCACGACCAGGGCGGGCATCGCGGCGATGGGCGCCATCGCGGTCGACGGCCCCGCCCTGTTCCTGCAGGGCACGATCCTGCTGGCAGCGCTGGTCGCGGTCTTCACCTTCGCCGAGCGGCGGCTCGACCCCTCGGCGGACGGCAGGCGCGTCGACTCCTTCGCCGCGCAGGCCGCCTCCGTACCGGGCAGCGACAGCGAGAAGGCCGCGGTCAAGGCCGGGTTCACCACCACCGAGGTGTTCCCGCTGGCCCTCTTCGCAGTGGCGGGCATGCTCGTCTTCCCCGCCGCGAACGACCTGCTGACGCTGTTCATCGCCCTGGAGGTCCTCTCCCTCCCGCTCTACCTGCTGTGCGCACTGGCCCGCCGCAAGCGGCTGATGTCGCAGGAGGCCGCGGTGAAGTACTTCCTCCTCGGCGCCTTCTCCTCCGCCTTCTTCCTCTTCGGCATCGCCCTGCTGTACGGCTACGCGGGCTCCGTCGCGTACGCGCGCATCGCCGACGTGGTCGACGGCACCGTCCAGACCATCGACCCGGCGCTCGCCGCCACCATGGGCAACGACGTCCTGCTGCTGATCGGCGGAGCCATGATCCTCATGGGTCTGCTCTTCAAGGTCGGCGCGGTGCCGTTCCACATGTGGACCCCGGACGTCTACCAGGGCGCGCCCACCCCGGTCACCGGGTTCATGGCGGCGGCCACCAAGGTCGCGGCCTTCGGCGCGCTGCTCCGGCTGCTCTACGTGGTGCTGCCCGGGCTGAGCTGGGACTGGCGGCCGGTCATGTGGGCGATCGCCATCGTCACCATGCTGGGAGGGGCGATCGTCGCCATCACCCAGACCGACATCAAGCGGCTGCTGGCGTACTCCTCGATCGCGCACGCCGGCTTCATCCTCGCCGGTGTCATCGCGGCGACTCCGGAAGGCATCTCGTCGGTGCTCTTCTACCTGCTCGCCTACTCCTTCGTCACCATCGGCGCGTTCGCCGTGGTCACGCTGGTGCGCGACGCGGGCGGCGAGGCCACCCACCTGTCCAAGTGGGCCGGTCTCGGCAGGCGGTCGCCGCTGGTGGCGGCGGTCTTCGCGGTCTTCCTGCTGGCCTTCGCCGGGATCCCGCTGACATCGGGCTTCTCCGGGAAGTTCGCCGTGTTCCGGGCGGCCGCGGAGGGAGGCGCCGGAGCGCTGGTCGTGATCGGTGTGATCTCCTCCGCGATCGCCGCGTTCTTCTACATCCGGGTGATCGTGCTGATGTTCTTCAGCGAGCCGCGGCCGGAGGGCCCGACGGTCGCCGTCCCGTCACCGCTGACGATGACGACGATCGCGGTCGGCGTCGCGGTCACACTGGTGCTCGGGGTGGCGCCCCAGTACTTCCTGGATCTGGCGGGCCAGGCGAGCGTGTTCGTGCGGTAGGCGGCGGTCCGCGGGGGGTCTCTCCCGCACGACCCGAGGGCCCGCTGCCCTCCGGAGGGGATGCTGCCGGCACCGGCATCCCCCGGAGGGCGCCGGGCCCTCGCGCTGCGCAGGCCCGCGCGGCCGGCCGGCCCGGAAGCGACTACGCTCGGTCATAGGGCGAGACCGTCGGTCGAGGAGGAACGTCATGATCGACCAGTACCAGGAGCCCGAGTACACCACGCCCTCGCAGGCCGAGGGAGAGGACCGGGAGTCGACCGAGGAGCAGCACCCCGACGTCGACCGGACCACGCCTTCCCAGGCCGAGGGCGAGCGCATCGCGGACGACATGGCCTGACCGGGTCCGAACCGGGTCGGGACCGGGTCCGAACCGGGTCGGGACACCCGGCGCCGGCGGTTCCGCGGCGCCGCCCGACACGGTGGAGCACCCATCACGCCGGGGGGAGGGCCCGCCCGTGCCCCGCCCGCTCTCCGCGGACCGCGCCGGAGGCACGGGAGGGGCCCCGGCGGCTTCGGGTGCCCGCCACCACCGCCGGGCCTGCGCGGAAGAGCCCCGCCGCCACTCACGGGCCTGCGCGGAAGAGCCCCGCCGTCATCCGGCGGCAGGCGCGATCCGGCCGGTGACCTCGCCGAGGCCGACCCTGACGCCGTCCGGGCCGGGCGCCCACGCGGTGACGGTCACCTCGTCCCCGTCCTCGAGGAACGTCCGCTTCCCGTACGGCAGCTCGAGCGGCTCACGGCCGTTCCAGGTGAGTTCGAGCAGCGAGCCGCGCTGGTGCACGCCGGGACCGCTGACCGTGCCGGACCCGTAGAGGTCCCCGGTGCGAAGCGAGGCGCCGTTGACGGTCATATGGGCCAGCTGCTGGGCCGCGGTCCAGTACATGGTTGCGAAGGGCGGCTCGGACACGATCTCCCCGTTGACGGCGACGGAGATACGCAGGTCGAAGCCGCCGGGCTCCTCGTCGCCCGAGTCGTCGAGGTACGGCAGGAGGCCGAAGTCCCGGGTGGGCGGGGAGACCCGGGCCGCGTCCAGGGCCTCCAGCGGGGTGACCCAGGCAGCCACGGACGTGGCGAACGACTTGCCGAGGAACGGGCCGAGCGGCACGTACTCCCAGGCCTGGATGTCGCGAGCGGACCAGTCGTTCAGCAACTGCAGCCCGAAGACGTGGTCGCGGAAACCGTTCAGCGGGACGGGCCGGCCGAGTTCCGACGGGGTGCCGACGACGAAGCCGACCTCCGCCTCGATGTCCAGCTTGGCCGACGGGCCGAAGACGGGGGCCGCGTCGCCCGGGGCCTTGCGCTGCCCGGAGGGGCGGACGACCTCCGTACCGGACACGACGACGGTTCCCGAGCGGCCGTGGTAACCGATCGGCAGGTGCTTCCAGTTGGGTGTGAGCGGCTCGCCGTCCGGGCGGAAGATGCGCCCCACGTTGGTGGCGTGGTGCTCGCTGGCGTAGAAGTCGACGTAGTCGGCCACGTCGTAGGGGAGGTGGAGGGTCACCGAGCCCAGCGGGTGGAGCAGCGGCTCGATGTCACGGCGGTGGGCCGGCACCGTCACCCAGGCCGTGAGCGCCCGGCGCACGTCCCGCCAGGCGGTACGGCCGGCCGCGAGCAGCGCGCCCAGACCGGGCTGCGCGAGCAGCGCCGCGTAAGGGGAGCCGAGGGCCTGCGCCGCGGCTCCGGCGTCGAGCACATGGCCGCCGATCCGGACCCCGAGCCGGCGCCGGTCCGGCTCGTCCGCCGTGGTGAAGACGCCGTACGGGAGGTTGTGCGGGCCGAAGGGATCGCCCTCGGCCAGATCGAGCGGGCTCTGCTCGGGCATCGGTGCTTGCCTCGCTTTCCACGGGTGTGGAGGACACGTTACGTGGAGTGTGCAGCCGGCGTCAGGGCCCGCCCGGACACCCGGCACGGGGCCGCCCGGCCCGTGCTCCGGTCAGTCAGCGCTCCGGGGGATCCGTCCCTGCCGGGCGTCGTGGAGGACCGCCTCGCGGCCGTGCCGGCACAACGCCTCGCCGGTGGTGGGGGAGTGCTCCCCGTCGCGACTGACGACTGACGACTGACGTCCGGCGTCCGGCGTCCGAGTGCCTCTCGCGAGTGCGTCTCGACCGCCGTGTCCCCGATGGCGCGGTCCCGTCGTTCGGCCGGCAGGGCGGGTACTCGGGCAGGGCCGGCACGGGCTCGCCGGTGACCGGGCGCCTGACCCGGCGGCCTGACCCGTCGGTCGGACCCGGCGGCTTGACCCGGCAGCAGGGCCGTACGGCAGGCCCGTGCCCCCTCCGGGGAGTCGCGTTCCGGGATCCTGACGCCGACCCTGCGGGTCCCGTACGGGTAGCCGGCGCCGGTCTTCCCGACGGCGGTCCCGGCGGGCTCGGCACACTGTTCCGGGGGCCGCGCCCGCCCGCGGGAAGGGGAGGCCGCAGCGCTCCGCGGGCCCATGTGAACCCGTCCCCGCGGGCATGATCGAGATTCCGGACAAGGCTTCCATGTCCAGTCTTATCAGCTGATCAAGAACATACCGGGGGTGGCGGGAAGGCGCCCATGGTGATCGAAAGGCGACCGGATACGCTGACTTGAGTGGTGGCAGCGACACATCGACAATCCGTGTGATCGTCAGCAGACAGGAGTACCTCTCGTGACCGTCGTCGGGCCGTTCGGGCTGAGCGTGCGGGACCAGGCTCTTGAGGCCGATGTCCAGGCCGGGTTGGCGGCCGTGGAGTCGGGGCTTCTCAACGCCACCAAGAGCGGGGTTCCCTTCATCACGGAGGCGGCGCAGCACCTCGTACGAGCCGGCGGGAAGCGGTTCCGGCCGCTCCTGGTGATGCTGGCCGCCCAGTTCGGGGACCCCGACGCCCCGGGAGTGGTGCCCTCGGCGGTCGTCGTCGAGCTGACCCACCTGGCGACGCTCTACCACGACGACGTGATGGACGAGGCCGAGGTGCGCCGCGGGGTGCCCAGCGCCAACGCGCGCTGGGGGAACTCCCTTGCCGTCCTCACCGGCGACTTCCTCTTCGCCCGGGCCTCGCACATCCTGGCCGACCTCGGCCCCGAGGCCGTCCGCATCCAGGCCGAGGCGTTCGAACGCCTGGTGACCGGCCAGATCCTGGAGACGGCCGGACCGCGCGACGGCCGGGACCCGGTCGAGCACTACCTGGACGTACTGCGCGGCAAGACGGGGTCGCTCGTCGCCGTCTCCTGCCGTTTCGGGGCGATGATGTCGGGCGCCGACGAGCGGACCACCGACGTCCTCACCCAGTACGGCGAGCGGCTCGGCGTCGCCTTCCAGCTCGCCGACGACGTGCTCGACATCGCGTCCGACTCCCACGAGTCCGGCAAGACCCCCGGCACCGATCTGCGCGAGGGAATCGCCACCCTCCCGGTACTGCGGCTGCGGGAGCAGGCGGACGCACACGGCCGGCGAGAGGACCTGGAGCTGGTCGAGCTGCTCTCCGGTGATCTGACGGACGACGCCCGGCACGCCGAGGCGCTGGCGAGGCTGCGGGTCCATTCCGCCCTGGCGCAGGCCAGGCGCGACACGGTGCGGGCCGCGCAGGAGGCCCGCGCGATGCTGGAGGCGCTCCCCGAGTGCATCGCGAGGGCCGCGCTGGAGGAGCTGTGCGACGCGGTGGTCCACCGCGCGGGCTGACGCGCCGGCCCCCGGACGTGCCGCCTGCCGCCTGCCGCCGGGCGGCGCTGTCACCGCGCGGGCCGACGCGCCGACCGCCCTACCCCTACTGGAACGGTGCCCGAACCGGCCCCCGTGTCATACCGCAGCAGTACGCGGAGTTGATCCCGGGGGCTGACGCGTTCGTCTGCGCGATTTGGTCAGATGGACGGCAACCACTCCTCACCGAAACGACCGAAACGGGTGAGAATGGCGGCGCGGGGTGGACTTGTGCACTGGACGGATGACGCCGCCGATCACGGAGGTAGGGCACACCATGGCACCGAAGGACACCGTACGGACCACCGACGAGACAGGGGAGGGCAGCGTCGTCCGCCGGAAGGCGGCGCGGTACGCGGTCCCGGTCGCGGTGGCGGGGATCGCCGCGGCGACCATCGGGCTCGTCCCGGCGCTCGCCGCGTCCGGTGACCCCGATCTGCCGGACGTCACGGCGGAGGAACTCATCGCGAAGATCGCCGCGTCGGACGCGGAGCAGCTGTCCGGCACGGTCAGGATCAGCACCGACCTGGGCCTCCCGTCGCTCGCCGGGCTGGCCGGTGACGCCGCGGACGGCCTCGTGCCCGGCGCGGGGAAGGGCGGCTCGTCCGCCGCGCCCGACGCCAGGCTGATGGAGCTGGCGTCCGGCACCCACACGCTGCGGGTCGCGGTCGACGGTCCCGACCGGCAGAAGCTGTCGATCCTCGACGACGCAGCGGAGTACAGCGTCATCCGCAACGGCGACGACGTCTGGGCCTACGACAGCGAGTCCGGCGAGGTCTACCACGCGGAGGACGCCGAGGACGCCGAGGACGCCGGGGCGGCCGCAGAGCGGGAGCGCCCGGCCCCGCAGGAGCCGTCCACCACCCCGCAGGAACTCGCCGAAGAGGTGCTGAAGGCCGCGGGCGACACCACCTCGGTGACCGTCGACGGCACGGCCAGGATCGCCGGCCGCGACGCCTATCAGCTGCTTGTGAAGCCGAGGCAGAGCGGCTCGACCGTAGGCTCCGTCAGGATCGCGGTGGACGCCGAGAACGGTGTGCCGCTGAAGTTCACCCTGCTGCCGAGCGGTGGCGGAAAGGCCGTCGTCGATGCGGGCTTCACCAAGGTCGACTTCTCCCGGCCGCCCGCGTCGACCTTCGACTTCACCCCGCCGAAGGGTGCGAAGGTGACCGAGGCGGACGAACTCGGCGGCCCGGAGAAGGGGGCGGCCCGGCACGCCGAGGACCTGGCGGGTCTGAAGGGCCTGAAGGGTATCGAGGGTCTGGAGGGTCTGGAGGGCGTCGGGGGCCTGGGTCCCGTCGGGGAGGGCGGTCAGGCGGTGAACGTCATCGGCGAGGGCTGGACGGCCATCGCCGAGATCAAGGCCCCTGGCGGCGCCGGCACCACAGCCCCCAAGCCGGGCGACGCCCCGCCCGAGGCCCGGAAGCTGCTGGACTCCTTCGGCGACCGGGTGAAGGGCGACTTCGGCACCGGCACGGTCTTCAAGACCCGCCTGGTCAACGCGCTGATGACCGACGACGGCAAGGTGTACGTGGGCGCGGTCACGCAGGATGCCCTCGTCGGGGCTGCGAACGCGGCGAAGTAGGACGGCCGGGGTGCGGGGCGGGTCCACCGTTTCCCGCACCCCTGTTCCTGCCCCGGCACACGCAGAGGCCGGAAGGCTCACGAGGGGGCGGACGACCGGTGTCGCCGCCATCGGGACGTGCGGTTCGGATCGGCGGCGAGGGCGCGGTGCGCCTTGAGGGCTTGAGGGACGTCCCGGCCTGAAGGTGCGGTGGCGTCGGGCGGTGCGTGGCGGGATGGCGTGGTGGCGTCGGGGCGGTGCGTGGCGGGATGGCCCTGTGGGGTCCGGGCGGCTCGGCCGGCGTGGGCCGGTCCGGGAATGACCGCATGCGCACACGGTGTCGCGTGCGCATGCGGCCCGTGGGGGGTGGGTCCGGAGCCGGCGGTTCAGAAGGTGAGCCGCCAGCTGTCGATGTAGCCGGTGTCATAGCGGGCCACGTCCTGCACCCTGAGCTGCCAGGTGCCGTCGGCCGTCTCGCCGGAGGCGTTCACGGTGTACGTCGTGATGACGTTGTCGGCGGAGTCGCTGCCGCTGGAGTCCTTCAGCCGGTACGCGGTGCCGTCCGGCGCGAGCAGGTCGACCACGAGGTCGCCGCGCCAGGTGTGCTTGATGTCCACGCCCACCTTGAGGGCGGCCGGCGCGTTGCCCGTGCGTCCCGACACGGTGACGGGCGAGGTCACCGCGGCACCGTTGTCCGGGATGGCGACGTCCTCGGTGGTCTCGTAGACGTCGCCGGGCGGCACGGTCGACCCGGCGGACAGGGTCCAGACGGCGTACGCCATGGCGTCGCTGTTGCGGTCGAGCGCCGTGTCGTTGATGTTCGACGTGGTGTCGCAGGACGAGTGGTAGCAGCGGTCGAAGGCCTGGCCGGCCGTCCCGCCCCACTTCTGTGCCTGCGCAGTCGACTTGGTACGGCCGGCGCCCGTGAACAGACCACCCACCGCTATCCCGGCGTTCTTGAACGAGGCGTGGTCCGAACGGCCGTCGCCCTCGGTCTCGATCTCGGTCGGCACGCCGATTCCGGCGTAGAAGTCCTTGAAGGTCTGCTCCATCACCGGGTCGTCGTCGTAGACGAAGTAGCCGGGGTTCGGTGAGCCGATCATGTCGAAGTTCAGATAGCCGGAGATCTTCGAACGGTCCGTGGAGGAGAGGTTGCCGACGTAGTAGCGGGAGCCGACGAGTCCCAGCTCCTCCGCGCCCCACCAGGCGAACCGCAGATGCTTTGCGGGCTGCAACTGGGCACGGGAGACGGCCAGGGCGGTCTCCAGCACGCCGGCCGACCCTGAGCCGTTGTCGTTGATGCCCGGTCCCGAACTCACGGAGTCGAGATGGCCGCCGGCCATCAGCACCTGGTCGGGGTCGCCGCCCGGCCAGTCGGCGATCAGGTTGTAGCCGGTGGAGCCGGAGGAGGTGAACTGCTGCACGGTGGTGGTGAAGCCGGCCGCGTCCAGTTTGGCCTTCAGATAGTCGAGCGAGGCCTTGTAGCCCGGCCTGCCGTGGGCGCGGTTGCCGCCGTTGGCGCCGGCTATGGACTGGAGCTCGGACAGATGGGCCTTGACGTTGGCGAGCGGGATGTCCGGCGCGGCGAGCGCTGCCGTGGAGGTGGCGGCGGCTGCCCCGGAGACGGATGCGGAGGCGGAGGCCGGGGGGCCACCGGGCGCCGCGGTCGCCGGAACCGCCGCGGTGAGCAGTCCGGCGAGGGCGAGAACAGCGGCGGCGGCGGTACGTCTGTGCGCGGAGTGACTCATGTGGGGGCTCCGGATTCCGTACGGGGACAGGACGGAACGTGCGAGACCCCCTGCGACGACGGCGTCGCAGGGTGCTGGAGCTGTGCGCGGTGCGGCTGTGTGCTGAATGTTCAGCGAGAGGGTGACTGACCGTCAAGGGCGGAAACCGGTCAGTCGGGTTCGATAGGCGGACATCGTGGATCAGCCGCCCCCGCACGGTGCTGGGGGCGGGATCCGTCCCACGCCGGGCCGGGAGGCCACGCGAGCCTTCGCCGGGAGGACCACCGGCTTTCCTCGATGCCCCGGATGCCCTCAAGCCGTCGAGTCCCCGATGCCCAGATGCTCTCAAGCCGTCGATCGCCCCGATTCCCCGGATCCGCCGATTCCCCGGATCCGCTGGCTCCCCGGATCCGCCGATTCCCCGGATCCGCCGGCTCCCCGGATCCGCCGGCTCCGCCGGCAAGGACGGTGTCGTGGGCCGTACTTCCCCGGGCGCGGGGTTGTTCCCGGAGGGTCGGGATGTCGTCAGGCCGCGGGCTCCGGACGCCGCCCGGGAGCCGTCTCCGGGGCCGCCGGTGCCTCGGGCGGCGAGTCCGCGGCTGCCGCGGCGCGGGCCTCGGCCGCGAGCCGCGCCGCCTCCGCCCGGACGCGCCGGGCGTTGCGCAGCGCATCCCAGGTGAGGATGGTCAGCGCCAGCCACACCAGCGAGAACCCGGCCCACCGCTCGGCTGGCATGGCCTCGTGGAAGTAGAGGACACCCAGCAGGAACTGGAACACCGGTGCCAGGTACTGGAGCAGCCCCAGCGTCGAGAGAGGTACCCGGATCGCGGCCGCGCCGAAGCAGATCAGCGGCACCGCGGTGACGATCCCGGTGGCGGCGAGCAGGGCGGCGTGCCCGGCTCCGTGCGCGCCGAAGTCGGCCGCACCCCGGGAGCCCAGCCACAGCAGATAGGCGAGGGCCGGCAGGAACTGCACCGCCGTCTCGGCCGCCAGTGATTCGAGGCCGCCGATGTTGGTCTTCTTCTTGATCAGCCCGTAGACCGCGAACGTGAAGGCCAGGACCAGCGAGATCCACGGCGGCCGGCCGTACCCGACCGTGAGCACCAGCACCGCGGCGAAGCCGATGCCGACGGCCGTCCACTGTGCGGGCCGCAGCCTCTCCTTCAGCAGCAGCACGCCCATCGCTATGGTGACCAGGGGGTTGATGAAGTAGCCGAGCGACGCCGCCACCACCTGGCCCGCGTTCACCGCCCAGATGTAGACACCCCAGTTCACCGTTATCACTGTGGCGGCGACGGCGATCAGGCCGAGCCGGCGCCGGTCGCGCAGCAGGGGGCGGAGCCATCCCCAGCGGCGCAGCGCCAGCAGGGCGATCCCGACGACCGCGAGGGACCACACCATGCGATGGGCGAGGATCTCGACGGCGTCGGCCGGCTTCAGCAGCGGCCAGAAGAGCGGGACCAGGCCCCACATCCCGTAGGCACCCATCCCGTACAGCAGGCCCATGCGCTGCTCGTTGTCCGCCTTCACCGAATCTCCTGCCGCGCCGTGCCGCCCTGTCCCGGTCGAAGGTAGCGCCGGGCAGGGCGCGGTGTCATGTTCGTATCGCCATACGGTCATGACGGAGCCGCCGGTGGGGGTCGGGAGTACCGCGACGGACTTCTCCACCGCGTCGGTCTCCCCGGTCGCGGTGGCCTTTCCCGGGCGGGACGGCCGGACGGGCCGGCCGGGGCGGTCGGGGCGGTAGACGCGGGCAGGACGGACGGGACAGACAGGGCGGACAGGACGGACCAGACCGGATTGGACGGATGGATCGTGCGGGTCGGGCATGAGGGGCCGGACTGGACGGGCCGGACAGGAGGGGGCCCGGACCTCCTGAGCGGGGGTCCGGGCCGGTGTTCGACAGGGGTGCCGGGTGTCCGGGGGCGACAGGCGTCAGCCGACGACGGTCCAGGTGTCGTTGCCCGTGAGCAGCGCGCCCAGGTCGCCCTTGCCGTTCTGCTCGATCGCCGCATCGAGCTGATCGGCCATCAGGGTGTCGTACACGGGGCGCTCGACGCTGCGGAACACCCCGATGGGCGTCTGGTGCAGCGTGTCAGGGTCGGCCAGCCGGGACAGCGCGAACGCGGTCGTCGGACTGGCGCTGTGGGCGTCGTGGACGAGGATCCGGGACTCGTTCTCCGCGGAGACCGTGACGACCGTGAGATCGCCGGTCGCCGGGTCCCGCACCACGCCCTTCGAGCCGCCGGGGCCGAACCGGATCGGCTGCCCGTGCTCCAGCCGGATCACCGCCTCCTCGGCCTGATCCTTGTCCTTGAGCGCCTCGAAGGCGTTGTCGTTGAAGATGTTGCAGTTCTGGTAGATCTCCACCAGGGCCGTGCCCGGATGGTCCGCCGCCGCGCGCAGCACCTCGGTGAGGTGCCTCCGGTCGGAGTCGATCGTGCGGGCGACGAACGACGCCTCGGCGCCCAGCGCCAGCGACACCGGGTTGAAGGGCGCGTCCAGCGAGCCCATCGGCGTCGACTTGGTGATCTTGCCGAGTTCGGAGGTGGGGGAGTACTGCCCCTTCGTCAGACCGTAGATCCGGTTGTTGAACAGCAGGATCTTGAGGTTGACGTTGCGCCGCAGGGCGTGGATGAGGTGGTTGCCGCCGATGGACAGCGCGTCGCCGTCACCCGTGACGACCCACACGCTCAGGTCACGCCGGGAGGAGGCGAGCCCGGTCGCGATCGCGGGGGCGCGGCCGTGGATCGAGTGCATCCCGTAGGTGTTCATGTAGTACGGGAAGCGGGAGGAGCAGCCGATGCCGGAGACGAAGACGATGTTCTCCCTCGCCAGGCCGAGCTCGGGCATGAAGCCCTGCACGGCGGCGAGGATCGCGTAGTCACCGCAGCCCGGGCACCAGCGGACCTCCTGGTCCGACTTGAAGTCCTTCATGGACTGCTTGGCCTCGGCCTTGGGAACCAGGGACAGCAGTACGGACGCTGTCTCAGTCATCGATGGCCTCCTTGAGAGCCGCCGCGAGCTGCTCGGCCTTGAACGGCATTCCGTTGACCTGGTTGTACGGCTGTGCGTCGACGAGGAACCTCGCCCGGATCAGGGTGGCGAGCTGGCCCAGGTTCATCTCCGGCACCACTACCCTGTCGTAACGTCCGAGAGCCTCCCCGAGATTCCTCGGGAACGGGTTGAGATGCCTCAGATGGGCCTGGGCGATGGCGCCGCCCTCACGGCGGATGCGGCGGACCGCGGCGGTGATCGGCCCGTATGTGGAACCCCAGCCGAGGACCAGCGTCCTCGCGCCGTCGGGGTCGTCGACCTCCAGGTCCGGGACCTCGATGCCGTCGATCTTGGCCTGGCGGGTGCGGACCATGAAGTCATGGTTCGCCGGGTCGTACGAGATGTTCCCGGTGCCGTCCTGCTTCTCGATGCCGCCGACCCGGTGCTCCAGACCCGGCGTGCCGGGCACGGCCCAGGGGCGGGCCAGTGTCCGCGGGTCGCGCTTGTAGGGCCAGAACACCTCGGTGCCGTCCTCGAGCGTGTGGTTCGGGCCCGTGGCGAACCGGGTCCGGAGATCCGGCAGCTCGTCGACGTCCGGGATCCGCCACGGCTCGGAGCCGTTGGCGAGGTACCCGTCGGACAGCAGGAGCACCGGGGTGCGGTACGTCAGCGCGATCCGGGCCGCGTCAAGCGCCGCGTCGAAGCAGTCCGCCGGGGTGCGCGGGGCGACGACCGGCACCGGTGCCTCGCCGTTGCGGCCGTACATGGCCTGGAGCAGGTCGGCCTGCTCGGTCTTGGTCGGCAGGCCGGTCGAGGGCCCGCCGCGCTGGATGTCGACGACGAGCAGCGGCAGTTCCAGAGACACCGCCAGGCCGATGGTCTCCGACTTCAGGGCCACGCCGGGGCCGGACGTGGTGGTCACGGCCAGCGAGCCGCCGAACGCGGCACCGAGCGCCGCGCCGATACCGGCGATCTCGTCCTCGGCCTGGAAGGTGCGCACGCCGAAGTTCTTGTGGCGGGACAGCTCGTGCAGGATGTCCGATGCCGGGGTGATCGGGTAGGAGCCGAGGTACAGCGGCAGGTCGGCCTGCCGGGACGCGGCGATCAGCCCGTAGGACAGCGCCAGGTTGCCCGAGATGTTGCGATACGTGCCGGGAGGGAACGCGGTGCCGGCCGGGGCCACCTCGTAGGAGACGGCGAAGTCCTCGGTGGTCTCCCCGAAGTTCCAGCCGGCCCGGAACGCCGCGACATTCGCCTCGGCGATCTCCGGCTTCTTCGCGAACTTGGCTCTCAGGAACTTCTCGGTGCCCTCGGTGGGCCGGTGGTACATCCACGACAGCAGGCCCAGCGCGAACATGTTCTTGGAGCGCTCGGCCTCCTTGCGGGAGAGCCCGAACTCCTTGAGCGCCTCGATCGTGAGTGTGGTCAGGGGGACGGGGTGCACGCTGTAGCCGTCCAGCGAGCCGTCCTCCAGCGGGGAGGTCTCGTAGCCGACCTTGGTCATGGCGCGCTTGGCGAACTCGTCGGTGTTGACGATGATCTCGCCGCCGCGCGGTACGTCGGCGATGTTGGCCTTCAGTGCGGCCGGGTTCATCGCCACCAGCACATGGGGGGCGTCGCCGGGGGTGAGGATGTCGTGGTCGGCGAAGTGCACCTGGAAGCTGGACACGCCCGGCAGGGTGCCGGCGGGCGCCCGGATCTCGGCGGGGAAGTTGGGCAGGGTCGACAGGTCGTTCCCGTACGAAGCCGTCTCCGAGGTGAAGCGGTCACCCGTCAGCTGCATACCGTCACCGGAATCACCCGCAAAGCGGATGATCACCCGGTCCAGTTGGCGTACTTCCTTCTCGCCGGGAGGCCGTCGCTGCCCCCCGACGAGGGACTCCCCGGCCCCGTCTGCCTCGTCCGCGTGCTCTGCTGGGCTGCTGACCTGGCTGGTCACTGAACTGGACCTCCCTCGAGGCGGCTGGTTCGCGGCCGGCGTACCGGTCGCTCCATGGTCAACCCTACGTCCGTGAGCACGGCCTTCCGGGGACCGCTCACATGTCGGACGTCGATCTGAGATACCGCCGTGTCCTGGTTTGCCATGTTCCGTTCGCCCCCCGGTCTGTTCGCCGGGAAGGTTCCCGGTGATCGATCGCATCTAACTGACAGGGTGTCAGGTAGCGATGGTTCCGGACAGGTGGGCACGGCCGACACACGCCGACCGCCCCCGCACCCGCTCCCGTCCCTGTCCCCGCTCCCGCACCCGCCCCTGTCCCCGCTCCCGTCACCGAGAGTCGGTCCGGAGCCGCGGGAGACGCCGCCCGGGGCTTCTCCGCGGCACCGCCGCTCACTGCGGGCCGCCGGGCGATCACGCCTGGGTGCCGGGGCCCGGGCGGTGGCGGCGCGAGCGGACGGCCGCGTGCACGGCCCCGTCGGGACGGGCCGGGGCATCCGCAGGTCGACGGCGACGACGCCCGGAAGGCCGTCCCGAGCGGCCGGATACCCCGTCGGCCCTGATCGGCGCGCATGCGTCCCCCTCCGGCGTCCCTGCATCCCGCGTCCTGCATCCTGAGTCCTACGGCCCGCGTCCGGTCGCCCACAGCATCGCACCGTTCGCGCGGCCGGGCAGCTGTTTCGTGTGCGCGGGGCCTGCGGCGCCTGCGGGCCGCGGGGCCGGTCACGGGCCGCGGGGCGATCGGGCGCGGTGCACACCCCCAGGGCGGCGGTGCCGGTTCCCGGGCGCGACGCCGTTCCCGGGCGCGACGCCGTTCCCGGGCGCGGTCCCGGTTCTCGGTCGCGGTCCATGGTCCTGGTCTCGGTTCCGGGACCCGTGGCCCTGGCTGTCAGGCCCGGTGCCCGGTGCGGGCGCGGGGCGAGGTCCCTGCCCTCCCGCAGGGCGGCCCCGATCAGGCCGTCCGTCGCGGGCGCGGGGCGAGGGCGGACGAGGGGCGGGGCCGGGAACGCCGTCCGGTTCCGCGGCCGACAATCCGTCCGGTTCCGCGGCCTGCGATCCGCCCGGCCGTATCCGTGCAGGTCATAAGGGGCGTGGGAAGGCGGGGGCGGGGATATCCGCACCGGCGGGATATCCGTTCCGGTGCGATGACCGACACGCCTGCTTACCGTTTCTTTAACAGGGCCTAGACTCCCGTGCGTACAGATCGTCGAAGGGGCAGGGAGCGAGGGGCGGACGTGCGGACACCTCCCGATTCGTCGACCGTGCTCGCGGCCGACTACTTCCAGAGCTACTCGGTCGTCGGGCTGCTCGCCGTCGTCGGCGTGCTCTTCGTCGCCGTGGCGTTCGGTGCGGGACGCCTGCTGCGGCCGGTCGTGCCGACGCCGGAGAAGCTGCTCACCTACGAGTGCGGGGTCGACCCCGTGGGAGAGGGCTGGGCGCACACCCAGGTCCGCTACTACGTGTACGCCTTCCTCTACGTGATCTTCGCAGTGGACTCGATCTTCCTGTTCCCGTGGGCCACGGTCTTCGCCGCGGCCGGATACGGCGCGACGACGCTCGTGGAGATGTTCATCTTCCTCGGCTTCCTGGCCGTGGGAATTCTCTACGCATGGAAGAAGGGCGTCCTCACATGGACGTGACCCCGCGGACCCCGGGAGCGGAGGGCCCCGAGCCGGCCGCTGACCCGGTGCTGCTGCCGGAACCCAGGAGGCTGGGAGCCCTCTCCCGGCTGGCGCCCGAGCCGATGAAGGTGATCCTGAACTGGGGCCGCCGCTACAGCCTCTGGGTCTTCAACTTCGGCCTGGCCTGCTGCGCGATCGAGTTCATCGCCGCGTCGATGGCACGGCACGACTTCATCCGCCTCGGTGTGATCCCGTTCGCGCCCGGTCCCCGCCAGGCCGACCTGATGGTTGTCTCGGGCACGGTCACCGACAAGATGGCGCCCGCGGTGAAGCGGCTGTACGAGCAGATGCCCGAGCCCAAGTACGTCATCTCCTTCGGAGCCTGCTCGAACTGCGGCGGCCCGTACTGGGACTCCTACTCCGTGACCAAGGGCGTCGACCAGATCATCCCCGTGGACGTCTACGTCCCGGGCTGCCCGCCGCGGCCCGAAGCGCTGCTGCAGGGCGTTCTCAAGCTTCAGGAGAAGATCGCCCGCGAGTCGCTGGGCGAGCGGTACGCCACCGCTCCCGGGCGGGCCTCGGTGAGCGAACTCCGCAGCGGGCTGGTGACCCCGCCCGCGCCGGCCGGGAGCGTCCCGGACTCCCCGTCCGGCGCGACGCCGCCGGGTGAGGCGCCGGACGGGCGCGGGTCCGACCGGGGAGCCGCCTCGTGAGCACCTTCGGGACGGACATCGCGGAGCGCTTCGGTCCGGAGGCGACCGCCGAGGCGGCGTACGAGCTGCTGACCGTGGACGTCCCGGCCTCCTCCTGGCCGGACGCGCTGCGGATCGCCCGCGACGAACTCGGCTGCACCTACTTCGACTGGCTCAGCGCCGTCGACGAGCCGGGCACCGGCTTCCGCGTCTGCGCGCACGTCGTCTCGCTGGAGAAGGGGGAGAAGGGGGAGAACGGGGAGGCGGGAACCTCCGTGCGCAGGCTGATGCTGCGTACCACCGTCCCGCACGACGCACCCGCGCTCCCCACCGCGGTGGAGGTCTTCCCGGGAGCGGGCTGGCACGAGCGCGAGACCCACGAGATGTTCGGCGTGGACTTCACCGGCCATCCGCACCTGGCGCCGCTGCTCCTCCCCGAAACGTTCGAAGGGCACCCGCTGCGCAAGGACTTCGTACTCGCGGCGAGGGTCGCCAAGGCATGGCCGGGCGCGAAGGAGCCGGGCGAGTCGGAGCACGGCGGACCGAAGCGGCGCCAGATGCTGCCGCCCGGCGTCCCGGACCCGAACGAGTGGGGCCCCCTCAAGGGCCGGCTCCCCGCTGCCCCCACCCGCCCGGCCCGCACCCCGCGCGCCGCCGGCGAACGCCCTCCGCGCCGGACCCGCAGCGCGTCGGAGGGGTCGGCGAGTCAGGCCGGTTCGGGCGGTCCGGCGGCTTCGGGCGGTCCGGCCGACACGGCGGGTCCGGCGGCTTCGGGCGATCCGGCCGCCGCGGCGGAGGGACCGAGGGCAGCCGGCGGCGGACCCGTTGCGCGGCGCTCCCGTTCCGCCGCCGAGGGGTCGGCGAGCCAGGCACCCGTTCGACGCTCGCGGTCCGCGTCCGAGGGCTCGGCCGATCCGCGCGGCGCTGCGGAGGAGGCGGCCGCCCCGCCAGGCAGCGCCCACGGCGCCGCGGACCGGCCAGCGGGCCGGCCCGGCGAGGCGGAACCCCCGTCGGCCCCGGCCCCGGGCACCCGCGGCGCCGACGCTCCCTGGCACCATGCCCGCCCGGCGTTCGACGCCTCGGAGCGGCCGAGGCCGGAGTCCGCGGCTCAAGCCGGACGGGGCGAGCGCGAGGCGCCGTTGTCGCCCGGGGGCGCCGCTGCCGGGACCCGGCCCGAGGCCGGTGCGGGTTCGGGCAGTGGCAGTGGCAGTGGCAGCGGCACCGTCGGCACCGAGCAGGGCAAGGACGCGACCGGATCCCCGCATGTGTCGGGGCCCGAGCGTGAGTCCGCCCCCGAGCAAGGACCCGAGCCGGGGCCTGAGCGGGAACCCGAACAAGGACCCGAGCGGGAACCCGCCCCTGAGCCGTCACCCGAGCCGTCCCCTGAGCCGTCACCCGAGCGCGACCCGGGGGCGGGCCCCGACGGCGCCCCGGCCGCGTCCCCACCCTCTCGGCCAGGCCCCGACGGCACCCCACCCTCGTCCCGGACACCCTCGTCCCGGACACCCCGGCCGGGCGGCGGGTCCGATGAAGGACCCGGTCCGCGGCCCGACGACGCCACAGGAGGCGACCGCGCGTGAACGACGCACTCGACGTCGCCCTGCGGCTCCTCGCCGTGTTCGCCGTGTTCCTGGTGCTGCCCCTCGTCATCGGGCAGACCGAGCACAAGGTGATGGCCCATATGCAGGGCCGGCTCGGCCCCATGTACGCCGGCGGCTTCCACGGCTGGGCGCAACTCGTCGCGGACGGGGTGAAGTTCGCGCAGAAGGAGGACGTGGTCCCGGCCGCCGCCGACCGCCGCGTGTTCCAGCTCGCGCCGGCCGTCGCGCTCCTCCCGTATCTGCTCGTGCTGGTCGCGATCCCGATCGGTCCGGGCGAGGGAGCGGTCGGCGTCGTCGTCGACGCGGGCGTCTTCTTCGTACTCGCCGTCATGGGCGTCGGTGTGCTCGGTTCGCTGATGGCGGGCTGGGCCTCGGCCAACAAGTTCTCGCTCCTCGGCGCCCTGCGGACCGCCGCGCAGCTCCTCGCCTACGAGCTGCCGATGCTGCTGGCCGCCGCGTCCGTCGCCATGGCCGCCGGTACCGTCTCCCTCCTCGGCATCCTGGACGCCTTCGAGTGGTGGTGGCTGCCCTGGCAGATCGTGGGCGCCCTGGTGTTCTTCGTGGCGGGTCTCGCCGAGTTGCAGCGCCCGCCGTTCGACATGCCGGTCGCCGACTCCGAGATCATCTTCGGCGCGTACACGGAGTACACCGGACTGCGCTTCGCCCTGTTCCTGCTCGCCGAGTACGCGGGCATCGTCGTCCTCTGCGGTCTGACCACCGTCCTCTTCCTCGGTGGCTGGCACGGCCCGTTCGGCGCCGAGGGCCTCGGCTGGCTGTGGACCCTGCTGAAGACCGCGGTGCTCGCATTCGTCGTGATCTGGATCCGTGTGTCCTATCCGCGGCTGCGGGAGGACCAGCTCCAGCGGCTCGCCTGGACGGCGCTCGTTCCGCTCGCCCTCGCCCAGATCGCCCTCACCGGCGTCGTCAAGGTGGTGATCCAGCCATGACCGGCTCCCATCCGCCGTCCCGGTCCCGCATCCCGGGATCCGGCCTGGCCAAGGGGCTCGCCGTCACCCTGCGGACGATGACGAAGCGCGCGCACACCGCGCGGTACCCCGACGTGCAGCCCGAACTCCCGCCCCGCTCGCGGGGTGTGATCGGCCTGTTCGAGGAGAACTGCACGGTCTGCATGCTCTGCGCCCGCGAGTGCCCCGACTGGTGCATCTACATCGACTCCCACAAGGAGACGGTCCCGGCCGCCGCACCGGGGGGGCGTGAGCGCTCCCGCAACGTCCTCGACCGGTTCGCCATCGACTTCTCGCTCTGCATGTACTGCGGCATCTGCATCGAGGTGTGCCCCTTCGACGCGCTGTTCTGGTCGCCGGAGTTCGAGTACGCGGAGACCGACATCCGAGAGCTGACCCATGAGCGGGACAGGCTCCGCGAATGGATGTGGACGGTTCCGGCGCCGCCCGCGCCGGACACGGCCGCCGAGGAGCCGAAGGAACTCGCCGCGGCCCGCAAGGCAGCGGAGAAGCTCGCCACCGCGCACGCCCGGGCCGGCGAGGCCGGGCAGGCGCCGGGGGCACCGGACGCCACGGGCCAGGCCACTCCTCGGGACGAGGGGGGCCGTCCATGACCCTCGCCCACGCCGTCGCCCAGACCGGGAACGGCTTCCTGTCCCCGACGGGTGTCGAGATCGCCTTCCTGCTCGTGGGCGTCGCCACCCTGGCCGCCGCCGTCCTCACCGTCACCACCCGGCAACTGGTGCACGCCGCCCTGTGGCTGGTCGTGGCGCTGGGCGGGCTGGCCGTCGAGTACCTCCTGCTGACCGCCGAGTTCATCGCCTGGGTGCAGGTGCTGATCTACGTCGGCTCCGTGGTCGTCCTCCTGCTCTTCGGGCTGATGCTCACCAGGGCCCCCATCGGCCGCTCCCCCGACGCCGACTCCGGTAACCGCCCCGCCGCACTCACCGTGGCCGCCGCCGCGGCGGCCGCCCTGGTCTGGGTGGTCGTCGACGCGTTCCGTACGACGTGGATCGACCTCGAAGGACCGGCCCAGGGCTCCACCCGGGTCGCCGGTGAGATCCTCTTCCGGCACTGGGTGCTGCCGTTCGAGGCGCTCTCCGTGCTGCTGCTCGCCGCGCTGGTCGGAGCGATCGTCCTGTCCCGCAGGAGCGCCGAGGGCCGGGAGGGGAAGAGCTGATGCATCTCGTCTATCCGGCGGTGCTCTCCGTCCTCCTCTTCTGCACCGGGCTGTACGGGGTGCTCGCGCGCCGCAACGCGATCCTGGTCCTGATGTCGGTCGAACTCATGCTCAACGCCGTCAACCTCAACCTCGTCGCCTTCGACGTGTGGCTGCGCGACGCGCTGCACAGCGGCCAGGCCCTGACCCTGTTCACCATCGCCATCGCCGCCGCGGAGATCGGTATCGGCCTGGCGATCGTCCTGATGGTGTACCGCAACCGCGGCACCTCGGACATCGACAAGCTCCGCGACACCGCCGAGGGCCGTGAACCGGCCGGCGGCCCCGCGGCGGCGGAGAAGGCCGAGGCCACCGCGTGAACACGACGACCCTCGCCGTTCTCGTCCCCCTCCTTCCCCTCCTCGGCGCCGCCGCCGGCCTGCTCCTCGGCCGCACCTCGCCCGGATTCACCCGGCCCCTGGCCGTGCTCCCCACGCTGGCCGCCGCCGTGCTCGCCGTACTGGTCGCCGTACGCCAGGGCGGCGGACGGCCGATCAGCGCGTCCACCGAGCTGACCCCCACCGGGTCGGTGCCCGTCGAACTGGCCCTCTACCTCGACGGCTTCGCCGTCCTGGTCGCGGTCCTGGTCGGTGTCATCGCCTCCTGCGTGCAGATCTACTCGACGGCCTATCTGCGCGACGACCCGCGTTACCCCTCCTACGCGGCCCTTGTCTCGCTGTTCACCTCCGCGATGCTGCTCGTCGTCTACTCGGGTGACCTGATGGTGCTGCTGGTCGGCTGGGAGGTCATGGGCATCTGCTCGTACTTCCTGGTCGGCCACTACTGGGAGACGCCGGAGGCACGGGCGGCCTCCCTGAAGGCGTTCCTGGTCACCAAGCTCGGTGACGTGCCCTTCCTCTTCGGTCTGTTCGCGCTGGCCGTGGACGCCGGAACGTTCCGCATCACCGGAATCCTCGGCGCCGTCGCGGCGGGGGCGATCGAGCACCCGACCCTGGTGGCGCTGCTGCTGCTCGCCGGTGTCGCGGGCAAGTCCGCCCAGTTCCCGCTGCACACCTGGCTCCCCGACGCCATGGCCGGCCCCACACCGGTCTCCGCGCTGATCCACGCCGCGACGATGGTCGCCGCGGGCGTCTACTTCGTCGCCCGGCTCCTCCCCGTCTTCGCCGCGTCCGCCGCGGCGCTGACCGTCCTCGCCGTGCTGGCGGCGATCACCATGGCGGGCGCCGCCCTCGCCGCCCTCGCCCAGGACGACATCAAGCGGGTCCTCGCCTACTCGACGATCAGCCAGCTCGGCTATATGTCGGGTGCGCTGGCCGTGGGGGACCGCGGCGCCGCCCTCTTCCACCTCCTGTCGCACGGTGCGTTCAAGGCACTCCTCTTCCTCGCGGCCGGTGTGGTCATCCATGCCGCAGGCACCAACTCGCTCGCCGCGATGTCCCGGATGAGCGGCCTGGCCCGGCGGATCCCCGACGCCTACTGGACGATGACCATCGCCCTGCTGGCGCTCGTCGCCATCCCTCCCTTCGCCGGCTTCTTCTCCAAGGAGGCCGTGCTCGTGGCAGCCGAGCGGACCGCGCTCGGGGAGTCCGCCGCCCCGGTCGCGGCGGGCTGGGCCGTGCTGGTCTCCGGTCTGCTCACCGCCCTCCTCACCGCCGCGTACGCCACCCGCCTGTGGCTGCTGGCCTTCCGCGGCCGGGGCGCCGAGGCCCCCGACCACGGTCGGCAGCCCGCGGCGATGACCGCGGTCCTCTGGGTGCTGGCCGCACCGTCGCTCGCCTTCGGTCTGACCGCGGGCTTCATCGACGACTGGTTCGACGGCAGGCCGCTGCAGCCGACCCTCACCACCGCGGTACTGGGCACGGGAGTCGCCCTCGTCGGCGGGCTCGTCACCTACGCCACCTGGCGGCATGCGACGGCCCTGGCCGCACGTGTCCCGATCGGCGACGTCGCCGCCCGCCCCGAGGCCGGGCCCCCGGTCTCCGAAGCCCCGGTCTCCGAAGCCCCGGTCTCCGAAGCCGCCGTCTCCGAACCCCCCGAGGCGGTCACCAGCCGTGAACCCGTGTACCGGGACATCGCCGCCGCAACCGACCCGGCCGACCCCGGCCGGCTGCTGCTCGGCCCGCTGCACCGGCCCGCCGCGGCGGGCTTCCACCTCGACGCCGTCTACCGCGCCCTGTTCGTACGCCCCGTCACGGCCGGCGCCCAACTGGTCGGGTTCCTCGACCGGGAGGTCGTCGACACCTATGTGCGCGGCGCGGGAACCGGCACCAACTGGCTCGGGTGGCTCGTCCGCCAGGCCCAGACCGGAAACGTGCAGACCTATCTCAGCGCACTGCTGGCCGGCTCCGTCGTCCTGGCGATCGCCGTCGTACTCGTCGCCGCGGGAGTGTGAGCCGTGCTCGATATCAGTGAGTCCGTGATGCGGTTCCTTCTCGCGTTCATCGTGGTCGGCCCGCTCATCGGCGCCGCAGCGGCCCTCCTGCCGGCCCCGCCGGGACTGAAGGGGAAGTCACCCGGCCAGGCCGTACTGCGGCACGGTGTGACCGTCACCGGCGTGGTCCTCGCCGCGACGATGGTCCTCGCGCTGGGCTTCGACCACGACCAGCCGTCGAAGATGCAGGCCACGACGGACATCAGCTGGATCCCCGCGCTGGACGTGCGGATCCACCTCGGCACCGACGGCATTTCCCTCCCCCTCCTCGTCCTGACCGCGCTGCTGACCTTCCTCTGCGCGCTGTACAGCTACTTCAAGATGCCCGAGGGCCCGTCCCCCAAGGCGTTCGTCGCGCTGATCCTCGTGCTCGAGTCCGGCACCCTCGCCACCTTCGCCGTCCTCGACCTGCTGCTGTTCTTCCTCGCCTTCGAGACGGTCCTCATCCCGATGTACTTCCTCATCGCCCGCTGGGGCGGCGCCGGCCGGCGCCCCGCGGCCTGGAAGTTCATCCTCTTCACGCTGCTCGGTTCGGTCGTCATGCTGCTCGGCCTGCTCCTCGTGGGACTGCAGGCCGGCACCTTCGACATGCTGGCACTCGCCACTGACAACGGCCGCGGCCTCAGCCTCTCCCTGCAGGTCGCCGCCGTCCTCGCGATCGGGATCGGCCTCGCCGTGAAGACCCCGATGTGGCCGCTGCACAGCTGGCTGCCCGACGCCCACACCGCCGCACCGACGGTCGGCTCGGTCCTGCTCGCCGGGGTGCTGCTGAAGATGGGCACCTACGGCTTCGTCCGGATCCTCCTGCCGATCGCGCCCGACGGCATGCTGGTCCTCGCCCCGTACCTCGCCGCCTTCGCCGTCGTCGGCGTCGTCTACGGGTCCCTCGCCTGCCTCGCACTCGCCCGGCCCGGCTCCAGGGGCGACCTGAAGCGCCTGATCGCGTACTCCTCCGTCGGCCACATGGGCTTCGTGCTCCTGGGCATCGCGACCATGACCCCGACCGGCGTCAACGGCGCGCTCTTCGCCAACATCGCCCACGGACTCATCACCGGTCTGCTGTTCTTCCTGGCCGGCGCCGTCAAGGACCGCTACGGGACCGCCGACCTCGACACCCTCGCCGGCGCCACCGGCGCCGCGCTGTACGGCCGCGCGCCCCGCCTCGGCGGCCTGCTGGCCTTCGCGGCCGTGGCCTCGCTGGGCCTGCCCGGCCTGGCCGGGTTCTGGGGCGAGATGCTCGCCCTCTTCGGCGCCTTCGATCCCGCCGACGGCCTCAGCCGTCCCGCCTTCCTCACCTTCATGGCGATCGGCGGCCTCGGCACCCTCCTCACCGCCGCGTACCTGCTCGTCGTCGTGCGCCGGGTCTGCATGGGCGGCGCCCGGCCCGCCGGAGAGGCGCGGCTCGCCGACGTGCGCGGCTACGAGTTCGCCGCCTGGACGCCGCTCGTCGCCCTCACCGTCCTCGCCGGGCTCTGGCCCGCGGTCCTCCTCGGCCTCACCGACCCGGCCGTGCAGAAGCTCCTCTCTGGAGGAAAGGCATGACCCTGGCCGTCGCACCGCAGGCGCCCGCCGCGCCCGCCGCCCAGCCCGCCGCCGAGTCCGTGGTGCAGTCCGTGGTGCAGTCCGTCGACTGGCTCGCGATCGCCCCGCCCACCATCACCGCGGTGGCCGCCCTGCTCATCCTGGTCGCCGACCTCTTCGTCGCCGGGCGGAAGAAGGCGCTGCTGGGCTACGCGGCCATCGCCTCCCTCGCCGTCGCCATGCTCTCGCTGGTGCCGCTGCACACGGCCGACCGTGCCACGTTCTGCCTGACCACCGCCCCCGAGGTGTGCAGCTACACGGTGGACCGGTTCACCCTCGTCATCCAGTTCCTGGTGCTGGGCGGGGCGCTGGTCACCGCGCTGCTCTCGGTCACCGAGACCCGGAGGCGGCTGCCCGCCGGGGAGTACTGGTTCCTGCTGCTGTCCTCGGCGGCCGGAGCGGCCCTGCTGCCCGCCGCGCGGGACCTGGCCACCCTCGTCGTCGCCCTCGAGGTAGCCTCGCTGCCCGCGTTCGCGCTGGTCGGCCTGCGCCGAGGCGACCGGATGTCCAGCGAGGCGGCGCTCAAGTTCTTCCTGTCCTCGGTCACGGCCACCGCCGTGATGCTGCTGGGCGTCAGCTTCGTCTACGCGGCGACGGGGAGCCTGCACCTGACCCGGATCGCGGCCCGGATGGACGACGTCCCCGGCCCGCTGGACACGCTGGCCGCGACCGGTGTGGCGCTCACCCTGGTCGGCTTCGCCTTCAAGACGGCGGCCGTGCCGTTCCACTTCTGGGTGCCCGACACCTATGTCGGCGCGCCGCTGCCCGTCGCCGCCTACCTCTCCGTCATCGGCAAGGCCGTCGGCTTCTCCGGGCTGATCCTGGTGACGGTCATCGCCTTCCCCGCCCACGCCGACGTGTGGGGCCCGGTCGTCGCCGTGCTGGCGGCCCTGACCATGACCGCGGGCAACGTCGCCGCGGTACGCCAGTCGCCCACCCGCGCGCACAGCGCCGTACGGCTGCTGGCCTGGTCCTCCGTGGGGCAGGCGGGCTACATCCTGGTCCCGGTCGCCGCCGCCGCCCGGTCGGGGGACGTACCGATCGGCGCCACCGTCGCGTACGCCCTGATGTACGCCGTCGTGAACCTCGGGGCCTTCGCCGTGGTCGCCCTGGTCGCCCGTACGAAGCCGCTGAACCGGATCGCGGACTACCGCGGCCTGTACGCGACGCGCCCCGCGGCCGCCCTGGCGCTGGGCTTCTTCCTGCTCTGCCTGGCCGGCCTGCCGCCCGGCGTCATCGGTCTCTTCGCCAAGGTCGCCGTGTTCTCGACCGCGGTCGACGCCGGCCTCGGCTGGCTCGCCGTCGTCATGGCCGTCAACGTCGTGATCGCGCTCTACTACTACCTGCAGTGGACCGCGCTGCTCTTCCGGGCGCCGGAGGAGGCGCCCGCGCCCGCACCGGAGGGCCCGCCGGCCCGGCGCCGCGGCCCCGCACTGGTCACCACCGCCATCGCCCTCACCGCCGCCGCGGGCGTCGTACTGTCCGGCTGGCCGCAACTGGTGCTCCGCTTCGCGGCCGTCGACCTCTTCTGACCCGCCGGCGAGGGGAGCGGGCGGGCCCCTGCCCCGCTCCGCCCCCGCCCTGCCCTGCCCCGCTCCGCCCTGCCCCGCCCTGCCCTGCCGGGGCCGGCCCCGGCCGGGACCCGCCCGAGTCCGCGGAGGCCCCGTCGCCGGTCAGGCGGAACCGGCGGTTCGACAAGCGGCGCCCCGAGCGGGCACGGTGGTGACCGCGCACGGACGGCAGCAGGGCCGACACGGCGGCAGCGACGGCAAAGGAGTACCGCTGTGCTGAGCGGGTTCAAGGACTTCATCCTCCGCGGGAACGTGATCTCCCTGGCGATCGGTCTCGCGGTCGGATCCGCCTTCACGGCGGTCGTCACGGGATTCAGCAACGCCTTCATCACCCCGCTGGTCGGCGTGGCCACGCAGGGCGCCGGCGACTTCAGCAAGGCGGTCTTCACCGTCCAGGGGGTGAAGTTCCCCTACGGGCTCTTCGTCAGCGCCGCCATCGCCTTCCTCATCACCGCGGCGGTCCTCTACTTCTTCGTCGTCGTCCCGATGCTGAAGGTGCAGAACCGCTTCGCCAAGGAGGAGCCGGTCGGGATCAAGGCCGCCGTGCGCGACTGCCCGCGCTGCTACACGGAGATCCCCGCGATCGCCAGCCGCTGCGCGCACTGCACCAGCGATGTGCAGCCGCTCCCCGAGGCACTCGAGAAGGCCGGGCTGCTCCCCTCGCAGCGCTGAGCCGGCCGGGTCACCCGAACGGCCCAGCGGTGCCGCCGCCCACGCCCGCGGCGGCGGGGGAACCCGCGGCTCCCGCCTGGCGTTGACCAGTACGGGAGGGTCCACTGGAGAGCGGACCACGACCGCAGAGGTTCCCCTGCCGAGCCACTTGGAGGGCGTACCGTGCACCGCCGGCACAACGGACTGAGGACCGCCGTTCTCCTCGGAGGGCTGTCGGCCCTCATCATCGTCATCGGCAGTCTGTTCGGCCGTACCGGCCTGGTCGTCGCCGTGGTCGTCGCCCTCGGGACGAACGCCTACGCCTACTGGAACAGCGACAAGCTCGCGCTGCGGGCCATGCGCGCCCGCCCGGTGAGCGAGTTCGAGGCACCCGCGCTGTACCGGATCGTCCGCGAGCTCTCCACCCACGCCCGCCAGCCGATGCCCCGGCTGTACATCTCGCCGACCCAGGCGCCGAACGCCTTCGCCACGGGGCGCAATCCGCGCAACGCGGCCGTCTGCTGCACCGAGGGCATCCTGCGGATCCTCAACGAGCGCGAGCTGCGAGCCGTGCTCGGCCACGAGCTGAGCCACGTCTACAACCGCGACATCCTCATCTCGTCGGTGGCCGGCGCCCTCGCCTCAGTGATCATGTTCCTGGTGAACTTCGCCTGGCTGATTCCCATAGGCCGCTCGGACGACGACGACGGTCCCGGGCTGCTCGGCCTGCTGCTGATCATGATCCTGGGTCCGCTCGCGGCGTCCGTCATCCAGCTCGCCATCAGCCGCTCCCGCGAGTTCGAGGCCGACGCGGACGGGGCCAGGCTCACCGGCGACCCGCTCGCCCTCGCGAGTGCCCTGCGTAAACTCGAGGAGGGCACCAGGCGGCTGCCGCTGCCGCCCGAGCCGAAGATCGAGACGGCGAGCCATATGATGATCGCCAATCCCTTCAGGCCGGGACAGGCCGTCACCAGGCTCTTCAGCACCCACCCACCGATGGCCGAACGCATCGCCCGTCTCGAACAGATGGCAGGTCACCGCCCATGAAGACAGTCCTCAACGTCATCTGGCTCGTCCTGTGCGGATTCTGGATGTTCCTCGGCTATCTGCTGGCCGGCGTGCTGCTCTGCATCACCGTCATCGGCATCCCCTTCGGCCTGGCGGCCTTCCGCATCGGCGTCTACGCGCTGTGGCCCTTCGGTCAGACCGTGGTGGAGCGCCGGGACGCGGGCGCCCCGTCCTGCATCGGCAACGTGCTCTGGCTGGTCCTGGCCGGCTGGTGGCTGGCGCTCGGGCACATCGCCACGGGTATCGTCCTCTGCCTCACCATCATCGGCATCCCGCTGGGCATCGCGAACTTCAAGCTGATCCCCGTCTCGCTGCTGCCGCTCGGCAAGGAGATCGTGCCGAGCGACCAGCCGTTCGCCACGAGGTGAGGCGGATTCCAGGCGTCCTCTTCCCGGCGTCCCCGGCGTCCCCGCGACCGAGGGGCGTCAGGACCGTCCCAGGCTGACCCTCGCCCGTACCGCGTACGCCGCCGCGCCCGCGGCCAGCACCGCCGAGCCCGCCACCACCGACGACAGCGGCAGTGCGAACGCCAGCACCAGGCAGCCCGCCAGCCCGGCGGCCGCCGGCACCCGCCCCCGGGAACCGAGCGTCCAGGCCGAGGCGTTGGCGACGGCGTAGTACACGAGCACACCGAACGACGAGAAGCCGATCGCGCCCCGCAGATCCGCCGTCGCCGCCACCACGGCCACCACCGACCCCACCGCGAGTTCCGCGTGGTGCGGGACCTTGAAGCGGGGGTGGACGGCGGCGAGCGCCCGAGGCAGACGGCCGTCCCTGGCCATCGCCAGCGTCGTCCGGGACACCCCGAGGATCAGCGCGAGCAGCGAGCCGAGCGCGGCCACCGCCGCCCCGGCCGTCACCACGGGGACCAGCCCCGCCGCCCCCGCCGCCCGTACCGCCTCGGCCAGCGGGGCCGCCGCCCGGCCGAGTCCTTCGGCGCCCAGCACGGAGACGACCGCACAGGCCACGGCCGCGTACACCGCCAGGGTGATCCCCAGGGCGAGCGGGATCGCGCGCGGGATCGTCCGGGCCGGATCCCGCACCTCCTCGCCGAGCGTGGCGATCCGCGCGTACCCGGCGAAGGCGAAGAACAGCAGTCCGGCCGCCTGCAGCACACCCCCCGCGCCGCCGCCGGGGCCACCCGAGAGGAGCCGCCCGGAGTCCGCGGACGGCGAGGCGAGGGAGGCGACGACCACCGCCGCCAGTACCGCCAGCACGACCGCGACGATCGCCCGGGTCAGCCAGGCGGACTTGCGGACGCCTCCGTAGTTCACGGCAGTCAGGGACACGACAGCGGCCACGGCGACGGCGTGCGCCTGCTCCGGCCACAGGTACGCACCCACCGTCAACGCCATCGCCGCGCACGAGGCGGTCTTGCCGACGACGAACGCCCAGCCCGCGAGATACCCCCAGAACGGTCCGAGCCGCTCCCGCCCGTACACATACGTCCCGCCCGACGCCGGATAGCGGGCCGCGAGCCGGGCCGACGCCGTGGCGTTGCAGTACGCGACGACCGCGGCGAGCCCCAGGGCCAGGAGCAGCAGCGGCCCGGTGCCGGCCGCCGCGCCCGCGGGCGCCAGGGCGACGAACACCCCGGCGCCGACCATCGAGCCCAGACCGATGACCACGGCGTCGAACACGCCCAGCGACCTGCGCAGTTCATGTGTCATACGCCGCACCCTACGCACGGCCGCAACCGCACCGCCCACCCCGGTCGTCTGACATGGCAGCAGCGCGTTACGGGCAGGAGTCCGAGGACGCGTACAAGGAAAGGCAGGTCATGGCATGGGCATCATCAGCTGGATCATTCTCGGGCTGCTCGCCGGGGTCGTCGCCAAGATCCTGCTGCCGGGCCGCGATCCGGGCGGGCTGATCGGCACCACTCTCATCGGAGTCGCCGGCGCCTTCGTCGGCGGCTGGATATCGTCCCGCTTCCTGGACCGGCCGATCACCCAGGACTTCTACGACGGTGCCACCTGGGTGTCCGCCATCGGCGGTGCACTCGTCCTGCTGATCGCGTACCGCATCCTCTTCGGCCACTCCAGGGCCCGCTAGCGAGCGGGCCCGGCCCGCCGCGGACCCGGGGCCTCGGCCCTCCCGGCGCCCCGCTCCGGAAGCCTCGGTCTCCCGAAGCCTCGACCCGGCGCGGAGCCTCGACCCGGCCCGGGCGGGGCCAGGTCCAGCCGGCCGGCCGCGGCGCGGGACCGGCGCGGCCCCGGCGATGCCCGCCCGGACGGACCCGGGCACCCGTGGTACGCGGCCAGGCTCCGCCGAAGACGGACGGGTCCCCGGGCACCGGCTCCACCTCCGTGTACGGCCGGCCCCGGTTCCCGGAGTTACCCGAACCGATCCGCTCGCGGGAACACTCCCGCGCTCATGGCAGCGGTGCGCCTTCCGGTCCGCCCGCGCTCATACCAGCGGTGCGCCTTCCGGTCCGCACGTACTCACGGCACCGGCCCGCCCGCAACCGCCCGCACCGGCTCCCGTCCGCCTTCGAGCCCGAGCAGCCACTCCTTGTTCGGCAGCCCGCCCGCGTAGCCGCGCAGTGCGCCGTCGGCGCCGATCACCCGGTGGCACGGCCGCACGACCAGGAGCGGATTGCGGCCGATCGCCGTCCCCACCGCTCTCACCCCGGCCCCCGCGACGCCGACCCGTTCCGCGATCCGGCCGTAGCTCGCCGTCCGGCCGTACGGGATCTCCTCCACCGCCCGCCAGACACGCCGCTGGAAGTCCGTGCCGGCAACCGGAGCGAACTCGATCGAGAAACGCGTCAGCTCCCCGGCGAAATAGGCCCGGAGCTGCCCCGCGATCTCCTCGAACGCCCCCGCGGCGGGCCGCCGGCCCCGCCGAGCCTCCGCCGCGCGCTTCTGCCCGGGCAGGGAGAGCGAGACGAGCGCGGTGCCGCCGGCCGCGGTCGCGGACTCCTCACCGGCCAGCAGCAGCTCACCGAGCGGGCTGTCGACCGTCGTGTACATCGTCATCGTCTCTCCCCTGGGCCCGTCCGCCCCGGCCCGCGCCTACGAGTCTGCGGCGCGGGCGCCGCCGGGTCTGGCGGATTTCCGACATCGCACCCGGGCCGCCAGTGACAGGCGGCGGGGGCGGTGCGGCCCGGCCGCCCCACCTTCGACGTGAGATCACGGTTCGGCAGCAGGCCATCGACCCGGACAACGCGGACGCGTCGTACCCGGGTGAACCCAAGACGCACGAGAGCCACCCCGCCGTGCCACTCACCAGAGCGGCGACGCCCTCGCCGCACACCTCGAACGGGATCGCGGACGCCCGTGGGAGCCGGCCTCGGGTGAGGACCGAGGACCGGACCGACCCGCGCAAGCCGCGAATGCGTACCGCACGGCTGGTCTTCCCCAGCAAGCTTCGCGTGGCGGTGCGGCGGGGCGCATGGGCGCACACGTGGTCGCGGGCCATGAGGGTCGCCGGCGAGACGCTCGCAGAGCGGCACGAGCAGGCACGTGCGGCGTGGGTGCCGGGCGGGCAAGCCGCAGGGAAGCGAGCCGACCCGTATAGCGGCACCTGACGGCGCGAGCCTCCATGGCCTACGGCACTTCCACGCGCTTCGCTGCTCATCAGGCACGGCGAGCACGTCAAGACGGTTCGGAAGCGGCTCGGCCACGCCAAGCCGTCGATCGCGCTCGCCACCTGCACGCACCTGTGGCCGGACGAGGAGGACACAACGAGGGCCGCCGTCGAGGCAGTCCTCGGGGATGCGCCCCCGTTGTGCCCTGCTCGCTCAGCCTGACTACGTCCGTGCAGTTCAGACCATTTGATCAGCGGTAGTTGACGAACTGCAGGGCGAAGTCGAAGTCCTTGCCCTTCAGCAGGGCGATGACGGTCTGCAGATCGTCCCGGCTCTTCGAGCTGACCCGCAACTCGTCGCCCTGAACCTGGGCCTTGACACCCTTCGGGCCCTCGTCGCGGATGGTCTTGGCGACCTTCTTCGCGTTCTCCTGGGAGATGCCCTCCTGGATCGAGGCGAAGATCTTGTACTCCTTGCCGGAGAGCTGGGGTTCGCCGGCCTCCAGCGTCTTCAGTGAGATGCCGCGCTTGATCAGCTTGGACTGGAAGATGTCGAGGATCGCCTTGACCCGTTCCTCGCCGCTCGCCTGCATCAGGATCTTCTCGCCCGACCACTCGATGGTCGCGCCGGTGCCCTTGAAGTCGTAGCGCTGCGAGATCTCCTTCGCGGCCTGGTTGAGTGCGTTGTCGACCTCCTGCCGCTCGACCTTCGAGACGATGTCGAAACTGGAGTCGGCCATGTCCTGTGGCTCCTTGTATCGGGTGGCTAGACGGACGGCCGGATGCCCGGACCGCCAGGCAAAGCCTAGCCATCCGCGTCCGCCGCGGGTGCTGATCAAACCGGTGGCGGAGCACCCCTGGGGATCGGGTATCGTTTACGTCGTTGCCACGGAGCACCACGCGCAAGCGGCTCCAGAGCGACTCCCCATGGCGGTGTGCCCGAGTGGCCAATGGGAGCGGACTGTAAATCCGTCGGCTTAGCCTACCCAGGTTCGAATCCTGGCGCCGCCACGCGAAGTGAGACCCTCGTTGACCTGCGGAGACGCAGGGTGGCGGGGGTCTTCTCGTTGCCCCGGTGCGGTCTTTCGCCGGGAACCGGAGCGAGTGGCCCGTCGGATTCCGTTCCACTGATGTCCGGGCGCTGACCGGCGCATGTGAGCCTTGCGTGGGGCGGGTTGCGGAGCCTGCGGCGCCTGGGACCGGTGCCGTTCCTGCCGGTCTCCACCACCATCCGTACTCCCTCCACGGCGCCTGCACATGACCGCGGTCCGTCACGGCGCCGCTCATGTGCCGTCCAGGCGCCGGTCGTCCTGCCGGGGGACGCGTGCCGGCCGTCCTGCCCGACGCCGCGTGCCGGCCGTCCTGCCGGGGGACAGGCGCCGGAGCGGCCGCTTCAGGCCGCACGGTTCCGCGGCGCGGAGCGGGCCGTGGGCACCCCCGCCCTGCGGGAGGTGCCGAACTCAGGGGGCGACGGGCAGCGCGCGCTTGTGGCCGGTGGCCCGGTAGCGGCGGACGATCGTCTCGAAGGCACGCTCGTCCACCGGCTTGCCCTCCAGGAAGTCGTCGATCTCGTCGTAGGTGACCCCGAGCGCGTCCTCGTCCGCCTTGCCCGGGTCGAGGCTCTCCAGGTCGGCGGTCGGGGTCTTCCACACCAACTCGGCGGGCGCACCCAGCGCGTCGGCGACGGCGCGCACCCGGCGCTTGGTCAGGCCGGTCAGCGGCACCAGGTCCGCGGCGCCGTCGCCGAACTTGGTGAAGAAGCCGGAGACCGCCTCGGCGGCGTGGTCGGTGCCGACGACGAGACCGTCGTGCGCGCCCGCTACCGCGTACTGGGCGACCATGCGCTGCCGCGCCTTGATGTTGCCGAGCACGAAGTCCCGGTGGTGGGCGTCGCGGAAGCTCACGCCCGAGGCCGGCAAGGCGGCGAGTGCGGCGTCGCTCGCCGGCCTGACGTCCACGGTCAGCACCTGGTCGGCCCGGATGAAGTCCAGCGCGAGCCGTGCGTCGTGCTCGTCCGCCTGCACGCCGTACGGCAGGCGCATGGCGTGGAACCGCGCCTCGTGCCCGGCGGCCCGTACGCGTTCAACCGCGAGCTGGCACAGCCGGCCGGTGGTGGTGGAGTCGACGCCGCCGCTGATGCCGAGCACCAGGGAACGCAGGCCGGTGGAGGTCAGGCGGTCGGCGAGGAAGGCCACTCGGCGCTCGATCTCGTGCTCGGCCTCGAAGGCCTCGGAGACCTGGAGTTCCCGGGCTATCTCCTGCTGCAGGGCGATGGACGCCGACTCGCTCACGTCTGCTCCTTGCTCCGATTGGCGGTCTGCCGCTGTCGCGCTCACCCTAAGGCCTGCCCCGCAGCCCCCGGCCGGGCGCACGGCGACGGCTACGGAACCTCGACGCGTCGTCGAGTCACCGGAACGCGCCGGGTGTCCGGAATGCGCAGAATGTCCGGAAGGCAACGGGTGGCCGAATGCCGGGCGGGTGCCCGTGGAGACCGACCCGGGCGGGACGGTCCGCGGCCGAACGCCCCGCGACCGGCGCCCCGGTCCGCGGACGGCGTCCACGGGCGGGTCCGACTCGCCGGAGCCGGCCCGGCGGCCGAACATGGAGGGACAGCGCAGCCGGGGCTCTCGGCGGGAGACGCCAGTGGTGGACACCGATGTACTGATCGCGGGTGCCGGGCCGGTGGGACTGACCGCGGCCGCGGAGCTGCGGCGGCACGGGGCCGACTGCCGCATCATCGACCGGCTTCCGGCCCGGCTGCCGTACGCCAAGGCCGTGGGGATCCAGCCGCGGACCCTGGAGATCTGGGACCGGATGGGCATGGTCCGCGAAGCCCTGGACGCAGCCGTGCCGATGCGCGGCCAGCTGCTGTACGAGGACGGTGCCGAGCGGGGGCGCATCGATCTCCGGCTTCCGCCGGACGTGCCTTACGGGTTCGCGGCGCTGCCGCAGTACGAGACCGAGCGCGTCATCGAGGAGCACCTCGCCCGGTTCGGCACCTGGATCGAGCGCGCCACGGAGCTGCTCTCGTTCGAGCAGGAAAAGGACGGGGTACTCAGCAGGATCGCCACGGTGGACGGCGGGGAGGAGGAGGTCCGGTCCCGCTTCCTCGTCGGCTGCGACGGGGCCCACAGCGTCGTCCGCAACACGCTCGGGCTCACCTTCGAGGGTGCCGCCCTCCCCGAGGAGTACATGCTCGCGGACGTCGAGGTCGACTGGGGTCTGCCGCCGGGCTACGGCGTCCGCGCCGTGCACCACGGCGACGACGGAACCGTCGACGACCTGCTCGTCTGCGTCCCGCTGCCCGGGCGCGGCCGCTATCGGGTGTCCATGCTCGTCCCGCCGGAACTCTCCGCCGGTCGTCGCCCCGCGGGGGAGCAGGGCTCCCGAAGCCCCGTCGCGCACGGGCCGGAGACCGGGCGGCGGGCGCCCGGTATCGAGCACATCCAGGCCGTCCTCGACCGGCTCTCCCCGGAACCGACCACGGCTTCGGCCATGCGCTGGTCCTCCGTGTTCCGGATCAGTCACCGCCTGGTGAACAAGTACGCGGACGGTCGGGTCTTCATCGCCGGCGACGCCGCGCACATCCACCCGCCGACCGGTGCCCAGGGGATGAACACCGGAATCCAGGACGCCTGCAACCTCGCGTGGAAACTGGCTCTCACCGTGCGGGGCGCGGCGCATCCCCGCCTTCTGGACAGTTACGACGCCGAGCGCCGTCCCATCGGTGAGGAGGTGGTCGAGCGCACGGTCCGGCACGCCGCCCAGGGCGTCCGGGCCGATTCCGGCGATCTCGCGACCGTCATCCTGCGTGAGGCCCAGCTGCTCGTCGCCTATCCGGACAGCCCCGTCGTCGGCCTGGCCGCACCGGGTCTGGCGGGTCCCGGCCCCGGCGACCGGGCGCCCGACTGCGGCGGTCTCACCGGGGGTGTCGCCGCCCTTCCCCTCCGGCTGTACGACCTGCTGCGCGACCGTGGCCATGTGCTGCTGCTCCACGCCGACTCGGCCGCCGCGCTGGGCGCGTGCGCCGAGGTCGCCACCGCGATCCGCCATCTCACGGACGGGCAGCTGACCGCCCTGGTGCTCCTCGCTCCCGGCGCGGACGCCGGTACGGGTACGGGTATCCGTACCGGTACGGGGACGGATACGGGGACTGCCGCGGGTGCGGACGCCGGCAGGGCCACGGGTACGGGTACGGGTACGAGTACGGCGCCGGGCGTCCGTGCGGAAGACGAGGGCGCGAACGGAGGCACGGCCGTCGCATGGGGTGCGCCCGACGGCGGCACCGGGGACGTCACGGAGATCGTGGGCTACGCGACGGACACGGACGGCCGGCACCTGCCCGCCTTCCTCGACAGCCGAGGCGAGTTCGCCCGTGTCTACCGCTCGACGGGTCCTGCCGCCTTCGTCGTACGGCCGGACGGCTATCTGTCCGTGCGTGTGGCGCCGCTGACCGGTGCCGCTGCCGTGGCGGCGCTGTCCCGGGAACTGGCGCGGGTCTTCCGGCTGTAGGCGGCGACCCCCGCACCGGGTAGGGCATCCGGGCCCGGCGACCGTCCGCGGCTGCCCCGGTCCGTCCGCTCGCCGCCGCGGCGGCGGTAGGGTGCGGCCGCAGGTTCACGGACACGAGGTGTCGCCGCCGGGGCCGGAAGCCGGACACCGTCGGCGGCCGGGAAGCCCGGCGCCCTCGGCCGCCCGGATGCGGCGGTCCTGAAGCCACCGGGCCTGCTTTCACCCTGGCCGGGGTGGCGGGGGCGATCAGTAGGGGCCGTTCACGTTGTCGATGGACCCGTAGCGCTTGGCCGCGTAGTTGCACGCCGCGGTGATGTTTGCAATTGGGTCATAAATGTCCCACGAGGTGCCTTCCACGTGGTATGTCCGAAATGTAGGTTCAATTACCTGCATGAGCCCCTTGGATGGAATGCCCTTTTTTGCATTTGAATCCCAGAGGTTGATCGCATGGAGATCGCCGCTCGATTCGCGCATCAGGTTGCGGTGGATCCCGTGGTAGCTGCCGGGAATTCCCTTGGCCTTCATGACCATCAGCGAGTGCTTGATCCACCCGTCGATCCGCTGTGCGCTGGCGGGGGCCGCGGAGGCCTCGGCCGGAGCGACGGCCGAGGTCGCACCGGTCACGACGGTGGCCGCCGCAATGCCTGCCGCGAGGCGTCTGGCGATCTTGGCCGTCGTTCTGCGGGGGAGGGGGGAAAGCTGCATGGCGCCGCCCTTTCACATGAATCCTGAGGTTCTGATCCCATGTAAGGCGGTTAATCGGGAATGGGGATTTCCGCCGGGGTTCTCAGCATCCGAGTGGAGGCGGACGTCGGCAAGAGGCAATTCTGTGATTGGTGCCACAAGGTGAATAAATACGGGGTAAAGCGGGATGTGGTTCCCGTCACGTGGTAGTTCGGGCAGGGTGGTGCCGAGGGGCGCCGAGGGGCGCCGAGGGGTGCCGTGCGGGGTTGTCCGGCCGGGTGCACGGCGGTTCCCCCGCCGATTACGCCACCCATCACGCCACCGGAAGACGCCGGGAACGGGAATGCCGCCGGAGCGGGAACCGGTCGAACGCTATGCGGTAGCCGGTGCAACTCGTATGCCAGGGACTACCGGTGACGACGAGTCGGTGAAGCGCGGCCCCGCACGCCGGTGATCAGCCGGACGGGGCACAAGGCCGCCTCCGCCTCCCGTTCACCCGGGCCCGGCCCGGTGCCCCGCACCCGACCGCCCATGCCCGGACTCGCCTCAGCGCCGACCCGGGCGCCGGCCCAAGCCCGAGCACCCAGACCGTGCTCTGACCCGGGTGTGGCCCAGGCCCGGGGGGAGTCGTGCCCGCCGCGCCGTCCAGACCCCGCGTCCGGCCAGGCTGTCCAGGCCCCCCGTCCGGTCGCGCTGTCCAGACCTCGCGTCCCGCCACGTCGTCCAGACCTCGCGTCCGGCCGCGCCGTCCAGGCCCTCCGTCCGGCCGCGCCGTCCAGAGCCTTCAGTCCGGCCGCGCCGGGCACCGCCGCTTCTGCGGGAGTCCGGTACCGCCCCCGCGCCGGCTCAGTTGCCCGCGATCGCCTTCACCGCGACCGTGACGGGCACATTGCCGCTGATCACGTCCAGGACCAGCCCCGCCGTCGCCGAACTGTCCAGCAGTTCGGCCACCACCGCGGCCACGTCGTCCCGCGGGATCGTCCCCCGCCCGGTAGCGGCCTCCAGCCGGACGAGCCCGGTGCCGGCGTCGTTCGTCAGCATCCCGGGGCGCAGGATCGTCCAGTCCAGGGTCTCCCTGCCCTTCACGTAGGCGTCCGCCTCGCCCTTCATCCGCAGGTACTCGTCGAACACCTCGTCGCCCCGGTGCCGGGGATCGGCGCCCATGGACGACAGGACGACGTACCGCCGCACCCGGGCCCGTTCGGCCGCGTCGGCGAAGAGGACCGCGGCGTCCCGGTCCACCGTCTTCTTCCGCCCGGCACCGCTCCCGGCACCGGCGCCCGCCGCGAACACCGCCGCGTCCGCGCCCTGGAGCACCGCGGCGACCTCCTCCACCGAGGCGGACTCGAGGTCCAGCAGGCAGGGCTCCGCGCCGGCCTCCCGAAGGTCGTCGCCGTGCTCCGGTTTCCGGATGATGCCCACCGGCTCGTGCCCGCCCGCGGCGAGCAGCCGCTCCAGACGCATCGCGATCTGGCCATGTCCTCCAGCGATGACTATGCGCATGCTCCCGACCGTACGCCCGTCCGGTGCCCGGTGCGCGCGCCGGCCGGGGACCGGGATGCTGTTCTCGGCCACTCTCGGGGTTGCGCCCGCCCTCCGGCCCTTCGCCCACCGCCGCGGACTCGCGGACCACGGCATGCGCCGGGCCGCGGCCCGGCGCATGCCGGTAGGCACCGGAGGGGCCGACCGGTATCACCGGCTCCACCTCGGCGGCGGCGGCCCCTGCCGGTCCTGCCTGCCGCTTCCCCCGGCTCCCCGGCTCCCAGCTCCTCGGCTCCCGGCCCCCGGTGCGCGGCTCCCAGCTCCTCGGCCCTCGGCCCTCGGCTCCTCGGCTCCCGGCCCCCGGTGCGCGGTTCCCAGCTCCTCGGCCCTCGGCTCCCGGCTCCGCCTCGGCCGCCGTCTGCGCCCTCGCCCGCATCGGGCCCCGGCCGCGCCCTGTCTCCCGCTCCGCCGGCTCCTTTTCGGGCCACACCCCGTCCCGCGCCCGCGCCTCGAACGGCCTCTGCGCCCGGTCTCGGCCGCTCCCTCACGGCCTGGGATCGGGACGCCCCTGTCGCGGCAGCTCCAGCGCCACCGCCGCCGCCGAGTCGCAGTACTCCCGTACCGCGCTGGTCCGTGCCACCACGCGTCCCCGGTGGATCACGATTCGGCTGTACGCGAGTGACAGGACGCCCGCCAGCCGTTCGCCCCGGACCGCGAGGAGTTCCGCGGGGAAGCCCGCCTCCACCCGCACTTCCGGCAGGCCCATCGCCGCCCGCGCCGCCGCGCTGACGGCGTCGTACGCGTCCGGGACCCGCAGGCCGCCCTGCGAGGCGAGCAGAAAGGCCGCCTCCAGCGGGTCGCCCCGGCCGACCGGGTTCGCCACGTCGCGCATCGCCCCGCTGCCCGCGGCGACGGGGACTCCCGCCGCCCGCAGCAGCCGAACGGGAGCGACCCCGCGCAGTTCGGAGCCCGCGCAGCCGCCCTGCGGAAGGCAGACGACCGTGACACCGGCGGCCGCCAGCTGGTCCGCCGTCCGGGAGGCCACATCCGCGGGCAACCTGGCGAGACCGGCGCACGGGCCGATCGACACGCCGGGGCGCAGGCCCCCGGCCATGGCGGCGAGCCGGGCCAGTCGCGCCGGGTCGTCGCCGTCGGTGTGGAGGTCCACCGGGCAGCCGTGCTCCGCCGCGGCCTCCAGTACGGCCTCCGTGTAACCGGTCGGATCCGGATCGGCGTCCGGGCTGCCGCCCACCACGGAAGCGCCCGTCTTCAGCGAGTCCCGCAGCATCGCGAGGCCGTCCGCGCCGGCCACCCCGGTCAGCAGCCGGGGTACGGCGACGGTGGTCACCTCGGCGAGCCCGCGCAGCGCCCGCCTCGCCTCCAGCACGGCCTCCAGCGGCCCGAGTCCCTGCACATCGCCGATCCGCACGTGCGAGCGCAGCGCCGTCGCGCCGTGCCCGAGCTGGAGCAGCGCCGCCTCGGTGGCGCGCCGCTGCACGTCCTCGGTGGCGTACGACACCGGCCCCTCCGGCGCGAGCGCGGTGAGCGCGGTGTCGGCGTGGCCGTGCGGCTCGGCGGGGGCGGGCAGCAGCAGATACCCGCCCAGGTCCACGCGCGCCGAACGCGCCGTCGCCGCGGTGCTCAGGCTCCCGGCGGTGCCGACGGCCTCGATGCGTGCGCCGCTCAGCCGCACGTCGACCGTGCGTCCGTCGGTGAGCCGGGCGCCGCACAGCAGCAGCGTGGTGCTGTCCGCGGTGGCGCCGTCGGGCGGCTGCGCCTGGCTGTCGGGCATCGCGCTCCTGAGGGCGGGAGAGTGGCCTGCGGTCGGCCCGCGGGACGATCAAGATCACCCGGCGTGTGACAGACCTTAGGGGCGCCTCGACCCCGCATCGAGGAGGAGCGCAATAGTCGTACCGGTGTGACCACGAGTGGCGTACGGGACAGGCGTGGCGGCGGGTGGACCGGCGCCCGCCGAGCGGTACGGGTCTGCGGGCCCGCCGGGACGCGCCGGGACGTACCGGGGGGTGACGAAGGCGGCCAACGCGGCCTGTAAACGGATTTGGGCGATCGGCGACCGACCGTGTAATGTCTTCATCGCTCGCCCCAATAGCTCAGTCGGCAGAGCGTCTCCATGGTAAGGAGAAGGTCTACGGTTCGATTCCGTATTGGGGCTCTGGTGTTGGGTGATCCTCGCCTTCGGGCGAGGGGATCCGGCATCAAAGCGGTGTAGCTCAGTCGGTAGAGCAAGCGGCTCATAATCGCTGTGTCACCGGTTCAAGTCCGGTCACCGCTACACTCAGTAGCCGATTGTGGGGTCGGTCCTTCGATCGGCTACTCTTTTCTGCGTTCAATCCGTCCATCCGTCCAAGGAGCACTCACGTGGCTGCCACCGACGTCCGCCCGAAGATCACGCTGGCCTGCGTGGAGTGCAAGGAGCGGAACTACATCACCAAGAAGAACCGGCGCAACAACCCGGACCGTCTTGAGATGAAGAAGCACTGCCCGCGCTGCAACTCACACACCGCGCACCGCGAGACGCGCTGAATCAGGCTCGAATGCGAGGCCGTCCCCACCCGGGGGCGGCCTCGTGTCGTTTGTCCCGGGGTTACCGGCGAGTGTTCCGGTGCCACCGGCCAGTAAAGGGAAACCAGGAGGTAGCGAGTCCATGGCGCTCGACCAGTCCTTCGTCGGGCGGACCTATCCGCCCACCGCGCCGTACGAGGTCGGCCGGGAGAAGATCCGGGAGTTCGCGGAGGCGATCGGTGACGCCAACCCCGCGTACACGGACCCCGGGGCCGCCGGCCGCCTCGGCCACCCGGACGTGATCGCCCCGCCGACCTTCGTGTTCGCCATCACGTTCAAGGCGGCGGGAGAGGTCGTCGAGGACCCGCAGCTCGGCCTGGACTACAGCCGCGTGGTGCACGGCGACCAGAGGTTCGCCTACACCCGCCCGGTGCGGGCGGGGGACCGGCTGACGGTCACCTCCACGATCGAGGCGATCAAGTCGCTCGCGGGCAACGACATCCTGGACATCCGCGGCGAGGTGCACGACGAGGCCGGAGAGCACGTCGTCACCGCGTGGACCAAGCTGGTGGCGCGTGCCGCCGAGGAGGGCTGACCCCATGGCCGCGAAGTTCGCGTACGAGGACGTCGAAGTCGGCACCGAACTGCCGGTGCGGACCTTCCCGGTGACCCGGGCGGTGCTGGTGCGCTACGCGGGCGCCTCCGGGGACTTCAACCCGATCCACTGGAACGAGAGGTTCGCCAGGGAGGTCGGTCTGCCCGACGTGATCGCGCACGGCATGTTCACGATGGCCGAGGCGGCGCGGGTGGTGACCGACTGGGTGGGCGACCCGGGTGCGGTGGTCGAGTACGGGGTCCGCTTCACCAAGCCGGTGGTCGTGCCGGACGACGGCGAGGGCGCGGTCATCGAGGTCGGCGGCAAGGTCGCGGCCAGGCTGGGCGGCAACCTGGTGCGCGTCGACCTGACGGCGGTCTCGGCGGGCCAGAAAGTGCTCGGTATGTCCCGGGCGGTCGTCCGACTCGCCTGAGGCCGCGTGCCTGGCCGGGCCGCGTGCCCGGGGTGTGTCCGGTCCGTCCGGGGCCGGATACCTGTCCGGGGCCGGGTGCCGGGCCGTGGTCTGCCGGATCGAGGCCGGCTGCCCCGGATGCCGTGCGGTCCGCCCGGGGCCGGGTGCCCGAGCATGGCCGGTGCGTGCGGTGTGCGCGGTGCGTGCGGGGCCGCGTATCCCGGTAGGTACCCGGCCGCGAAGGTGCCCGGTCCGTCACCGGCCCCCGTTCCGTCCCGTCCCTCCGTACCGGGCCTGTCCCGCCCCCTCGTCCCGCCCCCTGTTCCCGCTCCGAGGTCACCGCTCCGGGGTCACCGCTTCAGGGTCACCGAGAACCCCGTGGCCCCGGACAGGTTCCCGGCCCCGGACACGTACCGGACCCCCGGAAGGGACGCCTCCCGGCGGGTATGTGCCCCGTCGCGCCGGGCCGGTCCGCACCGAGACCGCCCCCGGGGATTCCGGCCGCCCCCCCGGGGTTCCGGCCGCCCCGGGGCGGCGACCGGCCGGACCGTACCCTTGTCCCCGTGCTGGAACTCCATGACGCGCCCCTCGCCCCGCTGACCACCTTCCGTCTGGGTGGTCCGGCCACCCGTCTCGTCACGGCCACCACCGACGACGAGGTGATCGCCACCGTCCGGGAGGCGGACGCGGCCGGGACTCCGCTGCTGGTGATCGGCGGCGGCAGCAACCTGGTGATCGGGGACAAGGGGTTCGACGGGACCGCCCTGCGCGTCGCCACCACCGGCTTCCGGCTGGAGGGCGGGGAGCTGGAACTCGCCGCGGGCGAGGTGTGGACCGATGCCGTGGCCCGCACCGTCGAGGCCGGACTCGCCGGAGTGGAGTGCCTGTCCGGCATTCCCGGCTCGGCCGGTGCCACCCCGATCCAGAACGTCGGGGCGTACGGTCAGGAGGTCTCCAGCACCATCAGCGAGGTCGTCGCCTACGACCGGCGCACCGGCCGGACGGTCACCGTGCCGAACGCCGACTGCGGTTTCACCTACCGCCACAGCCGCTTCAAGGCCTCTCCCGACCGCTATGTGGTGCTGCGCGTCCGGTTCCGGCTGGAGGACGCGGGGGGCCTGTCCGCTCCCGTCGGGTACGCCGAGACCGCGCGGGCCCTCGGTGTCGAGGCCGGCGACCGGGTGCCGCTGGCCGCGGCGCGCGAGACGGTCCTGAAGCTGCGTGCCGGCAAGGGCATGGTCCTCGATCCGGACGACCACGACACCTGGTCGGCCGGCTCCTTCTTCACCAACCCGATCCTGTCGGCGGCCGAGTACGAGGCCTTCCTCGGCCGGGTGCGGGACCGGCTCGGCGAGGACGTCCGCCCGCCCGCCTACCCGGCCGGCGACGGGCACACCAAGACCTCCGCCGCCTGGCTCATCGACAGGGCCGGCTTCACCAAGGGCTACGGCGGCGGTCCCGCCCGGATCTCCACCAAGCACACCCTGGCCCTCACCAACCGCGGCGAGGCCACCACCGAGGACCTCCTCGCCCTCGCTCGCGAGGTGGTCGCCGGGGTCCGCGACGCATTCGGGGTCACGCTCGTCAACGAGCCCGTGACGGTCGGCGTCAGCCTCTGAGGGCGTTCGGTGCGGGTGCCGGGTGCCGGGTGCCGCGCGCGGCGCGTCCCGCCGCGACGGGACGCCGTCAGTCCTTCAGCCACTCGTCGATTCCGCCCAGCAGGGCGTCGCGCACATGCCCGGGAGCCGCCGAGGCCCGGACCGACTGGCGGGCGAGTTCGGCCAGCTCCTCGTCGGTGAAGCCGTGATGGCGCCGGGCGATCTCGTACTGGGCCGCCAGCCGCGACCCGAAGAGCAGCGGGTCGTCCGCGCCCAGCGCCATGGGCACGCCCGCGTCCCACAGTGTCCGCAGGGGTACGTCCTGCGGCTTCTCGTACACCCCCAGGGCCACGTTCGACGCCGGGCAGACCTCGCAGGTCACCCCGCGCTCCGCGAGCCTGCGCAGCAGCCTCGGGTCCTCTGCCGCGCGCACACCGTGGCCGATCCGGGAGGCGTCCAGATCGTCGAGGCAGTCGCGCACCGACGACGGTCCGGCCAGTTCGCCGCCGTGCGGGGCCGCCAGCAGACCGCCGTCGCGGGCGATCGTGAACGCGCGGTCGAAGTCCCGTGCCATGCCCCGGCGCTCGTCGTTGGAGAGCCCGAAACCGACCACCCCGCGGTCGGAGTAGCGCACGGCCAGCCGCGCCAGCGTGCGGGCGTCCAGCGGATGCTTCATCCGGTTCGCGGCGACCACGACGCGCATCCCCAGCCCGGTCGCCCGCACCGCCTCGTCCACGGAGTCGAGGATGGTCTCCAGCGCGGGGATCAGCCCGCCCAGCATCGGGGCGTACGAGGTGGGGTCGACCTGGATCTCCAGCCAGCCCGAGCCGTCCCGCACGTCTTCCTCGGCCGTCTCCCGCACCAGCCTCCGGATGTCCTCCGGCTCCCGCAGACAGGACCGCGCGATGTCGTAGAGCCGCTGGAAGCGGAACCAGCCCCGCTCGTCCGTCGCCCGGAGCTTCGGCGGCTCCCCGCCGGTCAGCGCGTCGGGGAGGTGCACACCGTACTTGTCGGCGAGTTCGAGCAGGGTGCCGGGCCGCATCGACCCGGTGAAGTGCAGATGCAGATGGGCCTTGGGCAGCAGGCTGAGGTCGCGTACTCGCTCCATTGAAGGATCTTGCCGCAGACACCGGGCATCCGGCAGCCCCTTTCCCCGATCGGGTCCTTGCCCGAACGAAAGAACGCGTCCGGCGGGGGACGGCCCCCGGGCCGGAGCGCCTCGGGCCGGAGTGCCTCGGGACTACGGGAGGGAACCGGCCGAGGGCGTCGCCCGCGCCGGCAGCACTCCGGGTCATGGCATCGGTCCGTGACGTCCCGGACGATGGCATCGGTCCGTGACGTCCCGGGAAGTGGCGCCCGTGCCGTGGACGCCCCGGCCCGTGGCCGTGGGCCGCGGATCCCCGGGACCCCGTCCCCCGAGAGCGCGCCCCGGAACGCCCCCGTTCCCCGGCCCCGGGACCCGGGAACACGCCCGGGCGCGCGCCCCCGGACGGCGAACGGGCCCCGGCCGGGCGGAAACGGAACCTCAGTCCCGGGCCTCCGCAAGGAGCTTCTGCATGCGCGAGACGCCTTCGACCAGGTCCTCGTCGCCCAGTGCGTACGACAGCCGCAGATAGCCCGGCGTGCCGAAGGCCTCACCGGGGACGACCGCGACCTCGACCTCCTCCAGGATCAGCGCCGCGAGCTCCACCGAGGTCCGCGGCCGCTGCCCGCGGATCTCCTTGCCCAGCAGGTCCCTGACCGACGGGTACACGTAGAAGGCGCCCTCGGGCTCCGGGCAGAGCACGCCGTCGATCTCGTTGAGCATCCGCACGATGGTCCCCCGGCGGCGGTCGAACGCCTCACGCATCCGCGCGACCGCTTCCAGATCGCCGGAGACGGCGGCCAGCGCGGCGACCTGGGCCACGTTCGACACATTGGAGGTGGCGTGCGACTGCAGGTTGGTCGCGGCCTTGACGACGTCCTTCGGGCCGATGATCCACCCGACCCGCCAGCCGGTCATCGCGTACGTCTTCGCCACGCCGTTGACCACGATGCACTTGTCGCGCAGCTCGGGCACCAGTGCCGGTACGGAGGTGAACGACGCGTCGCCGTAGACCAGGTGCTCGTAGATCTCGTCCGTCAGCACCCACAGACCGTGCTCAAGGGCCCAGCGGGCGATCGCCTCGGTGTCGGCCCGGCTGTAGACCGCGCCGGTCGGGTTGGAGGGGGAGACGAACAGGACGACCTTCGTCCGCTCAGTGCGGGCCGCCTCCAACTGCTCCACGGAGACCCGGTAGCCGGTGGTCTCGTCGGTGACCACCTCCACCGGGACACCGCCGGCCAGCCGGATCGACTCGGGGTACGTCGTCCAGTACGGCGCCGGGACGATGACCTCGTCGCCCGGGTCCAGGATCGCCGCGAAGGCCTCGTAGATCGCCTGCTTGCCGCCGTTGGTCACCAGCACCTGCGCCGGGTCGACCTCGTAGCCCGAGTCGCGGAGGGTCTTCTCCGCGATCGCCTTCTTCAGCTCCGGCAGGCCGCCGGCCGGGGTGTAGCGGTGGTACTTCGGGTTCTTGCAGGCCTCGATCGCGGCCTCGACGATGTAGTCCGGGGTCGGGAAGTCCGGCTCGCCCGCGCCGAAACCGATCACCGGACGGCCGGCGGCCTTGAGGGCCTTGGCCTTGGCGTCGACGGCGAGGGTCGCGGACTCGGAGATCGCGCCGATGCGGGCGGAGACCCGGCGCTCGGTGGGAGGAGTAGCAGCGCTCATACGGCCATGGTCCCAGAACGCCGAGCGCCCGGGCACAGGGGTTTCACCGGCCGGACGGCTGCCGAAGGTGATCGCGCGGTGGCCGAACGGGTCCGGACGGAACGCGGACAGGAACCGCCCGGAAGCTATCTGTTCGACGCACGGCCCCCGACCACGTACACTCACTGGTCGTTGGCCCTCACCGACCACCGCCGCGGATGCGGTAGGTTTGGGGGGAACCACATAGGGTCGTAGCTCAATTGGTAGAGCACTGGTCTCCAAAACCAGCGGTTGGGGGTTCAAGTCCCTCCGGCCCTGCTACACACACCTTCGCCAGGATGTGTGCGCATGTACGTACTTCGATGCATCGCCGTGCGGCTCGACCGGGCGCGGCACGGCCACGACCCGGAATCAGGTGAGAGACGTGACGGACGCCGTGGGCTCCATCGACATGCCTGATGCCGAGGACGAGGCGCCCGACTCACGCAAGAAGTCCCGTAAGGGCGGCAAGCGTGGGAAGAAAGGCCCCCTGGGCCGCCTCGCGCTGTTCTACCGGCAGATCGTCGCCGAGCTGCGCAAGGTCGTCTGGCCCACCCGCAACCAGCTGACGACGTACACGACCGTGGTGATCATCTTCGTCGTCATCATGATCGGTCTTGTGACCGTGATGGACTATGGCTTCCAGGCAGCCGTCAAGTACGTCTTCGGCTGATCCCGCGGAGGGCGCCCGACCGGCGCCTTTTCCGCATGTTCCACCCCATCTGTATCCAGGAAGAAGCAGCCACCGTGTCTGACCCGAACCTGAACGACGCCGTTGAGCCGCGCGAGAGCCTCGAGTCCACTGAGGACGCGCTCGACATCGTCGAGGCGGCGGACTCCGTCGACCCGGACCAGGCGGAAGCTGCTGACGCCGCTGCGGGCGAGCCCGCCGAGCAGGCCGCGATCCACGTGGAACCCGACGCCGAAGCAGTGGCGGAGACCGACGGGGCCGCGGCGGCCTCCGAGCGGTCCGGCGAGCAGTCCGTCGAGGAGGCCGAGCCGGAGGCTCCGGCCGATCCCGTCGCCGCGCTCCGCGAGGAGCTGCGCGGGCTGCCCGGCGAGTGGTACGTGATCCACACCTACGCCGGCTACGAGAAGCGGGTGAAGGCCAACCTGGAGCAGCGTGCCGTCTCGCTGAACGTCGAGGACTTCATCTATCAGGCGGAGGTGCCCGAGGAGGAGATCGTCCAGATCAAGAACGGCGAGCGCAAGAACGTCCGGCAGAACAAGCTGCCCGGCTATGTGCTCGTCCGGATGGATCTGACGAACGAGTCCTGGGGTGTCGTCCGCAACACGCCCGGTGTCACCGGTTTCGTCGGCAACGCGTACGACCCGTACCCGCTGACCCTGGACGAGATCGTCAAGATGCTCGCCCCGGAGGCGGAGGAGAAGGCGGCTCGCGAGGCGGCCGAGGCCGAGGGCAAGCCGGCGCCCGCCCGCAAGGTCGAGGTCCAGGTGCTGGACTTCGAGGTCGGCGACTCGGTCACCGTGACCGACGGTCCCTTCGCCACCCTGCAGGCCACGATCAACGAGATCAACCCGGACTCGAAGAAGGTCAAGGGCCTCGTCGAGATCTTCGGCCGCGAGACGCCGGTCGAGCTGAGCTTCGACCAGATCCAGAAGAACTAGGCGTTCCAGCCTACGAAAGAGCCCCTGACCAGCGGTTTCCCGTTGGGCGGGGGCTTTCTCGCGTGCTGGGGGCCGTCACCGGGCCGTGGCCTGCCCGGACCAGGCCGGGGGCCGTGTCGGATGTCCTCCGGCGTGGTGGCCCGTCCCCGGCGGCAGGTCCCGTCCGCACCGTGTGCGGGACGTCCCGCCGCAGCCGGCCGCTGGGACCGGCTGCCGGGCGGGAAGGGCCCCGACGTGATACGCGAGTCGACCGGCGGCCGCCGGGCTGCGGTCCCCGGGCCGTCGGCGGCGTCCCGGGCCGTGACCGGGTGCCTCGAGGGCGGTCGGCGCCGACCGCGCCGGAGGTGCTGCCGGCCCGGCGTCCCGACGGCCCCGCCGGTGCGGTGGGGTGCGGTGGGGGCGCCGGCGGTGCGCGCGGGGCGGAGAGTGCCGAGTGCCCTGGGCGGGACGGCCCTCCCGGTCGGGTCCGCCCGGCCCGGAACGGCCTCCCGGCCGTTCTGACCTGCTCGGTTTTTGGCCCCGCGGTAGTACCCGCTATCGTGGTGCGGTATGCCTCCATCCGGATGATCGGGTGGATGTCATGCCGTTACAGCACACTCTCAACTGGACCCGGAGAGAGCAATGCCTCCCAAGAAGAAGAAGGTCACGGGGCTTATCAAGCTCCAGATCCAGGCCGGCGCCGCCAACCCGGCTCCGCCGGTCGGCCCCGCGCTGGGTCAGCACGGCGTCAACATCATGGAGTTCTGCAAGGCCTACAACGCCGCGACCGAGTCGCAGCGTGGCATGGTCGTGCCGGTGGAGATCACGGTCTACGAGGACCGCTCCTTCACCTTCGTCACCAAGACTCCGCCGGCCGCCAAGCTGATCCTGAAGGCCGCGGGCGTGGACAAGGGCTCCGGCGAGCCGCACAAGACCAAGGTCGCCAAGCTGACGCGCGACCAGGTCCGCGAGATCGCCACCACCAAGATGCCCGACCTGAACGCCAACGACCTGGACGCCGCCGAGAAGATCATCGCCGGCACCGCCCGTTCCATGGGCGTCACGGTCGAGGGCTGATCGACTCCCCCGAGACCTCAGTGGCAGGGCCAGGCGCTGGCCCGGACCACGAACTCCACGCCTGAGAAACCACAGGAGAAGAAGTGAAGCGCAGCAAGGCTCTCCGCAACGCGGACGCCAAGGTCGACCGGGAGCGCAACTACGCCCCGCTCGAGGCCGTCCGTCTTGCGAAGGACACCGCCGGCACCAAGTTCGACGGCACCGTCGAGGTCGCCTTCCGCCTGGGCGTCGACCCGCGCAAGGCAGACCAGATGGTCCGTGGCACCGTGAACCTTCCGCACGGCACCGGCAAGACCGCCCGGGTCCTGGTCTTCGCGACCGGTGACCGTGCTGCGGCCGCGGAGGCCGCGGGCGCCGACATCGTCGGCTCCGACGAACTGATCGACGAGGTCTCGAAGGGCCGTCTGGACTTCGACGCCGTCGTCGCCACCCCGGACCTCATGGGCAAGGTCGGCCGCCTCGGCCGCGTGCTCGGTCCGCGTGGTCTGATGCCGAACCCCAAGACCGGCACCGTGACCATGGACGTCGCCAAGGCCGTCACCGAGATCAAGGGCGGCAAGATCGAGTTCCGTGTCGACAAGCACGCGAACCTGCACTTCATCATCGGCAAGGTCTCCTTCGACGAGACCAGGCTGGTGGAGAACTACGCCGCGGCGCTGGAGGAGATCCTCCGGCTGAAGCCGTCGGCCGCGAAGGGCCGTTACATCAAGAAGGCGACCCTGACCACCACCATGGGTCCCGGCATCCCGCTGGACTCCAACCGCACCCGCAACCTCCTCGTCGAGGAGGACCCGGCCGCGGTCTGAGCCCGGCGGCTCGCACGCGGCGGGACCTGCCCCCGCACCCCCTCTCGCCGAGGGGGTGCGGGGGCTTGTTTATCGGTGCGCCGATGTCGGCGGGGTGCGTTACGGTTTCAACCGACTTCACTGACGCAACAGGACAGAAGACCGGGGTGGGGATTTCATGAGCATGTCGACGTGGAAGCGCGCGGGCGTCTCCCTGACGGCCGTGGCCGTCGTCATGGGCGCCGCGGGCTGCCAGGACGGTGGCGGGGACGGGAAGAAGGCCGCAGGTTCGCCGCAGTCCGCCGCCCAGTCGCAGGGCGAGATCGCCGAGGCGATCCAGGCCGCCTACAAGAAGACGTCGGACGCCAAGTCCGCCAAGGTCCGTATGACCGTGACCATGCCGGCCGGCCTGGAGGGCGGCGGCACCATGGAGATGTCCGGTGTGCAGGGGTGGGACCCTGTGGTGATGGACGTCACCGCCAAGGGCTCGATGCTCGCCGAGGGCGACCCCGACGCGCCGTCGCAGGTGCGCATGGTGATGGTGGACGACGCCATGTACATGGAGCTGGGCGCCAAGCAGGCCGCCGAGTTGGACGGCAAGCGCTGGATGAAGCTGGACCTCACGGCCGCGGCCGAGGCGAGCGGCGACAAGACACTCCAGAAGCAGATGACCGGCAGCCTGGAGAACATGAACCAGGACCCGGCCCGGCAGCTCGCCCTGCTGCTCGGCTCGCCCAAGATCAAGCACCTCGGTGCGGAGAAGGTCGACGGCGTCGAGGCGCAGCACTACAAGGGCACGCTGACCTTGGAGGAGATGCTCGACGCCAACAAGTCCTTCGACGTGCTCTCCGCGGAGGAGCGCAAGGAGCTGGTCGACGGCGTCGAGAAGGCCGGCATCAAGGGCTACGACACCGAGGTCTGGGTCAACGAGGACCAGTACCCGGTCAAGATGGTCGTGGGCATCAAGATGCCGCAGGGCACGATGAACATGACCGCGAGCTACTCCGACTACGGTGCCGCGGCCACCGTCCAGGCGCCGCCGGCGAAGGACACCTTCGATCTGTTCGAGATGCTCAAGCAGTTGGAGGGCGCCGGTGCGGAGGGTGCCGCCGGTCTGGGCGGCTGAGCGGCCCCTGCACCCCTGGCCGTGACCGCCGGCGGTTCCCGTCGGCGGCGGCCGCGACCGGGGCCCCCACCGGTCCGGACGCCCGATTTGCTTGGCGCCGATCCGTTCGCGTAGTCTTCCCCGGAAGCCAAAGACCGCTGGTCGTTGCCGTGCCCGTCAGGGTGTCGGCGGCCGAAGGATCCGCTAGCTGCGGACGACCCGCGCAGGTGACTGTGGATGAGGCTCCCGGACGTCCGTCCGGTGGAGCCACGCCCCGTGCGCCTGCGCCGGGGCGTTTCGTTTTGCCCAGTCTCCTTCCTTCAGCCCATGCGGTCCGAATCACCCGGAAGGAGGCCGAGGCTCATGGCGAGGCCCGACAAGTCCGCCGCGGTCGCCGAGCTGACGGACAAGTTCCGCAGCTCGAACGCCGCCGTGCTGACCGAGTACCGCGGTCTCACCGTGGCGCAGCTGAAGCAGCTGCGCCGTTCGCTCGGTGAGAACGCCCAGTACGCCGTGGTGAAGAACACGCTGACCAAGATTGCGGCCAATGAGGCCGGGATCACCTCGCTCGACGACCAGTTCGCTGGTCCGACGGCGGTCGCCTTCATCACCGGTGACCCGGTGGAGTCGGCGAAGGGTCTTCGTGACTTCGCCAAGGACAACCCGAACCTCATCATCAAGGGCGGTGTCCTTGACGGCAAGGCGCTGTCCGCCGATGAGATCAAGAAGCTTGCGGACCTCGAGTCCCGCGAGGTTCTGCTCGCCAAGCTGGCGGGCGCCATGAAGGGCAAGCAGTCCCAGGCTGCCGCGCTCTTCCAGGCGCTTCCGTCGAAGCTCGTCCGCACCGTGGACGCGCTTCGCGCCAAGCAGGCCGAGCAGGGCGGTGCCGAGTAATTCGGCTCGCGCATTGATCCACGCCGCCCGGCGCGGGTCGTAGCGGGCCGTACGCCCGCCGTTATGTACATCCCGGCACCAGCCGAATGAGTGGAAGGACCGCCATCATGGCGAAGCTGTCTCAGGAAGACCTGCTCGCGCAGTTCGAGGAGATGACCCTCATCGAGCTCTCCGAGTTCGTGAAGGCGTTCGAGGAGAAGTTCGACGTCACCGCCGCCGCCCCGGTCGCCGTGGCCGCCGCCGGCGTCCCGGGTGCCCCGGCCGCCGAGGCCGCCGAGGAGCAGGACGAGTTCGACGTCGTCCTCACCGGCGCCGGCGACAAGAAGATCCAGGTCATCAAGGTCGTCCGTGAGCTGACCTCGCTGGGCCTGAAGGAGGCCAAGGACCTCGTCGACGGCGCCCCGAAGCCGGTCCTGGAGAAGGTCACCAAGGAGGCCGCGGAGAAGGCCGCCGAGTCCCTCAAGGGCGCCGGTGCGGCCGTCGAGGTCAAGTGACCTCGGGAGTCCGCTGACTCCTGCGCTGTAACGCGCACGCGCCGAAGGGCGATCATCCATTCGGGTGGTCGCCCTTCGGCGTTGTCGCAGCGTCGGGCGGGCGCCTTGCGCTGTCCGTCGCGGGGAGTAAGGTGATCTTCGCCGTGCGCACGGGTGACGATCCCCGCAGTCAGGATTGGGCTGGGGGGCCTTGACGAACCGCACGCAGCGCGCAATTCTCAGGACGCGTCGTCACAACGGTCCAAGTTCGAGGCATGGATCGGCGGTCGAACGGGCAGTATCGGTGTGCGCCTCCCGGCGCGCGGCATACCGCGGAGTTGAGAACAACGAGGGTCTCGGTAAACCCGCCCTGGACATCAGTGGGCCAAGTGGCTACACTGACCCTTTGCGCTGCCTGTTAGCTGCCCCCTGCCCGTCACCAGGGGCATCCCCTCGCACGAGCATCGTTGACCGGAATAGCCCTGACCTGGGATTTCTGTCTTTGTGCCCGGCTTGGGACCGGTACGCGCGTAGTGAGTCCGAGCCCTCGGAAGGACCCCCTCTTGGCCGCCTCGCGCAACGCCTCGACCGCGAATACGAACAACGGCGCAAGCACCGCCCCGCTGCGCATCTCCTTTGCAAAGATCAAGGAGCCCCTCGAGGTTCCGAACCTCCTCGCGCTGCAGACCGAGAGCTTTGACTGGCTGCTCGGCAACGCCGCGTGGAAGGCTCGTGTCGAGGCGGCTCTGGAGTCCGGACAGGACGTCCCCACCAAGTCCGGTCTGGAGGAGATCTTCGAGGAGATCTCCCCGATCGAGGACTTCTCCGGGTCGATGTCGCTGACGTTCCGCGACCACCGCTTCGAGCCCCCGAAGAACTCGATCGACGAGTGCAAGGAGCGCGACTTCACGTACGCCGCCCCGCTCTTCGTCACGGCCGAGTTCACCAACAACGAGACCGGCGAGATCAAGTCCCAGACCGTCTTCATGGGCGACTTCCCGCTCATGACGAACAAGGGCACCTTCGTCATCAACGGCACCGAGCGTGTCGTGGTGTCGCAGCTGGTCCGCTCGCCGGGCGTCTACTTCGACTCCTCCATCGACAAGACGTCCGACAAGGACATCTTCTCCGCCAAGATCATCCCGTCCCGGGGTGCCTGGCTGGAGATGGAGATCGACAAGCGCGACATGGTCGGTGTGCGCATCGACCGCAAGCGCAAGCAGTCCGTCACCGTCCTGCTCAAGGCGCTCGGCTGGACCACCGAGCAGATCCTGGAGGAGTTCGGCGAGTACGAGTCGATGCGCGCCACCCTGGAGAAGGACCACACCCAGGGCCAGGACGACGCGCTCCTCGACATCTACCGCAAGCTGCGCCCGGGCGAGCCCCCGACGCGTGAGGCCGCGCAGACGCTGCTCGAGAACCTCTACTTCAACCCGAAGCGCTACGACCTGGCCAAGGTCGGCCGCTACAAGGTCAACAAGAAGCTCGGCGCCGACGAGCCGCTGGACGCCGGCGTGCTCACCACCGACGACGTCATCGCGACCATCAAGTACCTGGTCAAGCTGCACGCCGGGGAGACCGAGACGGTCGGCGAGAGCGGTACCCAGATCGTCGTCGAGACCGACGACATCGACCACTTCGGCAACCGCCGTCTGCGCAACGTCGGCGAGCTGATCCAGAACCAGGTCCGCACGGGTCTCGCCCGTATGGAGCGCGTCGTGCGCGAGCGCATGACCACCCAGGACGTCGAGGCGATCACGCCGCAGACCCTGATCAACATCCGGCCGGTCGTCGCCTCCATCAAGGAGTTCTTCGGCACCAGCCAGCTGTCGCAGTTCATGGACCAGAACAACCCGCTGTCGGGCCTGACCCACAAGCGCCGCCTGTCGGCGCTGGGCCCCGGCGGTCTGTCCCGTGAGCGGGCCGGCTTCGAGGTCCGCGACGTGCACCCGTCCCACTACGGACGGATGTGCCCGATCGAGACCCCCGAGGGCCCGAACATCGGTCTGATCGGTTCGCTCGCCACCTACGGCCGGGTGAACGCGTTCGGCTTCGTCGAGACCCCGTACCGCAAGGTCGAGGGCGGCCAGGTCACCGACCAGGTGGACTACCTGACCGCCGACGAGGAGGACCGCTTCGTCATCGCGCAGGCCAACGCCGCGCTCGGCGACGACCTGCGCTTCGCCGAGGCCCGCGTGCTCGTCCGCCGCCGCGGCGGCGAGGTCGACTACGTGTCGCCCGAGGACGTGGACTACATGGACGTCTCGCCGCGCCAGATGGTGTCGGTGGCGACCGCCATGATCCCGTTCCTCGAGCACGACGACGCCAACCGCGCCCTGATGGGCGCGAACATGATGCGCCAGGCCGTTCCGCTGATCAAGGCGGAGGCGCCGCTCGTCGGCACCGGTATGGAGTACCGCTGCGCCACCGACGCCGGCGACGTCATCAAGGCCGAGAAGGACGGTGTGATCCAGGAGGTCTCGGCCGACTACGTCACCGTCGCCAACGACGACGGCACGTACACCACCTACCGCGTCGCGAAGTTCTCCCGCTCCAACCAGGGCACCTCGGTGAACCAGAAGGTCATCGTCTCCGAGGGCGACCGGGTCATCGAGGGCCAGGTCCTCGCCGACGGTCCGGCCACCGAGAACGGCGAGATGGCGCTCGGCAAGAACCTGCTCGTCGCGTTCATGCCGTGGGAGGGCCACAACTACGAGGACGCGATCATCCTGTCGCAGCGCCTCGTGCAGGACGACGTCCTCTCCTCGATCCACATCGAGGAGCACGAGGTCGACGCCCGCGACACCAAGCTCGGCCCGGAGGAGATCACCCGGGACATCCCGAACGTCTCCGAGGAGGTCCTCGCCGACCTCGACGAGCGCGGCATCATCCGCATCGGTGCCGAGGTCGTCGCCGGCGACATCCTGGTCGGCAAGGTCACCCCCAAGGGCGAGACCGAGCTGACCCCGGAGGAGCGGCTGCTGCGCGCGATCTTCGGTGAGAAGGCCCGCGAGGTCCGCGACACCTCGCTGAAGGTGCCGCACGGCGAGACCGGCAAGGTCATCGGCGTCCGCGTCTTCGACCGCGAGGAGGGCGACGAGCTGCCCCCCGGTGTGAACCAGCTGGTGCGCGTGTACGTCGCGCAGAAGCGCAAGATCACCGACGGTGACAAGCTCGCCGGCCGCCACGGCAACAAGGGCGTCATCTCCAAGATCCTGCCGATCGAGGACATGCCGTTCCTGGAGGACGGCACCCCGGTCGACATCATCCTCAACCCGCTCGGCGTCCCCTCCCGGATGAACCCGGGACAGGTCCTGGAGATCCACCTCGGCTGGCTCGCCAGCCAGGGCTGGGACGTCTCCGGCCTCGCCGACGAGTGGGCCCAGCGCCTCCAGGCGATCGGTGCCGACCAGGTCGACCCCCGCACCAACGTCGCCACCCCCGTCTTCGACGGCGCCCGCGAGGACGAACTGGCGGGTCTGCTGGAGCACACGATCCCGAACCGCGACGGCGACCGCATGGTCCTCCCGTCCGGCAAGGCGCGCCTGTTCGACGGCCGCTCCGGCGAGCCGTTCCCGGACCCGATCTCGGTCGGGTACATGTACATCCTCAAGCTGCACCACCTGGTCGACGACAAGCTGCACGCCCGGTCGACCGGTCCGTACTCGATGATCACCCAGCAGCCGCTGGGTGGTAAGGCTCAGTTCGGTGGCCAGCGGTTCGGCGAGATGGAGGTGTGGGCGCTCGAGGCGTACGGCGCCGCCTACGCCCTCCAGGAGCTGCTGACCATCAAGTCCGACGACGTCACCGGCCGCGTGAAGGTCTACGAGGCCATCGTCAAGGGCGAGAACATCCCCGAGCCCGGCATCCCCGAGTCCTTCAAGGTGCTCATCAAGGAGATGCAGTCCCTGTGCCTCAACGTGGAGGTGCTGTCCTCGGACGGCATGTCCATCGAGATGCGCGACACCGACGAGGACGTCTTCCGCGCCGCGGAGGAGCTCGGCATCGACCTGTCCCGGCGCGAGCCGAGCAGCGTCGAAGAGGTCTGACGGGCCTGGCCGGGGCTCCCGACGGGAGCCCCGGCCGTCCCCGGACCCTCCCCCTACGCCCTGTGGGCGTGGAGGGACCCCCCATCAGACCATTGATTGAGACACGACCCTGAGAGGGATTGACGCATAGTGCTCGACGTCAACTTCTTCGACGAGCTGCGGATCGGCCTGGCCACCGCTGACGACATCCGTCAGTGGTCCCACGGCGAGGTCAAGAAGCCGGAGACCATCAACTACCGCACGCTCAAGCCCGAGAAGGACGGACTCTTCTGCGAGAAGATCTTCGGCCCTACCCGGGACTGGGAGTGCTACTGCGGCAAGTACAAGCGCGTCCGCTTCAAGGGCATCATCTGTGAGCGCTGTGGCGTCGAGGTCACCCGCGCCAAGGTGCGCCGCGAGCGGATGGGCCATATCGAGCTGGCCGCTCCCGTGACCCACATCTGGTACTTCAAGGGCGTTCCGTCGCGGCTGGGCTACCTGCTCGACCTCGCCCCGAAGGACCTGGAGAAGGTCATCTACTTCGCCGCGTACATGATCACGTACGTGGACGAGGAGCGCCGCACCCGCGACCTGCCCTCGCTGGAGGCCCATGTCTCCGTCGAGCGCCAGCAGATCGAGAACCGCCGCGACGCCGACCTGGAGGCCCGCGCCAAGAAGCTCGAGGCCGACCTGGCCGAGCTGGAGGCCGAGGGCGCCAAGGCCGACGTGCGCCGCAAGGTGCGCGAGGGCGCCGAGCGCGAGATGAAGCAGCTGCGCGACCGCGCCCAGCGCGAGATCGACCGCCTCGACGAGGTGTGGAACCGCTTCAAGAACCTCAAGGTCCAGGACCTCGAGGGCGACGAGCTGCTCTACCGCGAGCTGCGCGACCGCTTCGGCACGTACTTCGACGGCTCGATGGGCGCCGCGGCGCTGCAGAAGCGCCTGGAGTCCTTCGACCTGGACGAGGAGGCCGAGCGCCTCCGCGAGATCATCCGCACCGGCAAGGGCCAGAAGAAGACCCGTGCGCTCAAGCGCCTCAAGGTCGTCTCCGCCTTCCTGCAGACCAGCAACAGCCCCAAGGGCATGGTGCTGGACTGCGTCCCGGTGATCCCGCCGGACCTGCGCCCGATGGTCCAGCTGGACGGTGGCCGCTTCGCGACCTCCGACCTGAACGACCTGTACCGCCGTGTGATCAACCGCAACAACCGCCTGAAGCGCCTGCTCGACCTCGGTGCCCCCGAGATCATCGTGAACAACGAGAAGCGGATGCTCCAGGAGGCCGTCGACGCCCTGTTCGACAACGGCCGCCGCGGCCGCCCGGTCACCGGCCCCGGCAACCGCCCGCTGAAGTCCCTCAGCGACATGCTGAAGGGCAAGCAGGGCCGGTTCCGCCAGAACCTGCTCGGCAAGCGGGTGGACTACTCGGCGCGTTCCGTCATCGTCGTCGGCCCGCAGCTGAAGCTGCACCAGTGCGGTCTGCCCAAGGCCATGGCCCTGGAGCTCTTCAAGCCGTTCGTGATGAAGCGCCTGGTGGACCTGAACCACGCGCAGAACATCAAGTCGGCCAAGCGCATGGTCGAGCGCGGCCGCACCGTCGTGTACGACGTCCTCGAAGAGGTCATCGCCGAGCACCCGGTGCTGCTGAACCGTGCGCCCACGCTGCACCGCCTCGGCATCCAGGCCTTCGAGCCGCAGCTGGTCGAGGGCAAGGCCATCCAGATCCACCCGCTCGTCTGCACCGCGTTCAACGCGGACTTCGACGGCGACCAGATGGCCGTGCACCTGCCGCTGTCCGCGGAGGCGCAGGCCGAGGCCCGCATCCTGATGCTGTCCTCGAACAACATCCTCAAGCCGGCCGACGGCCGTCCGGTCACCATGCCGACCCAGGACATGGTTCTCGGCCTCTTCTTCCTCACCACGGACGAGGAGGAGCGCGAGGTGCGCGGCGAGGGCCGCGCGTTCAACTCCACCGCCGAGGCGATCATGGCGTTCGACGCCCGGGAGCTCTCGCTCCAGGCGAAGATCGACATCCGCTTCCCGATCGGCACCGTCCCGCCGCGCGGCTGGACCCCGCCGGCGGACGAGGAGGGGCACGAGGGCATCGGCCCCTGGCAGCAGGGCGACAGCTTCCGCCTCACCACCACCCTGGGCCGCGCGCTCTTCAACGAGCTGCTGCCCGAGGACTACCCGTTCGTCGACTACACCGTCGGCAAGAAGCAGCTCTCCGAGATCGTCAACGACCTCGCCGAGCGCTACCCGAAGGTCATCGTGGCGGCGACGCTCGACAACCTGAAGGCGGCCGGCTTCTACTGGGCGACCCGCTCCGGCGTCACCGTCGCCATCTCGGACGTCGTCGTCCCCGAGGCGAAGAAGGACATCGTCGCGGGCTACGAGGCGCAGGACGAGAAGGTCCAGAAGCAGTACGAGCGCGGTCTGATCACCAAGGACGAGCGCACCCAGGAGCTCATCGCGATCTGGACCAAGGCGACCAACGAGGTCGCCGAGGCGATGAACGACAACTTCCCGAAGACCAACCCCATCTTCATGATGGTCAACTCGGGTGCGCGCGGAAACATGATGCAGATGCGCCAGATCGCCGGTATGCGCGGTCTGGTGTCGAACGCCAAGAACGAGACGATCCCCCGTCCCATCAAGGCGTCCTTCCGCGAGGGCCTGTCCGTGCTGGAGTACTTCATCTCCACCCACGGCGCCCGAAAGGGTCTCGCCGACACCGCCCTGCGTACGGCCGACTCGGGTTACCTGACCCGTCGTCTGGTCGACGTCTCGCAGGACGTCATCATCCGCGAGGAGGACTGCGGCACCGACCGCGGTCTGAAGCTGCGGATCGCCGAGCGGGGCGCCGACGGTGTCCTGCGCAAGGCGGACGACGTCGAGACGTCGGTGTACGCGCGGATGCTCGCCGAGGACGTCGTCGTGGACGGCAAGGTCATCGCGCCGGCCAACGTCGACCTCGGTGACGTGCTGATCGACGCGCTCGTGGGCGCGGGCGTCGAGGAGGTCAAGACCCGCTCGGTCCTGACCTGCGAGTCCGCCGTCGGCACCTGCGCGTTCTGCTACGGCCGTTCGCTCGCCACCGGCAAGCTGGTCGACATCGGCGAGGCGGTCGGCATCATCGCCGCCCAGTCCATCGGCGAGCCCGGCACCCAGCTGACGATGCGTACCTTCCACACCGGTGGTGTGGCCGGTGACGACATCACCCAGGGTCTGCCGCGTGTCGTCGAGCTCTTCGAGGCCCGTACCCCGAAGGGTGTCGCCCCGATCTCCGAGGTCGCCGGCATCGTCCGGGTCGAGGAGACCGAGAAGACCAAGAAGATCGTCATCACTCCGGACGACGGCAGCGACGAGGCGGCGTACCCGATCTCCAAGCGCGCCAAGCTCCTGGTGCGGGACGGCGACCACGTCGTGGTGGGGCAGAAGCTCACCTTCGGTGCCACCAACCCGCACGACGTGCTGCGGATCCTCGGCCAGCGCGCCGTCCAGGTCCACCTGGTCGGCGAGGTGCAGAAGGTCTACAACTCGCAGGGCGTGTCGATCCACGACAAGCACATCGAGATCATCATCCGGCAGATGCTGCGCCGTGTGACGATCATCGAGTCCGGTGACGCGGAGCTGCTGCCGGGCGAGCTGGTGGAGCGCTCGAAGTTCGAGCACGAGAACCGCCGCGTGGTCCAGGAAGGCGGCCACCCGGCCTCCGGCCGTCCGCAGCTGATGGGTATCACCAAGGCCTCGCTGGCGACCGAGTCGTGGCTGTCGGCGGCGTCCTTCCAGGAGACGACCAGGGTCCTCACCGACGCGGCGATCAACGCCAAGTCGGACTCCCTGATCGGCCTCAAGGAGAACGTCATCATCGGTAAGCTCATCCCGGCCGGTACGGGCCTCGCCCGCTACCGCAACATCCGGGTCGAGCCGACCGAGGAGGCCAAGGCCGCGATGTACTCGGCCGTCGGCTACGACGACATCGACTACTCGCCGTTCGGCACCGGCTCCGGCCAGGCCGTTCCGCTGGAGGACTACGACTACGGTCCGTACAACCAGTAAGGCGCACGTCTGACGCCAAGGGCGGCCACCCTCCGGGGTGGCCGCCCTTCGGCGTGCGGTGTGCGGTGTGCGGTGGGCGCGGTGGCGATGGCGGTGGCGGTGGGGGAGGAACGAGGGGAGGAGGGAACGAGGGGAGGAGGGAACGAGGGGACGAGAGAACCAGAGGACGCCTGAGACGGCGATCGCGGACCGACGCGGGCAGTCCGGCGGAGCCGGTCCCTCGGCTGGGCTCCGGTGCCCGAGGGCCGTGCCGTGCGGACACCACCGCCTCAACCTGCTCCACGCGGACGACGACATCGCTGCCGTCACGAAGGTGCGTGTCCCCGAGCTGTTCGACGGTCAGCGCGCGGCCGGGCAGCCGGCCACCCAGCTGCCCGGGAGCGGCGCCCATGGGCCCCGTGCCCGCCGACGAGCAGGCGCAGGGCCCGTGCGGTCCGGAGGTCAGCCTCCCGAGGCGTACGTCACGAAGTCCGCCCAGGCCGACCGCGTCAGAGCGAGTCGGGGGCCGTCGAGGCACTTGGAGTCGCGCACATGGACCGTGCCGGGCACGGCGGCGACCTCGAGGCAGGAGTCACCCTCGCTGCTGCTGCTGTAGCTGCTCTTGAACCACATCAGGTCGGGGGCGTCCCCGGCCGAGGTGTTGCGGATCATCATGTATCCCCCAGCAGTTGCTCGATGAAGGCAGTCGACTCACGGGGCGTGAGGGCCTGGGCCCGGATGATGCCATAGCGGAGTTCCAGGATACGGAGCTGCCGGGCCTCGGTCACCGGTCGACCGTTGGCCATGGCCGGAGAGCGCCCGACCACCGAGCCGTCCTCGAACTTCAGCACCTCGATGCCGCCTGCCAGCCCGGCATGCTGCTCGCGGTCCATCGGCATCACCTGTAGCTCAACGTTCCTCAACTGGGCCACTTCCAGGAGGTGTTCAAGCTGGTTGCGGACCAGTGCCCTACCGCCGAGGGGACGCCGAAGCGTCCACTCCTCCAGAACGAAGCTGAGTTCAGGCGCCGGGTCGCGCTCGAACACCGACTTGCGGGCCACCCGCGCGGCGATGAACCGATCCACCTCGTCCCCGGTATAGGCCGGGCGGCGCATCAGCAGCAGCCCACGCGCGTACTCCGGCGTCTGCAGCAGCCCATGGACGTTCAGCGGGTCGTACAACTGGAGTTCGACCGCCCGCCCCTCCAACTGCGCCAGATCCCGAACCTTCTTCGGATATCTGACCTTGCCCACGTCCTCCTTCATGGCCGCAAGCAGCCCACCCGCCCCCAGCACCTCGTCCGCCCTGTCCAGATACTCGGGGCGGGGAATCCGCTTCCCGCCCTCGATCTTGTAGACCAGGTCCTCCCCGTACCCCACCGCCTCGCCGAACTCACCGGCCCGCAGGCCCGCCGCCTCCCGCCGCAGCCTCAACTGCCGCCCCACCGTGGCGACCACGGCCACGCCCCAGTCGTCGTTCGGCTCCACCTCCCACCCCGGCTCGTCCGTCTCAGTCGTCGGCCGCCGCACCTCGTTGTCCACCGACATACCGCACTCCTCCGTCGTACCGTCGTACCGCTGTGCCGTACGGCCCGTACCGCACCCGCAACGCCCGCTCCGACAGCCCGGACAGCAGCGGACAAGCTCCGGACGGTCACCGTACGTATCGGCTGCGTCACTGTTCACGGTAAGCGCATGCCGCCACGCTCAGTGAGGTGAACCGGAAAAATTCCACCCAACTTCACCCCTGGACACGTCACTTCGGTGTGCTGCTTTCCCCCACGCCACGCGGTGCCCGGCTCGCCCGGCTTCTCGCGACCGAGTGGCTCCGCACCTGGGACCTGCCGCACTCCTCCCTCGAGGTCGCCGCGCACCTCGTCGCAGAACTCGCCTCGAACGCCGCCGTCCACGGGCGCGTCACCGGGCGGGGGTTCCGCCTCGTGCTCCTCGCCGACGCCGGCACCCTCCGTATCGAGGTGACGGACACGCGCGGTGACGACCTGCCCCACCGCCGGCCGCCCGCTCCCGACGCCGAGTCCGGACGCGGGCTGGTGCTCGTCGAGGCTCTCGCCGACCGCTGGGGTGTCGAACCGGGTCCCGTCCCCCGCAAGACCGTGTGGGCCGAACTCGACCTGTCACCGAATCCCGGAAAGCCGAACTCCGGTGCGCCGGTCGCTCCCCACCAGGAACCGAGAGGAGAGAAAGAACCCGACCAAGCCCCACCCCTCCCTCCCGCGGCAGCCGCTCACTCTCACGGGTGAACCTCCCCCACTGAGCTGGATTCGGAGCCGGTCCGCTGCTCTACGCTCAGCGCGGCACCACACGCGGCACCCCGCCACAACCGAAAAGCAACGGCCCTCGCCGGGACGGCAATCCCAGTGCGAGGGCCTGACCACCAAGGAACTCAACCTTCCCGATGGACACCCAGAACCCTAGCGTGCGCCCGCACGCCCAGTCCCGTATCAGCGGGAAAATCCACCCCCGCCGCCCCGGCGGCTCCGCGGCACGTCCCGCCGGCGTCATCCACGACAACACCCGGCACACCAGCCACTTCACGGTGATCGGCAACCATCTCGCCCAGCACCGCGAGCTTTCGGGGCTCGCGATCGGGCTGGGCGTGCACATCCAGTCGCTCAAGGCCGGCAGCCTTGTCGACATCAGGACCCTCGCCGGGCGCTTCCCCGAGGGCCAGGCCCGTATCGCCGCCGCCCTGCGGGAGCTGGAAGTCCACGGCTATCTGCGGCGCCCTCGCGAGCGCACCCCGAGCGGACGCATGGTCACCCGCACGATCTCCTGCAACCAGCCGGGCCGTTCCGGCGCCGCGACCATGGCGCATGAGGGCACCGCTGGCGGGCAGTGCACCGCTGCTCCCGAGGCCACCGCCGGTGGGGAGGCCACCGCGGCCCGAGACGCGACCGACGAGCACGGCTCGGCCGTTGTGCACCGCGTCGCCGATGCGCACCGAGCAGCCGACGAGCACGGGGCCACCGACGAGCACGGCGCCGCCGACACACACGGCTCGGCCGTTGCACACCGTGCGGCGGACACGTACCACGTCACCGACGCGCACGGCGTCACCGACGCGCACGGCGCCACCGGCGCGCACCGAGCAGCGGACGCGCAGGAAGCGGCCGTTATGCTCGCCGCGCCCGGCGCGCCCGCCGTGCCGCCGGATGTGAGCAGGGTGACCGACGAGCGCCGGGTCCACGATGCGCAGAGCGTGCCCAAGCCGCCGGCCCGTGCGGTGCCGGCCACCGCCCCGCGCCGGCGATCCCCGCGCCGAGCGGCCCTCCCGGCCGTACCGCAGCCCGCGTACCCCGCCGCGAGCCTGCTCAGGACCGCCGCCGAGGTCCTCGCCCGCCTCCGCCACGACGATCCCCGGCTCCTGCTCTCCGCCGCCGATGCGGAACACCTCGCGCCCGGGGTCGCCGCCTGGCTGGAACGGGACCTTCCGCCCGACGCCGTACGCCACGCGCTGACCAGCCACCTGCCGCCCGAGCCCTTGCGCCGCCCGGCCGCCCTGCTGGCCCACCGCCTCGCGGACCGGATTCCTCCCCTGCCGCCGTTCCGGGCCCCCGAGGCGCCTCCGCCCGTCCGGCATCCCCTCCGCAACTGCGACGGTTGCGACCGCGCCTACCGGGGCCCGGATCCGGATGTCTGCCCGGGGTGCGCGGAGCGAGGCCGAATCCCGGGAATCCCGTCGAAGCGGCTCTCCTGATCGATGCGCGGGCCGAGCGCGGGTGCGCGGCAAGCCAGTTCAACGTAGCCGACCAGTGCCTTCACGTGCCGAGACCGGGTGAGGGAGCAGTTCGGCGTCTCGCCGACCGGAGTCGGGCACCGGCCCGCAAGCCACGCCTTCCGGCATGAGCGCATGACACCCGAGCACCGCCGGGCGCCGTCTCATGGGGCTCCGCGCTCGGTCACCTGTTGGGGTGAACATCGTCAACTGGCCCTGATTCAGGCTCTTTTGCGCAGCTACCTTCGTCGTGCGGCACATGCCTTCCGCATGTGTCGAAGGTGCCCGGCGCCTTCCCGTTCGCCCACTGCCCATCACAGGAACGCTCATGGTCAGCTCGTCCCACGAGGCGATGCACCGCATCTTCCAGGACCACCCGGGCCTCTTCTCCGGGGTGTCCGAGGTGCTCGGCGTCGACTTCGCCCCACCCACCTCGGTCACCGTCCTGCCTACAGACCTCACCGAGACGCGCCCGCTCGAACGACGCGTCGACACCCTGCTGAGGCTGGAGACGGAAGAGGACGAGCCGATTCTCCTCGCCGTCGAGGCCCAGGGCAGGAGGGACCCGGACAAGCCCGCGAGCTGGGCCTACTACGCCTCGTACCTGCTCGCGAAGTACCGGCTCCAGCCGATGCTGCTGGTGGTCTGCCAGGATCGCGCTACCGCCGAATGGGCGGCTAGGCCGGTCCGCTTCGGCCCTCCCCAGTGGCCGCTGCTCACCCTGCGGCCGCTCGTCGCGGGGCCGCACAACATGCCGGTGCTCACCGACCCCGCCGACGTGCGCAAGGATCTCGCGCTCGCCACACTGTCCGCGATCACCCAGGCCGCGAATCCGGACATCGGGGCCATACTCAAGGCAATGACCAACGTGCTGCGGGACACGCCCGCAGTCCTCGCCAACCCGATCGTCGAACTCATCGCGCAGGGTCTGGGCACGTACCCAGCCGCAGATACATGGAGGAAACTGGTGGCCGTGGACCTCTCTTTCTACAAGTCGCCCCTTTCCGAGGAACTCCGTGACGAGGGCCGTGCCGAGGGCCGTGCCGAGGGTGAGGCGCGGCGCGCGGCCGAGGACGTCCTGGACGTCCTGGCGGAGCGCGGTATCGCCGTGCCCGAGGAGGTTCGTGAGCGCGTGGTCGGCTGCGGCGACCCCGACACGCTGCGTCGCTGGCTCCGGCGGGCCGTCACCGCTCCCTCGGCTGACGCGATCTTCGCGGACGAGTAGTCCGGCCCGGCCGAGCCGGGCCGTCGGGCACCGTCCGGCGGGTCTCGAGCGCACCGGGTGACGGCAGTGGAACGGGACGAAGGTCGTCTGGCTCCGGCATTGTCGGCACCACCGGGGCCATCGACGATGACGGCGTCTTCGGGCCCGGACGCATCTCGTGTGCCGGGTCCTTCGCGTCAGAGTGGAGCCGCACCATGTCGTGGGTGGTGGGGACGGGCACCCTGCCGGGGCTGCTCGCGATCGCATGGGCGATCGTGACGCTGCGGACAGGGTGGGTCGCGCCCATGGCACGCCGCTACGTCGCGTGGCCCCACCTTCGCGGTCTCGCCGACCTGCTCACGGGCAGCCCCGCCGTGCTGCGGAGCCTCTTCTGCTCTCGACTCCCGCCGAGCGTCTCCTGGGATGTCCGGTAGCTCCGGTCCCGGCGCCGCGGCTCCGCCCCGCCTCCGCCATGCGCGCGCGGGCCCGATGGAGCCGGGCGGCACCGGCGAGGCGGTGTCGCGTCGGACGTACTCCACGTACGCGTACCGCCGTGGTGGCCGCCCCGTGCCCGGTCGGCGCGAGGCGCCCGCGAGGCGCCCGCGAGGCGCCCGCGAGGCCGCCGGGACATGCGGCGGGGTATCCGGCCGGGGCGGCGGTTGTTCCGGCGTGTCGCTCCCCGTCTCATTTGTTTTGACCGGAGTCCATAGGCTAGGTACGCTCAGACCTTGTGCCTGGGGTGTGCCCTGGCCCTCGTGCGTGCCTACGACCGTGCGGGGAGCCTGTATCGGCCACCGTAATCTGCGCCTTTTCCGCCTTCGGCGGGGGTCCGCGGTATTCGACACACCCGACCGCGTGGGTCGGCGACGTTCCAGGTTAGCTTTACTACACGGCACACAGAAACCGGAGAAGTAGTGCCTACGATCCAGCAGCTGGTCCGGAAGGGCCGGCAGGACAAGGTCGAGAAGAACAAGACGCCCGCACTCGAGGGTTCCCCTCAGCGCCGCGGCGTCTGCACGCGTGTGTTCACGACCACCCCGAAGAAGCCGAACTCGGCCCTCCGCAAGGTCGCGCGTGTGCGTCTGACCTCGGGTATCGAGGTCACGGCCTACATTCCGGGTGAGGGACACAACCTGCAGGAGCACTCCATCGTGCTCGTGCGTGGTGGCCGTGTGAAGGACCTGCCGGGTGTTCGCTACAAGATCATCCGCGGTTCGCTCGACACCCAGGGTGTCAAGAACCGCAAGCAGGCCCGCAGCCGCTACGGCGCCAAGAAGGAGAAGTAAGAATGCCTCGTAAGGGCCCCGCCCCGAAGCGCCCGGTCATCATCGACCCGGTCTACGGCTCTCCTCTGGTGACCTCGCTGATCAACAAGATCCTGCTGAACGGCAAGCGCTCCACCGCCGAGCGCATCGTCTACGGCGCCATGGAAGGCCTCCGTGAGAAGACCGGTGCCGACCCGGTCATCACGCTGAAGCGCGCCCTCGAGAACGTCAAGCCGTCCCTCGAGGTCAAGTCCCGCCGTGTCGGTGGCGCCACCTACCAGGTGCCGATCGAGGTCAAGCCCGGTCGCGCCTCCACCCTCGCGCTCCGCTGGGTCGTGGGCTACTCGCGCGCCCGCCGCGAGAAGACCATGACCGAGCGCCTCATGAACGAGCTGCTAGACGCCTCGAACGGCCTCGGCGCATCGGTCAAGAAGCGCGAGGACACGCACAAGATGGCCGAGTCCAACAAGGCCTTCGCGCACTACCGCTGGTAGTCGCAGACCCCATCGAGAACCGAGAGAAGACTGAAGCCTTATGGCTACCACTTCGCTTGACCTGGCCAAGGTCCGCAACATCGGGATCATGGCCCACATCGACGCGGGCAAGACGACCACCACCGAGCGCATCCTGTTCTACACCGGTGTTTCGTACAAGATCGGCGAGGTCCACGACGGCGCCGCCACGATGGACTGGATGGAGCAGGAGCAGGAGCGCGGCATCACGATCACGTCCGCCGCGACGACCTGCCACTGGCCGCTCGAGGACGTCGACCACACCATCAACATCATCGACACCCCGGGTCACGTCGACTTCACCGTCGAGGTGGAGCGCTCCCTGCGGGTGCTCGACGGTGCCGTGACGGTGTTCGACGGCGTCGCCGGCGTCGAGCCGCAGTCCGAGACCGTGTGGCGCCAGGCCGACCGCTACGGCGTTCCGCGCATCTGCTTCGTCAACAAGCTCGACCGCACCGGTGCGGAGTTCCACCGCTGCGTCGACATGATCAGCGACCGCCTGGGCGCGCAGCCGATCGTGATGCAGCTCCCGATCGGTGCCGAGGCGGACTTCAAGGGCGTCATCGACCTGGTCCGCATGAAGGCCCTGGTCTGGTCCGCCGAGGCCGCCAAGGGCGAGATGTACGACGTCGTCGACATCCCGGACACGCACGCCGAGGCCGCCGAGGAGTACCGCGGCAAGCTGCTGGAGGCCGTGGCCGAGAACGACGAGGAGATCATGGAGCTGTACCTCGAGGGCCAGGAGCCCTCCGAGGAGCAGCTGTACGCCGCGATCCGCCGCGTCACCATCGCCTCGGGCAAGGGCAAGGGCACCACGGTCACCCCGGTGTTCTGCGGCACCGCCTTCAAGAACAAGGGCGTGCAGCCCCTGCTCGACGCGGTCGTCCGCTACCTGCCGTCGCCGCTGGACGTCGAGGCCATCGAGGGCCACGACGTCAAGGACGCCGAGCAGGTCGTCACCCGCAAGCCGTCCGACGACGAGCCGCTGTCGGCGCTGGCGTTCAAGATCATGAGCGACCCGCACCTCGGCAAGCTCACCTTCGTGCGCATCTACTCCGGCCGCCTGGAGTCCGGCACCGCGGTGCTGAACTCCGTCAAGGGCAAGAAGGAGCGCATCGGCAAGATCTACCGCATGCACGCCAACAAGCGTGAGGAGATCGCCTCGGTGGGCGCCGGCGACATCGTCGCCGTCATGGGCCTGAAGCAGACCACCACCGGTGAGACGCTCGCGGACGAGAAGAACCCGGTGATCCTGGAGTCCATGGACTTCCCGGCGCCGGTCATCGAGGTCGCGATCGAGCCCAAGTCCAAGGGCGACCAGGAGAAGCTGGGTGTCGCCATCCAGCGTCTCGCGGAGGAGGACCCCTCCTTCCAGGTGCACACCAACGAGGAGACCGGCCAGACCGTCATCGGCGGTATGGGCGAGCTTCACCTCGAGGTGCTCGTCGACCGGATGAAGCGCGAGTTCAAGGTCGAGGCCAACGTCGGCAAGCCGCAGGTCGCGTACCGCGAGACCATCCGCAAGTCGGTGGACCGCGTGGACTACACCCACAAGAAGCAGACCGGTGGTACCGGTCAGTTCGCCAAGGTGCAGATCGCGGTCGAGCCCATCGAGGGCGGCGACGCGGCCTACGAGTTCGTGAACAAGGTCACCGGTGGCCGCATCCCGAAGGAGTACATCCCTTCCGTGGACGCCGGCTGCCAGGAGGCGATGTCGTTCGGCATCCTCGCCGGCTACGAGATGACGGGCGTCCGCGTCACGCTTCTCGACGGCGCCTACCACGAGGTCGACTCCTCCGAGCTCGCGTTCAAGATCGCCGGTTCGCAGGCCTTCAAGGAGGCCGCGCGCAAGGCGTCCCCGGTTCTCCTCGAGCCGATGATGGCCGTCGAGGTCACCACGCCCGAGGACTACATGGGCGATGTCATCGGTGACATCAACTCCCGCCGTGGCCAGATCCAGGCCATGGAGGAGCGTGCCGGCGCCCGCGTCGTCAAGGGCCTGGTGCCGCTGTCGGAGATGTTCGGCTACGTCGGCGACCTCCGCAGCAAGACCTCGGGTCGCGCAAGCTACTCGATGCAGTTCGACTCCTACGCCGAGGTTCCGCGGAACGTCGCCGAGGAGATCATCGCGAAGGCCAAGGGCGAGTAACTCACCCGAGTACACGCTTTAGGCTTGACGCCGTAACCGTCGGGGCGCTCCCCGCGAACCCGTGAGGTTCGTCCCGGCGGCCGGCACCACCAGCAAAGATCACCCTGGCGCCGATGAGTAAGGCGTACAGAACCACTCCACAGGAGGACCCCAGTGGCGAAGGCGAAGTTCGAGCGGACTAAGCCGCACGTCAACATCGGCACCATCGGTCACATCGACCACGGTAAGACGACCCTCACGGCCGCCATTACCAAGGTGCTGCACGACGCGTTCCCGGACCTGAACGAGGCCTCGGCGTTCGACCAGATCGACAAGGCTCCTGAGGAGCGCCAGCGCGGTATCACCATCTCCATCGCGCACGTCGAGTACCAGACCGAGTCGCGTCACTACGCCCACGTCGACTGCCCCGGTCACGCGGACTACATCAAGAACATGATCACCGGTGCCGCCCAGATGGACGGCGCCATCCTGGTGGTCGCCGCCACCGACGGCCCGATGCCGCAGACCAAGGAGCACGTGCTCCTTGCCCGCCAGGTCGGCGTTCCGTACATCGTCGTCGCCCTGAACAAGGCCGACATGGTGGACGACGAGGAGATCCTGGAGCTCGTCGAGCTCGAGGTGCGCGAGCTCCTCTCCGAGTACGAGTTCCCGGGCGACGACCTTCCGGTCGTCAAGGTCTCGGCGCTCAAGGCCCTCGAGGGCGACAAGGAGTGGGGCCAGTCGGTCCTGAACCTGATGGCCGCCGTCGACGAGTCGATCCCGCAGCCCGAGCGCGACGTCGACAAGCCGTTCCTGATGCCGATCGAGGACGTCTTCACGATCACCGGTCGCGGCACCGTCGTCACCGGCCGTATCGAGCGTGGTGTCCTCAAGGTCAACGAGACCGTCGACATCGTGGGCATCAAGCAGGAGAAGACCACCACCACGGTCACCGGCATCGAGATGTTCCGCAAGCTGCTCGACGAGGGCCAGGCCGGTGAGAACGTCGGTCTGCTCCTCCGCGGCATCAAGCGCGAGGACGTCGAGCGCGGCCAGGTCATCATCAAGCCGGGCTCGGTCACCCCGCACACCGAGTTCGAGGCCCAGGCCTACATCCTGTCGAAGGACGAGGGTGGCCGTCACACCCCCTTCTTCAACAACTACCGCCCGCAGTTCTACTTCCGTACCACGGACGTGACCGGCGTCGTGACCCTCCCCGAGGGCACCGAGATGGTCATGCCGGGCGACAACACCACCATGTCCGTCCAGCTGATCCAGCCGGTCGCCATGGAGGAGGGCCTGAAGTTCGCCATCCGCGAGGGTGGCCGGACCGTCGGCGCCGGCCAGGTCACCAAGATCGTCAAGTAGGTCCTTGACCGTCTGACCCGGCAGCTCCGCAGCGAGCCGCAGGCGAGGGGCCCCGCACCGTGAGGTGCGGGGCCCCTCGGGCGTGTCCGGGCCGGCCGGCTTCGGGAGCCGACGGGCCCCGGTCGGCCGACCGGACGATTCCCGTGCGAGGTACTCAGGCGGAAGCCGAGTACCTGAGCGCTGCCACGGGCGGGATGCGGTGACTTGGATGGGCACCATGCCGCATGACCGCTCCCCCTTCACCGGACAGCCCGGCCTCGGCCCGGGGTTTCCGGCCGGGCCGCGCACATCGCCGAACGGCCCGGTACCGCGGCGGCGGAGGGCGGGATCGGGGTCCGGCGCTCGCCCGCACCCGTGGAGACCTGCTTGAACCCGCGCGGAGTGTTTGGCGATCATGACTGCGCGGCCGTCGAGGCTCGAGGAGCGGGGGCGCGAGGCCGTTGACGCACAGGGAGGCGTACGGGGATGGCGTGGGACGAGTGGGAGCAGATCAAGACCGAAGCGGCCGCACGCGGCTCCGCCCGGACGGACCTGGAGCAGCTCCCGAGCGATGAGCCGGGTGGGACGCCTGCGGGCGCGGTTTCGGGGGAGCTGAGGTCGGACAAGAGGGCATGGGTGACGGCCGGTGAGGGTGTCACCGGTCTGAAGTCGGGAATCGGCAAGGCACTGACGACGCTGGAGGAGGGCCAGGCGGGGCTGGGCGACCCTGCCGGGTGCCGGAGCGCGGCTGCGCAGAAGGAGCTGTACGAGTCCTGGAAGAAGTACGCCGGCGAAGTGCGACGCCGCTGCGAGGCACTGGGGGGACTGCTGGAAAGAGCCGGGCACGACCTGTCCAAGAGCGATGCGGCGGTCAAGGAAGAGCTGGACGGGCTCACGGCGCGCTATCGGGACACGGCCCCCGTCGGCGGCCAGACGAAGGGCAAGTGATCCGCGCTCATGGATCTCGCGACATTGAGCGCCTTCAAGCCCGCTCAGTACGAGGAAGCCGCCGACAGCTACCGAGCGACCGGTGACATGGCGCGTGCGGCCAAGGACACGGTCGACAACCAGATCTGCGCCGGGATGCGCAACCGGCTGCGGGGCGAGGCCGCCGGCGCCGCCCTGCAGCAGCTCAGAGAGCTGTCGAAGAACTTCCACTACGTGCAGGCCGAGTGCGGAATCGTGAGTACGGCGCTGAACGGATTCGCCTTCGACATGGCGCTGGCCAAGCGGAAACTGGACGCCGCCCTCGAGGACGCACGGGCGGGCGGCTGCGGAGTGAACGCGGACGGTTCGGTCAGCTATCCGACGGGCCGCAAGCTCGGTGACACCGAGCTCACCGAGGGCGGAACGGTGACCGGCAGCACCGGTGGCAGCCCTGTACCCGATGCCCTGGAGCGGCAAGCGGCGAGCATCCACCCGAACCCGCACTACGGCGCCGCGCTGGGCTATGCGAACCGGATCGCGGAGGCGCTGGAGGAAGGCGGCGACGCGGACGCCAAGTGGGCGCCCAGGCTGCGCGCGCTCACCGCGGATGACGACCCCGTGGTCTCGGCCCGGGACTGGGCCGACGCGAAGTCCGACACGGGCGGCGTGCGCCGGGCCGCCGACACGTATCTGGACACCATCGCGGCCCGGCCGGACAACGGCACCCCGGAGGAGAACGCGGAGTGGTGGAAGAGCCTCACCCAGGAGCAGCGCGCCGACCTTCTCGCCGTCGATCCCGGCGCCATCGGGGCGACCAACGGCCTTCCCTCGGACATCCGTGACGAGGCGAACCGCATGGTCCTGGCGGAGACGAGGGCGGCATATCGGCTGGAGCTCGATGCCATCCCGAAGGAGCCGGTCAAATACGCTCTCAACCCCGGCTACCCGGCGGTTCTGATCACGCCTGACTGGCAGGAATGGCGGGAGAAGCACGGGGACAGGAAGGCGAGACTGGAAGGTGCGCTGAAGGGCATGGACGCCATCCAGGCTCGTTTCGACAGCACCGGCCGAAAGGGGCTGCCCGAGGCATACCTGTTGGGATTCAGCGGGGAAGGAAACGGGCGGGTGATCATCGCGAACGGGAATCCGGACACGGCTGACCACCAGGCCGTCTACGTGCCGGGTACGACGTCGAGTCTGGCCGGTATCGGAGGTGACATCAACCGGATGGTGAACGTCTGGCGTGTGGCCGAAGACGAGGCCGACGGCGGTTCCGTTTCCACGATCACCTGGCTGGGCTACGACGCGCCGCAGAGTATCGTCAAGGACTCGCCATTCAGCCACTACGCGAATGACGGTGCCCCGGCATACAACAGCTTCCTCGACGGACTGGATGCGTCGCGATCTGTTGCCTCGGACGCGCACCGAACGGCGATCGGTCACTCCTACGGCACGACCCTCATCGGATCGGCCGCTCGGCAGGGCGACCTGAACGTGGACGACGTCATCCTCGCAGGCAGTCCTGGAGTCCAGGTGAGCAAGGCCGAGAAGATGGACGTTCCCATAGGGCACGTCTGGAACCAGGAGGCCGATGGGGATGTCGTGCCTGATGTCGGCCGCTACGGGCACGGCGGTATCGACTGGGACGGCCCGTGGACCGTACCCAGCGACGAACGTTTCGGGGCCAACCAGATGACCACGGACACCGAAGGTCACAGTGACTACTGGAAGGAAGACACCGAGAGCCTGCTGAACCAGGGGTTGGTCGTGGCAGGACACGGCGACGAGGTGACGTTGCAAGAGCGCCGGAAGGCATGGGAACGAGGGCGGTAGAGGAGATCACATGCACGGCCGACGGGGGATGTCGCCCCGGCGGCCCACCCACGAAGGCTGACGAACCGACCGGGTGCGCATTCCGGTCCGAACCATCGAGGCTCCGCGATTGAAGACCCACCCGGGCGTTCCGGCCCTCCTCGTATCCTGCACTCTCACCCTCCTCACCGGATGCGGCATGACCGATGACCATGAGCCTGACGTGGTGACCTCCGTCGAACGGCGTACCTCTTCAGACGTGGCCGACGAGGCCGAGAGGGTCTCCAGTGAGATCTATGACCTGATCGGCATCAAGGGCAAGGCGTCCGACACCGGCCCTGGCGTCACAGACTGCGGGCGGAAGGACCCGGAGAGGTACTTCAAGGTCTTTCACAAGTGGAGCTTCGTGCCCGCGTCCGGCGAGCAGTTGGGAGGCGTGATGGAGCGGCTCAAGGCGGAGCTGCCCGGACGCGGCTGGAAGGTCGTCGAGTACGGGCCGGACACCAGCCGGAACGAGAACCTCAATCTCACGGCCGACAACGACGCCAGGAAGTTCAGCGTCAACATCGTCCATCGTGCGAAGAGCGCCCCGCCGAAGCTGAGTCTGATGGTTGTCTCTGGCTGCTACCAGGTGCCCGACGGCCAGGAAGTCGAGCGGTTCTGAGCCGGCCGCGGCGGGGCGAGCCGGTTCGTGCCCGGAAGGCGGGGGCGGTGCTCCGCGCTTCGGCGGCCGCGGGGCGGGACGGCTCACGCCCGGCGGGGGAGCGGGGCGGCCGCCGGGAGGGTGCTGTGCGCGCCGCGGTTTGACCTTCGTCACCACCGGGGTAGTCTTCTCGGCTCGATTGGCGCCTCCACTGGCCCGTATGGCAGACTGTCCGGGTTGCTCGGTTGCGTGCCGATGCTGCGCGCCTCCCGCCGGGAGGATCGGAAGCGAGTCCCACAGTATTCGTCACCCCTGATCAGGGGTGGAAGTACGGGAATCTTCCGGGAAGCGTGAGCGGGGCGCCGGCCAGGCACCCGGTGGGTGTCACCCCCGGCTTCGTGGTCTCAGGGACCGCAACCCCTTGGTTGGGAAATCCTTCGGGAGATCTTCGTAGAGGGGCTGCGACACGCCCGACCGCGTGGGTCGGAGGAGACGGGAATCCGCCGGGTTCCGGAGCGTTACGAGAGACAGGACTACGAAGTAGCCATGGCGGGACAGAAGATCCGCATCCGGCTCAAGGCCTACGACCACGAGGTCATCGACTCCTCGGCGAAGAAGATCGTCGAGACGGTGACCCGCACTGGTGCGTCGGTCGCGGGCCCGGTGCCGCTGCCCACTGAGAAGAACGTGTACTGCGTCATCAAGTCGCCGCACAAGTACAAGGACTCGCGCGAGCACTTCGAGATGCGCACGCACAAGCGCCTCATCGACATCCTCGACCCCACGCCGAAGACGGTCGACTCGCTCATGCGTCTCGACCTGCCGGCCGGCGTCGACATCGAGATCAAGCTCTGAGGTGACGCGCGAGATGGCTAAGCAGATCAAGGGCATCCTGGGCGAGAAGCTCGGCATGACTCAGGTCTGGGACGAGAACAACCGTGTCGTCCCGGTCACCGTCGTCAAGGCCGGCCCCAACGTCGTCACCCAGATCCGTACGAACGACAGCGACGGCTACGAGTCGGTCCAGATCGCCTTCGGCGAGATCGACCCGCGCAAGGTGAACAAGCCCCTCAAGGGCCACTTCGCCAAGGCCGACGTCACCCCCCGCCGTCACCTCGTCGAGATCCGTACCGCCGACGCCGGCGAGTACAACCTCGGCCAGGAGATCACCGCCGAGGTCTTCGAGGCGGGCGTGAAGGTCGACGTCACCGGCAAGAGCAAGGGCAAGGGCTTCGCCGGTGTCATGAAGCGCCACAACTTCCGTGGCCTGGGCGCCGGACACGGCACCCAGCGCAAGCACCGCTCCCCCGGCTCCATCGGTGGCTGCGCCACCCCGGGCCGTGTGTTCAAGGGCCTCCGTATGGCGGGCCGCATGGGCAACGAGCGGGTCACCACCCAGAACCTGACCGTCCACGCCGTTGACGCGGAGAAGGGTCTGCTGCTCATCAAGGGCGCGGTTCCCGGTCCGAACGGCGGCCTCGTCCTGGTCCGTACCGCGGCCAAGGGGGCCTGAGGTAACCGATGAGCACCATTGACATCCTTTCGCCCGCTGGCGACAAGGCCGGTAGCGTCGAGCTCCCCGCGGAGATCTTCGACGCCAAGGTCAGCGTTCCGCTGATCCACCAGGTCGTCGTCGCGCAGCTGGCCGCTGCCCGCCAGGGCACGCACAAGACCAAGACCCGCGGCGAGGTCCGTGGCGGTGGCAGGAAGCCGTACCGCCAGAAGGGCACCGGCCGCGCCCGTCAGGGCTCGACCCGCGCGCCGCAGTTCGCCGGCGGTGGCGTCGTCCACGGCCCCGTGCCGCGTGACTACTCGCAGCGGACCCCGAAGAAGATGAAGGCCGCCGCCCTGCGCGGTGCCCTCACCGACCGGGCCCGCAACGCGCGTATCCACGTCGTGTCCGGCGTGGTCGAGGGCGAGGTCTCCACCAAGGCCGCCAAGACGCTGTTCGGCAGGATCTCGGAGCGCAAGAACCTGCTCCTGGTCGTCGAGCGCTCCGACGAGGCCGCGTGGCTGTCCGCCCGCAACCTGCCCCGGGTGCACATCCTGGAGCCGGGTCAGCTGAACACGTACGACGTGCTCGTCTCCGACGACGTGGTCTTCACCCAGGCCGCCTTCGAGTCCTTCGTGTCCGGCCCCAAGGCCAACGACGATGAGGGGAGCGAGGCCTGATGGCCGAGATCACCAGCAAGACCTTCACCGACCCGCGCGACATCCTCGTCAAGCCGGTCGTCTCGGAGAAGAGCTACGCGCTGCTGGACGAGAACAAGTACACGTTCATCGTCGCGCCCAACGCCAACAAGACCCAGATCAAGCAGGCCGTCGAGGCGGTCTTCTCGGTCAAGGTCACCGGGGTGAACACGATCAACCGCCAGGGCAAGCGCAAGCGCACCCGCACCGGTTTCGGCAAGCGCGCCAACACCAAGCGCGCCATCGTGACCCTCGCCGAGGGCGACCGTATCGACATCTTCGGCCAGGCCTCCTAACGGAGACCTTGGTCCGATATCGGACGAGGACTGAGAAATGGGTATCCGCAAGTACAAGCCGACGACTCCGGGCCGTCGTGGCTCCAGCGTCGCCGACTTCGTCGAGATCACGCGGTCCACGCCGGAGAAGTCGCTGGTCCGCCCCCTGCACAGCAAGGGCGGCCGTAACAACGCCGGTCGTGTGACCGTTCGCCACCAGGGTGGTGGCCACAAGCGCGCCTACCGCGTGATCGACTTCCGTCGTCACGACAAGGACGGCGTGCCGGCCAAGGTCGCGCACATCGAGTACGACCCCAACCGCACCGCGCGCATCGCGCTGCTGCACTACGCGGACGGCGAGAAGCGCTACATCCTCGCCCCGCGCGGCCTGTCGCAGGGCGACCGGATCGAGAACGGCCCCGGTGCCGACATCAAGCCCGGCAACAACCTGGCGCTGCGCAACATCCCGGTCGGTACGACCCTGCACGCCATCGAGCTGCGGCCCGGCGGCGGCGCGAAGTTCGCCCGCTCCGCGGGTGCCTCCGTGCAGCTGCTGGCGAAGGAGGGCTCCATGGCCCACCTGCGCATGCCGTCCGGTGAGATCCGCCTGGTCGACGTCCGCTGCCGCGCCACCGTCGGCGAGGTCGGCAACGCCGAGCAGTCGAACATCAACTGGGGCAAGGCCGGCCGTATGCGCTGGAAGGGCGTCCGCCCGACCGTCCGCGGTGTCGCCATGAACCCGGTCGACCACCCGCACGGTGGTGGTGAGGGGAAGACCTCCGGTGGCCGCCACCCGGTCTCCCCGTGGGGTCAGAAGGAGGGTCGTACTCGTTCTCCCAAGAAGGCGAGCAACAAGTACATCGTCCGCCGCCGCAAGACGAACAAGAAGCGCTAGGAGCGGGTTCAGATGCCGCGCAGTCTCAAGAAGGGGCCCTTCGTCGACGACCACCTGATCAAGAAGGTGGACGTGCAGAACGAGGCAGGCACCAAGAACGTCATCAAGACCTGGTCCCGTCGCTCGATGATCGTCCCGGCCATGCTGGGCCACACGATCGCGGTGCACAACGGCAAGACCCACGTCCCGGTGTTCGTCACCGAGTCGATGGTCGGCCACAAGCTCGGCGAGTTCGCGCCGACGCGCACCTTCCGCGGCCACGTCAAGGACGACCGGAAGTCGAAGCGCCGCTGACGCGGGGTGTGACTGACCATGACTTACACCGAAGGGACAACCATGGAAGCCAGGGCCCAGGCGCGGTACATCCGCGTCACGCCCATGAAGGCCCGCCGCGTGGTGGACCTCATCCGTGGCATGGACGCCACGGAGGCTCAGGCGGTCCTGCGTTTCGCCCCGCAGGCCGCGAGCGTGCCGGTCGGCAAGGTGCTGGACAGCGCCATTGCCAACGCCGCGCACAACTACGACCACCCGGACGCCTCCTCGCTGTTCATCAGCGAGGCGTACGTCGACGAGGGCCCGACCCTGAAGCGGTTCCGTCCGCGCGCCCAGGGCCGTGCCTACCGGATCCGCAAGCGGACCAGCCACATCACCGTGGTCGTCAGCAGCAAGGAAGGAACCCGGTAATGGGCCAGAAGGTAAACCCGCACGGGTTCCGGCTCGGTGTCACGACCGACTTCAAGTCGCGTTGGTACGCCGACAAGCTGTACAAGGACTACGTCAAGGAAGACGTCGCCATCCGCCGGATGATGACGTCCGGCATGGAGCGCGCCGGCATCTCCAAGGTCGAGATCGAGCGCACCCGTGACCGCGTGCGGGTGGACATCCACACCGCGCGTCCCGGCATCGTCATCGGCCGCCGCGGCGCCGAGGCCGACCGCATCCGCGGCGACCTCGAGAAGCTCACCGGCAAGCAGGTCCAGCTGAACATCCTCGAGGTCAAGAACCCCGAGGTCGACGCCCAGCTGGTGGCGCAGGCCGTGGCCGAGCAGCTGTCCTCCCGTGTCTCCTTCCGCCGTGCCATGCGCAAGAGCATGCAGTCGGCCATGAAGGCGGGCGCCAAGGGCATCAAGATCCAGTGCGGTGGCCGTCTCGGCGGCGCCGAGATGTCCCGCTCGGAGTTCTACCGCGAGGGCCGTGTGCCGCTGCACACGCTCCGCGCGAACGTCGAGTACGGCTTCTTCGAGGCCAAGACCACCTTCGGCCGCATCGGCGTGAAGGTCTGGATCTACAAGGGCGACGTCAAGAACATCGCCGAGGTCCGCGCCGAGAACGCCGCCGTCCGCGCCGGCAACCGCCCGGCCCGTGGCGGCTCCGACCGCCCGGCCCGCGGTGGCCGCGGTGGCGAGCGTGGCGGTCGCGGCCGCAAGCCGCAGCAGGCGGCCCAGGGCGGCCAGCAGCAGTCGGCCGAGGCTCCCAAGGCCGAGGCCCCCGCCGCTGCCGCTCCGGCTGCCGAGAGCACCGGAACGGAGGCCTGACCGAAATGCTGATCCCCCGTAGGGTCAAGCACCGCAAGCAGCACCACCCGAAGCGCAGCGGTATGTCCAAGGGTGGTACGCAGGTTGCGTTCGGCGAGTACGGCATCCAGGCGCTCACCCCGGCGTACGTGACGAACCGTCAGATCGAGGCCGCTCGTATCGCGATGACCCGTCACATCAAGCGTGGCGGCAAGGTCTGGATCAACATCTACCCGGACCGTCCGCTGACGAAGAAGCCCGCCGAGACCCGCATGGGTTCCGGCAAGGGTTCCCCGGAGTGGTGGGTCGCGAACGTCAAGCCCGGTCGGGTGATGTTCGAGCTGTCCTACCCGAACGAGAAGATTGCTCGTGAGGCGCTCACCCGCGCTGCTCACAAGCTTCCGATGAAGTGCCGCATCGTTCGGCGCGAGGCAGGTGAGGCGTGATGTCGGCCGGAACCAAGGCGTCCGAGCTGCGCGAGCTGGGCAACGAGGAGCTTGTCGGCAAGCTCCGCGAGGCCAAGGAAGAGCTGTTCAACCTCCGCTTCCAGGCGGCGACCGGTCAGCTCGAGAACCACGGTCGGCTGAAGGCCGTCCGCAAGGACATCGCCCGGATCTACACCCTGATGCGTGAGCGCGAGCTGGGCATCGAGACGGTGGAGAGCGCCTCATGAGCGAGAGCAACGTGACCGAGAACAAGACCGAGCGCAACGCCCGCAAGACCCGTGAGGGTCTCGTCGTCAGCGACAAGATGGACAAGACCGTCACCGTCGCCGTCGAGGACCGCGTCAAGCACGCGCTGTACGGCAAGGTCATCCGCCGTACGAACAAGCTCAAGGCCCACGACGAGCAGAACGCCGCCGGCGTCGGCGACCGCGTCCTCCTGATGGAGACCCGGAAGCTGTCCGCCACCAAGCACTGGCGCGTCGTCGAGATCCTCGAGAAGGCCAAGTAATTTTGCGGGGGCCTCCCGGAAGGGAGTCCCTCCGCATGCCCCCCGCTGGGGGAACCCCCGGGAGGGTGCTTCCCCAGCATCAAGTTCCGCCAGGCTCGGCGGGGCCGGTCCGCACGGACCGGCCCCGCCGGGAACCGGCAGACGATCAGGAGATAGACGTGATCCAGCAGGAGTCGCGGCTTCGCGTCGCCGACAACACCGGTGCCAAGGAGATCCTTTGCATCCGTGTTCTCGGTGGCTCGGGTCGCCGCTACGCGGGCATCGGTGACGTCATCGTCGCCACCGTCAAGGACGCGATCCCCGGTGGCAACGTGAAGAAGGGTGACGTCGTCAAGGCGGTCATCGTTCGCACCGTCAAGGAGCGCCGCCGCCAGGACGGCTCGTACATCCGCTTCGACGAGAACGCCGCCGTCATTCTGAAGAACGACGGCGACCCTCGCGGCACCCGTATCTTCGGCCCCGTGGGCCGTGAGCTGCGCGAGAAGAAGTTCATGAAGATCATCTCGCTCGCGCCGGAGGTGCTGTAAGCATGAAGATCAAGAAGGGCGACCTGGTCCAGGTCATCACCGGCAAGGACAAGGGCAAGCAGGGCAAGGTCATCGCCGCTTTCCCGCGCGACGAGCGCGTCCTGGTCGAGGGTGTCAACCGGGTCAAGAAGCACACCAAGGCCAACCAGCCGGGCCGTGCCTCCCAGGCCGGCGGCATCGTGACCACCGAGGCCCCCATCCACGTCAGCAACGTGCAGCTCGTCGTGGAGAAGGACGGCAAGAAGGTCGTCACCCGCGTCGGCTACCGGTTTGACGACGAGGGCAACAAGATCCGCGTTGCCAAGCGGACCGGTGAGGACATCTGATGGCTACCACGACTGCGCCGCGTCTCAAGACGCGCTACCGCGAGGAAATCGTCGGCAAGCTGCGTGACGAGTTCGCGTACGAGAACGTCATGCAGGTCCCCGGTCTGGTCAAGATCGTGGTCAACATGGGTGTGGGCGACGCCGCCCGCGACTCCAAGCTGATCGAGGGCGCCATCCGCGACCTCACCACGATCACCGGCCAGAAGCCGGCCGTCACCAAGGCCCGCAAGTCCATCGCGCAGTTCAAGCTGCGCGAGGGCCAGCCGATCGGCGCCCATGTGACGCTTCGCGGCGACCGCATGTGGGAGTTCCTCGACCGCACCCTGTCGCTGGCGCTGCCGCGCATCCGCGACTTCCGCGGTCTGTCCCCCAAGCAGTTCGACGGCCGGGGCAACTACACCTTCGGTCTCACGGAGCAGGTCATGTTCCATGAGATCGACCAGGACAAGATCGACCGCGTCCGGGGTATGGACATCACCGTGGTCACCACGGCGACCAACGACGCTGAAGGCCGTGCCCTTCTCCGTCACCTCGGCTTCCCGTTCAAGGAGGCGTGAGCGAGATGGCGAAGAAGGCTCTGATTGCCAAGGCCGCTCGTAAGCCCAAGTTCGGTGTGCGCGCGTACACCCGCTGCCAGCGCTGCGGCCGTCCGCACTCCGTGTACCGCAAGTTCGGCCTGTGCCGCGTGTGCCTTCGTGAGATGGCCCACCGTGGCGAGCTGCCGGGCGTGACCAAGAGCTCCTGGTAGTCCCCAGTCCGGTCCGTCGGCCCGAAGAGCCGCCCCGAGGGGCGGCGGCCGGGCGACGGGTGGGCGGGATTACCGGAGGCTCTCGGTAAGCAACGGGTCGGCGGGTCCCCGACTCACATGCCGTAGGCTTGTGGGGTTGGGCGCCCGCCGCCCTGAACGACTTACTACGCCGTAGGTCCCCGTGCCGCACCCGTCCCGCCCCTGTGCGGGGAGAGGGATGGCGCATACAGGAAACCCCGGCGAGAGAGGCCGAAGGCCAATTCATGACCATGACTGATCCGATCGCGGACATGCTGACCCGTCTGCGTAACGCGAACTCGGCGTACCACGACTCCGTGACGATGCCGCACAGCAAGATCAAGTCTCACATCGCGGAGATCCTCCAGCAGGAGGGCTTCATCACGGGCTGGAAGGTCGAGGACGCCGAGGTCGGCAAGAACCTCGTCCTCGAGCTGAAGTTCGGCCCGAACCGTGAGCGCTCCATCGCGGGCATCAAGCGGATCTCCAAGCCCGGTCTCCGGGTCTACGCGAAGTCCACCAACCTGCCGAAGGTGCTCGGCGGCCTGGGCGTGGCCATCATCTCCACGTCCCACGGGCTCCTCACCGACAAGCAGGCCAGCAAGAAGGGTGTGGGCGGGGAAGTCCTCGCCTACGTCTGGTAGTCGGGAACGGAGGAGAAGAACAATGTCGCGTATCGGCAAGCTCCCCATCCCGGTTCCCGCCGGCGTGGACGTCACCATCGAGGGCCGCACGGTCACGGTGAAGGGTTCCAAGGGCACCCTGACCCACACCGTCGCCGCGCCGATCGAGATCGGGAAGGGCGAGAACGGCACCCTGCAGGTGTCCCGCCCCAACGACGAGCGTCAGAACAAGGCCCTGCACGGCCTGTCCCGCACGCTGGTGGCCAACATGATCACCGGTGTGACCCAGGGATACACCAAGGCGCTCGAGATCAGCGGTGTCGGTTACCGCGTGGCCGCGAAGGGCTCCAACCTGGAGTTCCAGCTCGGCTACAGCCATCCGATCCTGGTGGAGGCCCCCGAGGGGATCTCCTTCAAGGTCGAGTCGCCGACCAAGTTCTCGGTCGAGGGCATCGACAAGCAGAAGGTCGGCGAGGTCGCCGCGAACATCCGCAAGCTGCGCAAGCCCGACCCGTACAAGGCCAAGGGCGTGAAGTACGCGGGCGAGGTCATCCGCCGCAAGGTCGGAAAGGCTGGTAAGTAAGCCATGGCATACGGCGTGAAGATTGCCAAGGGCAAGGCCTACAAGGGCGCCGCTCTGAAGCGTCGCCACATCCGCATCCGCAAGAAGATCTCGGGTACGGCGGAGCGTCCGCGCCTGGTCGTCACCCGGTCCAACCGCGGCATCACCGCCCAGGTCATCGACGACCTCAAGGGCCACACCGTGGCGTCGGCGTCCACCCTGGACGCTTCCATCCGCGGCGGCGAGGGCGACAAGTCGGCGAAGGCGAAGCAGGTCGGCCAGCTCGTGGCCGAGCGTGCCAAGGCCGCCGGCATCGAGGCCGTCGTGTTCGACCGCGGCGGCAACCAGTACGCCGGGCGCATCGCCGCCCTGGCGGACGCCGCCCGCGAAGCCGGCCTGAAGTTCTGAGCCGTTCGTAGCTAGCGGAAAAGAGAGAGGTAAATCCAATGGCTGGACCCCAGCGCCGCGGCAGCGGTGCCGGTGGCGGCGAGCGGCGGGACCGGAAGGGCCGTGACGGCGGCGCTGCTGCCGCCGAGAAGACCGCGTACGTCGAGCGCGTCGTCGCGATCAACCGCGTCGCCAAGGTTGTGAAGGGTGGTCGTCGCTTCAGCTTCACCGCGCTGGTCGTGGTGGGCGACGGTGACGGCACCGTGGGTGTCGGTTACGGCAAGGCCAAGGAGGTGCCGGCCGCCATCGCCAAGGGTGTGGAGGAGGCCAAGAAGCACTTCTTCAAGGTCCCCCGCATCCAGGGCACCATCCCCCACCCCATCCAGGGTGAGAAGGCGGCGGGCGTCGTGCTGCTCAAGCCGGCTTCCCCCGGTACCGGTGTGATCGCCGGTGGCCCGGTGCGCGCCGTGCTCGAGTGCGCCGGCGTGCACGACATCCTGTCGAAGTCCCTGGGCTCCGACAACGCGATCAACATCGTGCACGCGACCGTGGCGGCCCTGAAGGGCCTGCAGCGTCCCGAGGAGATCGCGGCCCGCCGCGGTCTGCCGCTCGAGGACGTCGCCCCCGCGGCCCTGCTTCGTGCGCGTGCGGGAGCGGGTGCGTGATGGCCCGCCTCAAGATCACGCAGACGAAGTCGTACATCGGCAGCAAGCAGAACCACCGTGACACCCTGCGTTCGCTCGGCCTGAAGAAGGTCAACGACGTGGTCGTCAAGGAGGACCGCCCCGAGTTCCGCGGAATGGTGCACACCGTCCGCCACCTCGTGACGGTCGAGGAGGTCGACTGATCATGGCGGAGCAGAACCCGCTGAAGATCCACAACCTCCGTCCCGCCCCCGGCGCCAAGACCGCCAAGACCCGTGTGGGTCGTGGTGAGGCGTCGAAGGGTAAGACGGCCGGTCGTGGTACCAAGGGCACGAAGGCCCGCTACCAGGTTCCGGAGCGCTTCGAGGGCGGCCAGATGCCGCTGCACATGCGCCTCCCGAAGCTGAAGGGCTTCAAGAACCCGTTCAAGACCGAGTACCAGGTCGTCAACCTGGACAAGCTCGCCGCCCTCTACCCCGAGGGTGGCGAGGTCACGGTCGCCGACCTGGTCGCCAAGGGCGCGGTTCGCAAGAACCAGCTCGTCAAGGTGCTGGGCCAGGGCGAGGTCTCCGTGGCGCTGCAGGTGACGGTCGACGCCGTCTCCGGCTCCGCCAAGGAGAAGATCACCGCCGCCGGCGGCACCGTCACCGAGCTCGTCTGAGACGAGCCGATGGCCTGAACACCAACCGGGGATGCTCTCAGACGGGCATCCCCGGTTGGTCGTTCCCAGGGTTGGTCGTTCCAAGGGGGGCACACTCGCCGGTAAGGTGGCGTGCGTCGTTGCTGTCATCCCCGGGGGGCGACCCCCGCACCGCGAAGTGAGGCCCACCGGCCCCCCGGAGCGGTACCCGTCCCCTACGAATTCGTCGAACCTCAAGACCGTCACCTCTGACGCTTTGCGCGGGGGTCGCAGGAGGCACCGTGCTCACCGCGTTCGCCCGGGCGTTCAAGACGCCCGACCTGCGCAAGAAGCTGCTCTTCACGCTCGGCATCATCGTGCTGTACCGGCTCGGCGCGCACATCCCCGTGCCCGGCGTCAGCTATGAGAACGTCCAGATCTGTGTGGACCAGGCAGCGCAGAACAACAGCAGCCTCTTCGGCCTCGTCAACATGTTCAGCGGCGGGGCGCTTCTGCAGATCACGATCTTCGCGCTCGGCATCATGCCGTACATCACGGCGAGCATCATCCTCCAGCTGCTGACGGTGGTCATCCCCCGTCTGGAGGCCCTCAAGAAGGAGGGCCAGTCCGGCACCGCGAAGATCACGCAGTACACGCGCTACCTCACGGTCGCCCTGGCCGTGCTCCAGGGCACCGGCCTGGTGGCGACGGCCCGCAGCGGCGCGCTGTTCTCCGGCTGCCAGGTGGCCAACGAGATCGTGCCCGACCAGTCGATCTTCGTGACGGCCACCATGGTGGTCACCATGACCGCCGGCACCGCCCTGGTGATGTGGCTCGGCGAGCTGATCACGGACCGCGGCATCGGCAACGGCATGTCCATCCTGATGTTCATCTCCATCGCCGCCGGCTTCCCCGGCGCGCTGTGGGCCATCAAGGAGAGCGGCAACCTCGCCAAGGGCTGGATCGAGTTCGGCACGGTCATCCTGATCGGCTTCGTGATGGTGGCGCTCGTCGTCTTCGTCGAGCAGGCCCAGCGGCGCATCCCGGTCCAGTACGCCAAGCGGATGATCGGCCGCAGGTCGTACGGCGGTACGTCCACCTACATCCCGCTCAAGGTGAACCAGGCGGGTGTGATTCCCGTCATCTTCGCCTCGTCGCTGCTCTACATCCCGGCGCTCATCGCCCAGTTCTCGAACTCGGACGCGGCGTGGAAGCGGTGGATCGAAGCCCACTTCGTCAGTGGTGACCACCCCTACTACATCGCGACGTACTTCGTGCTGATCGTGTTCTTCGCCTTCTTCTACGTGGCCATCTCGTTCAACCCCGAGGAAGTCGCGGACAACATGAAGAAGTATGGTGGCTTCATCCCGGGTATCCGGGCCGGTCGACCTACCGCCGAGTATCTGAGCTACGTGCTGAACCGGATCACCTGGCCGGGCTCGCTGTATCTGGGTCTGATCGCTCTCGTGCCGACGATGGCGTTGGCGGGCTTCGGTGGTGCGAACCAGAACTTCCCGTTCGGCGGCACCAGCATCCTCATCATCGTGGGTGTCGGTCTGGAGACCGTGAAGCAGATCGAGAGCCAGCTCCAGCAGCGCAACTACGAAGGGTTCCTCCGCTGATGCGAATCGTCCTCGTCGGACCGCCCGGTGCCGGCAAGGGAACGCAGGCCGCGTTCCTCGCCGGGAACCTGTCGATCCCGCACATCTCCACGGGCGACCTGTTCCGGGCCAACATCAGCCAGGGGACGGAGCTGGGCAAGCAGGCCAAGGCGTACATGGACGCCGGCAACCTGGTGCCGGACGAGGTGACCATCGGGATGGCGCGCGACCGGATGGCCCAGCCGGACGCCAAGAACGGGTTTCTGCTGGACGGCTTCCCGCGCAACGTCTCGCAGGCCGAGGCGCTCGACACGGCGCTGGCGTCGGACGGGGTGAAGCTGGACGCGGTCCTGGACCTGGAGGTCCCGGAGGACGAGGTCGTCAAGCGGATCGCGGGCCGCCGCGTCTGCCGCAACGACAGCGCCCACGTCTTCCACGTCACCTACAGCGCCCCCCGGACCGAGGGCGTCTGCGACGTGTGCGGCGGCGGCCTCTACCAGCGGGACGACGACTCCGAGGAGACCGTCCGCAAGCGGCTCGAGGTCTACCACACGCAGACCGAGCCGATCATCGACCACTACCGGGCCCAGGGCCTGCTGGTGACCATCTCCGCGCTCGGCAAGGTCGACGAGGTGACCGAGCGCGCGATGGAGGCACTGGAGACGGACCGGGCCGCCTAGGGCGGGACGCGAGGGCGGGCCCCGTCCGCCCGCGGGGCGGGAGGGACCCTCGGCTTCACGACGTGCCCCCGGTCCCCCGGTCCCGACCCGCAGACGCAGTACCTCCGAGCGGACCGCATACGGCCGCGGTGTCCCCGGGACGCCGCGGCCGTATCGTTGACGAGCCAGGCATTCCGCCGACCCACTCTCCGAACCCGAAAGGCGCCGGCCCCCATGGTGCAGATCAAGACCCCCGAGCAGATCGCGAAGATGCGTGAGGCGGGGCTGGTCGTCGCCGCCATCCACGCGGCGACCCGCGAGGCGGCGGTCCCCGGTGCCACCACGAGGGACCTGGACGAGGTCGCCCGCAAGGTGATCGCCGACCACGGGGCCAAGTCCAACTTCCTCGGGTACGGCGGGTTCCCCGCCACCATCTGCACCTCGGTGAACGAGGTCGTCGTCCACGGCATCCCGGACGGCAAGACGGTCCTCAAGCACGGCGACGTCATCTCCGTCGACGCCGGGGCGATCGTCGACGGCTGGCACGGCGACGCGGCGTTCACCGCGTTCGTGGGCGACGGCCATGCTCCGGAGCTGGTCGAGCTCTCCCGGGTGACCGAGGAGTCCATGTGGGCCGGCATCGCCGCCATGAGGAACGGCAACCGGCTGGTCGACGTCTCCCGGGCGATCGAGACGTACATCCGCCGGCAGCCGAAGCCGGGCGGCGGCCGGTACGGGATCATCGAGGACTACGGCGGCCACGGCATCGGCACCGAGATGCACATGGACCCGCACCTGCTGAACTACGTCAGCCGCAAGCGCGGCAGGGGCCCCAAGCTGGTTCCGGGCGTCTGCCTGGCGATCGAGCCGATGGTGTCGCTCGGCACCCCGCACACCGAGGTGCTCGCCGACGACTGGACCGTGATCACCACGGACGGCACCTGGTCCTCGCACTGGGAGCACTCGGTGGCGCTGACGGAGGAAGGCCCGCTGGTGCTGACGGCCGTGGACGGCGGCCGGGCGAAGCTGGCGGAGCTGGGCGTCACGGCGGCTCCGGACCCGCTGGCCTGAGCGGGGCCCGGGGGCGCGGGGCCCAGGTCCGAGCGGGCCACCGGGTGCGCCCCGGGCGGCGGGCGGGGTGATCGGGGAGCCCCGGCCGCCCCGCTCCTGCTTAAGGATCTCCTACCTTGGGCAAACTCCCCGGATTCGTCTTTTCCGGGGGCCTGACGTAGACTGATGCGTCGGTTCGCGTGTACCCGTATGCCCGCTTGCGGTCGGAGGGTGGCAAGAGCCGATCAAGGTAGCCGATTCGAAGGGCGAAGCGTGGCCAAGAAGCAAGGTGCCATCGAGATTGAGGGCACCGTGATCGAGTCCCTGCCGAACGCCATGTTCAAGGTGGAACTCCAGAACGGTCACAAGGTCCTCGCGCACATCTCCGGCAAGATGCGGATGCACTACATCCGGATCCTTCCGGACGACCGGGTCGTCGTGGAGCTCTCTCCGTACGACCTGACGCGCGGGCGGATCGTCTACCGATACAAGTAGATCTTGCCCTCCCCTCTCCCGAGGGGTGCTGGCACTGACCCGGAGAACCTCACATCCCATGAAGGTCAAGCCGAGCGTCAAGAAGATCTGCGACAAGTGCAAGGTGATCCGCCGTCACGGCCGGGTCATGGTCATCTGCGACAACCTGCGCCACAAGCAGCGCCAGGGCTGACGCACGCCGACCTGCACTCCGCAGATCTTCGCGCGACGCGAGCAACACATGTTCACCAGCAGAGCCCGCCCAGTCCGCGAGGACCGGCGGCACCTCCGGCGGGGGCCGGGGACCGGGACGTACCACCTCTCCCCAGGGAGCGGTCGGCGGCCCGGGACGGTTCTGCCGCAGACCCCCGAACACCACAGGAGCCATTGAATGGCACGCGTTTCCGGTGTTGACATCCCGCGCGACAAGCGCGTGGAGGTCGCACTCACCTACGTCTTCGGCATCGGCCGCACCCTGGCGCAGGAGACCCTCGCCGCGACCGGTGTGAACCCGAACGCCCGCGTTCGTGACCTGGCCGAAGAGGACCTGGTCAAGATCCGCGAGTACGTGGACAACAACATCAAGACCGAGGGCGACCTCCGTCGCGAGATCCAGGCCGACATCCGCCGCAAGGTCGAGATCGGCTGCTACCAGGGTCTGCGCCACCGCCGCGGTCTGCCGGTCCACGGCCAGCGCACCAGCACGAACGCCCGTACCCGCAAGGGTCCGCGTCGCGCCATCGCCGGCAAGAAGAAGCCGGGCAAGAAGTAGTCCTCAGCAGGACGCTCTACCAGCGGTCTTCGCTGTAGGACCGACCACCTCCACGGGAGAAATACATGCCCCCCAAGGGACGCCAGGGCGCCGTCAAGAAGGTGCGCCGCAAGGAAAAGAAGAACGTCGCTCACGGCCACGCGCACATCAAGAGCACGTTCAACAACACGATCGTCTCGATCACGGACCCGAGTGGCAACGTGATCTCCTGGGCCTCCGCCGGCCACGTCGGCTTCAAGGGCTCGCGCAAGTCCACCCCCTTCGCCGCGCAGATGGCCGCCGAGTCGGCCGCCCGCCGCGCGCAGGAGCACGGCATGCGCAAGGTCGACGTCTTCGTCAAGGGTCCGGGCTCCGGCCGTGAGACCGCGATCCGCTCCCTGCAGGCCACCGGCCTCGAGGTCGGCTCCATCCAGGACGTCACCCCGACGCCGCACAACGGCTGCCGTCCCCCCAAGCGCCGCCGCGTCTGACGCGTCGCCGCAGCTGTGAGACCGGCTCGGGTGCCGGGCGCCGCCGGCGCCCTCCCCGCCCGGGCCGGGGCTTCGGGCGGTACGGCCCCATGTGGGACGTACCGCCCGTACCCTTGCAGTACGCAGTTTCTCGAGAGCCGGGCCCGTCCCGGCCGAGTCGGGCGTCAAATAGCGGGCGCCCATGACTGAAGGATCATTGACATGCTGATCGCTCAGCGTCCCTCGCTGACCGAAGAGGTCGTCGACGAGTACCGCTCCCGGTTCGTGATCGAGCCGCTGGAGCCGGGCTTCGGCTACACCCTCGGCAACTCCCTCCGCCGTACGCTCCTCTCCTCGATCCCGGGCGCGGCCGTCACGTCCATCCGGATCGACGGCGTCCTGCACGAGTTCACCACCGTGCCGGGTGTCAGGGAGGACGTCACCGACCTGATCCTGAACATCAAGCAGCTGGTCGTCTCCTCGGAGCACGACGAGCCGGTCGTGATGTACCTGCGCAAGCAGGGCCCGGGTCTGGTCACCGCCGCCGACATCGCGCCCCCGGCCGGTGTCGAGGTCCACAACCCCGACCTGGTCCTGGCCACGCTGAACGGCAAGGGCAAGCTGGAGATGGAGCTGACCGTCGAGCGCGGTCGCGGCTATGTCTCCGCCGTGCAGAACAAGCAGGTGGGCCAGGAGATCGGCCGTATCCCGGTCGACTCCATCTACTCCCCGGTGCTCAAGGTCACGTACAAGGTCGAGGCCACCCGTGTGGAGCAGCGCACCGACTTCGACAAGCTGATCGTCGACGTCGAGACCAAGCAGGCCATGCGCCCGCGCGACGCCATGGCGTCGGCCGGCAAGACCCTGGTCGAGCTGTTCGGCCTGGCCCGCGAACTCAACATCGACGCCGAGGGCATCGACATGGGCCCGTCCCCGACGGACGCCGCCCTCGCCGCCGACCTGGCGCTGCCGATCGAGGAGCTGGAACTCACGGTCCGCTCCTACAACTGCCTCAAGCGCGAGGGCATCCACTCCGTGGGTGAGCTCGTCGCCCGCTCGGAGGCCGACCTCCTCGACATCCGCAACTTCGGTGCGAAGTCGATCGACGAGGTCAAGGCGAAGCTGGCCGGCATGGGCCTGGCCCTCAAGGACAGCCCGCCCGGATTCGACCCGACCGCCGCCGCCGACGCCTTCGGCGCCGACGACGACGCGGACGCCGGTTTCGTCGAGACCGAGCAGTACTGAGCACCTCCCGGAGGGGTGCGGGGCCCGGCGCCCCGCACCCCTCCGGGGAGGCCGCTCTCCGGGGCCCGCTGCCCCGGACACCGGGCGGGAGCCCGGCACAGACGTCCCCGGCACCGCCGGGGGGTGCGCGAGGGGCCCGAGCCCCTCGCACAGGCTGACACCGGTACCTGACACGGCCGGTGCAGATCACGAGGAGAAGAACCATGCCGAAGCCCGCCAAGGGTGCCCGTCTGGGCGGCAGTGCCGCGCACGAGAAGCTGCTTCTCGCGAACCTCGCGAAGTCGCTCTTCGAGCACGGCCGCATCACCACGACCGAGGCCAAGGCCCGCCGCCTGCGTCCGGTCGCCGAGCGCCTGATCACCAAGGCGAAGAAGGGCGACATCCACAACCGTCGCCTGGTGCTGCAGACGATCACGGACAAGGGCATCGTCCACACGCTCTTCACCGAGATCGCCCCGCGCTACGCCGAGCGTCCGGGTGGCTACACCCGGATCACCAAGATCGGCAACCGCCGTGGTGACAACGCGCCGATGGCCGTGATCGAGCTCGTCGAGGGCGAGATCGCGAAGAAGGCCACCGTCGCCGAGGCCGAGGCCGCCACCAAGCGCGCGGTCAAGGAGGCCGACGAGGCCAAGGCCGAGGAGACCGAGGCGGAGGACGCCAAGGCCGACGACGTCAAGGCCGAGGAGACCAAGGCTGAGGAGACCAAGGCCGAGGAGACCAAGGCCGAGGACGCCGCCGAGGCTCCGGCCGAGGAGTCGAAGGACGCCTGAGGCGTTCCGCGACCGCTTTGCGGCTGACGGACGGGCCCGCTCCCCTCTCCCGGGGGCGGGCCCGTTCCCCTTGACAGCAGGAGAGGCACTCGAGACGTGAGCGACGACGTGAGGCCCGGCTTCGTCCGGGTGCGGCTGGACCTGTCCTACGACGGCAGGGACTTCTCGGGCTGGGCCCGCCAGACACGTGGGCGGCGGACGGTCCAGGCCGAGATCGAGGACGCGATCCGTACCGTGACCCGTTCGCGGGACACGTACGACCTGACCGTCGCCGGCCGCACCGACGCGGGGGTGCACGCCCGCGGCCAGGTCGCGCACGTCGATCTGCCCCAGGACCTCTGGGCGGAGCACCGGGACAAGCTGCTGCGGCGGCTCGCCGGACGGCTGCCCCACGACGTCCGGGTCTGGAAGGCCGAGGAGGCGCCGGACGGTTTCAACGCCCGCTTCTCGGCGATCTGGCGCCGCTACGCCTACCGGGTCACCGACCACCCGTCCGGCGTCGACCCGCTGCTGCGCGGCCATGTCCTCCGGCACGACCGGCCGTTGGACGCTGACGCCATGAACGCGGCGGCCGAACGGCTCCTCGGGGAACACGACTTCGCCGCCTACTGCAAGAAGCGCGAGGGCGCCACCACCATCCGGACCCTCCGGGAGCTGCGCTGGGAGCGGGACGCGTCGGGGATCCTCACCGCGACCGTGCGGGCCGACGCCTTCTGCCACAACATGGTCCGCTCGCTCGTCGGCGCGATGCTGTTCGTCGGCGACGGCCACCGTCCGGCGGACTGGCCGGCCCTGGTGCTGGCCGCCGGCGTGCGTGACTCGGCGGTCCATGTCGTGCGGCCGCACGGGCTCACCCTGGAGGAGGTCGGCTATCCCGCCGACGGGCTGCTGGCCGCCAGGAACCTCGAGGCGCGCAACCGGCGTACGCTGCCGGACCGCGGCGCGGGGGCGGCGGGCTGCTGCTGACCCGGCGGCCTTCGGTGCCCGGACCAGGTCGTGGGAGGTCTGCGCCTGCTTCCGGCCCGCGTTGCGCAGGCGTCGGGCCGGCACCGGAGAGGCCCCGCTCAGTCCCTGGCCCACGTCGTGAGGAGGCCGGACAGCGCCTTCGCCGCCTCGTCGGCGTCGCGGCCGTCCCCCCGGGCGCCGGGTGCGAGTTCCACATGGACGAAGTCCGTGTGCCGCCGCTTCGCGGACTCGCCCTGCACGTTCGCGGTGCCCTCCAGCGGGCACCGCGCTGACCAGCCCCGGCAGACGCGCAGTCCGCCGGCCTCCATGACGTCCGCCAGGGCCGAGACCTCGCCGGACGCGTCCTGCACGGGCCCGGTGGAGACGATCGCGTCATAGGGACGGTCGGAGGCGCGGGCGAAGCCGTGCAGTTGGACGCCCGGAACTCCGCGCTTCTGCAGTTCCTCGACGACTGCGTGGAAGGCGCTGTCCTTGCGGTGGGCGACATCCGCCGCGTTCCCCCGGCCGGCGTGGCGATGGGCTCCGGCCAGGACGAGGGCGCCGCCGGGGGCGTCCTCGAGCAGCCGTACACCGAGTTCCTCGGTGTGCCGGTCGGCCACGGGGTGCGGGACCTGAGCGCTCCAGTGGATGCCGGAGTCGGCCGCGAGGTAGAGGCGGCCCCAGCGCCGGCCCTCGCCCGGGCGGAGCGAGGCGACCTCGTCGTAGCGCCGGCCGGACGCGGTGTCCGTCAGCCGGGTGGCGGTGAATCCGACCGTGGCGAGCAGCCGTTCGGCCTCCCCGGCATCACCCTGCAGCAGGTGCCCGACACCGGCGGCCAGCCGTTCGCGTTGCTCCTTGTCGGGTGCCGTGTAGGTGCCGTCGGGTCCGATGCCCGCCGTGTACTCGAGAATCCGGCTGCGCAGGTCCACCAACTCCCGGGCGGCCGGGGCGGAGTCCCTGCCGCTCTCCGGCGCTGTCGACTGACACCCCACCAGGGCCGGGACCAGCCCCACGAGAACAAGAACGTTCACCAAAAGTGATGATCTCGTGATCCGATGTTCGGGGGCGGTCGTGGAGACCGTGTGAACATGAGCTAGTGACATTCCGTAAGTCTCTCCCTAAGGGCCGTTCCCTGGCGATTCCGGCGGTGGTCGCGGTGTTCGCCGCGGGCTGCGCACCGGGTCCCGTGGAGTCGCAGTCCAAGCCGGGCGGACGCTCGTTCACCGTGGCCGCAGCGGGCGACGTGCTCATCCATCCCGAGTTGGTGGACCAGGCGGCCAAGGACGCGGAGAAGACCGGTGAGGGGGAGGCCGGTCTGGACTTCGGGCCGATGCTCGCCGGGCTCAAGCCGGTCATCAGCAAGGCGGACCTGGGGATCTGCCACATGGAGACCCCGGTCGGGGAGCCCGAGGGCCCCTTCGAGGGATACCCGGAGTTCCTGGTTCCGCCGCAGGTCCTGACGGCGCTGAAGGACGTGGGCTACGACACCTGCTCTACGGCCTCCAACCACACCTTCGACCACGGTTTCAAGGGTGTGAAGCGCACACTGGACGCCCTGGACGAGGTGGGGCTCGGACACACCGGTTCCGCACGCACGGCCGAGGAAGCGGAGCAGATCAACATCCGCGAGGTCAACGGCGTCAAGGTCGCCCATCTCTCCTACTCCTGGGAGTCCTTTGTCCACCCCACCCCGGAGAAGCAGCGCTGGGTGCTCAACCGGACGGACACCTCGAAGATCAGGAAGGCTGAGGCCCGGGCCCGGGCCAAGGGTGCCGAGGCGGTGATTCTCTCCATCCACTGGGGCGCCGAGTACTACAACGAGCCGGGCACGGCCCAGCTGCGGCTCGCGCAGTGGCTCACCGAGGAGACCGGGATCGATCTCGTGATCGGACACCACGCTCACGTGGTCCAGCCGATCCAGAAGGTGAACGGCACCTGGATCGCCTACAGCCTCGGCAACCAGGTGGCACGGCACTCCTCCCCCGCGGGGATCACCGAGGAGGGGGCGATCGGCTGGTTCGAGTTCCGGGAGACGACGGACGGGTGGGACGTCACCGCCCGCTACCGCACCACGCTGGTGGACATCCCGCCGGAGGTGGCGCCCGGCGAGAAGCTGCCCGAGGGCGCGGTGGAGGACCACCGGGTCGTCGATGTCCGGCAGGTGCTCGGCCAGCCCGGCGAACTGTCGGAGGACCGGCTCGCCCGCTACCGGCTGGCGGCCGACCGCACCCGCGGATTCCTCTTCAACCGGGGGGCTCCGGGAGGCGACGGACTCGCCGAACTCTCCCTCGGGAAGTGAGCTTCGACACAGCACTTTCCGCGCCGGGGCGCACAACCTCGGCGCGTATGAGAAGTCTCAGTATTGGCGGCTGTCCGGACGTCCGGCGGCCGCGGCAGCGGTGGTCGAGTTCTGCGCCGCGCATCCGTAGAAAACAGGGGAAGAGCACCGGTGACATCGAGCCATGCCGCGAATTCCGTGCGGGGAGGGCGGCGGCGCAGCCGTAGACGGGCGGACATGCCGCTGCTGGGTGGCATCCGCCCGCCGATCGCGGTGCTGTGCGTCCTGGTCCTGGTCCTGGCCGGCCTCACCGTACAGGTGCTCGGTCCGGGCGGTGAGGCGGTCGTGCCGAAGGCGGTGCTGTCCTCGCAGCAGCGGTTCGCGGAGGACGGCGCCATCGCCCTGCGCGCCTCCATCGACGAGCGGGTCACCGACCTCCACCGGACCGCGGCCGCGCTGAACGCGGGTGCCCCGGTGGAACCGGAGCGCGTCCTGTCCGACCTGGGGAGGACCTACCAGAAGTGGACCGGCACCACCGTGCTGGACCTGGAGAGCGGAAAGGTCCTCGCGACACGCGGAGAGACCATTCCGCTGGCCTGGCTGGACAAGGACGTCCTCACCGGCGATCAGGCACTCAAGCCCCGCATGGTACGGCTGGGGACCGGTGACGTCCGGCTGATGACGATGGTCGTCCTCGACTGGAAGGACCGGCCTCAGCAACTGCTCGTCGCCTCCAACAGCCTGGCCGTTCCCGCCATCACCCTCGGCCCGTTCCGCACCATGGCGGTCGTCACCCGCGACGGCGAGATCCTCGCCACGGCCGGCTTCGAACAGGCCGAGGCGCTGAACTCGGACAAGCAGCGGGTGGAACTCACCTTCCTCCAGAAGCAGATGTCCCGCCTGTCCGACCAGGCGGCCGAGCGAACCGAGCAGCACCCCGTCACCGCCAAGGAGCCCGGTTCCCGGGGCTACCCCGGTGTCAGCGGAACCCTGCTGGGCGACGACTACAACGGCCGGATCGCCACCGCCGGTTACGCCTCGCTCGCCTCCTCCGACCCGGAGGAGAAGGAGAGCGTCGCCGCCGGCCTCGGGCTGACGGTCGTGGCCATGCTTCCCGTGGTCCAGCAGCACGCCGGCGAGCAGGGCCGGGAACTGTACGGACTGGTGGCGGCCGGCGCCCTGGTGGTGCTCGGGCTGCTCGCCGCGGCCGTGCTGTGGGCGAGCGTGCAGCGGCCTCTGCTGCGGCTGTTCCTGGAGTCCCGCCGGCTTGCCCGGGGAGATCTGACCCGGCCCGTCTCGGTACCCCGATGGGGAGAGGCCGCCCGGATCGGTTCCGCCCTGGAACGGATGCGCGAGCAGCTGCGCGGAGCGGAGGCCGACTCCGGCCCCGCCCCCCGCGGTGGTACAGGCCGGTTCGGGACCCGCGGACCGCTGATGCTGACCGCGGTTCTGCTGCTGCTGTGGTGCGTCCCCGTCGGTCTGCTGCTGAACCGTACGGACGGCTCGGTCAGCGTGCCCGCGGCCATGGTCAACGACCAGCGCGACCGCACCGACCTGATCGCCGACCGGGTCCGCCGGGCGCTGAACGAGGCCCAGGCCGACCTCGTCTCCACCTCCCGCCTGATCGACCCGGGCAAGTCCGAGACCACCACGGGTCTGCTGGCCGACGCCCTGCGCAAGCACACCCGCTACCAGGCGCTGTACGTCGTGGGCGAGGGGGGCAGGGTCGTCGCCCGGGCCGGCGGCGACCCGGGCGCCTGGCGCGACGGCGACGACCTGCCCCTGGTCCGGGTGTCCGGCAAGGGTGAGAAGAGGCCGGTCATCCAGGTCGGCGCGCCCGTGCCGGAGCACAAGGGCACGACCCTCGTCGGCGAGATGCGGGTCGAGTTCCTCAACTCGCTGCTGAAGCGGCCGGGCCTCGGCGAGGTCAGAGTCGTCAACGCCGACGCGGAGACCCTCGCCGCCAGTGACGGCTTCCTCGCCTTCGAGGAACTGCCGAACGACGCACTGCCCGACCTGGTCCGGGCCGCCGGTGTCCGGGTCGGCGCCGGCCCCGTCGAGAACAGCCTGCTCATCCGCGACGGTGGCGATGTCACCGTCGCCGCCGCGGCTCCCTTCTCCGGCGGTGGCGTCGCGGCCGACCTCGGCTGGAGCGTCGTCAGCTGGCAGAACGCCGAGCGTCTCCAGATCGCGCCCTATGAGCGCGAGGACCGCAGTGTGCTCGCGGGGATGCTCGGGCTGGCCGCGATCATCGTCTGCCTGGGCTGGGTGTACCTGGTGGTCGTACGGCCCCTGCGGGCCCTGGCCGCCGCCGCCGAGAAGCTCGCCGACGGCGACCTCAAGACCGTGCACTACCCGCGCTACCAGGACGAGGTCGGTGCCGTCGTCCGCAGCCTCGAACTGCTCCGCCAGCAGTTGCAGACCCGCAGACAGAACCAGGCGCGCCGGTCCGCCGAGCCCCGGCTCGGCGTCGGAGGAAGGTGACCGGCAGTGCTCTATCTCTACTTCGTCCTGCTCATCGGCGGGGTGTTCCTGTTCGCGGCCGGAGTCGTGGAGCAGCGCAGGCACTACGCCGCGCTGCACTCCATACCCTCCCGGGTCCTCGTCAACGGCATCCGCGGCAAGTCCTCCATCACCCGGCTGTGCGCGGGCGCGCTGCGCGGCGGTGAACTGGTCACCGTCGCCAAGACGACGGGTACGGCCGCGCGTTTCATCCACCCCGACGCGACCGAGGAGCCGGTCTACCGGAAGTTCGGCATCGCCAACGTGGTGGAGCAGATCGGCATCGTGCGCCGGGCCGCCACATACCGGCCGGACGCCCTGGTGATCGAGTGCATGGCCGTGATGCCGGCGTTGCAGGAGGTGAACCAGAGCAAGCTGATCCGTTCCACGATCGGCGTCCTGTGCAACGTCCGTGAGGACCACCTGGCCGAGATGGGCCCCACCCTGGACGACGTGGCCCGGTCGCTCTGCCGCTCGATGCCGGAGAACGGCATCTGCGTCACCGCGGAGAAGGAGCGTTTCCACATCCTCCAGGAGGAGGCGGACGCCCGTAACTGCGAGCTGGTCTACGCCGACCCGGAGTCGGTCACCGACGCGGAGCTGCGCGGCTTCAGCTGGTTCACCTTCAAGGAGAACGTGGCGATCGCCCTGGTCGTGGCGGACCTCCTCGGCGTGGAACGGGAAGTCGCCCTCCAGGGGATGTACGACGCCCCGCCGGACCCGGGCGTCCTCTCCGTGGAGCGCTACGCCACGCCGGAGGGCAAGCGGCTGGCCTTCGCCAACGTCTTCGCGGCGAACGACCCCGAGTCCACGCTGATGAACATCAACCAGCTGCTCGACCTCGGGGCCATCAGCCGCCCGCTGAACGTCGTGATCAACTGCCGTCCCGACCGCGTGGAACGCAACGGGCAGATGGGCGAGATCATCCCCGACCTCCAGCCGGACAACGTCTTCGTCATCGGGCACCCCGCCAAGAGCGCCATCGACGCCATCCCGGCCGAATGGCGCGACCGGGCGGTCGACCTCGGGGGTGAGCGGCGCTCGGCCGACGAGTTCATGCCCGCCCTGCTCGAGCGCATGTCCGACGGCTCCTCCCTGGTGGCGATCGGCAACATCCACGGCCAGGGCGAGGAGTTGCTGGAGTACCTGGCCGAACTGCCGGCGGACGAGAGCGAGAGCGAGAGCGGCGCGGACGAGGTACGTCAGCCCGCGGCCGCGGCGGCTTCCCAGCCTGCGCGGCTGGACCCCTTCGCCTCCTACCCCGTGGCCTACGAGGAGCGCTACCAGGCCTCCCAGACCCAGGAGATCCCGGTGGTCCGCATCCCCGTCCAGCCGCCCGGACCGGACGCCGACGCCCGCCCGGTGCCCGAACCGCGGGACCGGCGGGAGTGGGACCACCAGGCGCAGGGGCACGGGGGCCGCCGGGGACGGGGGCAGTGGGCCCAGCAAGATCAGCAAGCCCAGCAAGCCCAGCAAGCCCAGCAAGCCCAGGATCCGTCTCGGCAGTGGGAGGGGCAGGTCCAGGATCCGTCTCGGCAGTGGGAGGGGCAGGCTCAGGATCCGTCTCGGCAGTGGGAGGGGCAGGCTCAGGACCCGTCTCGGCAGTGGGAGGGGCAGGTCCAGGACCCGTCTCGGCAGTGGGAGGGGCAGGCTCAGGACCCGTCTCGGCAGTGGGAGGGACAGGCCCATGACCCGGCCCAGCAGTGGAACCGGCAGGCCGGCGGGCAGCAGGAGTGGGACCGCCAGGCGTGGCCGCCCGCCGAGGACCCGCACGGCCCGCCCCGCCATCCGACGACGGAGGGCGGCGGAATGCCCCCGCGCCCCTGACCCTCGCGGCCTTCGCGGCACCGGCCGCGTCCGCCCCGTCATGCCCGCAACCCGTACACCTGCCCGGAGACCCCGTTGACCACCGCTGCCCTGACCCCCGAGATGGCCGCCCTGGGCATCGCCATAGGTCTGTTCTTCTCACTGCTGTGCTACCTCACCACCAATCTGTCGCCCGGCGGGATGATCACCCCGGGCTGGCTCGCGCTGACCCTCATCGAGGACCTCCAGCGGGCGGCGATGGTGGTCGGTGTCACCGCCCTGACCTACGCGGGCACCAAGATCATGCAGCGGCTGGTGATCCTCTACGGCAAGCGCCTGTTCGCCGCCGTGGTGCTGCTGGGCGTGCTGCTGCAGGCCACCGTGATGATCGTGCTCTCCATCGAGTTCCCGCTGCTGTACGGCAACCAGACCCTCGGGTTCATCGTGCCCGGCCTGATCGCCTACCAGCTGGTGCGCCAGCCCAAGGGCCCCACCCTGCTGGCCACGGGCACTGTCTCCCTCATGGCCTACATCGTCGTCGCCGCCGGCCTGCTGCTCGGCGTCATGCCCGCCGTCTGAGAATCGAGGAAGAGCGATGGCAGGAAAGAAGAAGTCGCGCGTCACATCGGGTCTGGTGCTGCTCGGGCTCGTCGCCGCTTCGGGATACCTCACCGTGGAACTGCGCAAGCAGGAGGCGCCGGGCATCACCGAGGTCCGCAACGTCGGCGTCCTGAAGGGCAACGGCGGCGCGGGGCAGTCCGACGACAAGGGCGGGGAGAGCTGGTCGCGGCTGGACAACCCGGCGCGCAGTGTCCTGCGCGGAGGCGACGGCCAGGTCAAGGCGGTGCTGACCGACGGGGCGCGTACCGCCACGCTGACCGGGCCGGCGCGCACCTTCGAGGAGCCCGCCGCCACTTCCTCCAAGGTCTCCACCACGGACTGGGTGCGGATGATGCCGGAGCCGTGGACCGAGGGCGCGGAGAAGGAGAAGTGGTTCAAGGACTGGTACGGCGAGAACGCGGACAGCAAGGAGGACGACCTGTTCGCCTTCGCCTTCCAGTACGTGGCGGGCGCTCCCGAGAAGAAGGACGAGCAGGGCATCGCCTACCGCGGCGACGCGAACTTCGGCCCGCTCAACCCCGCCGGTTCCGAGGGCGGTGACCTGCGTCTGGAGGAGTCGGACTTCTACGACTACCTCGGCGTCTCGTACCCCTTCCGGGACGGGGCCACCGGGTCGCCTGAGGAGATGCGCGCCCGGTCCCTGGACTGCTCGGGGTTCATCCGCATGGTGCTGGGCTACCGCGCGCGGTACCCGCTGATGTCCTCCGACAAGTCGGGCGACGGCCTGCCGCGTACCGCCAACGGCATGGCCCGCTCCGAGCGGGGTGTCGACGTCCTGCCGCTGGCGGGCGTGTCGGCGAAGGACCGCCCGTCGGCCATCGACCAGCTCCAGCCCGGCGACCTCGTCTTCTTCAAGCTCGACGAGCGCACCGCCGAGCGGCTGGACCACGTGGGCATGGTCCTCGGCTACGACACCGAGGGCCACCTGATCTTCGTCTCCAGCCGCGAGGAGGTCAACGGGCCCACCATCGGCGACATCGGCGGCGTCTCCCGGCTGGACGGCAACGGCTACTACGCGAAGACACTGCGCAGCGCCAAGCGCCTGTGACCCGGGGCCGGGGCGAGGCGGGGCGGACCACCGGCCCGCCCCCTGGGGCCCGGGGCCGGCGCGGGTCCGCGTTGCCCGGGACCGCGTTGCCCGGGACCGCGGTGGCGCACCCCGCCCCGGTGCGCCCCGCGCCGGAACGGCCGTGCCGCTGGCCGCGTGATCGTCGGTCTGTCGGTCTGTCGGCCCGTCAGCCCGCCGGGGCCGCGGCCGCCGCGGACGCCTGCATCTCGCCGCGGCGCACGATCTGGCGGAACGTGAACTCCGCCAGGTCGTCACCCGGCTGGAACGCCTCGGCGTCGTCCTTGGTGACGGACTTCCCGCTGACGTAGCCGGTTGCGGTGAAGTAGGCGTACCGGCCGAAGGAGTTGCCCACGAAGCGGCACACCGGCCCGCCCTTGCAGAAGGCCGCGACGCCCGAGCCGGACAGCGGGGCGATGCCGCGGGCCGACCGGTTCGCGGCCGCCCGGGCCTGCGCCTCGGTGGGGAAGACGGCGACGCCGACGGTGACCGCCACCCCGTCCCTGGTGTACGTGGCGCGGATGACCTGGTCGCAGCCGTGCGACCGGAGGGCCGCGGCCAGTGAGCCCTGGGCCGCCGAGGCGCATTCCGCCGTGCGCGCCACGGGGCCCTTGGCGTAGACCCGGTCGCCCATCGTCAGCTTCCCGCCGGGGAAGAGGGCGCCGGCGCTCAGCGGCGCGGTGTCCTTCTCCGCGCTGGACACGAAGTCCCTGGGGTCCGGTGGGGGCGGGGGAGCGACGGTGGAGAACGACGGCTCCGGCTGCGCGGTCCGGCCGGGCAGTTCGGCGGCCGTGGGCAGCTCACCGGCGTTCTTGCCGGAGGGTGCCGCGTCGCCTGTGAAGACGACCGCCGTGGCCACGATCGTGGCCACGGCGGCCGTCGCGACACCGCCGGCACCGATGAGCAGCCACCGCCTGCGGCGCGCCCGCGCGGCGGAGGCGTCGGCCAGCGCCGCCCAGTCGGGCGTCGACGACGACAGCGGCTCCCCGTACGACCGGTCCGGCTGCCGCGGGTCCTCGGGCCACTGCGATCCGCCAAAGCTCATGCCGCGCATCCTAAACCTGTTGGGCGCGAGCATGTCCTGCGGCGACAATGCCCGCCATGGGACATCTCGAGGCCGCGCATCTGGAGTACTACCTTCCGGACGGGAGGGCGCTGCTCGCCGACGTGTCGTTCCGGGTGGGCGAGGGGTCCGTGGTCGCCCTGGTCGGGGCGAACGGCGCGGGCAAGACGACCCTGCTGCGATTGCTGTCGGGTGAGCTGAGGCCGCACGGCGGCACGGTGTCGGCGGGCGGCGGTCTCGGTGTGATGCCGCAGTTCGTGGGGTCCGCGGCGGCGCCTCCCGGATCCGGCGGGCCGTCGGGGACCGACGAGCGCACCGTCCGGGACCTGCTGGTCTCGGTGGCGCCGCCCAGGATCAGGGACGCGGCGCGCGCGGTCGACGAGGCCGAGCACCTGATCATGACGGTCGACGACGAGGCCGCGCAGATGCGGTACGCGCAGGCGCTCAGCGACTGGGCCGAGGTGCAGGGGTACGAGGCCGAGACCGTCTGGGACATCTGCACCACGGCCGCGCTCGGCGTCCCCTACGAGAAGGCCCAGTGGCGCCTGGTGCACACGCTCTCCGGCGGTGAGCAGAAGCGGCTGGTGCTGGAGGCGCTGCTGCGCGGCCCGGACGAGGTACTGCTGCTCGACGAGCCGGACAACTACCTCGACGTCCCGGGCAAGCGCTGGCTGGAGGACCGGCTGCGGGAGACGCGCAAGACCGTGCTCTTCATCTCCCACGACCGGGAGCTGCTGGCCAGGACCGCGGAGAAGATCGTGGCCGTGGAGCCGGGGCCCTCGGGTAGCGGTGTCTGGGTCCACGGCGGCGGTTTCGGCACCTTCCACCGGGCCCGGCGGGAGCGGTTCGCCCGTTTCGAGGAGCTGAAGCGGCGCTGGGAGGAGGAGCACGCCCGGTTGAAGGCGCTCGTCCACAAGCTGCGGCAGCAGGCGGCGATCAGCCCCGACATGGCGTCGCGGTACCGGGCGATGCAGACCCGGTTCCGGAAGTTCGAGGAGGCCGGCCCGCCGCCGGAGCCCCCGCGCGAGCAGGACATCCGGATGCGGCTGCGCGGCGGCCGGACCGGAGTACGGGCCGTGACCTGCGAGAACCTTGGGCTGACGGGGCTGATGAAGCCGTTCTCCCTGGAGGTCTTCTACGGCGAGCGGGTCGCCGTGCTCGGCTCGAACGGCTCGGGCAAGTCCCACTTCCTCCGGCTGCTCGCGGGGGAGGAGGTGGCCCACACCGGGGCGTGGAAGCTGGGTGCCCGGGTGGTGCCCGGGCACTTCGCCCAGACCCACGCCCATCCGGAGCTGCTGGGCCGCCCGCTGGTCGACATCCTGTGGACCGAGCACGCCAGGGACCGGGGCGGCGCGATGAGCGCCCTGCGCCGCTACGAGCTGGAGCGACAGGGCGACCAGACGTTCGACCGGCTCTCGGGCGGGCAGCAGGCGCGCTTTCAGATCCTGCTGCTGGAGCTGCGCGGCACGACCGCGCTGCTGCTGGACGAGCCGACCGACAACCTGGACCTCGAGTCGGCTCAGGCGCTGCAGCAGGGACTGGAGGCGTACGAGGGCACGGTGCTCGCCGTGACGCACGACCGCTGGTTCGCCCGCTCCTTCGACCGCTTCCTCGTCTTCGGCTCCGACGGGATGGTCAGGGAGGCGCCGGAGCCGGTGTGGGACGAGCGGAGGGTGGTCCGGGCCCGGTAGCGGCGGGCGGTGGCGGGCGGTGGCGGCGGGTAGCGGCGGACTCCGTACCGCGCTGCCGCGCGGAGGGCGGTGCGGGCCCGGTGGTGGCGGGGTCCCGGGCCGAGGTGGACCGGGCTGCGGCGGACGGGGCCGCGGGGCCGCGGGGCCGGGGGCGTTTTGACCCGTGCGGGGGAGCGCGGGTATTCTGCTGGTTCGTTATGCGTATTGGCTTGCTCTATCTCACGTGAGGGGCCCTTACGCCGGTCCACCGGGCCGATGACCAGCGGCGTGCACTCGGGTTGCGTCCCCGATGTGCTGCCAGGGCTGTCGTGATCGTCCGGGTGGCCTTGTCAGGACCCCGTCCTCCGTGCTTTCGCAAGCCGGGGGATCCCATCACTGAAGAAGCGAAGGCTACGACCGTGCGTACGTACAGCCCCAAGCCCGGCGATGTGACGCGCCAGTGGCACGTCATCGACGCCCAGGACGTCGTCCTGGGCCGTCTGGCCTCCACCGCTGCCACCCTCCTGCGGGGCAAGCACAAGCCGATCTACGCACCCCACGTCGACACCGGTGACTTCGTCATCATCGTCAACGCCGACAAGGTGCACCTGTCCGGCAACAAGCGGACCCAGAAGATGGCGTACCGCCACTCCGGCTACCCGGGTGGTCTGCGCTCCGTCCGCTACGACGAGCTGCTCGACAAGAACCCGGAGAAGGCCGTCGAGAAGGCCGTCAAGGGCATGCTCCCGAAGAACTCCCTGGGCCGTCAGATGCTCTCGAAGCTGAAGGTCTACGCGGGCGAGAACCACCCGCACGCTGCACAGCAGCCGGTCCCGTTCGAGATCACCCAGGTCGCGCAGTAAGTCCGGCCACCCCCTAAGACGAAGAGAATCTGAGGAGCATCGTGGCCGAGACCACCACCGAGACCCCGCTCGAGGGCGAAGAGACCTACGCCGAGGTCACCACCTTCGAGTCCGAGGCCCCCGTCGAGGGCGAGTACACGAGCGAGTCGCTCGCGTCCCGCTTCGGCGAGCCGCAGCCGGCCGCCGGCCTGGGCCGCCGCAAGAACGCCATCGCCCGTGTCCGCATCGTCCCGGGCACCGGCAAGTGGACCATCAACGGTCGCACCCTTGAGGACTACTTCCCGAACAAGGTGCACCAGCAGGAGGTCAACGAGCCCTTCAAGGTGCTCGAGCTCGACGACCGCTACGACGTCGTCGCCCGCATCGCGGGCGGCGGCGTGTCCGGCCAGGCCGGCGCCCTGCGCCTCGGCGTGGCCCGCGCGCTGAACGAGGCGGACGTGGAGAACAACCGCGGCCCGCTGAAGAAGGCCGGCTTCCTGCGCCGCGACGACCGCGCGGTCGAGCGGAAGAAGGCCGGTCTGAAGAAGGCCCGCAAGGCCCCGCAGTACAGCAAGCGCTAGATCGCCTGCTCGCCTGCACGGCGTACGTTCGCCCCGGCGGCACTCGGTGCCGCCGGGGCGTTCCGTATCCCGGACCCGGGGCGACCCCGGGATGACACGCCCCCGTAACCCAGGCGTATAACGGCAGCCGGGACCCCGCACCCTCGCGCAGGGACACCGCGGGGCCTGCGTTTTCGGAGCACAATCGGAGGACACCAGTGGGACGACTCTTCGGCACGGACGGTGTGCGCGGTGTCGCGAACGCGGATCTGACGGCGGAGCTGGCGCTCGGCCTCTCGGTCGCGGCGGCGCATGTGCTCGCCGAGGCGGGTACGTTCGAGGGCCATCGGCCGACGGCGGTGGTCGGACGCGATCCCCGCGCGTCCGGGGAGTTCCTGGAGGCCGCCGTGGTGGCGGGCCTCGCGAGCGCGGGGGTGGACGTCCTGCGGGTCGGGGTGCTGCCGACCCCCGCCGTGGCGTACCTCACCGGCGCGCTCGGCGCCGACCTCGGCGTGATGCTCTCCGCGAGCCACAACGCCATGCCGGACAACGGCATCAAGTTCTTCGCCCGCGGCGGTCACAAGCTCGCCGACGAGATCGAGGACCGCATCGAGACCGCGTACGAGCAGCACCGCACCGGCGCGCCGTGGGACCGCCCGACCGGCGCGGGCGTGGGCCGGGTCCGGGACTACGACGAGGGCTTCGACAGGTACGTCGCCCACCTCGTCGCCGTCCTGCCCAACCGGCTCGACGGGCTGAAGGTCGTCCTCGACGAGGCGCACGGCGCCGCGGCCCGGGTCTCGCCCGAGGCGTTCGCGAGGGCCGGCGCCGAGGTCGTCACGATCGGCGCCGAGCCGGACGGCCTCAACATCAACGACAACTGCGGCTCGACCCACCTCGGCCTGCTGAAGGCCGCGGTCGTCGACCACGGCGCCGACCTCGGCATCGCCCACGACGGCGACGCCGACCGCTGCCTCGCCGTGGACGCCGAGGGCAACGAGGTGGACGGCGACCAGATCCTCGCGGTGCTGGCGCTCGCCATGCGCGAGGCGGGCACCCTGCGCGGCAACACCGTCGTCGCCACCGTGATGTCGAACCTGGGCTTCAAGCTGGCGATGGAGCGCGAGGGCATCGAGCTGGTGCGGACCGCCGTCGGCGACCGCTATGTGCTGGAGTCGATGAAGGAGCACGGCTACGCCCTCGGCGGCGAGCAGTCCGGCCATGTCATCGTCCTCGACCACGCCACCACCGGCGACGGGACGCTCACCGGACTGATGCTGGCGGCCCGCGTCGCCGCGACCGGCCGCTCCCTGGCCGGGCTCGCCGGTGTCATGGACCGCCTCCCGCAGGTCCTCGTCAACGTCCGGGACGTCGACAGGTCGCGCGTCTCCTCGTCGGCGGAGCTGGCCGCCGCGGTCGGTGAGGCCGAGCGGGAGCTCGGCGCCGCCGGCCGGGTGCTGCTGCGCCCCTCCGGTACCGAGCCGCTGGTCCGTGTGATGGTCGAGGCCGCGGACATCGAGCAGGCCCGCTCGGTGGCCGGGCGGCTGGCCGACGCGGTCAAGTCCGCGCTGGGCTGAGCGATCGAGCCGGTGCCGGGCTGACGCGGTCACGTCCGCGCTGGGCTGAGCGATCGAGCCGGTGCCGGGCTGACGCGGTCACGTCCGCGCCGGGCTCACGCGACACCACGCGGCCCGCCGTTCGGGGGAACGGCGGGTGTCGCGGCCGGCGGCCCGGAGGCGGTGCTCCTACGTTCGGCTGGCATGACGTACGTGTCGGCCGGCCGCGCGCCGGGGCCCAGCCGCCGGTCGGCGCTGGCCGGCCTCGTCGGCGGGGCGGCCGTACTGGCCGGGTGCACCCCGTCGGGGGCGAAGCCCGCGAACGCGCCGACGCCCGGCGGAAGCCGTTCCCCGCAGAGCGGGGCGGACGACCCGGCGCCCGGGGCGATGACCCTGTTCACGGACCCGGCCTACAACTTCAGCTGCCTGTGGGCCCTCGGCGGGGCCGGGTTCAGCGCCGGGGAGGTGGGCGAGGTCCTCACCGCGGTGAACGCCGTCAACAAGGCCGGCCTCTCCGCCCAGACGTACGTCAGGACCTTCCGCGAACTCGGCGACAGGCTGATGGGGCCGCCCCCGGGCAGCAGGCCCGGCGACCAGACCACCCGCTTCCGTGCGCTGCGGGCCGCGCAGTACTACGCCCAGGCGCTGTTCTTCGTCCTCGGCTCGGACGACCCGGGCGGCGAGGAGGACCTCTACAAGGCGGGGCGGGGCGCCTGGGACGCGTTCTGCGACCGGTGCGACCCGGCGCCGGTCAAGGCCAACGTCCCCTACGGCACCACCCCGCTGCCGGTGTGGTTCTTCCGGCCGGACCCGTCGGACACCCGCCGCCCCACCGTGATCCTCACCAACGGCAGCGACGGGCAGAACGTCGACATGTGGACCTACGGCGTCGCGGCCGCCCTGGACCGCGGCTGGAACGCCCTGGTCTACGACGGCCCCGGCCAGGGCCAGTTGCTCTTCGTGGACCGGGTGGTCTTCACCCCCACCTGGGAGAGGGTCGTCGGCCCCCTCGTCGACTGGCTGTCCGAGCGCCCCGACGTGGACACCTCCAGGATCGGTCTCACCGGGCTGAGCATGGCCGGCGACCTGGCTCCCCGGGCCGCGGCGTTCGAGGACCGGATCGCCGCCCTGGTGGCGATGCCCGGCTGCGTGGAGCCGTGGCTGGGCTTCCCAGCGGAGGTCCGGGAGATCCTCACCCCGAGCAGGGAGGAGACCAACCGGATCTGGAACGAGGAGGTCGTCCCCGGACTGTCCCCCGCCGACGCGGCGACGATGAAGAAGCGCTTCGAGCCCTTCTCCGTCGCGGCGATGCTCGCCGCCCGACGGGGCAGGATGTTCACCGACTTCTACACCCCCGCGAGGCGCGTCCAGGCGCTGACGATCACGGACATCGTGCCGCGCATCAAGGCGCCGACGCTGGTACTCGACTACGAGGACGAGCAGTTCTACCCGGGCCAGGCCCAGCGGATGTTCGACGGGCTGACCGCGCCCAAGGACTATGTGAAGCTCACCGCGGCCGAGGGCGCGCAGCTGCACTGCTCCCCGATGGCGCCGCAGGTGCACTGCGAGGTCGTGTTCGACTGGCTGCAGGGGACGCTGGGGCCGGTGGCCCCGCATGCGGCCTCCGAGCGACTGCGGGACGTCCCGCCGCAGAACCGAAGCACAACCCGTCGAGGACCAGACCAGAGAAGACGATGCGACCCGGTAGGCAAGACCTCATTCCGGGCTGGAAGAGCGGGGAGCGACGCCCCGTGCCAATCTCCGACAGCTTCGATCCCGCTCGGCTGACGCAGGCGCGCCGACTGGCGGAGGTGCCGAGTCCGTGTCCAACTTCTCCGGCGAACAGCCCTCGCTCCTACGGCAGGCCTTCGAACCGGCCTCCCGGGAGACGGATCTGTCCGTGGTCCGGCTAGCGCATGAACTGGCCCGGACCACCAGGCGTATGCGCGGACTGCTCGGAGTCCAGGAGCAACGCCCCGTGCTGAGCCTGGTTCAGTAGTCCCGTCATGAGCGGCAGTCGGGCCGCGGAGTTCCGTTGGCCGTTCCATACCGACACCGACCGGCTACGCCAGCGACTCTCGGACCGCTTCGGTCAGCGCGGTCGCGCGGGCATCGCCGGCCCCGCTGATGATGTGGTTCATCGCGTATCCGAAGGCGATGCGGTGTTCGGGGTCGGCGAAGGCGAGTGAGCCGCCACGGCCGGTGTGGCCGAAGGCGTTCGGGCCGGTCATGAGGTTGCCCTCGGTGGGGAGCATGTATCCCGTGCTGAAGCGGCTTGGGATCACCAGCACCTGGTCCTTGCCGCTGGCCTGCTCCCTGGTTGCCGACGCGAGGGTCTCGGGAGCGATCAGACGCACGCCGTCAACCTCGCCGATCAGCGCGGCGTACATGCGCGCGAGTGCCCGTGCGGTGCCGATGCCGTTGGAGGAGGGGAGTTCTGCGGCCTGCACCTCAGGGGAGTCGAAGTCGACAACGGCCGGGGCTGTGACCGCAAACGCCCGGTTACTGAATGAGTTCGGGTCCCGCCATGCGGCGACCTGTTCGCGGAGTTCCTCGGGAACGGCCTCGGCGGGCACGGTGGTGAGGTCGACGGCCGGGCGCTGGTACACCATGCGGCTGACTCGGCTGCGTTCGCTCGCCGGCAGGCCGATGAAGAAGTCCAGCCCGAGAGGGCCCGCGATCTCGTCGGCGAAGAAGGTGCCCGGCGAGCGGCCGGAGACGCGGCGAATCACCTCGCCGACCAGCCAGCCCCAGGTGCGACCGTGGTACCCGTGTGCAGTGCCCGGAGTCCACATCGGGCGCTGGGCCGCCAGCGCTGTTGCCATGGGGTCCCAGGCCAGTGCCTCGGCCAGGGGGAGCGGCTCGTCCGGGGCGACCAGGCCGGCCTGGTGGGACAGGAGCCAGCGGACGGGGGTGTCCGCCTTGCCGTTCGCCGCGAACTCCGGCCAGTACTTCGCCACCGGTGCGTCGAGGTCGAGCATGCCGCGCTCGACCAGCATGTGCGCCGCCGTCGCGGTGGGTCCCTTGGTCGCCGAATAGACCAGTTGCAGGGTGTCCCGCGCCCATGGGCGGCCGGTATCAACGTCGGCGACGCCACCCCACAGGTCGACCACCGGTCGGCCGTGCCTGTAGACGCACACGGCCGCGCCGATGTCCCCGTGCTGGGTGAAGTTCGCTGCGAACGCCTCGCGGACCGGTTCGAACCCGGGCGCTACCTCACCGTTGATCGTCGTCATACCGTTCATCCTGGCAGCCGCGCTGCCCTCACCGGCAGGGGAACTGGCCTCTGCTCAGAGGCATTCGGCGTCGACGCGCACGACGAGGGTGACGCGTTCGCCTCTCGTGATCGGCCGTACGCCGTGGATGTGGTCGCGGGTGGCGGGGAAGGCGACCAGGGTGCCGCAGGGCGGTTTGATCTCCTGGGCGGGGTTCTCGAAGAACAGCTCGCCGCCGCCGTAGGAGTCCGGAGTGTTGAGCCAGACCACGAGGGTGAGGTCGCCGCCGACGACGGGCTGGCCGTTGGTCCGGGCCCGTTCGCGTTCGATGTCGGTGACCTCGTCGTGGTGGGCGACGAAGCCGACGCCGGGGCCGTAGCGGTAGACGACCGCCGGCTGGGTGGGTATGCGCTTCGGGGCGATCTCGAAGTGGCTGCGGACGGGGGCGGCGCAGTGGGAGATGGCCGCCTCCTCCAGGTGTGTCGGCATCTCGACGTATTCGCTCTTGCGCAGCGTTTCGTCGATGACGCCCTGGTAGGTGCGGGGGCGGGCGGCGTGGTTCTTCACGTGGTCCATCAGCGCTCCGCAGAGGCCGAGGGGGATGGCGCTCTCACGATGAGCGGTAAGCGACTCTTCCAGGTCATGAGGTGGGCTCCTGCCACCAACGGGTGCCTTCGGGCGAGTCCTCAAGGGTCACGCCCTGCTCGGTGAGCTGGTCGCGGATCGCGTCGGCCTCGGCGAATTTCCTCGCCGCGCGCAGCCGGTCGCGTTCCTTCACGAGTTCGTCGACTGCGGCGTCGCTCTCGGCGGCGCCGGGGATGTCGAAGGTTCCGAAGAGGTTGTTCACGTCCTCGATCAGCCGCAGGGCGGCCGGGCCGGCCGGCTCCTCCGTACGGTTCTGCTCGCGGATGTACTGGAACAGGACGGCGAGGGCACCGGGGGCGTCGAAGTCGTCGTCCAGGTGCTCACGCATCTCCGTCCAGGCATCCGTCGCGCGTGCGACGTTCGTCTGGCTGTCGGTGTGTGCGGGGTCGATGGTCCGGGCGAAGTTCTCGATTCGGCGGCGTGCCCCTCGGGCCTGCTCCAGCGTGGAGTCGCTCAGCTCCATGGAGGAGCGGTAGTGCTGGGAGAGGAAGGCGTGCCGCAGGGTGCGGAAGTCCGTCCGGGCGAGGGCGTCGCGGATGGTGAGGAAGTTGCCGGATCTGCGGGTTCTCCCCGCTGCGGTCTGACAGCGGAAACGCCGAGTGCCCGACCGGCCGTCGTGCCGGGCCCGGTCGCCCCGGCTCAGTCTCCCGGCAGCAGGTCGAACACGTCGATGGGCGGCGGGAAGTGAGGGGCGCAGCCTCGGCAGGCGTACACGTTCCATCCGGGACCGCCGGCGCTGTGGACCTCGTGCACCATGACGGGGTCGTCCGTGATCCGCTCGCAGCGCACGCACATGCGCACGGGCGGCGGCGGTTCCGGGGAGCGGTCGTGGCTCATGCGGTGAACTCGTGGAGGAGGGCGCCGCCGAGGTAGGGGCGTACCAGCGCGCCCGCGTTCCCGTCGAGCGGTCCGTCGAGGCCGTACGGGCTGCCATGCGCGGGCAGGCGCGGTGCCGGGCGCGCGACCGGCGTGGACGGGGGAGTGCCGCCGGGGTTCGCTCCTGGAGGGAAGCGCCGGTCCAGCCAGCGCCGCAGCCGTGCGGCGAGGTGGAGGATGAGGTCGGTCACGTCATCGGCTCCTTGGCTCCCGTAGTCGGTTGATGGCCACGTCCCCGAGACGGCTGCATCCGTCGCCGGGGCTCTCCTGGGTCGACGCTAGAGGTGAGATTTATAGATGTCTATAGAGAACATGCGATGTAAGCTTCTGTGTTCGGATGGCCGCGACTGTGTACGGTCACCCGGGTGATGGAGTACGACCCGACCCGCCCCAAGTGGGTGCAGATCGCCGACGTGATCCGAGAGCGCATCGCCACCGGCGAGTACCCGCCGCGTCATCGCATCTCCGAGATGCGGATGGAGGAGGAGTTCGGCGTCGCGCGGATCACGGTGCGCAAGGCGACGGCAGCCCTCCGGGACGAGGGGCTGATCACCACGGCACACGGCATGGGCTCCTTCGTCACCGACCGGGGTGCAACCGACCCGCCCCGCTGACGGTCACGCCCCGCCGGCCTCCGCATCGCGCGGCGCCGGCGGGACCACAGCCACTTCTGGACGAGCAGCGTCAGCGTGCCCGCGAGGATGATCCCGAGCAGGTTCAGCAGCAGTTGCAGGCTGGAGCCCCACGCCTGCCCGTAGTCGCCGTAGCCGAGCGCCACCGCCGCGTTCGCTGCCGCCGGGACCGTCGTCACCGAGATGGCGACCCCGACCAGCGCCCCGGACTTCGCGGACGTCAGCGACAGGGTGCCGGCGACGCCCGCGAGGACGGCGACGACGAACGAGAACGCGTCCGGGTCGTAGATGAACGCCGTGTTCGGACGGTCGCCGCCGCGCAGCATCGACGCCTCGAACAGTCCGGCGCCGGTCATGAAGAGGCTGAAGAGCACCGTCACCGCCATGGCCACCGCGAAGCCCACCACCAGCGCCACCAGCGAGCGCAGCGCGAGCCGGGGGAGGCGCTGGACCACCGCCGTGCTGAAGCCCGCGAGCGGGCCGAACTCCGGGCCGACGGCCATCGCGCCCACGATCAGGATCGCGTTGTCGAGGACCACACCGCACGCGGCGATCATGGTCGCGAGCGTCAGGAACGCCAGATAGGTGACGGAGAGCGTCGACTCCTCGTGGGTCGCGTCGGTCAGCTGCTCCCACAGCACCGCGTCCGCGGGCTCGCCCGGTGCCTGCCGCTCCGCCTCGTCCGCCCGCCTGGACAGCGACAGGTCGACGCTTTCCACCGAGATCGCGCCCTCGCGGTCCAGCCCCCAGCTCCCGCAGGCCGCCGATCAGTTCGTCCCCGGCCTCGCGGGCGACGTCGCAGAGCACCAGGTCGCCCGACGGGTTGCGGGCGGCGCCGGTGAACACCACGAGGTGTGTCGTGCCCACCGTCTTATCGATGGTGGCGACGACCCGCTCGGTGCGGTCGGGCGGGACGATCAGACGCAGGTGCAGCACGCGGACGGCTCCTCGGCGGTCTTCCGGTAGGGCCGTCCGGCCGGGCGGCGGGTGGCGGGCGGCGGGCGGCGGAGGACGGGGGGTGGCGGGCGGCGGGCTCAGAGCTTGCGCAGGGACAGCCGCTGGACCTTGTGGTCGGGGCCCTTGCGCAGGACCAGGGTGGCACGCCCGCGCGTCGGGGCCACGTTCTCCCGGAGGTTGACGCCGTTGATCGTCCGCCACATCGTCCGCGCGTAGTCCAGCGCCTCCTCCTCGGAGACCTGGGTGTACCTGCGGAAGTACGAGGACGGGTCCTGGAACGCGGTCTCGCGCAGCTTGCGGAAGCGGTTGAGGTACCAGCGCTCGATGTCCTCCGGCCGCGCGTCCACGTACACGGAGAAGTCGAAGTAGTCGGCGAGACCGACCCGGGTGCGGCCGTCCTTGCCGGGCAGCGCGGGCTGGAGGACGTTGAGGCCCTCGACGATCAGGATGTCCGGGCGGCGCACGGTCAGCCGCTCGCCGGGGACGATGTCGTAGATGAGGTGCGAGTAGACGGGCGCGGACACCTCGTCCTTGCCGGCCTTGATGTCGGCGACGAAGCGGGTGAGGGCGCGGCGGTCGTACGACTCGGGGAAGCCCTTCCGCGACATCAGCCCCCGGTCCTGGAGCTGCTTCATCGGGTAGAGGAAGCCGTCCGTGGTGACCAGTTCGACGCGCGGGTGCTCGGGCCAGCGGGCGAGCAGCGCCTGCAGCAGCCGGGCCACCGTGGACTTGCCGACGGCGACGGAGCCGGCGACGCCTATGACGAACGGGGTACCGCGCTGGGTGCCGTGGCCGTTGCCCGCCTCGCCGAGGAAGGTGTTCAGGGCGCCGCGGAGGTTGGCGGTGGCCCCGACGTACAGGTTGAGCAGCCGGGACAGCGGCAGATAGATGTCCCGCACCTCGTCGAGGTCGATGACGTCGCCGAGGCCGCGGAGCCGTTCGACCTCGGCGGCGGTCAGCGGCAGCGGCGTCTTCTCGCGGAGTGCGCTCCACTCCTCGCGGGTCAGATCGACGTAGGGGGACGCCTCGGCCCGGTCGGCCCTGCGGCTTCGTGGCGGCGAAGTGATCACACGACCATTGTCGGTGCTGGGGGCGCGGCGTGGGGGGTGGGCTCGGTCACGCGGGGCCGGGCCCGACGGGGGCGGCGCCGCACCGGGAACCGTGCGCGGGCCACGGTCCGGGCGCCCCGCGACCCCGTGCCCCGTAACCTCGTATCCCCGCGCCCCGCGACCCCGCGCCCCGAAACTTCGTAATCCCGCGCCCCGCGCCCTGTACCACCACCTCAGCGAACGGATCCGGCCGCCCGATCCCGCCGCCGGACGCACGGCCGGCGGCCGGCCGGCCGGCCCGGCACACGCGGCACGTGACCTCGGCGGTCGGGCCCCCGCGGCCGTAGGCTGCCGCCATGTGCGGAATCGTGGGTTACGTGGGAGCGCAGTCCGCGCTCGATGTCGTCATCGCCGGGCTCAAGCGGCTCGAATACCGGGGCTACGACTCGGCGGGCGTGGCCGTCCTCGCCGACGGAGGGCTGGCCGCCGCCAAGAAGGCCGGGAAGCTGCTCAATCTGGAGAAGGAGCTCACCGACCGTCCGCTGCCGAGCGGCTCCACCGGCATCGGGCACACGAGGTGGGCCACGCACGGCGGCCCCACCGACGCCAACGCCCATCCGCACCTCGACAACGCGGGGCGGGTCGCCGTCGTCCACAACGGCATCATCGAGAACTTCGCCGCGCTGCGGGCCGAGCTGGCCGAGCGCGGCCACGACCTCGCCTCCGAGACGGACACCGAGGTCGTGGCCCATCTACTGGCCGAGGAGTTCTCCTCCTGCGGTGAACTCGCCGAGGCCATGCGCCTGGTGTGCCGGCGGCTGCACGGCGCCTTCACGCTGGTCGCCGTCCACGCGGACGAACCGGACGTCGTCGTCGGCGCCCGGCGCAACTCCCCCCTCGTCGTCGGCGTCGGCGACGGCGAGGCGTTCCTGGCCTCGGACGTCGCGGCGTTCATCGCCCACACCCGCTCGGCCGTCGAACTCGGGCAGGACCAGGTCGTCGAACTCCGCCGCGACGGCGTCACGGTGACCGACTTCGACGGCGCGCCCGCCGACGTGCGCTCGTACCACGTGGACTGGGACCTCTCCGCCGCCGAGAAGGGCGGCTACGACTACTTCATGCTCAAGGAGATCGCCGAGCAGCCGAAGGCCGTCGCCGACACCCTGCTCGGCCGGATCGACGAGGACGGCTCGCTCACGCTCGACGAGGTGCGGATCCCCGCCGCGGTGCTGAGGGAGGCGCAGAAGGTGGTCATCGTGGCGTGCGGCACGGCGTTCCACGCCGGGCTCATCGCCAAGTACGCCATCGAGCACTGGACGCGGATCCCGTGCGAGGTGGAACTGGCGAGCGAGTTCCGCTACCGCGACCCCATCCTCGACCAGCGCACGCTCGTCGTCGCCATCTCGCAGTCCGGCGAGACCATGGACACCCTCATGGCGCTGCGCCACGCCCGCGAGCAGGGTGCCAAGGTCCTCGCCATCTGCAACACCAACGGCTCCACCATCCCCCGCGAGTCGGACGCCGTGCTCTACACGCACGCCGGGCCGGAGGTCGCGGTCGCCTCGACCAAGGCGTTCCTGACCCAGCTCGTCGCCTGCTACCTGGTGGCGCTGTACCTCGGGCAGGTGCGCGGCACCAAGTGGGGCGACGAGATCCGGGCCGTCATCCGGGACCTCTCGCAGATCGCCACCCAGGTGGAGCAGGTCCTCGGCACCATGGAACCGGTGCGCGAGCTGGCCCGCTCGCTGGCCCGCAAGAACACGGTGCTCTTCCTCGGCCGGCACGTCGGCTACCCGGTGGCCCTCGAGGGCGCGCTGAAGCTGAAGGAACTCGCCTACATGCACGCCGAGGGCTTCGCGGCCGGCGAACTCAAGCACGGGCCGATCGCCCTGATCGAGAACGACGTGCCGGTGGTCGTCGTCGTCCCGTCGCCGCGCAGCCGGTCCGTGCTGCACGACAAGATCGTGTCCAACATCCAGGAGATCCGGGCCCGCGGCGCGCGCACCATCGTGATCGCCGAGGAGGGCGACACGGCGGTCGAGACCTACGCCGACCACCTGATCCGCATTCCGCAGACCCCGGCGCTGCTCCAGCCGATGGTGGCCACCGTGCCCCTCCAGGTGTTCGCCTGCGAACTCGCCACGGCCCGGGGCAACGAGGTGGACCAGCCGCGCAACCTGGCGAAGTCGGTCACCGTCGAATGATCGTCGGGGTGGGGATCGACGTCGCCGAGATCGACCGGTTCGAGGAGGCGCTGCGCCGGACGCCGGCGATGGCGGACCGGCTCTTCCTGCGGAGCGAACTGCTCCTCCCGAGCGGCGAGCGGCGCGGCACCGCCTCCCTCGCGGCCCGCTTCGCCGCGAAGGAGGCCGTCGCGAAGGCGCTGGGCGCGCCGGCCGGGCTGCTCTGGACGGACTGCGAGGTCTGGGTCGAGGACTCGGGCCGGCCGCGTCTGCGCGTCACCGGCACGGTGGCGGCGGCGGCGCGTGAGCGGGGGGTGCGGTCGTGGCACATCTCGCTCAGCCATGACGCCGGGGTGGCGTCGGCGATGGTGGTCGCTGAGGGGTAGCGGCGGGTCGGCGATGGGGGCGCGGTGGGGTTGCGGGGCCAGCGGTGGGGTTGCGGGGCCAGCGGTGGGGTCGCGTAGGGGGCACTGGCGGGTCCCGTCCGCGTACCGCGGTGTTCCGGCGCCGCCGACGACGTAGGCGACCCGGAGCCAGGTCCCGTCCGCGTACCGCGGTGTTCCGCGCGGCGGTACGCGAGCGCTTCCGCTCCCACCGCGATGTCGGGTGGGTCGGCGGGGGCGACGTGCGGCGGTTGGCGTGCGGGGGCTGTCGTGCAGGGGTTGGCATGCGGGGGTTGGCGTGCGGTGCCGGGCCCGGCGGGCGCGGCCGCACCCGTAACGCCGGGCGTGGCCGCACCCGTAGCGCCGGGCGTGGCCGCACCGGTTACGGCGGACGCCGCCGCACCCGCGATGCCGAGCGCGGCGGACGTTCGCACGGCATGCTTCTGAGCATGCGTCATGCCTACAGTGTCGACACCGTAAGGGCCGCCGAGGCCGAACTGATGGCCGGGCTGCCGGAGGGGGCGCTCATGCAGCGGGCCGCCGCGGGGCTCGCCGCGGCCGTCGCCGGTCTGCTGCCGCGCGTCTCCGGGGCCCGCGTCGTGCTGCTGGTCGGCAGCGGCGACAACGGCGGCGACGCCCTGTACGCGGGTGCGCGGCTGGCCCGGCGGGGCGCCGGGGTGAACGCGGTGCTGCTCGATCCCGACCGCGCCCACCGGAGCGGACTCGCGGCGCTGCGGACCGCCGGGGGCCGGGTCGCCGAGGACCCGTTCGGGGTGCTCGCCGCGGCCGACGTCGTCCTGGACGGCATCACGGGCATCGGCGGCCGCGGCGGGCTGCGCCCGGACGCCGTGCCGTTCGCCCGGGCCGCGCGCGGCTCCGGCGCGATGGTCGTCGCCGTCGATCTGCCGAGCGGCGTCGAGGCGGACACGGGAGAGGTGAGGGGCGAGGCGGTACGGGCCGACGCCACCGTCGCCTTCGGCACGTACAAGCCGGGACTGCTCGTCGACCCGGCGCACCGGTACGCCGGGGCCCTGCGGCTCGTCGACATCGGTCTCGGGCCGCGGCTGCCGTCCGTGCCCGACCTGGAGGCGCTGCAACACGCGGACGTGGCGCGGCTGCTGCCGGTGCCCGCCCCGGAGAGCGACAAGTACCGGCGCGGGGTCGTCGGCGTCGTCGCCGGCTCCGCCCGCTACCCGGGCGCCGCGGTACTCGCGGTGGCGGGCGCGGTGCACGGCGCCGCCGGGGCCGTGCGGTACGTCGGTCCCGGCGCGGACGCGGTGATCGCCCGCTTCCCGGAGGTGCTGGTGCACGGCTGGCCGCCCTCCCGCGCGGGCCGGGTGCAGGCGTGGGTCGTCGGACCGGGCCTCGGCGAGGCGCCGGGAGTGGCGGAGGTGCTGGAGTCCGACGTCCCGGTCCTGGTCGACGCCGACGGACTGCGGGGCCTCGACCCGGACGCGGTACGGGCCCGCAGCGCGCCCACGCTGCTCACCCCGCACGCGGGTGAGGCGGCGGCGCTGCTGGGGGTGGACCGCGGTGAGGTGGAGGCCGCGCGGCTCGGCTCGGTCCGGTCGCTGGCCGCCGAGTACGGCGCCACGGTGCTGCTGAAGGGCTCCACGACGCTGGTGGCCGACGCGGACGCCCGCCGTCCGGTGCGGGTGAACCCGACCGGCACCTCCTGGCTCGCGACGGCGGGCAGCGGCGACGTGCTGTCGGGGCTCGCCGGTTCGCTTCTCGCGGCCGGCCTCGAACCGCTCGACGCCGGGTCCGCGGCCGCCTATCTGCACGGTCTGGCGGCGCGGCTCGCCTCACGGGACGCCCCGGTGTCCGCCCAGGACGTGGCCGCGGCGATCCCGCGGGCCTGGCGCGACACGCGGACGCCCTGACGTGGCGCGGGCCACAGCAGGCGGGTGACCGGCGCCACTCACGGCCGTCGCCGTACGAGCCGGGTGGCGGGCCTCTGCGACACTGAGCGCGATGACTCAACAAGCACCCTTCCGGGCCCGTGCCGAGATCGATCTCGCCGCGCTGCGCGCCAACGTCCGCGCACTGCGCGCGCGGGCGCCGCGCGCCGCCCTCATGGCCGTGGTCAAGTCGGACGCGTACGGACACGGGATGGTCCCCTGTGCGAGGGCGGCCCTGGCCGCGGGGGCCGGGTGGCTGGGTACGGCGACGCCGGAGGAGGCGCTCGCCCTGCGGGCCGCCGGGATCGGCGGCCGGGTGATGTGCTGGCTGTGGACGCCCGGGGGACCCTGGCGCGAGGCGGTCGAGGCGGACCTCGACGTGTCGGTCAGCGGCATGTGGGCGCTGCGCGAGGTGACGCGGGCCGCCGAGGAGGCGGGCCGGGCCGCCAGGGTCCAGCTCAAGGCGGACACCGGACTGGGCCGCAACGGCTGCCAGCCCGCCGGCTGGGCCGAGCTGGTCGCGGCCGCCCGCGCCGCCGAGGAGGCGGGCACCGTCAGGATCACCGGTCTCTGGTCGCACCTCGCCTGCGCCGACGAGCCCGCTCACCCGTCCATCGCCGCGCAGCTGTCCGTCTTCCGGGACCTGGTGGCGTACGCCGAGAAGGAGGGCGCCGACCCGGAGGTGCGGCACATCGCCAACTCCCCTGCGGCGCTGACCCTTCCGGAGAGCCATTTCGACCTGGTGCGCACCGGTGTCGCGGTGTACGGGATCTCGCCCAGCCCGGAACTGGGCGCGCCCGCCGACTTCGGGCTGCGCCCGGTGATGACGCTCAGGGCGTCGGTGGCGCTGGTGAAGCGGGTTCCCGCCGGACACGGCGTCAGTTACGGGCACCACTACGTCACCGGCGGCGAGACCGCCCTCGGGCTGGTGCCGGTGGGGTACGCCGACGGCATTCCGAGGCATGCCTCCGGCCGTGGTCCGGTGCTGGTCGGCGGCGAGTGGCGGCGGGTGGCCGGCCGGGTGGCGATGGACCAGTTCGTCGTCGACCTCGGCCCCGGGGGGGAGTCCGTGCGGGAGGGCGCGGAGGCGGTGCTGTTCGGCCCGGGTGACCGGGGCGAGCCGACGGCACAGGACTGGGCGGAGGCGGCGGACACGATCGCCTACGAGATCGTGACGCGGGTCGGGGCGCGCGTCCCCCGGGTGCATCTCCACGAGGCCGAGGGCGAGGCAGAGGGCGAAGCCGAGGGTGAGGTCGAGGGGGAGGTCGAAGCCGAGGGGGAGGCCGGGCGCGCAAGCGTCGGCGCGACCGTGGGCGTGAACGTGGGCGCGCGCCTGGGAGTGCACCCGGGAGTGCACCCGGGAGCGCATCCGGGAGCGGACGAGGGAACGCGCGTGGGCACGGCAGCCGGCGACTGACCGGACGACCAGGAGACGACCACCAGTAGGAGCGGCACGGTGAGCGAGAACAGCGCGGGGGACGTGGCGGCGGCGGTGACCGACGCCGCCGCGGGCAACTGGCGCCGGGCGGGTGTCGCCGGCGCCGCCATAGGGGTGATCGCCGCCGGAGCGGCGGCGGGCGTCGCGATAGAGCGGATGACCGTGGGCCGGGGCATGCGCCGGAAGGCCCGGCTCGCCCTGGACGCCTCCGGGCCGTACGGGGCGCTTCGCGGCACTCCGGGCAGGGCCGTCGCCGACGACGGCACGGCGCTGTACTTCGAGACGGACGAGGTGGACCCGGAGCCGGGCGGCTCGGCACCGCGCCGGCGCAGGCTGTTCGGCCGCAAGGCCCCCGCGCCGGTGACCGTCGTGTTCAGCCACGGCTACTGCCTCAACCAGGACTCCTGGCACTTCCAGCGGGCCGCGCTGCGCGGGCTGGTCCGTACCGTCCACTGGGACCAGCGGAGCCACGGCCGCTCGGGCCGGGGTGCCTCCCAGACCGGGCCCGAGGGGGTGCCGGTGTCCATCGACCGGCTGGGCCGCGACCTGAAGACGGTCATCGACGAGGCGGCTCCGGAGGGGCCGCTCGTGCTGGTGGGCCACTCGATGGGCGGGATGACGCTGATGGCGCTCGCCGCCGCGCATCCGGAGCTGATCCGGGAGCGGGTCGTGGGGGCCGCGTTCGTCGGCACCTCGGCCGGCCGGCTCGGCGAGGTGAACTACGGGCTGCCGGTGGCGGGCGTGAACGTCGTACGCCGGGTGCTGCCGGGGGTCCTGAAGGCGCTGGGCTCCCAGGCGGAGCTCGTGGAGCGCGGCCGGAGGGCGACGGCCGACCTCTTCGCCGGGCTGATCAAGCGCTACTCGTTCAGTTCGAGGGACGTGGACCCGGCGGTGGCCAGGTTCGCCGAGCGGATGATCGAGGGGACGCCGATCGACGTGGTCGCCGAGTTCTACCCGGCGTTCGCGGAGCACGACAAGGCGGCGGCACTGGACGTGTACCGGGAGGTCCCGGTGCTGGTGCTGGCCGGAGACCGCGACCTGGTCACCCCCAGCTCGCACAGCGAGGCGATCGCCGACCTGCTGCCGGACGCCGAGCTGGTCATCGTGCCGGACGCGGGGCACCTGGTGATGCTGGAGCACCCCGAGGTGGTCACCGACCGGCTGGCGGACCTGCTGGTGCGGGTCGGGGCGGTCCCGTCAGCGGCTAACGTTGGCACGTATGGAAGCACCGCACAGCCCGGCGGCTGAGACCGCTGACCAGCCCGCCGCCCGTCTCACCCTCACCTCGCCGGAGCAGACCCAGGAGCTGGGCCGCCGGCTCGCGGAGCTGCTGCGGCCCGGTGACCTCGTCCTGCTGACCGGGGAACTCGGCGCCGGCAAGACGACCCTGGCGCGCGGGCTCGGTGAGGGCCTGGGCGTCCGCGGCGCCGTCACCTCGCCGACGTTCGTGATCGCCCGGGTGCATCCGTCCCTGGTGGGCGGACCCGCGCTGGTGCACGTGGACGCGTACCGGCTGGGCGGCGGGCTGGACGAGATGGAGGACCTCGACCTCGACGTGTCGCTGCCGGAGTCCGTGGTCGTCGTGGAATGGGGCGACGGCAGGGTCGAGGACCTCTCGGAGGACCGGCTGCACGTCGTCATCCACCGGGTCGCGGGCAACACGGACGACGATCGCCGCCGGGTCACGCTCACCGGTGTCGGTCCGCGATGGGCGGGCGCGGGGCTGGCGGGGCTCACCGCCTGAGAGCCCCCCGGCGTGCGCCGCAGGAGACCCGGCGCCCGGGCCGGACGCCGCCCGACCCGCCCGGGGACCCGCCCCGACCCGCCCGGGGACCCGCCCCGACCCGCCCGGGGACACGTCCCGACCCGCCCGGGGACACGTCCCGACAGGCTGTCGGCAAGATGTTGCGTCCGCTGCTCCGCGCATGGTCACATGGAGGGAAGTACGCGGTCGGGTCCGCCCCACCGCGCCTGCCCCCGGACCACCAGGAGGCATCCATGCCGGCGTCCGAGCCCGCGGCGAAGTCACCGCCGCACCGATCGCCCCGGCCGTCGCCGTCGGCGTTCTCCATGCGCGATCTGCTGGCGTCGTGCGCGGCGGCCACTGCGGTCTCCACCCCGCCGGGCGACCGCGGCGGAGCCGCCCGGTCCGGGCAGCCCGTGTCCGGGGAGCCCGTGTCCGAGGAGCCCGTGTCCGGGGAGGGCGAACCCCGCCGCGACGCGGCATAGCCCCTTCGGGTGAAACGGCTTACCGGGGTCTCCCGCGTCCCGGGTGGGCCCGCCTCGGGGTTTCCGTTCCATGTGCGCCGCGCGCCCGCCTCGGGGTTTCCGCTGCGTGTGCGCCGCGGGCCGGCCTCGGGGTTTCCGCTGGATGTCCGCCGCGCGCCCGCCTCCGCCGCGGGGCGCCCGTCCGCGCGGGGCGCGGGCCGTGCAGCCGCTCTCGGCAACGCCGCCCCGTCCGCGCGGGCCGAGGAACCGCTTCGGCCTCGGCGACGTCACCCCGTCCGCGCCGGGGCGCCGGGCCCGCGCCCGCACCGGGAACGCGCAGCCGTTTTCGCACCGGGTCGCCCGCCCGACTCCGCGCTACGGGACGACGACCACCTTCGAGCCGATCGTCGCGAACGTCCACATCGCGTCGCCGTCGGCCCGCTCCATCCGCACGCCGCCGGTCTTCCTGCCCGGGGCCGGGCTCGACATCGACCCGTCCACGGCGGCGCTGAAGCCGATCGACACCTCGTCGACCGTCGCGAACCGCACGACATGCTCGATCTCCACGCCGTCCGAGCCCTGGATCCTGCCGCTGCGCGACGTCACCTCGTATGTGCCGGGCTCCGGGCTGACGGTGCTGGGCATCACGGGGAACGTCTGGGTGAGGTCCTCCGTGCCGACCAGCCAGACCCGGCGCTCGCCCAGCGAGTAGACCACGCGCACGCCCGTGCCGGACCCCGTGGGCACGGCCAGCGGGTCCTCCCGGGGGGCCTCGGCGGCGGCCTTCGACGGGAGGGCGCTCGGAGCGGCGGCCGCGGGCTTCTCCAGGCTCTCCGGCACGCTCGCGGACGCCTGGTAGCCGAGGAAGCCGACGACGGCGAGGGCCGCAGCGGTGAGCCCGGCCACCGTTCCCGAGCTGCTCCTTGCCACGCCTGCTCCCCTCACCCGCACACCTGCCTCACCTGCCTGGGTGACGGTAGCAGCAGGGTGGCGGCGGTACGGGACGCCGTGCCCCCGCCGCGGTGGCCGTAGGCTGTTTGCGTGCTCTTGCTCGCCGTTGATACCGCCACCCCCGCCGTCACCGTCGCCCTCCACGACGGCGACTCCGTCGTCGCCGAGTCCACCCGGGTCGACGCCCGCCGGCACGGGGAGCTGCTGCTGCCCTCCGTCGACCGGGTCCTGACGACCGCCGGGCTGAAACTCGAGGTGGTCACCGGAGTCGTCGTCGGCGTCGGGCCAGGCCCGTACACCGGGCTGCGGGTGGGTCTGGTCACCGCCGCCGCCTTCGGCTCGGTCCTCGGTGTCCCGGTCCACGGCGTCTGCACGCTGGACGGGCTGGCGTACGCGGCAGGGCTCCAGGAGCCCTTCACGGTCGCCACGGACGCGCGGCGCAAGGAGGTCTACTGGGCGCGGTACGACGGCTCGGGCGCCAGGACCGGCGAGCCCGCGGTCGACCGGCCGGCCGACATCGCCGGGCAGGTCGCCGGGCTCCCCGCGGTCGGCGCGGGTGCCCTGCTCTACCCCGAGGTCTTCCCGGACGCCCGGGGCCCCGAGCACCAGTCGGCGGCCGCCCTCGCCGCGCTGGCCGCGGGGAAGCTGGCCGCCGGCGAGGAGCTGCTGCCGCCGCGGCCGCTGTATCTGCGCCGCCCGGACGCCCAGGTGCCCAGGAACTACAAGGTGGTCACGCCGCGGTGAGCACCCCCGTCCTGCGCGAGATGCGCTGGTGGGACATCGCGCCGGTGCTGGACGTCGAGCGCGAGCTGTTCCCGGAGGACGCCTGGTCCCCGGGCATGTTCTGGTCCGAGCTGGCGCACGCGCGCGGCCCGCGGGCGACCCGCCGCTACGTGGTCGCCCAGGACCCGGCGGACGGGCGGATCGCCGGCTACGCGGGCCTCGCGGCGGCCGGCGGGCTCGGCGACGTCCAGACCATCGCCGTCACACGCGACCACTGGGGCACGGGCCTCGGCGCCCGGCTCCTCACCGACCTGCTCCAGCACGCGACCGCGTGGGAGTGCGAAGAGGTCCTCCTCGAAGTACGGGTGGACAACACCCGGGCCCAGAAGCTCTACGAGCGCTTCGGCTTCGAGCCGATCGGCTTCCGCCGCGGCTACTACCAGCCCGGCGGCATCGACGCCCTCGTGATGCGGCTGCACGTACACGACGCACAAGGAACCCGGAACCATGGCTGACGAACCCCTCGTACTCGGCATCGAGACGTCCTGCGACGAGACGGGCGTGGGCGTCGTCCGCGGGACGACGCTCCTCGCCGACGCCATCGCCTCCAGCGTCGACGAGCACGCGCGCTTCGGCGGGGTGGTGCCCGAGGTCGCCTCCCGCGCCCACCTCGAGGCGATGGTCCCGACCATCCGGCGCGCCCTGGCGGAGGCCGGGGTCACCGCGAGGGACCTGGACGGCATCGCGGTCACCGCGGGCCCGGGCCTCGCCGGTGCGCTGCTGGTGGGTGTCTCGGCCGCCAAGGCGTACGCGTACGCGCTGGGCAAGCCGCTGTACGGGGTGAACCACCTCGCCTCCCACATCTGCGTCGACCAGCTGGAGCACGGCCCGCTGCCCGAGCCCACGATGGCCCTGCTGGTCTCCGGCGGCCACTCGTCGCTGCTGCTCGCGCCCGACATCACCGCCGACGTGCGGCCCATGGGGGCGACGATCGACGACGCCGCCGGCGAGGCGTTCGACAAGATCGCCCGGGTGCTGGACCTCGGCTTCCCCGGCGGCCCGGTCATCGACCGGCTGGCGAGGGAGGGCGATCCCGCGGCGATCGCGTTCCCGCGCGGGCTGACCGGTCCCCGCGACGCCGCGTACGACTTCTCCTTCTCCGGGCTGAAGACGGCCGTGGCGCGCTGGATCGAGGCCAGGCGGCACGCGGGTGAGGACGTACCCGTACGGGACGTCGCCGCGTCGTTCCAGGAGGCCGTGGTCGACGTGCTGACCCGGAAGGCCGTCCGGGCCTGCAAGGACGAGGGCGTCGACCATCTGATGATCGGTGGCGGGGTCGCCGCCAACTCCCGGCTGCGCGCGCTCGCCGAGGAACGCTGCGAGCGCGCCGGGATCCGGCTGCGGGTACCCCGGCCGAAGCTGTGCACGGACAACGGGGCCATGGTCGCCGCGCTCGGCGCGGAGATGGTCGCCAGGAACCGGCCCGCATCGGACTGGGAGCTGTCCGCCGACTCCTCGCTGCCGGTGACCGACCCGCATGTGCCGGGCCGGCCCCACCCGGGCCGTGTGCACGATCACGACCATGTGCACGACCACGACCATGTGCACGACCACGACCATGTGCACGATCACGACCATGTGCACGACCACGACCATGTGCACGACCACGACCATGTGCACGACCACGACCATGTGCACGACCACGACCATGTGCACGACCACGACCATGTGCACGAGATCAGCAAGGACAACCTCTACTCATGACCGTCCTCTGCTCATGACCGTCGTCACCCTGATGTGGGAGGCCAGGGCGGCCTCCGGACGCGGCGGGGAGCTGCTGGAGTGGGCCAGGGCCCAGAGGCTCGGCGCTGCCCCGCTGCGCCGGGAGACCTTCCGGGCGCCCGGTGAGCGGGTGCTGGTGCTGACCTGGTGGGAGACGGACGGCCCGGACGACGAACTGCCCGAGCTGCCCGAGCCGGACAACGGGCTGATCGGCCGCCCGGTGCACCGCTGGCGGTTCCAGTCGCTCGACTTCTCCGAAGCGGACTTCACCGGCGGCTGAGCCGTTGTCAGGCCCGGCGGGCGGTGCCCCGCGGCGTCCCGCGCCCGCCCGGGGTGCCCCGCGGCGTCCCGCGCCCGCCCGGGGTGCCCCGCGGCGTCCCGCGTCCGCCTGGGGTGTTCCGCGGCGTCCCGCGTCCGCCTGGGGTGTTCCGCGCCCGCCCGGGGTGTTCCGCGGGCGTCCCACGTCCGCCCGGGGTGCCCCGCGGCGTCCCGCGCCCGCCTGGGGCGTCCCGCGCCCGCCTGGGGCGACCCGCGTCCGCCCGGGGTGTCCCGCGGGCGTCCCGCGTCCGCCCGGGGTGTTCGCGTCCGCCCCGGGCGACCCGCGGTCCGTCAGACGGGCGCCGGCGCCCCGACCAGCACGGTGGGCGCGCCGGCCACCCGGGTCAGGAAGATCGTGGCCGCGTTCGGTCCGCTCGGCTTCACCCTGCGGCGCAGTTCCTCGGGTTCGACCGCCGATCCGCGCTTCTTGACGGTGAGTGTGCCGACCCCCCGCTCGCGCAGCAGGGCCTTGAGTCTCTTGAGGTTGAACGGGAGTTCGTCGGTGATCTCGTACGCGGTCGCCCACGGCGTCGGGCGCAGCTCGTCGGCCGTGATGTACGCGATCGTCGCGTCGAGCAGGCCGCCGTCGAGTTCCTCGGCGACCTCCGCGACCAGATGGGCGCGGATGACCGCTCCGTCGGGTTCGTAGAGGTAGCGGCCGGTCTTCCGCACGCCCGGATCGGGCAGCCCGCGCCCTGCGAGCCGGGCTCCGGACGGCAGCAGGGTGGCGCGCCGGGACCCCGGCGCGGTGCCGAACCAGAGCACGGCCTCCTTCACGTCCCCGTGGTCGGAGATCCACTCGGCCTCGGCGTCCCCGGGGATCGCCTCGTGCGGGACACCTGGCGCGATCTTGAGCGCAGCGAGGCGCGCCGTCCGAGCCGCGCCCACGGCCCAGGACAGCGGCGGTGAGTACGCCTCCGGGTCGAAGATCCGGCCACTGCCGCCCTTCGGTCCGCGTCCGCGGCCGCCCCCCGGCCGGCCTGCGCGGCGGGCGGGGTCGGCGAAGACGGCGTCGTGGGAGGACGTCCCGACCTCGGTGACATCGGCCCGGCGGACCTCGATCAGCGGGGCCAGCCCCAGCGCCTCTGCGTTGGCCCGGGCGGCTTCGGCGGCGAGCGGGTCGTGGTCCACCGCGAGTACGGAGATCCCGGCGCGGGCCAGCGCGATCGCGTCACCGCCTATCCCGCAGCACAGGTCCGCCACGCTCCGTACCCCGAGTGCCGCGAACCGGGCGGCGCGGTGGGCGGCGACGGACGCCCGGGTCGACTGCTCCACGCCGTTGGGCGTGAAGTACATCCGGTAGGCGTCCCCGGCGCCGAACTTCGCCACCGCCCGCTGCCTCAGCCGCGCCTGTGCCAGCGCCGCCGAGACCAGCCCGGCCGGATGGTCGCGGCGCAGTCTGGTGGCCACGGCCAGCTCCTGTCCCGGGTCGTGGTCCCGGAGGGCGGTGAGCAGGGCCTGCCCTTCGGCGGTGAGCAGAGGGGCGAGGGCGGAGGGCGAGCCGGCGTCGTTCACCCGGCCATTGTCGGCCAGCCGGGGGACGGTGTGCGGCCGGGCGGCGCGGTCGGGCCCTCGTGGGCCCGAGGCGCTGACAGGATGCGACGCCATGCAGCAAGTACGACAAAACGAAAAGAAGACAGCAATTCGGTGCAGACGTACCTGGATGTGCGTGCTGCTCGCCATGGCCGTCGGCTCGGGCTGTGCCGCCGGGGGCGGTCAGGCCACCGGCGGGGCCGGGGCCACCGGCAAGGCGGGCGCGTCCGGCGCCGCCGCTGCTCCCGCGCACGGCCGGGAGCGGGGCCCCTCGGGGGCACCGGGGTCCTCCGGCTCGCCGGGGCGGGAGGCCCGGAAGGGCGGGCCGGCCGGCGAGGGGGACGGCGGAACGGGGACCCGCGAGGACAAGGGCGAGGAGGGAGGCGGGAAGGACTCCGCCGAGGACGGTGGGCGGCGGACCAAGGGCGAGCGCGGCGAGGACCGGGAGCGGGCGGGGGAGAAGGCCGCCGCGGCCGAGGCGCATGCGAAGCGCACGAAGGAGATCCAGGCCGCCCGGGCGGCCGCGGCCAAGCGCTGGGGACTCCGCCGGACGCCGCTTCCCGCGCCTCCGCCGCCCGGCGAGAAGCCGCGGATCACCACCCGGAAGGGCTTCGAGGTCGACCGCCACAAGGGCCTGCCGCCCGTCTTCACCACCGTGCCCACCAAGCAGAAGGTCGTCTTCCTGACGATCGACGACGGTGCGGAGAAGGACCCGGAGCTGCTGCGGATGATGAGCGAACTCCGCATCCCCTACAGCGCCTTCCTCAGCGACTACGTCGTCCGCGACGACTACGGCTACTTCGAGAGGATGCAGGGCCGCGGCGTCTCCCTGCACAACCACACGCTCACCCACCCGTATCTGCCGGCGCTGCCCTACGCGAAGCAGCAGGCGGAGATCTGCGGGCAGCAGGCCGGGATGGAGAAGCGGTTCGGCAAGCGGCCGCGCCTGTTCCGGCCGCCGTACGGCAGTTACAACCGGGACACCCTGCGGGCCGCCGCGTCGTGCGGCGTGAAGGCCGTGCCGCTGTGGGCTGCTGAGGCGTTCCCCGACCACATGGAATGGCGCGAGTGGGACCGGGACCTGCATCCCGGCGACATCATCCTCACGCACTTCCGCGGCAAGGGGGAGTGGAAGGGCAGCATGCCGGACATGATCCGCCAGGTGATGAAGGTCGTCACGGAGAAGGGCTACGCCGTGGCGCGGCTGGAGGACTACGTCTGAGGCCGCCTGCCGCCTGCCGCCTGCCGCCTGCCGCCTGCCGCCTGCCGCCTGCCGCGCGCCGGCCTGCCGCCGGGCCGTCGTGTGCGACGGGCGTGTCGCCTGTCGGCGCCCAGGCCCGGCGGGTGCGGCGGTTGTGGCGGGTGTCGCGGGTGTTGCGGGCCCGGCGGGCCGGGCGGGCCCGCCGGGTGTGGCGGGTGGTGCCGGTGCGGTGGGTGCGGTGGGTCGGGGCGCGGGCGGTTGCCACCCGGGTGCCGCGCGGCGGGCCTGCCGCGTTTCGTCTGGTGCCGCCCGGTTGGGCAGGTGTGACGGATCTGGCAGTTGTGACATGTGTGGGCGGGTGCCGCCGGGGCGTCGTGTGCGACGGGCGTGTCGCCTGTCGGCGCCCAGGCCCGGCGGGTGCGGCGGTTGTCGCGGGTGTCGCGGGCCCGGCGGGTGCGGCGGTTGTCGCGGGTGTGGCGGGTGGTGCCGGTGTGGCGGGTGGTGCCGGTGTGGCGGGTGGTGCCGGTGCGGTGGGTGCGGTGGGTCGGGGCGCGGGCGGGTGCCACCCGGGTGCCGCGCGGCGGGCCTGTCGCGCTTCGTCCGGTGCCGCCCGGGCCGTCGTGCGAGGCCGGAAGCGGGCGCGAGGAGCCGGCTGCCGCTCGGCCGAGGCCGCCCGCGTGGCCGGCGGTACGGGGCCGCCCACGGCGGCTCCCCGCGCCCCCGCCATGGCCCCCACCAAGGCCCCCGCGCCGCCGCCCGCGGCTTCCGCACCCGGGGAGAGGCGTGGCCGAACCGGTCGGCGCGAATCGGCCGAACACGCAGTGCATTGGCACTCCGCTTGACCGAGTGCTAATCCCGGTCATAGTCTCGGCTCTGGCACTCCCCACCGGAGAGTGCCAACACAGCGACGGGCAGGTCCGGCACCCGCGACGACGGATCCACCTGGTCGCCACCTCAGACAGATGAACCCCGTGAGATCTCCGAAGGGGGAGGTCGGATCGTGACGACCACCAGCTCCAAGGTTGCCATCAAGCCGCTCGAGGACCGCATTGTGGTCCAGCCGCTCGACGCCGAGCAGACCACCGCCTCTGGCCTGGTCATTCCGGACACCGCCAAGGAGAAGCCCCAGGAGGGCGTCGTCCTGGCCGTCGGTCCGGGACGCTTCGAGAACGGCGAGCGTCTTCCGCTCGACGTGAAGACCGGCGATGTCGTGCTCTACAGCAAGTACGGCGGCACCGAGGTGAAGTACAGCGGCGAGGAGTACCTCGTCCTCTCGGCCCGCGACGTGCTCGCGATCGTCGAGAAGTAGTTCACCGCAGTTTTGCCCGGAACCGCGCCCCTGGCCCCCGCTGATGATGAAGCCGGGCGGCGAGGGGCGCGGTCCGTCTTGAGAGGACTTGAGAAGCTCCATGGCGAAGATCCTGAAGTTCGACGAGGACGCCCGTCGCGCCCTTGAGCGCGGCGTCAACAAGCTCGCCGACACGGTCAAGGTGACGATCGGCCCCAGGGGCCGCAACGTCGTGATCGACAAGAAGTTCGGTGCCCCCACCATCACCAACGACGGTGTCACGATCGCCCGCGAGGTCGAGATCGAGGACCCGTACGAGAACCTCGGCGCCCAGCTGGTGAAGGAGGTGGCGACCAAGACCAACGACATCGCGGGCGACGGCACCACCACCGCCACCGTGCTCGCCCAGGCCCTGGTCCGCGAGGGTCTGCGCAACGTCGCCGCCGGCGCCTCCCCGGCCGCCCTGAAGAAGGGCATCGACGCCGCGGTCAAGGCCGTCTCCGACGAGCTGATCAGCACCGCGCGGCCGATCGAGGAGAAGTCCGACATCGCCGCCGTCGCCGCGCTGTCCGCCCAGGACCAGCAGGTCGGCGAGCTCATCGCCGAGGCGATGGACAAGGTCGGCAAGGACGGTGTCATCACCGTCGAGGAGTCCAACACCTTCGGTCTGGAGCTGGACTTCACCGAGGGCATGGCCTTCGACAAGGGTTACCTGTCGCCGTACATGGTGACCGACCAGGAGCGTATGGAGGCCGTCCTCGACGACCCGTACATCCTCATCAACCAGGGCAAGATCTCCTCCATCCAGGACCTGCTGCCGCTGCTGGAGAAGGTCATCCAGGCCGGTGCCTCCAAGCCGCTGCTGATCATCGCCGAGGACGTGGAGGGCGAGGCCCTGTCCACCCTCGTCGTCAACAAGATCCGCGGCACCTTCAACGCGGTCGCGGTCAAGGCCCCCGGCTTCGGTGACCGCCGCAAGGCGATGCTGCAGGACATGGCCACCCTCACCGGTGCCACCGTCATCGCCGAGGAGGTCGGCCTCAAGCTCGACCAGGCCGGTCTGGACGTGCTGGGCACCGCCCGCCGGGTCACCGTCACCAAGGACGACACCACCGTCGTCGACGGCGGCGGCAAGAGCGAGGACGTGGCCGGCCGTATCGCGCAGATCAAGGCCGAGATCGAGGCCACGGACTCCGACTGGGACCGCGAGAAGCTCCAGGAGCGCCTCGCGAAGCTGGCCGGCGGCGTGTGCGTGATCAAGGTCGGCGCCGCCACCGAGGTGGAGCTGAAGGAGAAGAAGCACCGTCTGGAGGACGCCATCTCCGCGACCCGCGCCGCGGTCGAGGAGGGCATCGTCTCCGGTGGTGGCTCCGCCCTGGTCCACGCCGTCAAGGTGCTGGAGGGCAACCTCGGCAAGGACGGCGACGAGGCCACCGGTGTCGCGGTCGTGCGCCGCGCCGCCGTCGAGCCGCTGCGCTGGATCGCCGAGAACGCCGGCCTCGAGGGCTACGTCATCACCGCCAAGGTCGCGGAGCTGGACAAGGGCAACGGCTTCAACGCCGCCACCGGCGAGTACGGCGACCTGGTGAAGGCCGGCGTCATCGACCCGGTCAAGGTCACCCGCTCGGCCCTGGAGAACGCCGCCTCGATCGCCTCCCTGCTGCTCACCACCGAGACCCTCGTGGTGGAGAAGAAGGAAGAGGAGCCGGCGGAGGCGGGCCACGGTCACGGCCACGCGCACTGACCCGCAGGGCTCACCGTCCGTCCAGGACACCGGAATGCCACCACTCCCCGGGAGGGGGGTGGTGGCATTTTCCTTGTGCTCCTTGCGTCCCCTGTGCGCGGTGCCCCGAACGGGGTGCCCTGAACGGGGTTCGCCGCCGGCGCCAGGGGGACGGACCGAGCGGCCCTGCCCCTCGCACGGCCGGACAGCCGTTCACCCCCGGACGGTCCCCCGGGCGGCCCCCCGGGCGGCCCCTTCTCGCCGGCTGCGCCTGTGCGCGAGCCCCCGGCGGCCCCGCCGGCCGGACATCCTGCGAAGCCAGGACAACCCGGCGGAGCGGGGCCCGGGGAACCCGGCGGAGACATGCGCGGGCTGTGCGCCGCTCACGCGGGACGCACCGCTCACGCCGCACGCGTCGGTCAGGGCCGTGAGGGCCGTGAGGGCCGGCGGCTCGCGGACTCGCCCGTACCCGGACGGGGGCCCGCTCTCACCCCGTCCGGCGCCGGCCGCCGCCGAGCAGCGAGGGCCTTCTGCGCGCGGCCAGGTCCTCCGCCCAGCCGAAGGCGCAGGCGGCGACCAGCACGGCGGCGAACTCCAGGGCGAGCAGCACCGAAGTGCCGGGTACCGGCCAGCCCGCGAAGCCGTCGGTGCGCTCCTGGAGGGCCCAGACGAAGGGCAGCGCCGGATAGTGCCAGAGGTAGACGGTCACGGCCCGGGCGCTCAGCCGGTCGGAGAACGTACGCAGCCAGGACGCCCGATCGAGCAGCGCGGCACCGGGACGGAACCTCAGCAGCACCACGGCGAAGGCGAGGGAGAGCAGGGTGTTCAGCAACGGGCTGTCGTAGAGGCTCAGCTCGGCGAGGTCGAGTTCGCCGTGCAGGTACCTGATCCACCCCAGACCCGCGACCGCCAGGGCCAGCGCCAGTGCGGCCGCGGCCCGGCCGCTCAGCCGGTCGAGCAGCCCGTCGTGATAGGCGAATCCCGCGAGCCAGCAGGCGAGGTAGACGACGAACGCGGACAGCGGGGCCTCGGAACCGCTCAGCAGGGCAGCGAGCCCGCCCTCGGCGGCCTCGCCCTCCGGCACGTACCAGGACAGGGCCGCGACCCCGGCCACCGCCGCCGCCAGGAGCACCCGGGGCCGGAGCCTGAAGAGGAACAACAGCAGGGGGGAGAGCAGCACGAACCAGAGGTAGGCCCGCAGATACCAGAGCACCGCGCCGAAGGAACCGGCCGTCTCGGTGTCGGTGACCGGCGGGTCCAGCACCGGGACGACCCAGCAGAGCAGCTGCCAGGTGACCGGGAAGGGGGCCCCCGCCGCGCGCGTCTCCCACCACATCACGGGTATCGCGATCGCCGCGAGCAGCCACAGCGGGGGCAGCAGCCGGCGCAACCGCCCGCGGATCACCCGTACCCCGCCGCCGCGGCGGTCGAGCGAGGAGGCCATCAGCGAGCCTCCCAGGACGAACATGATGCCCATCGACGGGAACGCCAGTGTCATCCAGGGAGCGCCCGCGGTGTGCAGCACGACCACCCGGATGACGGCCAGGCCGCGCAGCAGGTCGAGATAGCGGTCGCGTCCCGGGCCGCGGCGGCTCCGCCCGCTTCCCGCAGGGGGTTCGCCTCCGGCTGCCGGCGGCACGGTCGGGGCCTGACTGCGATGTGACACGGGGTTCTTCCTCCTGGGGGAGCCGACGCGTGCGGTCGCGTCGGGCGACGCGCACGGCCCCCGGGGCCGAGGGCTCCGCCACGGTGCAGGAGGAAGGTAAAGGAAGTACTGGAATCGGGTGGGAACGAGGCAGGAAACCCGGTCGGCCGGCTGCCGCGGCCACGCGCCGGCGACCGCGCGTCCTTCGACCGACCGCAACGATGAACGTCGCCGCCGCCGCCACGCGCCGCCGCCACGCGCCGCCGCCACGCGCCGCCGCCACGCGCCGGCGACCGCGTCCGCTATCCGGGGTTCCCGTGTCCGGGGTTCCCGCCACCGCCGGGTGCGCGGCCGGCCGCGTCCGCGGCACCGTCGCCGCCGGCGCGCCCGCCCTCGGGGAGCAGCGAGAGGACGAACCCGGTGACGGCGCCCGCGCCCGCGCGGTCGCGGGCGAACACCGAGCCGCCGTGCGCGTGCACGATGTGCGCCACGATGGCCAGCCCGAGCCCGGATCCCGGCATGCTCCGGGCCTCGGGCGCGCGGTAGAAGCGGTCGAACAGGCGGTCCTCCGGCACGTCCGGGAGTCCGGGCCCCGGTCCCGTACCTCGACCCTGCCCTGTTCGACGCTGATGTCCACCGGGTGGCCCCCGGGGTCGAACTTCGCGGCGTTCTCCACCAGGTTGGCGAGGGCGCGCTCCAGCGCCTGGGGCTGCCCGGACACACGCGACCCGTCGGCCCGGACGGAGATGTCCCGTGCCGCCCTGACCCGGAAGCGCCCGGCCACCCGTTCGGCGAGTTCGGCCAGCGCCACCGGCTCCCTGGCCTCCGGCCGCCGGCTGTCCGTCGAGAGCCGCACCAGTTCGTTCACGAGCTGGATGAGTTCCCTGGACTCGCTCGTGAGGTCTTCGAGAACCCGGGTGCGCGCGTGCGGTGGCAGCTCCTCGAAGCGATGCAGCAGAGCGATGTTGGTGCGCAGGCTCGTCAGGGGGGTGCGCAACTCGTGCCCCGCCTCCTGGGCCAGCCGCCGCTGGTCCTCCCTGGCGCTGGCCAGCCGGTTCAGCATCGTGTCGAAGGCCGCACCGAGCTGCCCCACCTCGTCCCGTCCCGTCGAGGGCACCGGCAGGTCCAGGTGACCGGTGACGGACACCATATGGGTGACCCGGGCCAGCTCGGTGAGCCTGCGGGTGACCCGTCCGGCGACGAACCAGCCGCACACCCCGGCCACGGCCGCGACCCCGGCGCCGACCAGCACGATCCGCCATCTGAGGCCCGAGAGCAGAGTCTCCACCTCTCCCAGTCGCTGGGCGACCTGCACGGCCCCGCGCCCGCCCCCGAGCGAGACCGCCGTGACGCGGACCCGCTCCCCGCCGATCCGCGTCTCGCCGGAGGCCGTCCGCCCCGGCTCCTCCGCGTCGGCCATCGCCCGGTCCGGGTCGGCCACGGGCAGTACCAGGGGGTGGCCCTCGTCCTCGACGCCGCCGTCCGGGCCGAGGGCCTGGACGACGAGGGTGCGGGAGTCGTAGAGCGACTCGTCGAGCCCGGCGTCCTCGTCCGGGTCGGCGAGGACCTCCGGCGTCAGGCCGTCGTGGTCGGCGGTGAAGCCGGCCACGGCGTCCACGGCCCCGCGGAAGTCGTCGTCGGCACGCTCCCAGGTCAGCCGGGCGGCCAGGCCGTGGCTCAGGACCCCCACCCCGGCGGCGACCAGCACCGCGGTCACGGCGAAGAGCACCGAGAAGGTGAGCCGGAGGCTCGGCCGGGGCCTGCGGAGACGGAGCACGGCTACCGCACCGTGTAGCCGACACCGCGCACGGTGTGGATCACACCGGGGCGGCCGGTGCGAGCGAGCTTGCGGCGGAGGTAGCTGACGAAGACGGTCAGGTTCTTCGACGACGGACCGAAGTCGTAGCCCCAGATGCGCTCGTGGATCGTGGCGTGGCTCAGTACCACTCCGCGGTTGCGGAGGAGGAGTTCGAGGAGATCGAACTCCGTGCGCGAGAGGACGACCTCCTCGTCGTCGCGCCACACCCGGCGGGAGGACGGGTCCAGCCGCACGCCGCCCGCCTCCAGAGTGCCCGCGTCCGCCCGGTCCGGGCCGGCCTCCGCGGGCACGCGCCGCAGCAGCGCCCGCAGCCGGGCCAGCAGTTCCGCGGGCTCGAAGGGCTTCACCAGGTAGTCGTCCGCCCCGGCGTCCAGTCCGGCGACCCGGTCCGTGACCTCGACCCGGGCGGTGAGCATGAGGACCGGCGTCCGCACGCCCTGCGCCCGCAGGCTTCTGCAGACCGCCAGGCCGTCCAGCCGGGGCATCATCACGTCGAGGACGATCGCGTCGGGCGAGGAGCCGGCGACGCCTGCGACGGCATCCGGACCGTCGCAGGCGGTGACCACCCGGTAGCCTTCGATCAGCAGCAGGTTCTCGACCGAGGTGCGAAGGGCCCTGTCGTCCTCGGCGAGCAGCACGGTGGGTATCGGCACGCCGCCATGCTCGCACGAGCTCCGGGACGGGACAGCGGCCGTACCGGGGCTCCCGCGGCCGTCACCGGGAGGCCCGCTCCGGATGCCGGGCGGTGTGCGCCTACTTCGGCCCGAACTTGCGGCCCGCCCTGGAGCTGATCCCGCCCAGCAGACCGCGCGGGGCCAGCTTCACCGCGCCCATCAGAGCCTTGTAGCGCGGATCCGGCACCGACAGCGTCCTGCCGCGCGCCAGATCGGCGAGCGCCGACGACACCAGCTTGTCGGCGTCCAGCCACATCCAGCCGGGGATGTTCTCCGTCCCCATCCCCGCCCGCTGGTGGAACTCGGTGCGCACGAAACCGGGGCAGAGGGCCATCAGCCGCACCCCGGTGCCCGCCAGGTCCCGGGCCGCACCCTGGGTGAACTGCACGACCCACGCCTTCGACGCCCCGTACGTACCCCGCGGCACGAAGGCGGCGACCGACGCCACGTTCACCACCCCGCCGCGGCCCCGGTCGCGCATGGGCGTGGTGGCCGCGGCCGTCAGCCGCAGCACCGCCTCGCAGTGCACCTTCAGCATCCTCAGCTCGTCGGACATGGGTACCTCGAGGAACCGGCCCTTGTTCCCGAAACCGGCGTTGTTGACGAGCAGGTCCACCGGACGCCTGCGGTCGTCGAGCCGCTTCTCGACGGAGGAGATTCCGTCGTCCTCGGCCAGGTCGGCGGTCAGTACCTCCGCCTCGATGCCGTGCCGGTCGTGGAGTTCGGTGGCCTGCTCCTGAAGGCGCCCGGTGTCCCGGGCCACCAGGACCAGGTCGTGTCCGTCGGCCGCGAGCCGCCGCGCGAAAGCGGCACCGATGCCCGCGGTCGAGCCCGTGATGAGTGCTGTCGTCATAGGCGGCACGTTAGTGCGCCGCGCGTATGCGCGCCGTGCGAGCCCGGACACGGTGCCGGGCGTCACCCGACCCCACGGGGGAGAAGGTACCGGGGTATCAGCCGGACCGCAGGCGAGAGGAAAACGTTCACAAGCGGTCCCGAAGAGGGCCCGAGCGGTCCTGAGAAGAGCCCGAGCGGTCCCGAGGACCCGAGGACCCGAGGTTCCAACAACCTTAGGTTCCAAGGACCTGAGGAGGACCTGAGCGGGACCGGTATCCGAGCGGGACCGGTATCCGAGCGGGATCCGAGCGGGATCCGACGAAGACCCCGGATCGCAGGCCCCCAGGGTGCGGGCCGTCGTATCCCGGGTCCGGTCCCGGGTCCGGTCAGGTCCTCCTCGGATCCGGTCCCAGGTCCGCCGCGGCGCGGTTCTCCGCGGACCGTTGCCGACACGGGCCCGACGGGAGTACGGTCCCCCGCAGCCCCGCAGCCCCGCAGCCCCGCAGCCCCGCAGCCCCGCAGCCCCGCAGCCCCGCAGCCCCGCAGCCCCGCAGCCCCGCAGCCCCGCAGCCCCGCAGCCCCGCAGCCCCAAGGCGTCTGTCGGATATCCCGTGCCACCCCAAGCACCCCTTATGATCGAGGGGTGATCGAACCCCGTCACCTCCGCGTCCTGCGCGCCGTGGCCGCCACCGGCTCGTTCTCCGCCGCGGCCCGTGAGCTGGGCTGCACACAGCCCGCCGTCAGCCAGCAGATGAAGGCTCTCGAGGCGTCCACGGGCACCCCGCTGCTGGTCCGGACCGGCCGGGAGATGCGCCTCACCCAGGCCGGGGAGGCGCTGGTGCGTCATGCGGCGGGCATCCTCGCCGGGCTCACCGCCGCCGAGGAGGAGGTCGCCGCGATCGCGGGGCTGCGCGCCGGGCGGGTCCGGCTGGTGTCGTTCTCCAGCGGCAGCTCCACGCTGGTGCCCACCGCGCTCGCGGCACTGCGGGCCGCCCACCCGGGTACCCGCGTCTCCCTCGTCGAGGCCGAGCCGCCGCGTTCGGAGGAGATGCTGCGGGAGGGGGACTGCGACGTGGCCCTGGCGTTCCGGTACGGCACCGGAGGCACCGAATGGGCGGACCTCGTCGTGCGGCCGCTGCTGAGCGACCGGCTCACGGTGCTGGTGCCGGAGGGGCACCGCCTCGCGGACGCGGGTTCCGTCTCCATCGCGGACCTGTCCGGCGAGTCCTGGATCGCCGGATGCCCGCGCTGCCGTCGCCAGCTGGTGGCGGTCTGCGAGGCGTCGGGGTTCACCCCCAGGATCGACTTCGCCACGGACGACTACCCGGCCGTGGTCGGTCTCGTCGGCGCCGGTCTCGGCGTCGCGGTGCTGCCGGGGCTCGCGCTGGAGTCGGTCCTGCCCAAAGGGGCCCGGACGGTGGCGGTGGAGCCCCCCGTCCACCGCGAGATCGTGGCGCTGACGCTGCCCGATCTGGCTCAGGTGCCCGCGGTCGCGGCCACTCTGGACCAGCTGGTCGAGGCCGCCGCTCGCTGACGCGCGGCCGACCCGCTCCCGTGCCGGACTCACCTGCGGCGGGCGTCTCCGGTTGCGGCCCGGCCGGGCCTGGTCGCGACCCGGATGCAGGAACGTTTCTTCGCAAGTGTCACAAGTGCCGACGGATCCGGGTCAGCCGTGCGGCGTGCCGCCCGCGCCACCCGCCGGGATCAGCCGGTGCCGCGCCCGCCCCATGAGTTCCTCGCGCTCGTCCTCCGTGAGTCCGCCCCACACTCCGTACGGCTCCCGGACCGCCAGTGCGTGCGCTGCGCACTCCGCCCGTACCGGGCACCGCATGCAGACCTCTTTCGCCGAGTTCTCGCGCGCGCTCCGTGCCGCGCCGCGTTCCCCCTCCGGATGAAAGAAGAGCGAGCTGTCTACCCCACGGCATGCTGCGAGCAGCTGCCAGTCCCACAGATCGGCGTTCGGTCCGGGAAGGCGGGAGAAATCTGCCATAGCGCATGTCCCCTTGTAGCCGTGCTGAGTGGTTCCGGGCTCCGACCGTACATCTACGGTGTAAGTAGATGTAAATATGACTCATTGCGAATCTAGTCGCAGACACCGGTAAATGGGAAGAAATGCAGCTAAATGGGGCATAGCTTCCGTCTGACATGCAGTTGAGCTGTGTCGCTCTCCTCCGTTCACGGCTCCTCACGTAGAGTGCCGAAGGTGCCCGGCCCGCCCGTAACTCTTTCGAGTGACCGTCGTTGAGAGGGCGGAGGCGGTTGAGAGAACCAGCGCTCGGGCAGGGGTCCGGGGGCGTCAACCGCACAGGTGACGATACGTAACCAGCCTGGAGGCTCAAGGTGACGCGCATCAGCTGCGGAGGGCGGCCATGACATCCGTCCTCGTCTGCGACGACTCCCCGCTCGCCCGAGAGGCGCTCCGCCGCGCGGTGGCAACCGTGCCCGGCGTGGAGCGCGTGACGACCGCGGCCAACGGCGAGGAAGTCCTCCGCCGCTGGGGGGCCGATCGCTCGGATCTGATTCTGATGGACGTACGCATGCCCGGACTGGGCGGCGTCGAGACGGTCCGCCGGCTCCTCTCCGCCGACCCCGGAGCCCGGATCATCATGCTCACCGTCGCCGAGGACCTGGACGGCGTCGCGCTCGCCGTCGCCGCCGGTGCCCGTGGATACCTGCACAAGGACGCCTCGCGCGCCGAGCTGCGGGCCACGGTCACCCAGGCCCTCGCCGACCCGACCTGGCGGCTCGCCCCGCGCCGGCTGCGCTCGGCCGAGATGGGCGCGGCGCCGACCCTCACCGCCCGGGAGATCCAGGTGCTCGAGGGTATGAGCCACGGCAGGTCCAACGCCGAGATCGGACGGGAGCTGTTCCTCTCCGAGGACACGGTGAAGACGCACGCCAGGCGGCTGTTCAAGAAGCTGGGTGCCTCGGACCGGGCGCACGCCGTCGCGCTCGGATTCCGCTGGGGCCTGGTCCGCTGAGCGGTGCCGGGCGAAGCCGGGACCGGTCCCGGCGGGGGTACCGGAGGGGCGCGCGGCCGTCGTGCACGGGACGCGCGCCCGCATCCCCGCCGCACGGCCCCCCGCGGCATCGCGGGTCCCGCCCGTCATGCGGTGGGCGGGGCGGCGGCCGGCGGCGGGCACACGTTTGCCGGGCGATGCCGCATCCTTGAGGTGTGGAGTTCCTCGGGGACGATTCGGTCGAGCGCAAGGGGAGGGCGCAGGAGATGAGTTCCGGCGCACCCGCTCATAACGCTTCGGTGCACAAGTACGGACGCGGTGCCACGGAGCAGCGGCAGCCAGGGCACCATGGACCGATGCGTGACGACGAGGCGGCGGCTGCCCCGGGGGCCATCGGTGCCCTCGTCCAGCGTGCCGTCGACGGCGACGACCAGGCCACGCATGATCTGCTGGCCCGGGTGCACCCCCTGGCCCTGCGCTACTGCCGCACCCGGCTGAGCCGGCTGCCCGGTGACGCCCGTCACTTCGTCGAGGACCTCGCGCAGGAGGTCTGCGTCGCGGTCCTCATGGCGCTGCCGCGCTACCGGGACACCGGGCGCCCCTTCGAGGCGTTCGTCTTCGCGATCGCGGCGCACAAGGTCGCCGATCTCCAGCGGGCGGCCATGCGGCACCCCGGCTCCACCGCGGTGCCGTCCGACGAGATGCCGGAGCGGCCGGACGACTCCCTGGGGCCCGAGGAGCGCGCGCTGCTCAGCGACGACGCGAAGTGGGCCAAGAGGCTCCTCGCCAGCCTCCCGGAGAACCAGCGCGAGCTGCTGGTGCTGCGGGTCGCGGTCGGGCTCACCGCGGAGGAGACCGGGCAGATGCTCGGCATGTCGCCGGGGGCGGTCCGGGTCGCCCAGCACCGGGCCCTCAGCAGACTGCGGGCGCTCGCCGAGCAGTAGCGTGGAGGGCGGCGGCTGAACCCTGCGGCCGCCGCGTCCGTACGTACGAACGTACAAAGCTGCTCGGTGATCTTGATCGTGGAACGTGGCGCCTCGGGATCCCGTTAGCATGGACATCCGCACCGATCAAGGCCATTTGGGGAAGGTGTCATGACTGCCTACGTCGACGGAGTGCCCGACAAATTCGCGACACTCGGGCTGACCTACGACGACGTGCTGCTCCTGCCCGGTGCGTCCGACATGGCACCCGACCGGATCGACACCTCCTCGCGCGTCTCCAAGAACGTGCGGGTGAACGTCCCCCTGCTGTCCGCCGCCATGGACAAGGTCACCGAGTCCCGTATGGCCATCGCCATGGCCCGCCAGGGCGGCGTGGGCGTACTGCACCGCAACCTCTCGATCGCCGGCCAGGCCAACCAGGTCGACCTGGTGAAGCGCTCCGAGTCCGGCATGGTCACCGACCCGATCACGGTGCACCCCGACGCGACGCTCGCCGAGGCCGACGCGATCTGCGCCAAGTTCCGGATCAGCGGCGTCCCCGTCACCGACGCGGCCGGCAAGCTGCTGGGCATCGTCACCAACCGCGACATGGCCTTCGAGACGGACCGCTCCCAGCAGGTGCGCGACGTCATGACCCCGATGCCGCTGGTGACCGGCAGGGTCGGCATCTCCGGCGTGGACGCCATGGAGCTGCTGCGGCGCCACAAGATCGAGAAGCTTCCGCTGGTCGACGACTCGGGCATCCTCAAGGGCCTCATCACCGTCAAGGACTTCGTGAAGGCGGAGAAGTACCCCAACGCCGCGAAGGACGGGGAAGGCCGGCTCATCGTGGGTGCCGCGGTCGGTGTCGCGGGCGACGCCTTCGAGCGCGCCCAGGCCCTTGTCGAGGCGGGTGTCGACTTCATCGTCGTCGACACCGCCCACGGCCATTCCAAGCTGGTCGGCGACATGGTCGCCAAGATCAAGTCCAATGCCCCCGTGGACGTCATCGGCGGCAACGTCGCGACCCGCGACGGCGCCCAGGCGCTCATCGACGCGGGCGTGGACGGCATCAAGGTCGGCGTCGGCCCCGGCTCCATCTGCACCACCCGCGTCGTCGCCGGGATCGGCGTCCCGCAGGTCACCGCGATCTACGAGGCGTCCCTCGCGGCCAAGGAGGCGGGCGTCCCGGTCATCGGCGACGGCGGCCTCCAGTACAGCGGCGACATCGCCAAGGCGCTGGTCGCGGGCGCCGACACGGTGATGCTCGGCTCGCTCCTGGCCGGCTGCGAGGAGTCCCCCGGGGAACTGCTCCTCATCAACGGCAAGCAGTTCAAGTCGTACCGCGGCATGGGCTCGCTCGGTGCCATGCAGTCCCGCGGCGACCAGCGCTCCTTCTCCAAGGACCGCTACTTCCAGGAGGGCGTCGCCTCCGACGAGAAGCTCGTTCCCGAGGGCATCGAGGGGCAGGTGCCCTACCGCGGCCCGCTCTCCGCGGTCGTCCACCAGCTCGTGGGCGGTCTGCGCCAGTCGATGTTCTACGTCGGCGGCCGCACCGTGCCGCAGCTTCAGGACCGCGGCCGGTTCGTCAGGATCACCTCGGCGGGTCTCAAGGAGAGCCACCCGCACGACATCCAGATGACGGTCGAGGCGCCGAACTACAGCAGGAAGTAGCGCGGACCGCCGCGGCCCGGCGGCGGCCGCGTTTCCGCGGGGGCGGTTCCGGGGATTCCCGGGACCGCCCCCGGCATGTGTGTCGGGGATACTGGTAGGCGCAGACGTAGAGGGAAAGGCCACACATCGTGACTGAGATCGAGATCGGGCGCGGCAAGCGCGGCCGCAGGGCGTACGCGTTCGACGACATCGCCGTCGTACCGAGCCGGCGCACCCGGGACCCGAAGGAGGTCTCGATCGCGTGGCAGATCGACGCCTACCGGTTCGAGCTGCCGTTCCTGGCCGCCCCGATGGACTCCGTCGTCTCGCCGCGGACCGCCATCCGCATCGGTGAGCTGGGCGGACTGGGCGTGCTGAACCTCGAGGGCCTGTGGACCCGGCACGAGGACCCGCAGCCGCTGCTCGACGAGATCGCCGAGCTGCCCGCCGAGAGCGCGACCCGCCGTCTGCAGGAGATCTACGCGGCCCCGATCCGGGAGGAGCTGATCGGGCGGCGCCTGAAGGAGGTGCGCGACTCAGGCGTCGTCACGGCCGCCGCGCTGTCGCCGCAGCGCACCGCGCAGTTCTCCAAGACGGTCGTCGACGCGGGTGTGGACATCTTCGTCATCCGCGGCACGACGGTCTCCGCAGAGCACGTCTCCGGCGCGGCCGAGCCGCTGAACCTCAAGCAGTTCATCTACGAGCTCGACGTCCCCGTGATCGTCGGCGGCTGCGCCACGTACACGGCGGCGCTGCACCTGATGCGCACCGGCGCGGCGGGTGTCCTCGTCGGCTTCGGCGGCGGCGCCGCACACACCACCCGCAACGTGCTGGGCATCCAGGTGCCCATGGCGACGGCGGTAGCGGACGTCGCCGCCGCCCGCCGCGACTACATGGACGAGTCCGGCGGCCGGTACGTCCACGTCATCGCCGACGGCGGGGTCGGCTGGTCCGGTGACCTCCCGAAGGCCGTCGCCTGCGGCGCGGACGCCGTGATGATGGGCTCCCCGCTGGCCCGCGCGACGGACGCGCCCGGCCGCGGTCACCACTGGGGCATGGAGGCGGTCCACGAGGACGTGCCCCGCGGCAAGCTCGTCGACCTGGGCATCGTCGGTACGACGGAGGAGATCCTCACCGGCCCGTCGCACTCCCCGGACGGCTCGATGAACTTCTTCGGCGCCCTCCGCCGCGCCATGGCGACGACGGGCTACAGCGAGCTGAAGGAGTTCCAGCGTGTCGAGGTGACGGTGGCGGACTCCCAGCACCGGCGCTGACGGCCCGGCCCGGGCGGCACACACGGGAGCGGGCCCGCCGGCAGCCCGCTCTCGGGCCTTTTCGGGCTCAAGGGGCCGCCGGTCCCTTCGACGGGTGGTCGGGCCGGGGCGTGATGAGGCCCGGCGCGTGGTGAGGCCCGTGCGGGGTCGCGGTCGCGCCGGGACCGGGCCCTCCCCCCGCGCGGTCACAGGCGGTGCGCCGCGCCCGCCGGACAGGCCCCCCTGGTGTCCAGGAAGATCTGGGCCTTGACCGCCAGGCCCTGCAGGTCGTACGTGCGGTGGTGCTGGAGCAGCACGGTGAGGTCCGCGGTGGCCGCGGCTTCGTACAGGGAGTCGGCGCGGGGTACGGGGCGGTCGTTCACGCGCCAGTCCGTCACATAGGGGTCGTGGTACCCGACCGAGGCGCCCAGCTCCAGCAGCCGGCGCGCGATCTCGGGGGCGGGGGAGCCCTGCCGGTCGGCGAGGTCCGGCTTGTAGGTGATGCCGAGCAGCAGGACGCGGGCGGCGCGGGCCGACTTGCCGTGCTCGTTCAGCAGGGTCGCGCAGCGCTGGACGACGTAGCCCGGCATGCGCTCGTTGATCTGGCCAGCGAGTTCCACGAGCCGCAGGGATCGGTGCGGCCCGACCGTGCCGACGGGGTGGCCGTGCCCGCCCACCCCCGGGCCGGGACGGAAGGCCTGGAACCCGAACGGCTTGGTCTCCGCGCAGCGGATGACGTCCCAGAGGTCGACGCCGAGGTCGTGGCAGAGCACCGCCATCTCGTTGACCAGGGCGATGTTGACGTGCCGGAAGTTGGTCTCCAGGAGCTTGACGGCCTCTGCCTCGCGCGGTCCGCGGGCGCGGACCACCTTGTCGCTGATCCGGCCGTAGAAGGTCGCCGCCGACTCGGTGCAGGCCGGCGTGAGGCCGCCGATCACCTGGGGGGTGTTGGCCTGGCCGTGGGCGCGGTTGCCGGGGTCGAGCCGGCTGGGGGAGTACGCGAGATGGAAGTCGGCCCCCGCACGCAGCCCGGACCCCTCCTCCAGGATGGGCCGCAGATAGCCCTCCGTGGTGCCGGGTTCGACCGGGGACTCGAGCAGCACGGTGGTGTGCGGGCGCAGCCGGGCGGCCAGCGCCCGGGCGGCCGCGCCGACCGCCGAGAGGTCGAGCCTGCGGTCCGGTCCGGGGGGTGCCGGTGCGCAGATCACCGCGGTGCGCACCCGGCCCAGCTCGGCGGGGTCGGTGGTGGGCCGGAAGCCCCCCGAGAGCATCCGGCGGATCTCCGGCGCGCTGAGGGAGCCGCTCACGGGCGGGCGTCCCGCGGCGAGTTCGGCGGCGGGGCGGGGGTCGGGGTCGTAGCCGACGGTCTTGATGCCCGCGGCTGCCGCGGCCTGGGCGAGGGGCAGTCCGAGGTGGCCGAGTCCGATGACGGCGAGATCTGCGGGCATGGCGGTGGGCCGTCCTTCCCATTAGCCGAGGGGTACGTGACGCGCAAGTCCTGTGGACAGAACGAGCAAGGGCAATGTCAGACTAGGAGTAAATATGACCGTTATGCGGTATTGCGCGCGTCTGGTCGCCCGAGTGTTGTCCACAGGCGGTGGCTGAAGTCCGTGAGTGCGGACAGAATCGAGTGTGTGGGCCCGACCAGCGGGGGCGACGGGAGGCACCGTGAGGACAGCGACGATGGGGCCGGCGCAGCGCGCCGAGGCCCTGGCCGCGATGGCGGAGCGCGAACTGGACGTGCTGGTGGTCGGCGGCGGGGTGGTCGGTGCGGGGACCGCGCTGGACGCGGTCACGCGGGGACTGTCCACCGCGATCGTCGAGGCGCGTGACTGGGCGTCGGGCACCTCCAGCAGATCCAGCAAGCTGATCCACGGCGGGCTGCGCTATCTGGAGATGCTGGACTTCGCGCTCGTGCGCGAGGCGCTCAAGGAGCGGGGACTGCTGCTGGAGCGGATCGCCCCGCACCTGGTGAAGCCCGTGCCCTTCCTCTACCCGCTCCGGCACCGGGGCTGGGAGCGGGTCTACGCCGGAGCAGGCGTCGCGCTGTACGACGCCATGTCGGTGTCCTCGGGCCACGGCCGCGGCCTGCCGGTGCACCGCCATCTCACCCGCGGACAGGCCCTGCGGGCGGCCCCGTGCCTGCGGAAGGACGCCCTGGTCGGCGCACTGCAGTACTACGACGCCCAGATGGACGACGCCCGTTACGTGGCGAACCTGGTGCGCACCGCCGCCGCGTACGGCGCGCTGGCCGCCGGCCGGGCACCCGTCCTCGGCTTCCTGCGCGAGGGGGAGCGGGTCGTCGGAGCCCGGGTCAGGGACGTCGAGACGGGCGAGGAGTACGAGATCCGGGCGAAGCAGGTGGTGAACGCGACGGGAGTGTGGACCGACGACACCCAGGCCATGATCGGCGAGCGCGGGCAGTTCCACGTCCGGGCCTCCAAGGGCATTCACCTCGTGGTGCCCAAGGACCGGATCCACTCGGCCACCGGACTGATCCTGCGCACCGAGAAGTCCGTCCTCTTCGTCATCCCGTGGGGCCGGCACTGGATCGTCGGCACCACGGACACCGAGTGGGACCTGGACAAGGCGCACCCGGCCGCCTCCAGCGCCGACATCGACTACCTGCTGGCGCAGGTGAATTCGGTGCTCGCCGTCCCGCTCACCCGTGACGACGTCGAGGGCGTGTACGCGGGGCTGCGCCCGCTGCTCGCCGGGGAGTCGGAGGCGACCAGCAAGCTCAGCCGCGAGCACACGGTGGCGCATCCGGTGCCCGGTCTGGTCGTCGTGGCCGGCGGCAAGTACACGACGTACCGCGTCATGGCGAAGGACGCGGTGGACGAGGCGGTGCACGGGCTGGACCGCCGGGTCGCGGAGTGTGTCACGGAGGACGTGCCGCTGCTGGGAGCCGAGGGATACCGCGCCCTGTGGAACGCGAGGGCGGGGATCGCGCAGAGGTCTGGCCTCCATGTCGCCCGGGTCGAGCACCTGCTGAACCGGTACGGGTCCATGACCGAGGAACTGCTGGAACTCGTCACGGCCGATCCCGGCCTCGGCCGCCCGCTGACCGGGGCGGACGACTACCTGCGGGCCGAAGTCGTCTATGCCGCCTCCCACGAGGGCGCACGGCACCTCGACGACGTGCTCACCCGGCGGACCCGCATATCCATCGAGACGTTCGACCGCGGCGTGCGCAGCGCCCGGGAGTGCGCCGAACTGATGGCCCCGGTGCTGGGCTGGGACAAGGGGCAGATCGAGAAGGAAGTGGAGCACTACGAGAAGCGGGTGGAGGCCGAGCGCGAATCGCAGTTGCAGCCCGACGACCTGACGGCGGACGCGGCGAGGCTGGGCGCGCCGGACATCGTCCCGATCTAGTGCCGCGTCAGGCGGGGGCCGCCCGTCGGCGGCGGCGCGGAGCGGCGTCCGGTGCGGTGCGTCGCAGGGCGCCGGATCGACCTCGCAGTGGGCCTGCTCGGCTGGTTCGGCTACGCGGCGAGTCGCCGTGCCGGGCGTCGCGTCGGGCGGACATCGCCTGACGCGGCACTGAAATCCTGCGGAATCCCCTTCTCCCGGAGCCTTCCTGACGCTCGGTGGACCCGGGACCGCCACCGGTCCCGGAGTGAGGGAGAATGGGGCTTCTTCCAGGGCGGGTTACCGCATCGCGCGGGCGTGGCGGGCGCGGGCGAGGATCAGGGATCGCAGAGGGGACGCATGTCTGAGGCGAAGCGGGACACGGCACCGGAACCCCTTCGGGACACGCGGCGGGAGGGCGACCGCGCCATCGGCGCGGACACCACGGCGGGTTCGGCCGGGGGGCGGGCCGAGCGCTCGGATGCGGGCTCCGGGTCCGGTGGCGGTGGTCCGTACGGGACCGCCGACCGGGACGGCGCGCGGGACACGGCACCGGAACACCCGCGCGGCACGCCCACCGGCGCCGCCCGTCGCGACGGCGGCGCCGGGGCGGTGCGCGCCTCCGCGTCGGGAGACGCCGGGCCGGGCACCGCGGGTGCCCCGGTCCGGTCCGGCTCCGGTGGCGCGAACGCGCCCCTGGACGGCGGCGGTACGCGTGCGAAGCCCGCGGCCGGGCAGGCGGACCTGATGAAGGACGGTGGTTCTCAGAGCGCGGGCAGGAGTCCCGAATCCGGTGCCGGCGCTCCGGTGGCCGGCGCGGAATCCGGGCCGGCGGCGGAGCGCGCCGACCTCGCGGGGCCCGCGGCGGACGATCGGGGCAGCCGTCCGGCGGCCGGGGAAGGCGCTTCGCGGGGCACGTCCCGCGACGCCGGTACGGACGGCGCGGCCGCCGGCTCCCCGTTCGGCCCGGCGGGGACCGGCCCGGCCGGGTCCGGTGCCGCGAGCGCCGCTGACAGGGCCGGGCAGGGACCCGCGGGGAAGGCGGCGGGCCGGGCGGCTGCCGGACGGGGCGAGCCGAAGACGGCTGCCGCGAAGCCCGGTTCGGCCGCCGGGCCGCGTGCCGCGCAGACCGCGGCGGACCCGGTGCGCCGCGCCCCGACCACCGAAGGGCGGCTGCTGGCCGGCCGCTACCGGCTCGGCGGAGTGCTCGGACGCGGTGGCATGGGCACCGTCTGGCGCGCCGACGACGAGACCCTCGGCCGCACGGTCGCCGTGAAGGAACTGCGCTTCCCCAACAGCATCGACGACGACGAGAAGCGCCGCCTCATCACCCGTACGCTGCGCGAGGCGAAGGCCATCGCCCGGATCCGCAACACCGGGGCCGTGACGGTCTACGACGTCGTCGACGAGGACGACCGCCCGTGGATCGTGATGGAGCTCATCGAGGGCAAGTCGCTCGCGGAGGCCATCCGCGAGGACGGCGTCCTGACGCCCCGGCGGGCCGCCGAGGTCGGACTCGCCGTCCTGGACGTCCTCCGCTCCGCGCACCGGGAAGGCATCCTGCACCGTGACGTGAAGCCGTCCAACGTCCTCATCTCGTCCGACGGCCGGGTCGTGCTCACCGACTTCGGCATCGCCCAGGTCGAGGGCGACCCGTCGATCACCTCCACCGGCATGCTCGTGGGCGCGCCCTCCTACATCTCGCCGGAGCGCGCCCGGGGCCACAAACCCGGTCCGGCCGCCGACCTCTGGTCGCTGGGCGGGCTGCTCTACGCGAGCGTGGAGGGCTGCCCCCCGTACGACAAGGGTTCGGCCATCGCGACGCTGACCGCCGTGATGACCGAGCCGCTCGATCCGCCGAAGAACGCCGGGCCGCTCGAGGAGGTCGTCTACGGCCTGCTGGCCAAGGACCCGGCGCAGCGACTCGACGACGCGGGCGCCCGCGCGCTGCTGCGCGGTGTGGTCGACACCCCGGAGCACCCGGCGGAGCCGGCCCCCTCACCGGAGGCGACCCGGGTCGTCGCCCTGCCTCCCGCCCTGCCCCCCACCGCGCCGGAGCCGCCCGTACCCGCCAGGGAGCGGGCCAGGGAGGCCGCGGACGTGGCGGCCGAGCGGTTCCGCGGAGCGCTGCGCTCCGTGCGGATCGCGGCGAAGTCCGAGGCGGGTGAGCCGGCGGGCAGGGACGGCGCCGCCGGCCCCTCGGCAACGCCCGCGGCCACCCGGACGACCCCCGCTCGGGCGTCGCTCACCGACGTGGTGCCGCGGCGCCGGCTGGTGGTCGTCGCGGTGGTCGCCGTGCTCGCGGTGCTGTCGGTCGTACTCGTCGCCGCGCTGGGTGGGGACGGTGACGAGAGCGGGCAGAGCAGCCCGAAGAGCGACACCGCCTCCGCCGGGGCCGCCGCGGGCGGTGACGCCCGGGGTGAGGACGGCGAGGACGGAAGCGGCCGGGGCGACGGCGGCGAGGGGAGCGAGGCCGGCAAGGCCGACGGCGGGGCCACCGGTGACGGCAGGGCCACGGGCGAGGCCGGCAAGGACGGTGCGGGCGAGGACGCTGCGGGCGAGGACGGCGGAGGCACGGGTGAGGCGCAGCCGTCCGCCGGTACGGGCTCCGGAGCCCCCGCCGGCGGCGCGCTCCCCGCCGGGTACGCGACGGTGGCGAACGATCAGTTCCACTTCACCATGGCGATGCCGAAGTCCTTCCGCCGCACGGGCACCGCGGGCGTGAACTCGGGCGCGATCTTCAGCGCGGACGGCGGTTTCCCGCGCGTCCAGGTGGACTTCACCGACAGTCCCAAGGACGATGCCGCGGCGGCCTGGAACGCCGCGCGGCCCGCGGTGAGCGGCAGCAGTGACGGCTACAAGCACCTCGGTATCAAGTCCGTCGAGTACAAGGGCTATCCGACGGTCGCCGACTGGAGCTTCGAGCGCAACCAGAACGGTGAGCGGGTCCGGGTGCTCAACCGCGGCTTCAAGGTCGACGCGGGACGCGGCTACTCGATCATGATCAGTTGTGCCGCGAGCGAGTGGGAGGGCGCGGAGTGCCGCACGCTCCGGGACACGGCCTTCGCCACGTTCGCCCCGAAGGGCTGAGAGGTTCGGCCCCAAGGACTGGGCAGGCCACGTATCGTGAGAGGCGGTGGACCGAGCGCAGCCGCAAAAGGCCGGTGAGCGACCGGAATTGACGGCTTCGCGCGGCCCACGGGACCGGGAGCGCGGCTCTGGCGACGGGGCCGCGCACACGACCGACCATGGCACCGGTCCGGGACCCGCGGTGGGAAAACCCCACCGGCGGGGCACGGGGAGCACCGGGCCGGGAAAGCTGCACGCTGGTGGGAGGCGTCGTGGACGACTACGCGGGAAGGGTGCTGGCCGACCGCTACCGGCTTCCCCTGCCGCCCTCCGACGAGTACGAACTCGTCGAGACGCGCGCCTTCGACACCTACAGCGGACAGGAAGTCCTGGTCCGGCAGGTTCCGTTGCCGGAGGTCGTCGATGCGGAGGTGCTGGACGACCAGGGCGGCACCGCCCTCACCTCACCACGCCGGGCCGCGGGGCGCACCACGCGCCGGCCGACCGATCCGGCGGTGCGGCGGGCCGTCGAGGCCGCGCAGGCCGCCGCGCAGATCCCCGACCATCCACGGCTCGACCAGGTCTTCGACGTGTTCGCCGAGGACGGGTCGCTGTGGATAGTCAGCGAGCTGGTCACCGCACGGCCGCTGGCCGCGCTGCTCGCGGAGAGGCCGCTGAACCCCTACCGGGCGGCGGAGATAGGCGCGGACGTGCTCACGGCGCTGCGCGCCCTCCACGCGCACGGCTGGACCCACCGGAACATCACCGTCCGCACGGTCCTCGTGTGCGACGACGGCCGGGTGGTGCTGACCGGCCTCGCGTCGGGCGCCGCGGAGGAGGCCCTCTGCGGCTACGCGCCGGTTCCGGAACCCGAGGCGGGGTTCGAGGAGGCCGAGACGGTGGAACCGCCGCACGGCCCTCACCACGGGCCGTCGTACGGGTCTTCCCCCGGGTCTTCCCTCGGGTCTTCCCCCGGGTCTTCCCTGGGTTCGTCGTACGGGTCTTCCCCCGGTTCGTCGTACGGGCCGTCCTACGAGCCCGGTCACGAGCCGTCGTACCAGCGGCCTCGTTCGGCCGGGCAGCTCCCGCCGGGCCCCGGTGGACCGGATCCCCAGGGCCCGGCAGCCCCCGCGGCCGAGCAGCACCGGACGCCGCCCCGTCAGGAGCGGCTCCTCGCGCCCGCGTCCCCGCCCGGCCTCGAGCCCGGACCGGTCCTCCCCGACCGCGGTGCCGGAGACCGGTACATCCCGCCCGCCTACGGCCCCGGGTTCGGCGGCGGCCAGGGCGACGCGCGCGCCGCGCGGGCCGGTGCCATCGCCGCCTACCGGGCGGGTGCCCGCGCCGCCGCCCGGCTCAGCGAGGAGAACCGGCAGCGGCCGGTCAGCGGCGGGGGCGGGCAGGACGGGGCCTCCGCCGCTGCCGCGGAGACCGGCGAGGGCGGCCGGGGAGCCGCCCTCCCCGGTGCCGTCCCGCCGCGCGCCCTGCCCGGCGCCGGTGAAGCCGCTCCCACGGCTGACCGCCCCGGCGGTGGCGACCCGGGCCGTCACGGTCGCGATTCCTGGACCGAAGACCGCGGCCGCGGATACGGCCGGAGCGGCCTGGGCGGCCGGTCAGCCCAGCCGACCGCGGGTGGGACGGACGGCATCGGGCGGCTCCACCACCCCGGAGTGCCGGACGAGCGGGACCTGCCGGACGAGCCGGACGGGTGGGACGAGTGGGATGAGCGGGGCGCGCGGGGCGTGCCGCAAGGCCCGGGAACCCCGGCCGGAGCCGTCGTGCCCCCGTCCGGACCCGGTTCCGCGCTCCCCGCCCCGCGCGACGCGCTGCCCGCTCCGCAGTGGTGGTCCCGGCCGGGGTCCTCCGACGAAGCCGAGGACGTCGGCGGACCGAACGGACCCGGCGTACCGAACCGAGTCGGCGTACCGAACGGACCCGGCGGACCGAACCGGGCCGGCGCCGCGGACGAGCGCGGCGACCAGGGTGGCGGTGGCGACCGGGATGGCGACCCGGATGGCGGTGGCGGCTTCCTCCACGGCGAACCGTCCCGGGATACGCCCGGCGGTCCCCGGCGGGCCCGGCTCGCAGGCGTCTGGCACGACGGTCCCGGCTCCGCCGCCGACGGGTCGGCTCCGGTCACGGCCGGCGGTACCGCCCCGTACGGGGGCAGCGCCCGCGACGCACTGCGCGCCGACGCCCGGCGGGATACCGATGCGTACGCCGATGCCCGGCCCGCCCTCCGCGGCGGCCGCTGGGACGAGGTCGTCGCCGCCGGAGCGCCCCCGGCGGCCTACCGCGGCCCCACCACACCCCTCGCCGCCGAGCGCGCCAGGCAGACCCGGATCGCCGTCGTCGGCGCGGTCACCGAGCGCTGGGCACCCGAGCAGGCGGGCCCCGTCCACGAGAACTGGCAACTGGCTCCGCCCATCGGCCCGGCAACCGACCTGTGGGCCCTCGGCGCCCTGCTCTACCGCGCGGTGCAGGGCCATGCCCCGTATCCGGAGGAGAACGCGGCCGAGCTGGTGCAGCTCGTCTGCGCCGAGCCCCCGGCGTTCGCCGAGGAGTGCGGTCCGCTGCGTCCGGTCGTGGAGTCGCTGCTGCGCCAGGACCCGACCGAGCGGCCGGACTTCGAGGAGCTGCGGGGCTGGCTCCGGTCGCTCGTCCGCTCGGCCCCGGAGCCTGAAGCGGGCACCGAGGTGGTACCGCTTCCCTCCGTCGACGGCACCCGTCTCCCCGTCGTGCGGCGCAGGGGGGAACTGGTCCGCAGGCGCGGCGGCTCGGCCGAACTCCGCGGCCGGCACCGCCACCGGAAGGCAGGAGAGCCCCGTGAGCGCCGTGAGCCCCGAGAGCGCCGGGAGCGCCGGGAGCGGCCGCAGCGCAGCCCGCGCTCGCTGGGACGGACTCTCCTCGTCCTGATCCTGCTCGCCCTCGCCGCCGCCGTCGCCTACGCGATGCTGTTCCTGCCCAGGACCGGCTCCGGATCCACGTCCTCGTCCGCGCCGGTCTCGGCCTCGTCCGCGCCGGCCTCGGCGTCGTCCGCACCCGTCTCGGTCTCGTCCCCGGTGCCGGACGGGCCGGGTGCTCCCGGCGGTGCGGCCGCCGACCCGTCACCGGGCGGGACCCGGCCGCAGACCTCGGCGCCCGCCGTGGACCTGGCCGAGGGCTACGCCGTCCGGGTGGACCCCGAGGGCTTCCGGATCGGCGTCGACAAGTCCTGGCAGCGCAGACCCGTCAACGACAGCGGGCAGGTCCGCTACATCGGCGGGGACTTCACGCTCATCGTCGTCCCCGGCCGGGACTCCGTCGGGGAGAACGGCTCGGACCCGATGGCCTACCAGCGCGACAGGGAGCGCGAACTCCAGCCCTTCCGGGACTCCTCCTGGTCCACCGCCTCCGGACTGCGCCGGATCGACGTGGGCAAACAGGCCATGGCGGAGGGCCAGTTCACCTGGCAGGACAGCACCGGACGCGAGGTGTACGTACGCAATCTCGCCATGATCGTCGGCGACAGGTACCACGTGCTTCAGGTGATCGGTCCCGAGGGCCAGCGGGACAAGGTCACCGAGATCTACCAGCAGGCCACGACCGCCTACCGCGCGGCGGGTTGAGCCGTGCGGCGGGTTGAGCAGCGCGGGGGGTTGAGCAGCGCGGGGAGGTTGAGCCGTGCAGGGGGTTGAACCGTGCGGCGGGTTGGACCGGCCGCCCGGACGCCGCCCGTGCTCCCCGTGGTGCCGGGCGGGCGACCGCGGCCGGTGACCGCGCCGGGAATCAGCGTGACTCCCGCGAAGAGGTCCGGGGTGCTCCCATCGGGTGAAGGCCCCCCGTCCGCGCACCGCTCCGACGGCCGCGGTGCGCCTCCGCCGGGAGAGCCGCGCAGATCGTCTCCGCGCGGAGTGCGCGAGAGCCGGACCGCCGAGAGGCCGCGGACAGGAGGAGCACGCGGAACCGGGAATGGCGGCCCCGGGGCGGTCCGGCCCGTCCCAAGCCCCTGATCAGCGCTTATCTGCCAGCGATCACTGGCGCAATGCGCAGGCCCGGCGAAAAGCTGTTACTGACGGGTACCCAAAGCCTTGATTGCGTCATACTCTCGCCCCCATGACGGACTCGCAGGCCCCCGCCGCCCGGCACACCGGCGCCCTCGGCACCAACCCCACCGCGGCCGCCCCGGCCGGCGCGCGCACCGCCGCCGACGTGGTCACGCCCGAGGTGGTCGCCCAGCTCACCCGGGGCGTCGTCGGCTCCGGCCGTACCGCCAACCACACCCCGTTCACGGGGGAGAAGCTGGCGGACCTGCCCGAGTCCACCCCCGAGGACGTCGCCGAGGCGTTCGCCCGCGCCCGGGCCGCCCAGGCCCTCTGGGCCGCGACCTCCCCGCGCGCCCGCGCCGCCGTGCTGCTGCGCTTCCACGACCTGGTCCTCGAACGCCAGGCCGAGGTACTCGATCTCATCCAGCTCGAGACGGGAAAGGCCAGGCTGCACGCCCACGAGGAGGTCCTGGCCGTCGCCGTCGCCGCCCGCCACTACGGCCGGAAGGCACCCTCGTATCTGAGGCCCAGGCGGCACACCGGCGTGGTTCCCGTCCTCACCAAGACCACCGAGCTGCGCCAGCCGCGGGGAGTCGTGGGCCAGATCGCCCCTTGGAACTACCCGCTGGAGCTGTCGGTCGGCGACGCCCTCCCCGCCTTCGTCTCCGGCAACGCCGTCGTGATGAAGCCCGACACCGAAACCGCGCTGACCGCGCTCTGGGCCCGTGACCTGCTCGTCGAGGCGGGGCTCCCGGCGGGCGTCTTCCAGGTCGTCCTCGGCGACGGCCCGGTCGTCGGCCCCGAGGTCGTACGGCACGCCGACTACGTCTCGTTCACGGGCTCCACCCGCACCGGCCGCGAGGTCGCCCAGGGCGCAGCCGCCCGTCTCGTCGGCGTCTCCCTCGAACTCGGCGGGAAGAACGCCATGCTGGTGCTGCACGACGCCGATGTCGACAGGGCCGCGGCCGGCGCCGTCCGGGCCTGCTTCTCGTCCGCCGGGCAGCTCTGCATCTCCATCGAGCGGCTGTATGTGCACGAGTCGGTCGCCGACGCGTTCGTGGAGCGCTTCGCGGCCCGCACGAAGGCCATGCGCCTGGGCAGCGCCCTCGCCTACGGCGCCGACATGGGTTCCCTGGTGGGCGAGCGTCAGCTGGAGACGGTGAAGCGGCACGTGGACGAAGCCGTCGCCAAGGGCGCCACACTCGTCGCGGGAGGCGTCCACCGCACCGACGTCGGCCCGCTGTTCTACGAGCCGACCATCCTCGACGGGGTGGAGGCGCCGATGTCGGTCTGCACCGAGGAGACCTTCGGACCGGTCGTGTCCCTCTACCGGTTCACCGACGAGGACGCCGTCATCGAGCAGGCCAACGCCACCCCGTACGGCCTCAACTCCAGCGTCTGGACCAGGGACGGCAGGCGCGGCCACGCGGTCGCCACCCGGCTGCGCACCGGCACCGTCAACATCAACGAGGGATACGCCCCCGCCTACGGCAGCGTGCAGTCGCCGATGGGCGGTATGAAGGACTCCGGGCTGAGCAGGCGGCACGGCTCCGAGGGCATCCTCAAGTACACCGAGGCCCAGACCGTGGCACAGCAGCGGTTGATCCCGCTCGCCCCGTCCTTCGGTATGGACGACGAGAGGTACGCGGCGCTCATGAGCACGTCCCTGAAGGTGATGAAGACCCTGCGGCTGCGCTAGGCGCCCAGCGCCCAGCGCCCAGCGCTCAGCACCCAGAACCCGCACGTTCTCACGAGGAGAGCCATGTCCGAGGACTTCCCCGTCCGGAAGCCGGGTGCCCGGGTCGAGGGCGACACGGATCCCGCGTACGGCCGCGACGAGAAGCGCGGCGACCGGCAGGACGAGGACCGCGGCGACCGGCAGGACGAGGACCGCGGTAACCGGAGCGACGAGGACCGCGGTAACCGGAGCGACGAGGACCGCGGTAACCGGAGCGACGAGGACCGCGGTAACCGGAGCGACGAGAAGCGCGGCGACCGGCAGGACGAGGACCGCGGCGACCGGCAGGACGAGGACCGCGGTAACCGGAGCGACGAGGACCGCGGTAACCGGAGCGACGAGAAGCGCGGCGACCGGCAGGACGAGGACCGCGGCGACCGGAGCGACGAGGACCGCGACGACGGCCGCGCATACGACTACGACGTCGTCGTGGTCGGCTCGGGCTTCGGCGGCTCGGTCTCCGCACTCCGCCTCACCGAGAAGGGCTACCGCGTCGGCGTCCTGGAGGCGGGCCGCCGCTTCACCCGGGAGACCCTCCCGAAGAACTCCTGGGACCTGCGCAACTACCTCTGGGCCCCGGCTCTCGGCCTCTTCGGCATCCAGCGCATCCATCTGCTGGGCAAGGTGATGGTGCTCGCCGGAGCCGGAGTCGGCGGCGGCTCCCTCAACTACGCCAACACCCTCTATGTGCCGCCCGCGCCGTTCTTCGACGACCCGCAGTGGAAGGACATCACGGACTGGCAGGAGGAGCTGCGGCCCTACTACGACCAGGCCAAGCGCATGCTGGGGGTACGGCTCAACCCGACGATGACCCCCTCCGACGTCCATCTGAGGGCCACCGCGCGGGCGATGGGCGTCGGCGACACCTTCCACATGGCGCCGGTGGGCGTCTTCTTCGGCGACGGCCGCGACGCGGTCGGCGAGGACGGCAGGGACGGCGAGGACGGCACCGGTGCGGCGAAGGCCGAGCCGGGGGCCGAGGTCCCCGACCCGTACTTCGGCGGCGCCGGCCCCTCGCGCCGCGCCTGCACCGAGTGCGGCGAGTGCATGACGGGCTGCCGCCACGGAGCCAAGAACACCCTGAACGAGAACTACCTCCACCTGGCCGAGCGGGCCGGCGCCGTCATCCACCCCATGACGTCGGTGGTCTCCGTGCGCGAGGACCCCCGAGGCGGGTTCGCGGTCGGCACCGTGCCCAGCGACAGCCGGCGCAGGGGCGGCGGCCGTACGTTCACGGCCCGCCGGGTCGTCATCGCCGCCGGCACGTACGGCACCCAGACCCTGCTGCACCGGATGAAGGACGACGGGCTGCTGCCGCGCATATCCGCCCGGCTCGGCGAGCTGACCCGCACCAACTCCGAGGCCATCGTCGGCGCCCAGACCGACGACCGGCGCTACCGCAGGCGCCACGGCGGGAACAGGGTGGACTTCACCCGGGGTGTCGCGATCACGTCCTCGATCCACCCGGACGCCAGCACCCATATCGAGCCGGTCCGCTACGGCAAGGGCTCCAACGCGATGGGCGGGATGACCGTCCTCCAGGTCCCCTACAGTTCGCGGCGCGTCAGGGCCTGGTTCGCCAACTGCGCCCGCCACCCGTGGCGCAGCGTCCTGGCCCTCTCCAACCGCCGCTGGTCGGAGCGGACCATCATCGGCCTCGTGATGCAGTCCCTGGACAACTCGCTCACGACCTACCGCAAGCCCGGCGGCGTCGGCAAGGGCCTGCTGACCGCACGTCAGGGCCATGGAGCCCCGAACCCCGGCCAGATCCCCGAGGCCACCCGCGCCGCGACGCTCCTGGCGGAGGAGATCAACGGCTTCGCCGGATCCAACATCGGGGAACTGATCGGCACCCCGCTCACCGCCCACTTCCTCGGCGGCTGCCCCATCGGTGCCTCGGCGGAGACCGGCGTCATCGACCCGTACCACCGCCTGTACGGCCACCCGGGCATTTCCGTCGTCGACGGGGCCGCGGTGTCCGCCAACCTCGGTGTGAACCCGTCCCTGACGATCACGGCGCAGGCGGAGCGCGCGATGTCCTTCTGGCCCAACAGGGGCGAGCGGGACCCCCGCCCCGAACAGGGCTCCGCCTATGAACGCCTGGCCCCCGTCGCGCCCCATGACCCTGCCGTCCCCGCGGACGCCTTCGGGGCCCTGACCCTTCCCTTCCTCGGCGTGCCGGCGGTCCCGCCGAAGTCCCCCTGACCGCCCCCGGACAGACGAGAGGCGCTGCACCCCCCCTCCGAGTGCAGCGCCCCTCTGTTCTGTGCGGCTACCGGTACGGCGGCCTCCGCGGCGGGTCGTTACGCGACCGCGTCACCCCTGCGGCGCTTCATCGCGAAGACGACACCGGCACCGGCGACGAGGGCGACACCGCCCGCGATCCCGATGGCCGGGAGCGTCGAGGAGGAACCGGTCTCGGCGAGGCTGCCGGTGATCTGGCTCGACGTGTTGGCGGCGGGCTTCTCGGTGGGGATCGGAGCCTTTCCGCCTTCCTGCGGCTCGGTTCCGTCGGTGTCCGCGCTGCCGGAGACGATCTGGAACTTGTAGGCGACGTCGGTGTAGCCCAGGCAGTCCTCGTCGCCGATGTAGAGGCCGCCGCCCAGGGTGAAGCCCGCGCCGACGGGGGCGTTGGACTTCACATTGATCCGGAGCGGGATGTCCACCTCGTAGCCGGGCTTGACCTCGCTGGACTGACCGACGTAACCGACGGCCTCACCGCCCTCGCTCAGGTTCTCCCAGGACTTGCTCTCCTCGTCGAAGACCTGGAGGGCGACCTGCCTGCTCTTGAAGAGCTCCATGCCGTCCTTGTCGGAGGAGGCCCCGGCGAAGTAGTCGATCTCGGTCAGGACCGTGTCCGAGTTGTTGTACGCGTTCATGGAGAACTCGTGCCATCCGCTGCCTGCGGCGATCTTGCCCGGCAGGCCCTTGATGGAGAGCTCGAAGTCATCGGTCTCACAGATCTGGAACTCACCGGGCTCCTCGTCCTCGCCCGGCTTCTCCTCGTCCTCGCCGGGCTTCTGCTCGCCGGTTCCGTCGGTGTCGCCGGGCTTGTCCTCGCCCGTGTCGCCGGGCTTGCCCTCGCCCGTGTCGCCGGTGTCGCCGGGCTTGCCCTCGCCCGGCTTGTCCTCGCCCGGCTTCTCCTCGTCCTCGCCGGGCTTCTGCTCGCCGGTTCCGTCGGTGTCGCCGGGCTTGCCCTCGCCCGTGTCGCCGGTGGTGTTCGTGTCGTCGGTGTCGCCGGGCTTCTGCTCGCCGGTTCCGTCGGTGTCGCCGGGCTTGTCCTCGCCCGTGTCGCCGGTGGTGTTCGTGTCGCCGGTGGTACCGGCGGTGGAAGTGCTGTTGGCGCCACCCGTCGTTGCGTACGCGGCCGGGGCCGCCAGGAAGGCGGCAGGGGCTATGACGGCGGTCGCGGCGGCGACGGCCATGGCGCGGCGAAGCTTCATGAAGACCTCAGTGAAGTCCGGCGTGCCGCGGGACGCGGCACGGAGTCTCGTGGGGCCATCCCGGCTGTGGGGTCACGGGTGTGGCCGTTGGTTGCGTATGCATGACCTGTGGCCAGTGCAATTGGTTGCGCGGGAACTCACACAGAATTTATGTGACGCCCGACACATGTTCGGCCGCGGGTGCACGGCTCGGATGGCAGGCTCGGCGAGGCCGCCGCTCTGCGGCGTCGTCGGCCGTCGGTGTCTGCGTCGGTGTCTGCGTCGGTGTCTGCGTCGGTGTCTGCGTCGGTGTGGGCGTCGCCGTCGGCGTCGGTGGCGCGGCCGTCGGTGTCAGCGCGGGTGCCGGCGTCGGTGTCGGCCTGCGCGTCGTCGGTGCCGGTGTCCGTCCCCGGGGCCGTGCGGTACCGGCAGGCGGTTCGCCCGGGGTGGGGTGCCGGGCCCGATGACCCGGAGCGCATCACCCGGTCCGGCAGTGGCTCGGCGTATCCCGGCATACGGGGGCCGGCTCGTGGAGGGCGGGCTCGTGGAGGGCGGGGCGGACGACCGCAGGCCGTTCCACGGGATCGGAACGCATCAAGACCGCATAAGGCCGGATGCAGCCGGATGCGGCCGGTTCCGGGCGTCCCCGGAACCGGCCGCCTTGGGGTGACCGGGCTGCTGTCCCCTGCCGACCGGTCACGCACGCCGGGGCGAGGTCCCACGACGCACCTGCGGTACGCCACACGCCCCGGCGGAGCCACGCGTGGATCTTTCCTTCGGGGCCCGCCCCTGGCTGGCACGGACACCGGTACCAACGAAGCGCTCCGGTACCGGTCACGGGCCGTACGGGTGAGAGCGCCCCCCGTACGGATGTGCGTACAGCGCCGGGCGGGCACCGCGGGACCGCGGGGGTCCTGGGCGCCGCCACGGCCCGCGGTGCCGCACCGGCACTGCGCGCCGCCCGGTGCGCGCACCGCGCGCACCGCGCGCACCGCGCGGCCACACCCTCCTCGGACTGGCCAACGGCAACGCGGTGCAGCAGGGCCCGCTCAGCACACTGAACGGCAGCGCTTCACGAGGTGGGGTCATGGACCAGCTCCATCCGGCTTCCGGGCCGGGGTCGACGGCACCCCGCCGCCGAACGGAGGCTCAGGTCTGTGCCATGTCCACAAACCGCGAGTAGTGGCCCTGGAACGCGACCGTGATGGTGGCCGTCGGTCCGTTTCGGTGCTTGGCCACGATCAGATCCGCCTCGCCCGCGCGCGGCGACTCCTTCTCGTAGGCGTCCTCGCGGTGCAGCAGGATCACCATGTCGGCGTCCTGCTCGATGGAGCCGGACGGCGCCGTGCCCGCAGCGCCGCCCGGCCGCCGCCCGGCCGCCGCCCGGCCGCCGCCCGGCCGACGCGCAGCCGCACTACGCCTTTCGGCCGATGTCGTAACACCGCCGCGCGGAGGGGTCGCTGAGGGAGCATTGACACCCCAAAACTGCGCGGTTACTTTCGGCCCAGGCCGAAATCGCCGGGCTCTTCGCTCGTTTCCCCACGTCCCCAGGGCTTCCGGAGGCCCCCATGAAGACAGGGTTCAAGCGCGCCACCGTTCCTCTCGCACTGCTCGCCCTCACCATGCTCACGGCCGCCGGCTGCGGCGACGGCGGCTCCGGGTCCGGGAAGCTCACCGTGTGGATGTACCCGGTGATCATGGATCCCAAGGCCAACGCCGCCTACTGGGACGGGATCGAGAAGGGGTTCGAGGCGAAGGAGAAGGGCGTCGACCTCAGCATCGAACTGCTGCCCTGGGAGAACCGGGACCAGAAGCTCGCCACCGCCTTCGGCAGCGGCAAGGGCCCCGACGTGGTCCTGCTCGGTCCCGACCAGATCCCCCAGTACCAGGCCACCGGTGCGCTCCGCCCGGTCGACCGGGCCATCGGGGAGGCCCGGAGCGCCTTCCGCCCGACTGCCCTGGAGGCCATGAGCCGGGACGGCAAGGTGTACGCGGCCCCGATCTACCACACCGTCACCAGCACGCTCTACAACAGGAAGCTGCTGGAGAAGGCGGGGGTCACCGAGCCGCCCGCGACCTGGGACGCCGTCAGGGCCGCCGCCCCCAGGCTGAAGCAGGCCGGGGCGTCCACGCTCGACTACTCCGCCAGCAACGAGGCCTCGCTCAACATGAGCTTCTACCCGCTGCTGTGGCAGGCGGGCGGCAGGGTCTTCGCCGACGGCGGCAGGAAGGCGGCGTTCAACAGCCCCGAGGGCGTCGAGGCGCTCACCTTCCTCGTCGACCTCTACAAGAGCGGGGCCGTGCCGAGGTCGGCCATGAACAACGCCAACCTCTTCACCGACCAGGCACTCGGCAGGCAGCAGGTCGCCATGGGCTACACCAACACCCCGGCCGACGCGGTGCTGGCCGAGAAGGCCTGGGGCAAGGGCAACGTGATCGTCGGCCCGGCCCTCACCGGCCCCGGCGGGCAGGTCTGCTTCGGCATGCCCGGCGGGCTCGGCATCAACGCCAGGTCCGCCGACGTCCAGGGTGCCGAGAGGTTCATCGCCTACATGGTCCAGCCCGCCCAGATCGAGTCCATGGGCAGGGCGGGCGGCTTCTTCTCCCCGCGGACCGATGTGACCGTGCCGCACGGCGGCGCCCACGCCAAGGAGTACGAGGAGGCGCTGGACCGCACCCATCCGGGTGAGCCGAACCCGGCGGCCCGTCAGTTGATGGCACTTCTCAGCCCGGAGATCCAGGCGGCCCTGACCGGGAAGAAGAGCCCCGAGGAGGCTCTGGCCGCCGCCGCGGCCGCGGCCGACGAACTGCTGGCGCGTCAGCGTTGAGGAAGGCCGCCACCGACGAGATCGCCCCGGACGAGGGCGGCGGACCGCCGGGAGCGGGCGGCCCGTCCTCCGGTGCGGAGGGCACGGGTTCCCCCGGCCGCGGGCCCCGGGCCGCCCCCGCGGCCGCAGGGGCACGGAGCGGGATCCCGCGGCGGCGCGAGGCGCTGACCGGTCTCGCGTTCGTCGCGCCGATGCTCGCGCTGTTCGTCGTGTTCCGCTTCGGGCCGACGCTCGGGGCGGCGTTCCTCTCCGTCACCGACTACCGGCTCAGCGGGGAGTGGACGTTCATCGGAGCGGGCAACTACACCCGGCTCCTCGGCGACGACCTGTTCTGGGAGAGCCTCGGCGTCACCGTCGTCTACACGGCCCTGTACGTGCCGATGACCGTCGTCCTCGCCCTCGGCACGGCCGTCCTGCTCCACCGCACGCTCTGGATGCGCGGCTTCTTCCGCGGCCTGTTCTTCCTCCCGTACGTGACCAGCATCGTGCTGGCCGCCGTCATCTGGAAGTGGATCTACGAGGTACAGGACGGGCTGATCAACGCCTCCCTCGGCCTGCTCGGCGCGGGTCCGGTCGACTTCCTCGGCAGCGAGTCCCTCGTCCTCCCGTCCATCGCCGCGGCCTCCGCGTGGAAGGGCTTCGGCTACTCCATGCTCATCCTGCTGGCCGGGTTGCAGTCCATCCCGCGCGAGGTCACCGAGGCCGCCACCATCGACGGCGCGAGCGGCTGGCAGCGCTTCCGCTGGGTGACGCTGCCCCTGCTGCGGCCGGTGCTGTTCTTCGTCCTCGTCATCGAGGCGATCCTCGGCTTCCAGGTCTTCGACGCGATGTACGTCATGACGGCGGGCGGGCCGGTCCGCGCCAGCTACTCGCTGGTGTACTTCCTCTACGACTCCGGCTTCAAGTTCTTCGACTTCGGCTACGCCAGTGCCGTCGGACTGGTCCTGTTCGTGATCGTCCTGGTGTTCTCGCTCATCCAGCGGAGACTCGTCGGAAGGGACGCGGACTGATGGCGACCCCGCCCACATCGGCCGAGCGGGCCGCGGCCCCCGCCCCCGGGCCCGTCTCCCCGCGCCAGGCCGGGACCGCGCGGCCCCCGCGGCGGGCGGCGGCCCGGCTGGGCCTGCCCGTGCTGCTGGTGCTGGTCGCCGTCGTGACCGTCACGCCGTTCGCCGTCATGGTGCTGGTGGCGTTCGCGCCCGCGGGCGGCCAGACCCTCCCGGGCGCCCTCGACGTCGGCCGCGCCACCCCGGACAACTTCGCCGACGTCCTGGCCGGCGCCGACATCACCCGCTGGGCCGTCAACTCGCTGGTCTACTCGCTGGTGTCGGTGCTGCTCATCCTGCTGTTCTCGTCCATGGCCGGCTACGCGTTCGCCAAGAAGCGCTTCCCCGGCAGGGAGATCCTCTTCTGGTCGTTCCTGGCGACGCTGATGGTGCCGTTCCAGGCCACCCTCATCCCGTACTACATCCTCGTCTCGGAACTGGGCGGCGTGGACACGTACTGGGGCCTGATCGTGCCGACGCTCGCGAACTCGCAGGCCGTGTTCCTGATGCGTCAGTTCATCGTGCAGCTGCCCGACGAGCTGTTCGAGGCGGCGAAGATCGACGGGGCCTCCGAATGGCGGATCTACACGACGGTCGTGGTGCCGCTGATCCGGCCCGTGCTCGCCACGCTGGGCGTGTTCGTCTTCCTGTGGCACTGGAACGACTTCCTCTGGCCGCTGGTCATCGGCCAGTCGGAGGAGATGCGCACGCTCACCGTCGGGCTCGCCACCCTGGAAGGGGAGAACGTGGCGATCAACCAGGTCATGGCCGGGGCGACCATCACCGTCGTCCCCTGTCTGCTCGTCTTCGCGCTGCTCCAGCGCTACCTCACCGACTCGATCGCCACATCCGGGCTCAAGTCCTGACCCGGCCCGCCCCGCGCGTCCCGGCAGGTCGTCTCGGGCTCGCTCGGCCTCTCTGAGAGCGTGCCCGTCCCGGGCCCGCCCGGCCTCGCGCGCCCCTGGGCCGGCGCGTTCCCCGGGGTGGCGGGTCGCCCGGGCTCGTGCGTTCCCCTGGGCTCGCTTGACGTGCCGGGCTGCCGCGCCCTCGTGACCGCGCTCGCCCTCTCGGGCTCACCGACCTCCCGCCACCCCCGCCGACGGGCGGCCCCGCCGCCCGCTCCACCGGTCAGCCGCCGAGTTCTCCGAACGCCTCGATGGCCCGCAGCGCGTCCGACTGCGGCATCCCCGGCGGCTGCACCCGCAGGACCAGTCCGTCGGCGCCCATCTCCGCGTACCCGCCGATCCGTTCACGGCACTCGTCCATCGAGCCGATCACCGAACGGGCCGCGATGTCGTCCCACTGCTGGGCGTAGCGCGCCGCGTCCGCCGAGGTGCGCTTCCAGTCGCCGTAGGCGTCGTACAGCGCCCGCAGCGGCCGCTCCAGCGCATCCCGGGCGCGCTGGGTGGTGGCGGCGGCGTACCCCTCGCGGCAGACGATGACCTCGGCGCCCAGCGAGCCGGGACCCCGCGGGTAGGAACGGTAGGCGCGGATCTTCTCCGGCAGCTCCTCGTCCGTCTCGTTGAAGGACGTGGTCCAGCCGTCGCACATCCGGGCCGTGCGCTCCAGCGCGGCGGGCACCCGGCCACCGTTCCAGATCCCGGGCCGCGGGTCCTGTACGGGCCGCGGCGACAGATACGCACCCTCGACCCGGGTCCAGCGGCCCTCGAACGTCACCTCCTCCTCGGTCCACAGCCGGGTGAGCAGCTCCAGGCACTCCTCGAACCGCGGCACGCGCTCCTCGGGCCCGGTGCCGAACAGCGTGAACTCCTCGGGCCGGTAGCCCAGGACGAAGCCGGCGGTGAGCCGGCCGCCCGACAGGACGTCGATGTGCGCCAGCGCCTCGGCGAGCCACACCGGCTGGTGGACCGGTGCGATGAGGCCCGCCGTCGCCAGTCCGATCCGCTCGGTGTGCGCGGCGAGATAGGCCAGGGAGGTGATCGCCTCGTGGTAGCCGGGCCGGTGCAGATGGCGCTCGCCCAGCACCACCCAGGAGAACCCGGCCTGTTCGGCGAGCCGGACCTGCTCCACCGCGTCGGCGAACCGTGGCCGGTCGGCCTTGTCCGCATAGAGGTTGACGTAGAGGCCGAGGCGCATCGGGGCGTGAATCCCTTCCTTTACGGTCCGGACCGCAAAGGCTAGCGTAGCCGCGATGGCCGCGATGGCCGCGATGGCCGCGACGACCGCGACGACCGCGGCAGACGGGAGAGGACGCCCATGCCCGCGACGGACCTGCTGGTGCGCCGGCTCCGCGGCACGGTGCTGCCCGCGGTCGCGACGCCCATGGACGCGCGCGGCGTCGTCGACTTCGCGGCGCTGCGCCGCTACGCCGGTTACGTCGCCGGGCAGTCGGTCGGCGGAGTCGCCGTCTGGGCGCACACGGGCCGCGGGCTGCACCTCTCCGAGGAGGACCGCGGCCGGGTGCTCGGGGTCTGGCGGTCCGCGGTGGAAGGGCCGGTGGTGGCGGGAGCCGGCGTGCCGCGGTCCGTGCGGGCCGAGCGGCCGCGCGACGTGGTGGACGCCACCGTCGCGATGGCGGTACGGGCGGCCGAGGGCGGAGCCGACGCCGTGATGGTCTATCCGCCCGCCCTGCTGGCCGGCGACGACGACGCGGCCGTCGCCCTGCACCGGGAGGCGGCCGCCGCGAGCGGGCTTCCCGTGCTCGGCTTCCTGCTGCACGGCGAGGCGGGCGGATATCCCTACCCGCCGCGGCTGGTCCGCAGGCTGCTCGGTCTGCCGTCCGCGGCCGGCCTCAAACTCGCCACCCTGGACCGGGCGATGGCCTGCCAGGACGCGATCCGGGCGGCACTGCCCACCGGGAAGCTGGTCGTCACCGGCGAGGACCGGATGTTCGGCCCCTCGCTGATGTGGGGCGCCGACGCGGCGCTCGTCGGCATCGCGGCGGCCCGCGTACCGCTGACGACCGCGGTGCTGGACGCCTGGCGCGAGGGCGACCACGGGGCGTTCGTCCGGGCCTCGGCACGGCTCGACGCCTTCGCCGGGGCCACGTTCCTCGATCCGATCGAGGGCTATGTGCAGCGCATGCTGTGGGCGGCGGTGTGGGAGGGGATCCTCCCGGAGGAGGCGGCCCACGATCCGTACGGCCCGCGCCTGCCCGGCGCGGAACGCCGGGCGGTGGTCGAGTGCCTGGAGGAACTCGCGAAGGAGCCGGACACTCCCCACTGAGCCGGCCGGGGACCGGCGGATGGTCGCGGCCGCCCCGGGTGTTCGCAGGTGCGCGGTTTCGCGGATGCGCAGGTGCGCGGGGTCGACCTGCTCGGGCCGGTTGATCGGGGCGGGCGTGTTGCGCGGGTGCGCGAGTGCGCGGACTATCCCTTCCGCGCGATCGCGAGCTTCACGCGACATCCCGCGCGCGTGCGTGTGCGCACTGGAGGAGCGGATCGAGTTGCTGGAGCGGCCCCGACATCCCGCGCGCGTGCGTGTGCGCGGCGGCGCGAGGTCGCCGGAGCAGCCGAGGGAGCCGGCATCCCGCGCGTGCGTGTGTGCGTGCCGCTGATCACGCGTGCCGAGTGAGCCTCCGTGCGGCATCCCGCGCGTGCGTGTGTGCGTGGAGGGTGGGCCTCCAGCAGGGTGGTGATCTGGGCGACATCCCGTGCGTGCGCGTGTGCGCGGCTCCTGGCGGACAGCGACGTCACCGTCGTGCCCGACATCCCGCGCGTGCGCGTGCGCGTGTGCGCGGCGGCTTCTGCCCCTGCCCGAGACGGCGCTGAACGACATCCCGTGCGTGCGCGTATGTGCGCCGTCGTCCTCGCCGGAGAAGTCCCGGACGTGTCGACAATCCCGCGCGTGCGAGTGCGCGTGTGCGCGGTTTCGGCCTGCACGTAGTTGAAGGAGACGTCGAAAGGCGCCGCGGGTGCCCGGGTGCCCGGGTGCGCGGGTTCGGCGGTTCGGCGGACGGGCGCCCGGGGGCCGGCGCACGGGGGATACGCGGGCGGTCGTGGGTCCGGCAAGCGGGCCGGGGCCCGACGGACGGCCGGTCCCCGACGGACGGGCCGGGGCCCGCGAGGTGGCCCGGCGGCAGCGCGGGCAACGGGCCGGGGGTGGCCGACCGGGCACCCCCGGCCCTGCGGCCCCGGTACCTCAGGCGGGGATCTCCAGCCCGAACAGGTCCGCCGCGTTCCGCCACAGCACCCGGTCCAGTTCCGCGGGGGTGAGCCCGGCGTCCCGCAGGACCCCCAGCGACCAGCAGGGGTCGATCAGTGTTGCGTCCGTGCCGAACAGCAGCCGCTCCACCGGCACCCCGGCCTCCCGCGCGTACGCGATCCGGCCCGAGTCGGCGGCGGTACGGCAGTGCTCCAGGTACAGCCCCTCGCACGAGGCGGCCGCGTGCGCCGCCTCGCGCCAGGCTTCTCCGCCCGCGTGGCCCATGATCACCCTGAGCCCCGGTCGCGAGGCCACCATGTCGGGCAGTTGGAGGACCTCCCGTCCCCAGGTGTGCAGCAGCAGCGGCACACCCGCCTCGGCGACCACGTCGAACGCCCCGGCCATCTCCCGCGAGCCGGGCAGCCGGCCCGGATAGTGCGTGTGGATCTTCGCCCCGACGAACCGCCCTGAGTCCAGGCAGCGGCGCAGGTCCGCGGCGCTCTCCTCGATCCGGTTCGGGTTCACCACGGCGTACCCGTACAGGCGCGGCCGGGACGCCAGTTCCTTCGTCAGCGCCGAGTTGCCGGCGACCGCGTCGTGGACCACCGCCTCCGACGCCGAGACCAGCTGGAGGTCGATGCCGTAGCGGTCCATCAGACGCAGGTTGTCGTCGGCGTCGCCGCAGCTGAGGTGGAACTGCCAGCGGCCCACGTGGGCGTGCACATCGATGATCGGCATCAGCTCAGCAGCTCCTCGACGTTCCCCGTGGCGACGGCGTGGCGCTCGTCGTCGGAGATGTCCGCGTACCGCAACCGCAGGGTCGACGGTGAGATGTCCATGAACGGGGTGCGCGAGCCGAAGACGAGATGGCGGGCCCCCACCGAGTGCACCACCCGTTCGACGGAGTCGGGTCCCGACAGCATCCGCGTGGTGACCCGGAACCCGGGCTCCTCGCGCGCCATCAGCAGGAAGTCCGCGAGCAGATAGGCGTGCAGGTCCAGGAAGACCACATCGGCTCCCCGGCCCATCAGGGGAGGGCCGTAGCGCCGCGGATCACCGTCGTGGAGGAGCACCATCCCGCGCGCCAGGGCCAGCTCGACCACCCGCCGGTAGCCGGGGAAGCCCGGTTCGGCGGCCTGCTCGGCGGTGAACAGCCGCAGGAAGCGCACCCCGGCCGCCGCCAGTTCGTCCAGCCGGTCCTCGGCGGTCATCGCGTCCCGGACGTCGACGGTGCCCACCGGCCGCAGCTCCGGGCAGCCGGCGAGGTCGCGCAGCGTCTCCTCGTTGCCCGCCCGGTCGTCGAACAGCGGCCCGCGCGTGGACAGGGCCAGGGCGCCGCCCACGGGGGAGTGTTCGAGGCGCCTGCGCACCTCCGCGAGTGTGACGTCCCGGTGGTGGCGGGGCCACGGCCCGTACAGCACGTCCACGTCCCAGCCGATCCGCTCCCGCGGAGACGGTGTCAGCCAGTCGTACGCGGGCCGTTGGTCGTGTACGTGCCGTCGGTCGTGCGCGGGTGGTCCGTCGTGTGCGTGCCGTCGGTCGTGCGTGGGCGGCCGGTCGTGTGCGGGTGGTCCGTCGTGTACGTGCCGTCGGTCGTGCGCGGGCGGCCGGTCGTGTGCGGGTGGTCCGTCGTATACGTGCCGTCGGTCGTGCGCGGGTGGTCCGTCGTGTACGTGCCGTCGGTCGTGCGTGGGCGGCCGGTCGCGGTCCGCCGCCGTGCTCGTACTCATCGCGCTCCCACCTCGCCCAGTGTCCGGGCGATCCGGTCGACGTCGTCCTCGGTGTATCCCTCGTTCCACTGGAGCACCAGCAGCGTACGGTCGATCAGCGTCTCCGCCCGGGGACACGGGCCCGGGTGGTGCCCCGAGAGTGCCGGATTGGCGTACAGCGGCCGCTCCAGATAGCCGCGCAGGGCCGGCACCCCCGCGTCCTGAAGTCCGTGCGCCCAGCGGGAGTTGTCGTCCACCAGCAGGGGCATCACCCACCAGGCGTGCCCGGCCCGCCGGGACGGGAGGCGGACGCCGGGGGCCGGAACGAGCCGCTCCACGGCCGCCGCGAACCGGGCGGCCCGCTCCCGGCGCAGTCGCACGACCTCGGGGACCCTGGCGAGCTGGGCCCGTGCCACCGCCGCGACGAGTTCCGTCATCCGGTAGTTGAGTCCCATCGTTCGATGGATGCGGCCCTCCGAGCGGTCCCAGCCCTTGTCCATGAACAGCCGCATCCCGCGGGCCAGTTCGGGGTCGTCCGTGATGCACAGACCGCCGTCGCCCGCCGTGATGTGCTTGTACTGCTGGAGGCTGAAGCAGGCGATGTCGCCCGCGGTGCCGAGCAGTCGGCCGTCCTCGTCCTCGCCCAGCCACGCCTGCGCGCAGTCCTCGACCAGAAGGATCCCGTGCCGGTCGCAGATCTCCCGCAGCCGGGCCACGTCCGCGGCGCCGCCGAAGAGATGGACCGCGACGACCGCCCGGGTGCGGGGGGTGATCGCGGCCTCCACCGCGGCCGGGTCGAGGTTGCCGTCGTCGGCCCGCACGTCCGCGAACACCACCCGGGCGCCCTGGGCGAGGACCGGTGCGACCGTGCCGAAGTCCGAGACGGGGGTGGTGACCACCTCGTCACCGGGTCCCACCCCGGCGGCCGCGAGCGCGATGTGCAGGGCGGCCGTGCCCGAGCTGGACGACACGGCCTCGGCGCGCCCGTACAGCGCCGCCATCTCCGACTCCAGAGCCCGGGCCTCCCGGCCGAACGCCCCGCACAGGACAGCCGAGTCGAGGACCCGCAGCACCGCTGCGCGCTCCTCCTCGCCGAAGGTCCTGCCGCGTGGTTCGAGAACCGTGGGCAGTGGCGTTTCCCGTTGCGGCATGGGGGGACTATCCTCTCGGCAGCACGCGATTACGGCCTGGGCCGAAACTAGAACCCCGGTGGCCGGCCGTCAATCACGCGCGGACCGCCCGCGCAGCGCGTCCCCGGCCGTCCGCCGGTGCGCGCTCCATCCCCCGCAGGTCGTGCTCGCGGCCTCAGCAGAACGGAGACCGGGCCATGCCGCTCACGGTCGGCGTGATAGGTCCCGAGGACCTGGTCCGCAGGGTCGTCGCGGTCGGCGGCGAGGCGGGGCAGGACCCCTTCGTCCGGCTGCTGCCGCTCCCGTACCGCCACGAGGACGAGACCACGGGTGTCGTCACCGGCGCCGGTTCGGCCGCGGACGCCCTGCTGTTCACGGGTGTCGTCCCGCACGGCCTCGCCGTCGCGGCCGGCGTCCTGGACCGCCCCGCGATGTATGTGCCCTACAGCGGCGCCACCCTGCTGCGGGCCCTGGTCGAACTGCTCCGCCTCGGCCACGACGTCTCCCGCGTCTCCATCGACACCCTCCGCCGCGACGAGGTGCTGGAGACGCTCACCGAGGCGAAGCTCCCCACCGAGCACATACGGGTGCTGCCCCACCGGCCCGGCCTCACCGCCCAGGACCTGGTCGACTTCCATCTCGACGCGCGCGCCACCAGGGGCGCCAGGGTCGCGATCACCTGTCTCGGCTCGGCGTTCCACGTCCTGGAGCACCGGACCCACGCGGTACGCCTCGCCCCCTCGCGGCACTCGATCCTCGCGACCCTCCGGGCGCTCGCCCTCGCGACCGCGGGCCGGCAGAGCGGCGACGCCCAGGTCGTGCTCGGCGTCATCGACCTTCCGGCGGCGGGCGACGGGCCGGCGGGCGGTGGGTCTGGGGGCGGTGGAACCGCGGGCGAGGGGCCTGCGGGCGGTGGGCCTGCCGACGACGGGCTGGCCGACGAAGTGCGCGTGCTCGGCGGAAGCCTCGCCGCCCTGCCCGACGGCCGTCGGCTCGTGGTCACCACCCGGGGTGTGCTGGAGAAGGCGACCGACCGGTTCACCCGCATGCCCTTCCTCGACGGCCTCGCCGCCCGGCACGGCACGGCCCATGTCGGCTTCGGCGTCGGGCGCACCGCGGCCGAGGCGGAGGCCCTCGCGCGCCGCGCGGTGAACCGGGCCCGGTCCGTGGGACCCGCCGCGGGCGTCGTGTCGATGACCGACGACGTCGACATCGTCATCGACGGTGCCGCCGCGGACGGCGGCGGGGAGGCGGACGGCGGGACCGCCCCGCCCGGGGGCGCGGCCCTGCTGGCGCGACGCTCGGGCGTCAGCCCGCAGACCCTCGACCGGCTGCGTGAACTCGCCTCCGGGGAAAGGGGGGAGGCGCTCACGGCCCATGCGGTGGCCGAGTACCTGTCCGTGCAGCAGCGCACCGCGCGCCGGATACTCAAGCGGCTGGAGCGGGCGGGCGCGGCCGTTCCCACCGGCATCCGCCAGGAGGGGCGGACGGGCCGGCCGCCGATCGTGTACCGGCTGCGGCTGTAGCCGATCAGCGGCCGCCGCCTCCACCGCCGTCCGTTTGCGTACGGCCGCCGTGCGGGAAGTTACGGTCCGGACCGAAACGACAGCTGCGAAGGAGCTGAGCCGGCTTGAAGATCGCCTCGTTCCACACCCGAGTGGTCCGCGCCCCCTACCGCCGCCCGTTCGCGATCAGCAGCGGAACCAGTCCCGAACTCGTCAGCCTGCTGGTGGAGGTACGCACCGCCGACGGGGCGTCGGGCTTCGGCGAGGCCTCGCCGATGACCCCGTACACCGGGGAGACCCTGGCCGGGCTGCGGGCCGCCCTCACCGAGCACGCCGCGCCCGCCCTCATCGGCCGCGACCCGCGCGATCTGGCGGGGGCGCACACGGCCATGGACGCCGCGATCCGCGGCCAGCACCTGGCCAAGGCCGCGCTCGACCTCGCCCTGCACGACCTGGCGGCCCGCGCGGCGGGCTGGCCCGCGCATCTCCTCCTGGGCGGGGCCGTGATGAGCCGCGTGCCCACCACCTGGGTCGTCGGACTCGGCGGAGTCGAGGAGAGCGCCGAGGAGGCCGCGCGGTACGCCGGGTGCGGCTTCTCCCACATCAAGCTCAAGGGCGGCGAGGACCCCGACCGGGACGTCGAACTCGTCGCCGCCGTGCGCAAGTCGGTCCCCGACGCGGTGGCGCTCTCCCTCGACGCCAACGAGGGGTACGCGCCCGGCAGCGCCCTCCGCACGGTCGCGCGCCTCTGCGACGCCGGTCTCGACCTCGTGGAGCAGCCCCTGCCCCGCTGGGACCTGGCCGGGCTCGCCGCACTGCGCGCCCAGGGCGGCGCCAGGGTGATGGCCGACGAGTCGCTCCAGTCGCTGCATGACGCCCTGGAGATCGTCCGCCGCGGGGCCGCCGACGTACTCAACATCAAGATCCTGAAGGTCGGCGGCCTCCACCGGGCGCGTCAGATCGCCGCCGTCGCCGAGGCCGCGGGGCTCGCCGTGAAGATCGGAACCATGCCGGAGCTGGGTGTCGCCACCCTCGCGGCGGCCCATCTCTCCGCGGCCCTCCCGCACGCCACGGTCCCACCCGATCTGGTCGGCCCCCTGCTCGTCGAGCAAGAGCCGCTGGCCCCGGAGCCCTTCGCGGCGACGGACGGCACGGGCCATGTCCAGCTCCCTGACCTGCCCGGGCTGGGGCACCGGCTGACGCCGCTGTGAGCGAGGCCGCGTCCCGGGGTCCGGGTCCCGCGGTCCGCGTCCCGGGGTCCGCGGTCCGCGTAGGGTGCCGGCGCCGAGCCCGGGTGCCGACCGGGTGCCGGGTGCCGGGTGCCGGGTGCCAGCCTCCGGCCGGGCGCACGGCCCCGCACTCCGCTGTGAGTGCCCGGCGGTCACGAGCCGTGCCGCACGGCGGGCCGGTCCGCCGGCGGGCCGAGTGGGCGGGTCGTGCGGGCGGGCGGGGTGGACGCGTCCCTCTGCCGGGCGCGGTGAGTGCGTCCCTTAACCGGGGGCTCCGCCCACCCGCCCCGTGCGAGGCACCCGGGGCGCCACCCCGTCGCCGAGCCCCGTCGCCGAGCCCCTTGGACGAGCCCCGTCGCCGAGCCCCGCCAGACGCCCCGTCCTCTCCGTCCGCCTCCATCACCTTTCCATCCCCTTTACATCCCTTCCCGCCTCTTCCCATCTCTTTCCGCCTCTTCCCGTCTCTTTCCGTCCTTTTCCGTCCCTCTCCGCGCTCAGGACTCCCCGCCGCTCTTGCGCCGGTGGCGCCGACGGCCCGCGCGGCCGCCCGCCCGCATGTGCGGGCGCCGTCCGCCCGGCGAGGGTGCCGGAGGGGGCGGGGTGGGCAGGATCCAGGACTCGGTTTTTGTCAGCTCGGGGTCGAGGACGTCGTCACCGTAGAGCCCCTGGAGCCAGTTGGTCTGGTAGACGGTGTCGAGGTAGCGCTCGCCCAGGTCCGGCGCGATGGCCACGGCCGTGCGACCGTCGTCGCCGTGCTCGGCGAGCCAGCCCGTCGCGCCGCTGACGACCGTGCCGGTGGAGCCGCCGAACAGGAACCCGCGGCGGGCCAGCCGGTGGCAGGTCCGGATGGTGTCCCGTTCCTCGACGCGGATCACCTCGTCCACGTAGGACTCGTCGAGCAGCGGGGGGCGGATGCTCATCCCCAGCCCGGGGATCATCCTGCGCCCCGCCTCACCACCGAAGGTCACGGACCCGACGCTGTCCACCGCGACGATCCGCACCGGCCGGTGCCAGCCGCGGAAGAAGCGGGCGCAGCCCATCAGCGTGCCGGTGGTTCCGGCGCCGACGAACAGCGTGTCCAGCTCGGGGAACCGGCGCGCGATCTCCGGTGCGGTCCTGCGGTAGTGCGCCCGCCAGTTGCCCGGGTTGGTGTACTGGCTGAGCCACACGTACCGGCTGTCGGAGGCGCACAGCGCACGGAGGTAGTCGATCCGCGCGCCCAGGAAGCTGCCGCTCGCCTCCTGACTGGCGATGACGTGCACCTGGCTGCCGAGGGCCTCCATCATCAGCCGGGTCGTCAGATTGCAGCGGGAGTCGGTGACGCACAGGAACCTGTAGCCCTTGCTCGCCGCGATCATGCTCAGCGCAACGCCCAGGTTGCCCGAGGAGGACTCCACGAGGATCGAATCCCGGGTCAGGACCCCGTCCCGCTCGGCGGCCTCCACCATCTCGATCGCGGCCTTCAGCTTGATCGAGCCGGCGAAGTTGAAGCCCTCGCACTTCAGGAAGAGCGCATGCCCGAGTACGGACTCGAGGTCGATGTAGAGATCGTCTTCGTTGAAGTCCTGGGGAACGGAAATGACAGGCACGATGGCCTCCTCATCTGCAGCGGGCCCGCGGGGCCCCTGCGTCAGCGGCCGTGGAGTCGTCCGTAACTGCTACGGAGACCTGACCCTTGATCTCTCCTGGGACCAGTCCTGCAATGAGCCTCCTCATCGGCGTCCGATCCGCTCAGCCGTACCGGCGCAGTTCGTGGAAGAAGCCGTCGACGACGTGCAGCCCACCGGAGCGCGCCACCTCGTCGTAGACCCATCTGCCGACCGCGAGGTCCAGCACCCCGAGGCCGAACGGCGAGAAGACCACCGGCCGGTCCGACGGGAGCGCCACGCGCCCGGCGATCACGTCGTCGAGCGTGCCGTTGAGGAAGTCCCGGCTTCCGGTGAGCTGTTCGGCCAGGTGCGGGGAGGTGCCGGCCCTGAGGCAGTGCTCGACGTCGTCCACGAAGTTGGCCGAGGCGAGGACGATCTCGGGGGCGAGGTCGCGCAGTGAGACGTGCAGCACCAGCGGGTTGTGCGCGAACCAGGACGGGTCGCCGACGTGCGGCTCGGCGGCGACGGTCGCGAAGACCACGAGGTCGCTGAAGCGGATCAGCTCCTCGGGGTCCTCGTGGACACTGATCCGGCCCGCAGTGCCGGACTGCTCCAGGTAGCAGCGGAACCCGGCCGCGCTCTCCGGCGCGATGTCGTGCACCCCGATCTCGTCGAAGGACCAGCCGGTGCCGGCCAGGAAGGTATGGATGTAGCGGGCGATCAGGCCGGTGCCGAAGAACCCGACCCGCGACGGCCGCCCGGCCGCCCGTCCGCGGCTGAGCCGGTCCGCCGCCAGTGCCGCCGAGGCGGCCGTCCTGGTGGCGCTGATGATGGAGCTTTCCAGGCAGGCGAACGGGTAGCCGGTGTCGTGGTCGTTGAGGATCAGCACGGCCGAGGCGCGGGGGATGCCCGCGGCGACGTTGTCGGGGAAGCTGGAGATCCACTTGATGCCGTCGACACCCTCCTGCCCGCCGAGCGACGCCGGCAGCGCGATGATCCGCGACCCCGGCCGATCGGGAAGGCGCAGGAAGTACGAGGGCGGACTGTCCGTACGGCCCTGGCCGTGCAGCCGGTACGCGGCCTCGACGAGTTCGACGATCCGCTTCTCGTGGCCCCGCAGCGCCCGCTGCACCTGCTCGCCCGGGATCACCGCGAACGAGGGCACGGCCTCCGCGGCCTCCGCGGCCTCCGGAACGCCCGGGCCTTGAGGGTGGGGGCGAGGGTGGGGGTGGGCGTGGCGCTTCGGGGATTCCGTGCCGGACTCCATGGCGGATTCCATGGCGGATTCCATGGCGGATTCCGTGCCGGATTCCATGGCGGACTCCGTCCCGCTGGATCGGATGGCGTTCACAGGGCTCTCACCTCGACGGTCGGCGAGCAGCCGGACAGCGGCACCGGATCGGCCAGCCCGACGAGGATCTCGCGGGGGCCGTCGTAGGGTTCGCGGCTGTGGGCGGTGCGGATGTTGTCGACGAGCATCAGGTCGCCGGGCTGCCAGGGTTCGCGGGCCGTGTGGGCCTCGTAGACCTCGTTGAGGGTCGCCACGACGTCCTCGCCGACGGGGTCGCCGTTGCCGTAGCGGGTGTTGAACGGCAGGCCGTCCTCGCCGTAGACGTCGACGAGGTACTCGCGGACCTCGGGGGCCAGGGTCCACTCGTTGAGGAAGGCGATCTGGTTGAACCAGCAGCGCACCCCGGTCGCCGGGTGGCGCACGACCGCGCTGCGGCGCTGGCGGGTGCGCAGTGCGCCGTCGCTCTGCCAGGCGAAGTCGATGGCGTTGGCGCGGCAGTACTCCTCGACGGCGCCGCGGTCGCCGGTACCGAAGGCCTCGGCCCAGGAGGCGCCGATCTCGTCGTTGTAGCTGCGGGTGAGGAGCCAGCCCTCCCGCTCGAAGCGCTCCACCATCGCCGCGGGCAGCGCCTCCAGCACGGCCGAGGCGTCCGAGACGCCCGTCACCCCGCCCGAGGCGGGAGCGGTCAGGCACGCGAACATCATCATCCCGGGGAACGTCAGCGCGTAGCTGAGTTCATGGTGCATGCACATCGGCTGGTTCGGCGGCCACGCGGTGGACGAGTACACCCCGTCCCGATACGCCTCACGAACGGCGAAGGCCTCCCGCTCGCCCATCAACGGACCGCCCGCCAGCTGCTGGAACACCGCGCCGACCTGGTCCGCCTCCCGCAGTCCCAGACCGCGCACCAGCACCGCGCCGCGCTCGGCGACGAGGGAGCGCAGCGCCTCCCGCTGCCCGGCCGCCCAGCTCGCCGCGTCCCCGGGAGACTCGACGTGCAGGACCGGGGGCCTGCCCGGCTGCGACTCCACGTCGAGCAGTGACGCCTGGGATGAGGAGGACATCTCTTTTCCTTTCGGTCGAAGCTCAGGAGGGAGCCGGCAGGACGGTGGCGCGGAGTACGGTGCGTGCCGCCTCGGCCGGACGGGTGCGAAGGAACCAGTGGCCGCCGTCGGGCAGCTCGTGCACGTCGACGCGGTCGGCCAGCAGCCGCCAGTCGAGGCGCCGTTCGGGGGGTGCGGTGACGGGGTCGTCGGCGGCCACGACGACGGTGACCGGCGCGGACAGCTTCACGTCGGGCGGGGTCTCCAGGAGGCCGGCGAAATAGCGGTGCGCGGCCGCGCAGTCGTGGCGGTAGGCGGCGCCGACGTACTCGGCGCGCTGGGCGTCCAGTTCGCCGAGCGCGGTGAGGCCGAGGTCGGTACTCAGCCCGGCGGCGATCTCGGCGTCGCTTCCGCGCTCGAGCCGCTCGGCGGAACCGAGCCGCTCCGCCGCCTCGCCGAGCAGCTGCGCGGCGAGGAACACCCTCGCCACCCCGACACCTCGCTGCTCGAGCCTGCGCGCCGTCTCGACGGCCGGAGCGGTCCCGGAGGAGTGGCCCCACAGCAGCACCCGGGACAGGCCGAGCCCGGTGATCTCGTCGACGACCCGCTCGACCACCTGCTCCAGCGGGGCGAAGGGCTCGCGGGCTGCCGCCACGTCGTGGCCCGGCAGCTCGACCGCGTACACGGCGGGTCCGCGGCCGCCCAGGGCCCGGGCCAGCGGGTGGAAGTTCACCGCGTTGCCGCCCGCGTACGGGAAGCACACCAGCGCGCCGGCCCGCGCGTCCGCGGACTCCGACAGTCGCTCCAGCAGGCCGCCCGCGGCGGTGCGGCGGGTGCCCTGCGCCGCGGGCCGGGCGCCCGGGGTGCCCGGGGTGTCCTGGGTGTCCTGGGTATCCGGGGTGTCCGGGGTGTCCTGGGCATTCCGGGCGGGTTGCCGGCCGGTGCCGGTGCCGGTGCCGGTGCCGGTCTCGGTCTCGGTCTCGGTCTCGGTGTTGGGGTTGGGGTTGAGGAGGGTGGCGAGGTCGGTGAGGACGGGGTGGCGGGTGACGTCCTTGAGGGTGATGGCGCGGTCGAGGGCGATGGCGAGTTTGACCGCGGACAGTGAGGTGCCGCCGCGGTCGAAGAAGTGGTCGTTGCGGCCGATCTGCTCCGGCGGGACGCCGAGCACGGCGGCCCAGGCCGCTGCCAGCCGCTGCTCGGCCGCGGTCGCCGGCGCCTGGCGCCCACCGCCGCCGGCCGGGGCGGTGGCCTCCAGCGTGCCGGCCAGCGCGGTCAGCGCCTTCTTGTCGACCTTGCCGTTCGCGGTCAGCGGCAGCTCCGGCCGCCAGTGGAACACCGAGGGCACCATGTACGACGGCAGCACCCGCCCCAGCCCCGCCGCCAGCACCCCGCCGCCCAGTTCCTCCCGTGCGGTGTAGAACGCCACCAGCCGCTTGCCCGCCGGACCAGCGACCGGCACCACCGCACCGTCACGCACCCCCGCCACACCCAGTAGTGCGTTCTCCACCTCACCGATCTCGATCCGGAACCCCCGGATCTTCACCTGCGCATCCCGCCGCCCCAGGAACTCCAACCGCCCCGACACATCCCAGCGCCCACGATCCCCACTGCGATACAACCGCTCACCCGGCCGCAACGGATCCGGCACGAACACCGCCGCCGTCCGCTCCGGGTCGTTCACATAACCCCGCCCCACACACACCCCCGAGAACACGATCTCCCCCGGCGCGCCCAACGGCACCGGCCGCAACCCCTCGTCCACCACATACACACGCACATTCGCCACCGGCCGCCCCACCAGCACCCGATCCACCACCCCCGTGATCACCTCGTGGTTGGTGTCGTCACAGGTCTCCGTCAGCCCGTAGGCGTTCACCAGGGGAATCCCCGGCTGCACCGCGAACCACCGCTCCACCAGATCCCGCTTCAGCGCCTCACCGGTCACCGACACACAGCGCACCCCACCCAAACTCCGCGGCGTCCGCTCCAGCGCACTGACCACCGCCTCCAGATACGACGGCACCACCTGCACCACATCCACCCCGGCACCGACCACCGTGTCCATGAACCGCGACACATCCAGCACCGCGTCCTGCTCCACCAGCACCGTCCGCCCACCCACCAGCAGACCTGCCAGCAACTGCCACAACGAAATGTCGAAACACTGGGGCGCGACCTGCGCCACCGCACCGCCCTCGACGATCCCCAGATCATCGATCTTCGCCAGCAGGTGATTCACCAGCCCCGCATGCTCACACATCGCGCCCTTCGGCTCCCCCGTGGAACCCGACGTGAAGTAGATGTACGCCAACTGCCCTGCTCCCACCGGGACATTCAGATCACCAGAACCATGCCCCTCCGCATACGCCTCCTCCACCAACACCCGCGCCACTCCACCGACCCCAGCCCCAGTCCCAGCCCCACCAGTCCCAGTCCCGGCCCCAGCAGTCCCAGCCCCGGCCCCACCGTCGGCAGCAAGCGCCTGATCCAGCGAACCCGTACTCCCCGCCTCACTCAGCACCACCCGGCACCCCGCCCGCGACAGCACCGCAGCGATCCGCCCCGCCGGGAAACCCGGCTCGATCGGCAGATACACCCCACCCGCCTTGAACACCGCCAGCACCGACGCCAACCAGTGCGCATTGCGCCCCAGCACCACCCCCACCACGCTCTCCCCCTCCACCCCACGCACCCGCAGTGCGCGCGCCAACCGGTTCGCCCGCCCGTTCAACTCCCCGTACGTCCACACCCGATCCCCCTCCACCACCGCCACCGCATCGGGATGCGCCCGCACCCGCTCCTCGAACAACTCGTGCGCCCGCAGCCCCGGCAACTCCCGCCGCCGACCCGCCAACCCCTCCACCTGGAAGGCCACCTCCCCCTCCGACACCACCGAGCCCAAACCCCCATCCACACCCGCCGCCATCTCCCCCAACGCCGCCAGGTGGTATCCCACGAACCGCCCCGCAGCCTCCCCGTCCAACACATCCACCCGATAACGCAACCCCAACACCACCCCGTCACCGTTCACCCCACCGGCGCCCCCACCCAGCACCGAAAACCGCGACACCACACCACCATCCGCACCGGCGTCGCCCCGGCAGCCGCCCTCATCCCCACGCCCGTCCCCACGCCCGTCCCCACCAAAAGCATCGAACTCCACCTCGAACAACGGCCCCGCGACCCCCAACTCCCGCGCCAGCTCGCCCACCGGGAACCCCCGATGCTGCAGCACCCCCGAAGCCATCCGATCCGCCTCCGCCACCACATCCCGCCACGTACCGGCACCACCCACCGCCACCCGGCACGGCAGCGCCCGCCCACCCCCGACCGGAACCCAACCCGTCACCACCTCGTCCTCGCCCGACAACACCCCCAGCACCCGCACATGGGCCGCCAGGAACAGCGACGACAGCGGCACACCCAACTCCCCGGCCACCCGCCCCAACCCCCGCACCAACCCGTCAGGGACCGCCACCTCGCACACCCCGGAACCACCACCACCCGACGCGGGAACATCCGCCACCCACCGCGGCACCGCGGTGAACCCACCCGCCGCCAGCACCCCACCCCAGAACTCCCGGCCCGGGTCCGCCTGAGGTGCCGGTGCCGGTGCCGGTGCCGGTGCCGTCTGCGCCGTCTGCGCTGCCCGTTCCGTCCGTTCCGTCGGCGCTGTCCGTTCCTTCGGCGCCGCCTGCGCCGTCTGCTCCGTCTGCGTCTCCATCGGTAAGCTCCCTCAGCCTCGCCCGGGCGCCGGTCGCCCGTGCTGCGGACTGCCGTTCAGCGCGGCGGGCTGGTAGGCGTTCCCGCGTGCCTCGGCGGCCGGGTTCCCGACCCAGCGCGCGTGGGCGGGCACCTCCTCGCCCTTCATCAGGAAGGCGTCGGCGGCGAGCTGCGCATGGTCGCCCATCGTCACGCCGTAGTGGACGAGGGCGTTGACGCCGACGGTGCATCCGGTACCGAGGACGATGTGATCGGACTTGAACGTGCCGTCCTCCTGGGAGTGGCACTGGATCGTGCTCCCCTGGTTGAGCGTGCAGAAGTCGCCGATCGTGGTCAGCGTCCGCTCGGTGAGCCCCGCGCCGTCGTCGAAGACCCGCTTGCCGACGCGCACGCCCAGCATCCGCCACAGCAGCGTCTTGTAGGGCGTGCCGCTGAAGATCTTGAGGTACTGCTCGGGCACCTTCCAGAGGCGCTCGTGCCACCAGAAGTAGGGGTCGTAGATGGAGCAGATCTTGGGCTCCAGCGGGCGGAAGCGGGTGATGAGGCGTTCCGACAGGGTGAAGAAGCACCCCGTGAACGCGAGGGCGGTCGCGAGATACAGAGCGATCACGAGGGGGCCGAAGACACCGAACACATCGAGGGTCGCCAGTGCGCAGACCATCAGCACGAACGCGTGCACCCAGCGCAGGAACAGCCAGAAGGCCATGGTGCGGAGGTTGTAGCGGTTCTTGGCGGCCAGGTTGCGGCGGAACTCCTCGCCGGTCCGCAGATGGTCGAAGCGGGTGTCGCGTTCGACGGTCCGCGGAACCTCGAAGCACGGCGCGCCCAGCAGTCCGGTGCCCTCTCGGACCTCACCGTCGAGCGGGATCATCACCTTGGTCGCGAGCAGGGTGTTCTCTCCGGTCCTGCCGCCCGCCGGGTAGCCGATCCCGTTGCCGAGGAAGCTGCGCGGGCCGATGACGGTCCGGCAGACGCGGAACGAGGTCCCCGAGAACTCCGCGTTCATGACGGAGAGCCCGTCGGCGACCATCGTGCCGCTGCCGACGGTGGTGAGGTACGGGGACTCGTGCTTCACATGGGTGCCGAAGTTGGACCCGGTCTGCTCCACCTTGGACAGGTCGTAGCCCAGGAAGCGCAGGTAGTGGACGATGTACGAGCTGTCTCCGAAGAGCCAGCCGAAGAACCTGACGTTGGTCATCCGCGCGATCATCCGGTGCAGCGAGTACTGGAGGCCGTACAGCGGATAGACCCGGTCCGGCCTGATCGCCAGACTGAGCAGCCGCGGCACGGTGAACAGCCAGGCCAGACCGAGGACGATGGAGCCGAAGAAGAGGACGACGGACAGGATCAGGGCGTCGACGTAGAGGCCCGCGGACGTGAGCTGCGCGCCGGGGGCGAGCAGCCGGCTCAGCACCGGGATCTCCGTGACCACGATGTACGCGCCGCCGACCATGAGCGGGACCGAGAACGCGAACAGCTGGAGCACACTGCCGAGCCCGAACAGCGTCCGCCGCAGGCTGCCGCAGCTCGCCGCCGGGACCCGCACGTAGTCGACGTCGGTGCGTTCGGCGGGGGACCCGTGCCAGCGCTCCCCGTCCGGGACCGCGTCACCGCTCTGAAGGGCGGACGCGTGGCCCAGTTGGCTGCGGTCGCCGATCGCCGTGTCGATGTCCAGCACCGTCTTCTCACCGACGAACGCGTCCCGCCCGATCGTGACCCGGCCCGTCTGGATACGTCCGGCGTGGGCGCGGTAGCCGGCGAAGTGGGAATCCTTGCGGACGACCGTGCCGGCGCCGATCGTCACGAGGTCGGTGCACACCGGAACGCTCTGGGAGAGAATGGTGACGTTCTTTCCGATACGGGCGCCGAGGGCGCGCAGATAGAGCACATACAGTGGATTCCCGACGTAGAATCGCATCGGGTTCGCGTTGACCAGTGCCTTGACGGTCCAGAACCGCAGATAGGCCAGGCCCCAGACGGGGAAATCCTGCGGCTTCCAACGGCCGACGAGAATCCATTTGGCGGCGATGGGAAAGAGGCAGAGTGCCAGTATCGCCGCGCTTCCGAAGACCATGGACCGCAGATACAGGTGCAGCAGGCCGGAGCCTCGGGAAACCCACTCGTATCCGCGGATGGTGACGGTCCCCACGGCGAAGCAGTAGGCGAGGAAAATCAAAGTCTGTGCCGTGCCGCACAGCAGATGGGCCCTTTTGCTCACGGGCGTGACGGTCTCGGCGGGCTCGGACGTCCGCGCCGATTCGGACGCGGGCGCCTCGTCCACGAGCGCGGTCACCAGGCTGCGGATCGTCGGGTACTGGTAGATGTCCTTCATCGACACCGGGGGGAGGCCGTCGCACTTCCTGACCCGGGCGCAGAACTGTGCCATGACCAGCGAGTTGGCACACAGGTCCTCGAAGAAGTGGCTGTCGACCGATATCTGCTCGGCCTTCACCAGGCCGGCCAGCAGTTCGGTGAAGTCCCTCTCGGCACCTGTCGTTCCCGTTCCCGCCGCCGTGCCGTTGACCCGGCGCTGTGTGAGCGCCGAGTCATCCGGCTCGGGCGTCAGGACCTCGACAGACTTTTCCACCATGCGAGCTCCTCGAGGAAATGCCGGTCGCCATCGTCCCTGCGCCCGGCACTCGTTGTCCTCACGCTCCGGTGGATGACCGGAGCGAGCAATCCGGAAGTCACGCGGTCGTGAACTCTTCTCCGGTCACAATCACGATCACAGTCTCCGCCGTGCATCCCGGGGTTGCCACTCGGACCCGCTCCCGACGGACTGCTCCCGGCGCGGCGGTGGGGCTGATGACTCCCGGCCACGGAACCGCCGGTGACCGGCGGTCCGGTCACCGCATCAAAGCTCTTGTCATCGTCGGCACGAGGCGGTGTCCCCCCTGCCGACCGCTGGTCACAGCCGCCTCGGAGGCGCTTGAACCGCACCCGTCTGCTATTCGGCGCCGGCACCCCGAACGGATGGGAAATCCTTCAATCAAATATTCTCGAAGCTCCGGGGAGAATTCGGCCGGACGGGTGAAGGCGTAAGCGACGCGAACGGGCGAGGCGAACGGGCGAGGCGAACGGGCGAGGCGAACGGGTGGCCGGAAGGGCGGCCGGACGGGGCGTCCCGGGGGCGGTGAGAGGCGCCGGACGGGGAGGTCCGAGCGCCGCTGTTCCCCGGGATGGCGCGGCCGGGGAGGGGCGTGCCCGCGGGTGCGCGGGAGCATTCTCGGTCCACATGCCGGCGACGCTGCCGGAGCAGACGCGCCCGCGCGCGGGAGTGTTCGAGCCGCACGTCGTCGCCGGCGCCACGACCCGGCGCCACGACCCGGCGACGCGACCCGGGGCGCGCCCGTGGGCGGGCGGGAGCGTCCGCGCATGGGCAGAGATCGGCAGGATCCTCGGCGGCACGCCCGCGGGCGGGCGCGCGGGAGTCGCGGCCCGGATGGGTGTGTCCGAGCGGACCGGGCACGCCCGCGGGCAGGCCCGCGGGAGCATCACGGATCCCGGTGACGGTGTCCGCACGCTGCGTGACGGGCTTGCCCGGGGCTCTGCGGCGGCTCCCGGGCCCGGCCGGAGCGGGGAGGCGGCAGCCGTTCGCCGCACCGGGCCGGCCTGCGGCCGGTCAGTCCCCTCGGCCCGGTGCCCACCGCCCGGCCAGGGCCTCGTCGACGGACTCGGTCAGCCGGGTGAGCCGTCGGCGCTCTGTCGCGTCCAGGTCCCCGGTGTCGACGGCGGAGCGCAGCCGGGCGAGTGCGGCGGTGATCGGCGGGTGCTGCCCGGCGGCGCCGCACCAGGCGATCTCCCGCAGCAGCGCCGCGATACGGGCCAGCACGGCGGGCTCCCCGGCTCCGTAACGCAGGGGCTGGTCCACCGCCAGTCCCAGCAGGTCGCTCAGTCCGGGGCGCCGCAGCACCACCCTGACCCGCTGGTGGTCGTCGAACAGCAGCCGGGGGCCGAGGTCGCGGCGCACCATCTCGCACAGCAGGGCGGAGGAGTGGGACAGGGCGTGCACGGCGGTGGTCGGGTCGTTGATGCCGGGGGAGAGGGCCTTGGCGGCGATGTCGGTGAGCTGCCGGAGCCCGAAGGCGACGTCCTGGAGGTCGGTGCGTTCGGTACCGGTCCGCACGGCCTCGGGGACCTCTGCGGCCAGGCGCGTACGGGTTTCCTGGGAGAACGGTTCTCCGGAGCGCGGCCAGGCGGCTCCGACGGGTGTCCCGGCGATCAGCGAGCTTCCGGGGCGGCGGTCGATGAGCACCACGGAGTCGGTCTCGATGGCCGTGTTCAGCAGGGCCGCCTCGTCCACATGGGTGAGGAAGCCGGAGGTGCCGGCGGTCAGGGTGAGCGCGTTGGCGGGCGGTTCCGGTACTGCGGCCGGCGGTGGCGGGGCGGGCGGGCTCCCGGTGGCGGAATCGCCGGAGGAGGCCTCCCGCTTCTCCGGGCGGAGCCCGTCCCGCTTCTCCGGGCGGAGCCCGTCCCGCTTCTCCGAGCGGAGCCCGTCCTGCTTCTCCGGGAGGAGCCGCTCAAGGGTGCGGTCGGCATCGGAGTGGACGCTGTTCATCATCGTCTCGACCCGGATCTCGCGTGCCAGGTGGGACAGGAACAGCACCAGGGCGAGCAGGCTCGCGAGGGTGAGCACCAGCGCCGCGGTGACCGACACCTGGGGGACGAACCCGGTCCGCCCGTCCTCGCCGGTGCGCACGCTGCGCAGCACGGTCAGGGCGAACGTGAACGTCGCGAGGAACAGCGCCAGGGTCGTCTGGACGTACCGGTCGGCGGTGAAGGTGCGCAGCAGCCGCGGGGAGAACTGGCTGCTCGCCAGTTGCAGCGTCAGCACGGTCAGCGAGAAGGTCAGCGCCGTGACCGTGACCAGCGAGCCGGCGATCGCCTCCAGCACCGAGCGCGCGGCGTCCGAGGTGCCGCTGTAAAGGTAGGTCCTGAGCCACGACGGCATGTCGCTCTGGAACCGCTCGTCCAGCAGGGGCAGCCCCACGCCGGCGACGACGGCGAGTGCGATGCCCAGCGTCGGCAGCGGCCACAGCTGGACCCGGAGCGTGTCACGCATCGGTGCGGGACCCGGGGGCCGCGGCGCTGGCGCCATCGGCCGTGGTGGTGGCCGTGTCGGCCGCGGTGGTGACCGGTGGACCGGCCCGCGAGGGGGCCGGGGAGCCAGCGGCGGCCGATGTGTTCCCGGAGGCGTGGAGACGGGGGGACCGCTTCCGTGTCAGCACGAGATCAGGCTACCGAACACCGCGGAAGGCACATCTTCTGTGATCCGGTTCTGTGGTCCGGGTTCTGTGGTCCGGTTCTGTGGTCCGGGCGTATCGCTCGTCGCCGCCCGGCCGCGGCGCGATGCCGGCCCTCGACCGCCCGGACGACCCCGGCCCGTACGGCTCGTCCTGTGGAGCGCGTCGTACGGGCCGGGGCTCGCGGCGGTGGGGCCGGCCGGGCCGGTGGGTGACGGGCCGGCCGGTGGCGGGGTCGGGTGACGGGCCGGCCGTGGGCGGGTGGTGGGGTCAGCCGGTGGGGGCGCAGACGGCGAGGGCGATGACCCTGCCGCTGTCGTGGAGCATGTGGGCGCGCCAGGCCGTGGCGCCCGGGGTGGGGCCGTTGACGACGGGGTAGTCGTAGATCTCGCCGCCGTTGGCGCGGACGAACCGCTGCACGCCGTATCCGCCGCCCGCGACGCGGGTGCCGGCGGGGCAGGCGGCCTGGGAGTCGCGTGCGGAGGGGCCGGTGGCGATCCGGTAGCCGAGGCCTTCGGGCGCGCAGACGGCGAGGGCGATGACCCTGCCGCTGTCGTGGAGCATGCGGGCGCGCCAGGAGTTGTCGGTGGCGACGGGGCCGTTGGCGGTGAGGGAGTCGTAGAGCGTGCCGCCGCGGGCGTGCACGAAGGTCTGGATGCCGTAGCCGCCGCCGATCACGCGGGTGCCGGTGGGGCAGGTGGCGTCCGACTGGCCCGCGGAGGGGCCGGTGGCGATCCGGTGGCCCATGCTCTCGGGTGCGCAGACGGCGGTGGCGGTGATCCTGCTGTTGCCCTGGTGCATGCGGGCGCGCCAGGAGTTGTCGGTGGCGACGGGGCCGTTGGCGGTGGCGTAGTCGTAGATGGTGCCGCCGTTGGCCCGGGCGAAGCTCTGGATGCCGTAGCCGCCGCCGACGACGCGGGTGCCGGTGGGGCAGGTGGCGTCCGACTGGTGCGCCGAGTTCCCCGTGGCGATGCGGTACCCCTGGTCGTTCGGAGCGCACAGGGCGTAGGCCAGGACGGTGCTGGTGTCCCTGAGCACGCCCGCGCGCCAGGAGTTGTCGGCGGCGACGGGGCCGTTGGCGGTCACGTAGTCGTAGACGCTGCCGCCGTTGGACCGGGCGAAGCGGGTGGCCTGGTAGCCGCCGCCCATCACCGTGGTGCCCGCCGGGCACCTGGCGATCGACTGGCGGCCCTCGGAACCGGTGACGAGGGTGGGCGCGGTGGCGCGGGGTGCCGCGGCCGACGGTGCGGGGAGGGCGCCGGCGGGGGAGAGCGGCAGGGCGGCGAGGATGCCGATGCCGGTCAGCAGCCCGAACCGGCGGAGCAGGGTCCTGGGGTTCACACGATTCCTCTCGTGGTCGTCGGTGGACCGGATCTCCCCGGCGCACCGGCGGGAGTCTGCCAGTACCTCTGCGGCATAGCGGCTCTTTCCGGACATATACGATAGGCGTACTTCTTTCCTCTTGAGGGGTGGCCGTCGAACGCCCGCATCCGTCGCCCGCATCCGTGCGGGTACGCCCGCGAGGCCCGTATCGGAAGCAAGGAGCACCCCGAGCGCCCGGAGGGCTGCACCGCGCCCCTCTGCAAGGCAGACCGCGAGGCGGAGATGAGTGCGGCGCACGCGTACTTCTCCACGCGTCTCCAGCAGGCTGTCGGCGCGGGTAAACGGACGCCTCACGCGACGTGAACGGCAGTGCCCCGCGCCGGACAGGTCCGGAGCGGGGCACCTGGCGTGCGGGTCAGTTCTGTGCTGTGTGGGTGATGAAGTCGTGCCATGCGGTGGGGGAGAGGGTGAGTTGGGGGCTGCGCTGGTCCTTGGAGTCCCGGACGTGGACTGCCCGTGTGCCCGTTGCCACCTCGACGCAGTCGTCGCCGTCGGAACCGCTGTAGCTGCTCTTGAACCAGGTCCGTTCGTCGATGCTGCTCATAGCGGCTCCTCGCAATCGCTTCAGCAGGCTCCTGCCGGTCAGTTCTGTGCCGTGTGGGTGATGAAGTCGTGCCATGCGGTGGGGGAGAGGGTGAGTTCGGGGCTGCGCTGGTCCTTGGAGTCCCGGACGTGGACTGCCCGTGTGCCCGTCGCCACCTCGACGCAGGCGTCGCCGTCGGAACCGCTGTAGCTGCTCTTGAACCAGGTCCGTTCGTCGATGCTGCTCATAGCGCTCCTCGAAGTTGCTTCAGCAGGCTCCTGGAGTCATCGGAGGTGAGGGCCTGCGAACGCAGTCTCGCATACCGCTGGAGCATGATGCTGACCTCCTTCCGGTGCGAGACCAGCAGGCCGCCCCGCTGGCCCTCCGCGTAGCCGGACCACTTGTTGTCCGGGGACTCCAGGAGCATCAACGGTCCGTCGAACCCGGCGTGGTCGGGCTGGTGTCGCGGCATGATCTGCAGCTCGACGTTGAACTGCGCCGACATCTCCAGCAGCTTGTCCAGCAACTCGCGCATCACGTCCGGTCCTCCCGTGCCACGCTCCAAGAGGGACTGCTCGACGATGAAGCTGAACGCGATCGGCGGCCTGCGGTCGAGCAGCTGCTGGCGTTCCAGCCGGGCCGTGACCTGTTTCGCGACCTGCTGCTCGTCCTTGACCGGCGGCACGCTCTCGGTCACCGCCCGCGCGTACGCCTCCGTCTGCAACAGGCCGGGCACCACACGGCACTCGTAGGTCCACAGGGTCAGGGCCTGCGCCTCCAGCCTCGCCCACTGCCGGAACCAGCTCGCCAGCCCCGCCTGACGCGACAGGTGCGGCGCCGCCTTCCGCAGCGCGCCCGTGTTGCCGAGCAGTGGTTCCGCCCGCTCCACGAAGTCGCGGTCGGCCATCCGCCGGCCCTGCTCGACCGAGGCCACGGTGTGCTTGGAGTAGCCGACCCGGGTGCCGAACTCCTCGCGGCTCAGGCCCGCGTGTTCGCGTAGTGCCTGGACGACGGCGCCGAAGGTGCGGAGACTGTCCGAGATCTGCGGCTGGTTTCCGTGGCTGGTTCTGGTTGTGGTCGCCGCTCCCGCTGCACCGTCCGCGTCCGCGATACCATCCGCGTCGGCGTTGTCGTGCCCGTCCGCGATGTCGTCCGCGTCTGTGTCGTCGTAGGCCATGTGCGGGCCGCCTTCCGTGCGCGTGCTGCCGAACCGCCCCCTGCTCGGTCCATCGTCACGTGACGGGATACGTACGGTCCATCGAACAACGCGTACGCCGGCTCGGCGTACGCCCCGCACCGCTCATGCGAGCCCCGATGCGCCTGCCACACGGTATATGACGCTCCGTCACCCCGCGTACGGGACGTTCGCCGGCCCGGGGTCCCCTACGCCGATCGTGCCGCCGGCCCGCCGGCCGCGCCCCCGGTCAGCCCTCCCACAGGCCCGCGAGCCACCGTGCGACCTCGGGCGCGCCCACCGCCAGAACCGGCGAACCGAAGGCGAACGCCCGCCCGTCCGCGCCGAGCACATCCCGGCCGCGTTCCCGGCACAGCGCCACCCCGGCCGCCACGTCCCAGGGCTTGGGCGCGAGGCACACGCAGGCGTCGAGCCAGCCCTCCGCCACGCCCACGAGGTCCAGCGCCATCGAGCCCTGTGCACGGACCCGGTAGGCCTCGTCCTGGACGCGGTCGAGGACCCGCCGCGTAGCGCTGCCACGGGCCGGGCCCGCACCGGTTCCGGAGACGCCCACGACCGCGCGGCGCGGGTCCCCGGCGAGTGGGCGGGCATCCTCCGGGCCGCCGGGCGCCGTCCAGCGTCGCCCGAGGGCCGGGGCGCCGACCACGCCCACGAGCGGCACTCCGTCCCGTACGTAGGCCAGCGACACGGCGTACATGGGCGCGCCTCGTGCGAAGTTCACCGTGCCGTCGATCGGGTCCAGCAGCCAGCAGCGCGGCGGCAGTGGCGCGCCCGGTGCCGACGACTCCTCACCGATCACCGGCACCCCCGGCGTGCGGGCGGCCAGCGCCCTGGTCATCCGCGACTCCACCTCGGCGTCGGCGGCGGTGACCTCCTCGCCGGCGGCCTTGAGGCGGGCGACCGACCATTCCCGGCCCGCCGAACGCAGCCAGGCGACGGCCTCGTCGACGGACGCCTCCGCTGCTTCCCGCAGGCCGGTCATGCCTGTCACGCCGGTCATGCCGCCCACGTCATCCACGTCGCCCACGCCGCTCATCCGGTCGGAGTGGCCGGCGTGGCCGGCGTGGTTCCGGGAGCCGGCGTGACTCACCGGGCCCCCGTGGGTCGCGTCGGTCGGGTGGTTCTCGTCGCTCGCGTCACCGGCGCCGGTCATGGGTGGCCCAGCGGCGCCTCGAGAAGCGTCTGCGCATGGGCGCCGTGCTCGCCCATGACGTAGAAGCTGAGCCGGTCGAACACCCACTCCTTGGCGACGGTCACCCGGTCAGGTGCGGTGCGCACAAGCTCCCGGGCGGTCTCCTCCTCGGCGCGGCCCAGCGTGATATGCGGGGCGCAGGCGTCACCCGTGTACCGGTATCCGTAGCGGCGCCAGCTCGCACGCTCGGCGGCGGTGAAACGGGACACGTCCTTGTCACCGTCGAAGGATTCCCGGTCGAGGTGCCGCTCCAGCACCGCGAGCGTGGCCGCCTGCAATTCCACGAGCGGCCGCGGTCGTTCCAGGGTGAGGAACAGCCAGCCGGTCGGCTGGTAGGCCACGCCCGTACCGGCGAGGGCCGCCTCTCCCCGCAGACCGATCTCGACGGCCGCCGCGCCGATCAGCCCGAGCGCCTCCTTCGGAGCGAGCGACTCCGAGAAGGGCCCCTGGAAGAGCGTGACGCGGGGGAGGTTGCCGTCCGGGTCCAGCGGCGGCCGCAGCGGCACGTCACCGCCGAGGTCCCTCTGCAGTCGCACGGCGGCACGCAGATGGTCCGTACGCGGGAGAAGGGCGACACCGAGCCATCTCGTCACGGTTGAGCTCCCAGTTTCGTGATCACGTGGAGGGCCGCGTCAAGGCCGCGCCGCATGCAGACCCCTGGCGGCTCGCCGGCCAGCCAGCCGGCGATGACACCGGCGTCGAACGCGTCGCCACCGCCCGTTCTGTCCAACGGCACGACCGGGACGGTGGGTTCATGGATCAGCCCTCCTTCGGCGGTGGCCCACACGGCGCCGTCGGCGCCCAGCGTCACTATCACATCACCGGAGACCAGTTGCGCGATGCGCTGTGCTGTTCCGGCGGCCGCGCCGGAGGGAACGGCCGAGGGTGCTTCGCGGGCGTGCGGCAGTCGGGCCGCCTCGTCCGCGTTCATGAAGTTGAGCGCCGCTCCCCGTGCGAGTGGGCTCATGTCCCGGCCGTTCCACTCGACGGAGACGCTCCGGCCGGCCCGGTGCGCGAGTCGGACGACGCGACCGAGCGCGGGCGTGGGTTCGCCGACGACATGGAGGTGATCCGCTGTGCGAAAGTCCTGTTCCGTCACGGCGTCGAAGGCGAGTGAGCGGTCCGCGCCGGCGAACGTCAGCATCCGCTTCGCGCCGCCGGACGAGAAGACGACGGCCATGCTCGTCCGGGCTCCGGCCTGCACCCGCACCAGCGAGGTGCCGACGCCGCTCGCGTCCAGCGTCTCCAGGCACACGGCGCCGGCGGTGTCGTCGCCCACGGCGGACACCAGCTGTACGGAGCAGCCCTGCCGTACCAACCCCACGGCGGTGTTCGACGCGGCGCCTCCCGGCAGCACGGCGCACTGTCCGCCCGGCGGCTTCTCGTGCTCCGCGGGCAGCCGGTCGGCCTGGGCGAGGACATCGAGGTCCGGCGAGGGGCGAGGCGGTCGGAGGGTCCACGGTTGCGCCGCGGGCGCTTCCGGCTTCCACTCGGCCGCGTCGAGGGCGAGCCAGTGCTCGACGGTCACGTGCTCGAACGGGACGCCGATCTCCTGGTAGATCCGGGTGTGCATGGCGCCGAACCAGGCGCCCCGACGGTCGTCGAAGAACGCGCGGTCGTACCAGGCGACGCCCAGCAGGACCGTCCCGCCGCCGTTCTCGTCGTCCGGGTCGGCCTCGAAGTACGTGCACTCCCAGTCCCAGAGCATCTGCTCGTCGGGGCGGGAGCGCAGCCGCTCGTCGCTGGCGCGCAGGTGCGCGTCGAGCACGACCTCGGTCCGCTCGGCCCGGTTCCCGGCGATGACCTCGGCGGCTCGGGCGCGGGCTCGGCTGTTGGTGTTCCACTCCAGCCCGGTCCGGTATCCGTCCTCGCCAAGCGGGCTCGATCCCGTGTGGCTGATGGTGAGGGGCGCACTCATCAGGCTTCGTCCTTCGGCCGGCAGCGGGTGCACCGGCAGGGCGGGAAGGCGAGGGAGTTCATGGGCGGGCTGTCCCGGACCCCGGGCCCGACGACCACCTCGGCACGCTCGTGGACGACCTGTCCCGTCTGGCCGTTGACGTCGTAAACACGAATGGTCATGGGCATGCGCACTCCCGCTGCTCAGGGTCGTTGTGGTTCGGTGTGTCACCAGTGCACCGCTTGAGGGGGCGTCATGGGCGAGTGGGCACCGGACGTTTGGGCGGACGTTTCCGCGCCCGAGTCCCGGGGCCAGATCTCTACGGTGGGTACACGACCAGTAGCTGCGAGGGGGACGCGCATGACGGAACAGGAGTCGGGCGGGCTGGCACGGTTACGGCGGGCTGCCGGCCACACGCAGGAGACGTTCGTCAATGCGTTCCGGCAGGAGTCCGCCCGGCTCGGTGTAGCCGCGGCGGTGAGCGTTCGCCAACTGCGACGGTGGGAGAGCGAGACGCCCCCGCCCCTACCGCACCCGGGCCGGCAAGCCGTACTTGAGGCCATGTTCGGCATGCCCCTCGCCGAGATGGGGTTCGACGTCCCCGGTCATCGCGTGACGGTTGCGGCACCGATCAGCGACGCCGGAGAGGTGAAGAGGAGAACGTTCGTCGCAGACGCGGGCGCCCTCGCTGCCGCTGCCCTGCTGCCCGCCGCGCCGGGCCCACGCATCGGCACGGCCGATCTCGGGCGGCTGAGAGAGCACCTCGACGGGCTCTACCAGACAGACCACACCGCGGGCAGCGTGCCGGCGGGCACGCAGGCCGAGCGTATCGAGGCGGAGATCACGCGAGCCCTGAGCAGCGCCTCGTACACCTCCGGCGTGGGCCGTGAGCTACAGACGATGCTCGCCGAGCTGCACGGTCACCGGGCCTGGTACGGCTACGACGGCGGACGCATCGCGGAGGGTCGCGCCGCATGTATGGAAGCCCTCGCCGCGGCGCAGCTCGTCGACAACCCGCTGCTACAGGTCTCCGTGCTGGAGACGCTCGTACTCCTCGCGGTCAGGGCCGGCCGGTCCTGGGAGGCTGCGAGTGCCGTGGAGAACGCCTACCGCCTTGCAACCCGAGCAGGGGCGGGTGCGACGGTGCACCTCGTGATCGCGCTCCGCGACGCGAACGTCGCCACACACGCTGGGGACCTGTCGGGCGCACGCCGCGCCCTGTCCCGTGCCGTCAGCTACCAGGGGCGCGCGGACGCCGACGCGGACGTGCCCAACTGGGCCGGGTTCGTGGGCCCGTTCGAGGTCGACTACGCCACGGCGGACATGTACGTACGAGCGGACCAGCCCAAGCGCGCAGTGCCGTTCCTCCGGGCGGCCGTGCGCGGCATTGGCGGTGGACTCGCCCGGAACAGCGCCTCGTACCGCGTCAAGCTCGCCGGCGTCCTCCTCGCCGCGGGGGAGGTCGACGAGGCGTGCGCCGAGGTGGGCGGCGTGCTGGATACCTGGGGAGGCATCGCCTCGCCCCGACTGCTGGGCAAGGTGCACGATTTCCAGCGGGCGGCCGGGGTAGTCGACAGCCCAACCGCCCGCGAATGCGTGGCACGGATCCGCGAAACCGTGTGAGAGGGCCGCCGGATGAGTCAACCAGCACCGCCCAGCGTCGAGCGGCTCGACGGGCCGGCCGCCGCCAGGGCCGAGGAAGCGTTCCGCCTGGTCTACGCCGATGCGTTCGCCGAGCCGCCCTACGACGAGACCGAGACCGACGTCGCAGCCGCGTTCCGCCGCTTCCGTTCCCAGACCCGCAAGGCCACCTTCCGCGGCGCCCTGGCGAGCGCCTCGGACGGCGAGGCTGTCGGCATGGCGTACGGCTACCCTCTCGGGCCGCAGACGGGCTGGTGGGACCAACTGACCGCGCCCGTGCCCGACGAGATGCGGCGCGAGGACGGCCGCCGGACGTTCGGTCTGATGGAACTCGCCGTACGTGCCCCATGGCGCCGGCAGGGCATCGCCCGCCGTCTGCACGATGCCGTCCTCGAAGGCACCGAGGCCGAGCGGGTCCTGCTCAACGTCCACCCGGACAGCAAGGCAGCCGTGGCCGCGTACCGAGCGTGGGGATACCGCAAGATCGGCGACGCGCGCCCATGGGCGGGCGCGGACCTGCACGACGTGATGCTGCTCGACCTTCACTGAGCTACTCCGGCGCGCGTAAGGCGCAGCGACCGGTCGCGGGAGCCTTCTCCCAAGCGCGCCCCCTATGCGCCCGAGGGAGGGGGAACCGGATGCGCCCCGACGATTCGAGGGTGGGTGGCAGTGCCCTGCGGTGTTCGCGCGCGCCCGTGCACAAGGCGCGACCCGGGCGCTCAGCACGGCAGGGGTTTTGGGCCATCCCTCGGCAAAGCCTCGGCCGTCGCTGCTGAGCTGCCGGTGCAGCTCGCCCATGGTTCCCTGCCATCCGCCGGGTGGGAAGGCAGGAGAGGCTGTCCAGTCGCGCAGCACGCCGGCGACTGGGTGACCGCCGAGGACGGAGTCGTTCAAGGCATTCTGCGCCCCGTTGAACGCATCGAGGCTGCGCCAGCCTGTGACCCGGTCGAGAGCGTGGAGCAGCTCGGCGAAACCGGCGAGCCGAGGACGTTCGGTGAGGTCGGCGGCAGAGTGGGGGAGGTCGGCCCATACCTCGGCGGCGAGGTCGAGCAGGGCGCCGATGATGCGGGGCGTCGAGGTAGACCGTGCGGCAAGGCGACTCCGCGAACCCGTAGAAGTCATCCGCGCCCGGCGGTTCGGTCCGCCCGGTCCGCCCGCCGTCCCGCGCGGTGTCCGTCCGCAGCCGAGGTGTGCCGTGTCACCAGGCGGCGGCGGGGCACGCGCTCCGGTGCGGGCGGGGTGGGCGCCGGCTGCACCCCGGCCGCACCCCGGCCGCACCCCGGCCGCACCGGCGGTGGCGGGCAGGTCCCGCAGGGCCTCTCCCGCCTGGCCGTCGCACCCGGTGGTGCGGTGGGGCGTCTCGGAGCTGCGGCAGGAGCTGCTCGGTCCCGCCGGTGGGCGGTCTGTCAGCTCAGGCCGGCGCCCCCGTTCGGGCGTGGCGGGAGGCCTGACAACCCCTCTCGGGCATCCCGCGCCCGCACCGCCGCTTGCCGGGCCGGGGGAGATGAGGGTGGTGGGTGGTGGGTGGTGGGCGAAGGACGGTGGTGGCGGGTGGTGAAGAATGGGGTGGGGACGGGCTGGACGCGGAGCGCGCCGCCGCGGGAAGCGGCCTCGGCCCTGTTCTGCTCGCCCGCGTCGACGGGATGTCGTGCGGCGGGTGTCGGGTGTCCGGATCCGTTCTTCCGGGAGCCGCTGCGAGCCGTCCGCCCCGTCGCCGACGGATGACTCTAGGCCGGGTCTCCGGGTTCGAGCAGTTCTGCCTGGAGTACCGGGGCCAGGGGGTCGTCGTTGTTGCCGACGACCGTCTGTGAGATGGCGTCGTTCCCCGTGTTCTGGAACAACTCGACCGAGATCACATCGCCTTCGTCCAGTTCGATGACGGTGGTGACGGCCTGTGTCGCGAAGCTGGAGACCGCCCTTTGCTCGTTGAACGCGACGACGCCGCCGTTGACCGCGAGGAACACGTCATGGGCTCGGTTGCCGCCGACGGTGAGGTTGCCCCAGGAGACGTTCGCGGTGAGGAGGTAGCGGCCGGGTGTGTTGACGACGAGAGTCGAGTTCGCCGGGTCGAACATCGCGTCCGTGTCGTACAGGGCCTGGTCGAACAGGACCCGCGTCAGGGTGCTGGACGGGACGGTCTGAGGTGATTGGTCGCGGAAGACGCTCGCGCCGACGTCGACCTGCTGCTTGCAGCCGCGCTTCGGATCCTTTCCGCAGCCTTCGGTGCCGGGATCCGGGCTGCTCGACACCGTGGGGCGCTCGGTGGTCGCCTGAGCCGCCGTCGCAGGTGTGGCAATTCCAAGGGACAGGGCCAGTGCGCATGAGGCGAGCGCGGTCAGTCGGGCGCGGCGGGATCGCATCCCGATTCCGTGAGCGGCGTTCTTCATTATGAGGACTCTCCGTCTTGTCTTTCCGCCGCCTTGTTGCGGCGAGGGAAAGACTGGTCCGCCGGTGTTTCTCCGGCAACACGCATGGTCCATATCAATGACGAATTGGGCCGGGCGGGTGTCCGGTGGGCGCTTGTTCGGGTGACGGGTCGTGGCACCGCGCTGGTGCACCTTCGCGGGGCACGACCCGCCCCGGTGAGACGAAACGCGTCCGCGTACGCGGCTTTCGCTCGACTCTGTCCCCCTTTACATCCTTCGCTTCCCGGCAGTGCGCCGATCCGAGGGATTGGCTGCCTTGTCCGAGACCGGTGCGCCTTCCCATAGTTGCTGTCAGAGGTTGTGACGACAGTTTCCGGCCCGCGGGCACCCTTGCGCGGTGTCCCGCGAGGGGCCGTGACGGCAGATCTTCCACTGGGGGAAACCGATGGCGCTCGGGGAGTCCGGCCGCAGTCTGCGAGACACCGCAGCAGCGGCCGACACCGCCATGCTGAGGGCTTCGGCACGCGGTGCGGAGGAGTGCCTGGTCCGCGCGGACGTGATCCAGAGCCTCATCCCCAGCCCGCTCCGCTAAGTCCGGGACCCGGCGCGGACCGGAGGGCTTCGGCGCCCGCCCTGTCCGGGGCGGCACCGGCCCCGTCCGCCTCCGCGGCGGGGCGGGCAGGCGTGTCCGCGCAGCACCGCGTTCCCGTGCCGGCGTCCTCGGCGGCAGCGGCCTGCGGGGGCTCGCGGGCGCGGGCCGTGCCGGCGGCGGCTCCGCCTCCGGCGCCGCGCCTCTGCCGACGTCCCGCCGCGCCGCGCCGCGCCGCCTAACGGTTCCGCCTTGTCTCCGCCCTCCCGGAGTCTTCCTGCGGACCGCCGCCACCACGCGTCGCCGGCGCCCGGCCTGTGCGGCGGTGGAGGGGGTGGGCGTGCCCGTACGTATTCCCCCGCATCCGGCCGTGGGACCGGTCTCCCTCCCCTCGTCTCCCCCTCGCCCGCCACCTTCCCTTTCCTCTCCTCCCTCTTCCCCTCCACCGTCGAGCGGAGAACGCCCGTGAAGAGCAGCACGCCAAGCAGCAGGTCAAGCAGTACGTCAAGCAGCAGGTCAAGCAGCAGGTCAAGCAGTACGTCGGCCGTCGCCATCGTCGGGGCCGGCCCCCGTGGACTCTCGGTCCTCGAGCGCCTGCTCGCCCAGGAGCGGAAGTCCCCGTCCGCGAGTCGTCTCACGGTCCATGTGGTCGACCCGCACCCACCGGGCCCCGGCCGGGTGTGGCGCACCGACCAGTCCCGGGAACTGCTGATGAACACCGTGGCCTCCCAGGTCACCGTGTTCGCCGACGCCAGTGTGAACCTGGTCGGACCGGTCGAGGACGGGCCCAGCCTCCACGAGTGGGCCCGGGACGTGGCGGCCGGTACGATCCCCGTCCCCGGGGAAGGGGGAGCGGACGCCCTTGAGGAGGCCCGCCGCCTCGGCCCGGACGACTATCCCAGCCGTGCGTTCTACGGGCACTACCTGGACTGGGTGTTCCGGACGCTGGCCGCCGACGCGCCGGGGCATCTGGAGATCCGGGTGCACCGGGAGGTCGCGGTCGCGCTGGACGACGAGTCCGGTGTGCACGGTGGACGCCAGACGCTGCTGCTCGCCGACGGCACCCGGCTGCCGGGCCTGGACGCGGTGGTGCTGGCGCAGGGCCATGTGCCGGTCCGTGCCACCGCCGAGGAGCAGCGGCTCGGGGCCTTCGCCGCCGAGCACGGTCTGGTGTACCTCCGTCCGGCCAACCCGGCCGACACGGACCACTCCCGGATAGGGCCGGGCGAGAGTGTGGTGCTGCGCGGTCTCGGTCTCAACTTCTTCGACCACATGGCCCTGTTGACCACCGGGCGGGGCGGCTCGTTCGCGCGGGTCGACGACCGGCTCGTCTACCACCCGTCCGGGCGGGAGCCGCGCATCCTGGCCGGATCCCGGCGCGGCGTCCCGTACCACGCCCGGGGTGAGAACGAGAAGGGCGCCTACGGGCGGTATCTGCCGAGGCTGCTGACGGTCGAGAAGGCGGACGGACTGCGGGCGCTCGCGGCCGAGGGCGAGTGGATCCGGTTCGGCACCCACCTGTGGCCCCTGATCACCGCGGAGGTGGAGAGCGTCTACTACGCGGCCCTGCTGGCCGACCGGGTGGACGCGGACGAGCTGACCGCCTTCACCGACCGCTTCCTGCTGGCCGGGGACGCGGCGGAGAGGGACCGGCTGCTCGACGCGGCGGGGGTCGCCTCCGCCGAGCGCTGGGACTGGGACCGGATCTCCCGGCCTTACGGGGAGCGGGAGTTCGCCACCGCGGAGGACTTCCGCGACTGGCTGCTGGCGTACCTCCGCCGGGACGTCGCCGCGGCCAGGGAGGGCAACGTCAGCGGCCCGCTCAAGGCGGCCCTCGACGTGCTGCGCGACCTGCGCAACGAGATCCGTCTGGCGGTCGACCATGGCGGGCTGGAGGCGAACTCCCACCGGGACGAGCTGGAGCGCTGGTACACCCCGCTCAACGCCTTCCTGTCGATCGGCCCGCCCACCTCCAGGATCGAGGAGCTCATCGCCCTCGTCGAGGCCGGGACGGTCGAGATCATCGGCCCCGGTGTGGTCGTCGAGACGGTCGTCGACGACGGAGGCGGCGCCGCCTTCGAGGTGGGTTCCCGGCGGATACCGGGGCAGCGGCACCGGGCCGGGGCGCTGGTCGAGTCGCGGCTGCCCGAGCCGGACCTGCGGCGTACCGGCGACCGGCTGATGCGCCATCTGCTGACGACCGGGCAGTACGTGCCCTACCGGATCCTCGGTGAGTGCGGCAACGAGTACGAGACCGGTGCCGTCTCGGTCTCGGGCCGGCCGTACCACCCCCTCGACGCCGAGGGCCGCGCTCATCCGCGCCGGTTCGTGCACGGTGTGCCGACCGAATCGGTGCACTGGGTCACCGCGGCCGGCATCCGGCCGGGTGTCGGCTCGGTCACCGTCGAGGACTCCGACGCGATCGCCGCCGCCGTGCTCACCCTGCTGGCGGACGACGCCCGTGACCGTGACCGTGACCGTGCCGACGCGGACGCTGCCGCCCGTGACCGTGCCGACGCGGACGCCGACGCCGACGCCGATACCCGTGACGGTGCCGACGCTGCCGCCCGTGCCGACGCCGACGCCGACGCCGACGCCGATACCCGTGACGGTGCCGACGCTGCCGCCCGTGACCGTGCCGACGCCGACGCCCTCGCCCTCGCCGACGCCGGGGAGGCCGTGGCATGAACGACCACGGGATCGACGCGGGACTGCTCTCCCCGGTGCGGGCCGGCACCCCGGTGGAGGCGGCCACCGGGGACCGGGCATGGCTCCAGGCGATGCTCGACGCGGAAGCGGCCCTGGCCAGGGCCCAGGCCCGGCTCGGCACGCTGCCCGCGTCCGCCGCCGCGGCGATCAGCTCCGCCGCGCGTGCCGAGCGGCTGGACGCCCGGACCCTGGCCCTGGCCGCCCGGGAGACCGCCAACCCGGTGGTCGGCCTGGTCCAGGCGTTCACCTCCGCCGTCGCCGCCGACGACCCGTCCGCCGCCGAGTACGTCCACCGCGGCTCCACCAGCCAGGACATCCTGGACACGGGGACCATGCTGGTCGCCGCCCGGACGCTGCGGCTCGTTCTCGCCGACCTCCGCCGCACGGCCGACGCCCTGGCCTCTCTCGCCCGGGAGCACCGCGACACCCCGATGGCCGGCCGCACCCTCACCCTGCACGCCGTGCCCACCACCTTCGGCCTCAAGGCGGCGGGCTGGCGCCAGCTGGTACTGGAGTCCGCCGAGCGGCTGGAGCGGGTCCTCGACCACGGGCTGCCGGTGGCGCTCGGCGGCGCCGCCGGGACGCTGGCCGGATACCTGGAGTACGCGAAGGTCGACGGCGGCGTCCCCGGCCACGAGGTCGGCGACTACCTCGACCGGCTCACCGCGGCCTACGCGGAGGAGACGGGGCTGTCCAGGCCCCTCCTGCCGTGGCACGCGCTGCGTACCCCGATCGCCGACCTGGCCGCCGCGCTGGCCCACACCGCGGCGGCCCTGGGGAAGCTCGCCGTGGACGTGCAGGTCCTGGCCCGCACCGAGGTGGCGGAGGCCTGCGAACCCGCTCCGGCGGGCCGCGGGGCCTCGTCCGCCATGCCGCACAAGCGCAACCCGGTGCTGGCGACGCTGATCCGTTCCGCCGCGTTGCAGGTCCCCGTGCTGGCGGCCGGTCTGACCCAGTGCCTGACCACCGAGGACGAGCGGTCGGGGGGCGCCTGGCACGCCGAGTGGCTGCTGCTGCGCGAGTGCCTCCGGCTGGCGGGCGGCGCCGCTCACACCGCGGTGGAGCTGGCGGAGGGCCTGACCGTCCGGCCGGAGCGGATGCGCGCCAATCTCGACCTGACCGGCAGCCGGCTCGTCACGGAGCGGGTCGCCGCCGTCCTCGCGCCCCGGGTCGGCAAGGCGACCGCCCGCCGGTGCCTCACCCGGGCGTCCGTCCTGGCCGACCGCGAGGGCCGTCCGCTGGCCGAGATCCTCGGCGGGCTGCCCGAGCTGAAGGACGTCTTCGCCGACGGTGAACTCGCCACCCTGCTGGACCCCGAGGGGTACACCGGGGCCGCGGGGCCGCTCGTCGACCGCGCCCTCGGCAGGGGACCGGGTGGCGGCGGCGGAGGTTCGCGCCTCAACCCGTCCGTACCGGGGTGAGCGCCCCGCCGACCGCCCGCACGCCCGTTGTGAGAAAGGCAGAAACCCTGTGACCGACCGTCAGCACGGCCCCCGGCCGCGGCCGAATCTGGACGCCCTCTCGGCCCACCGCCCCGGGAAGCCGGACTACGCCGGCTCCTTCGTCCTGTCCGCCAACGAGAACCCCTACCCGCCGCTGCCCGGGGTGCTGGAGACCGCGGTCGCCGCGGCGGGCGGCTGCAACCGCTACCCCGACATGGCCGTCGGCGAACTCACCACCGAGCTGGCGCGGCACTTCGGCGTCCCCGCCGGGCACGTCGTCACCGGACCCGGCTCGGTCGGCGTCACCCTGTCCCTGGTGCTCGCCATGGCCGGGGAGGGCGACGAGGTCGTGTTCGCCTGGCGCTCCTTCGAGGCGTACCCGGTCGTCACCCGGATCTGCGGCGCCGTCCCCGTGCCCGTCCCCCTCACCGCCGACGGGGCGCACGACCTCGACGCGATGCTCGCCGCGGTCACCGACCGCACCCGGGTGGTCTTCGTCTGCAACCCGAACAACCCGACCGGCGCCGCACTGCGCCGCGACGAGCTGGTCCGCTTCCTGGACGCCGTCCCCGCACACGTCCTGGTCGTCCTGGACGAGGCGTACCTCGAGTTCGCCCGAGACGCCGCGGTGCCCGACGGCATCGACCTGTACCGCGACCGCCCCCACGTCTGCGTGCTGCGCACCTTCTCCAAGGCGTACGGTCTGGCCGGCCTGCGGGTCGGCTTCGCGATCGCGCACGAGCCGGTCGCCGCCGCGCTGCGCAAGACGGCCGTCCCGTTCGGCGTCAGCCAGCTCGCCCAGGACGCCGCCGTCGCCTCGTTGCGCGCCGAGAAGGCGCTGCTGGAGCGGGTGGAGGCGCTGGTAGGGGAGCGGACGCGGGTCACCGCCGCACTGCGGTCACAGGGTTGGACGGTCGGCGACTCCCAGGCCAACTTCGTCTGGCTGCGGCTCGGCGACCGGAGCCTGGACTTCGCCGCGGCCTGCGCCGAGGCCGGCGTGGCGGTCCGTCCCTTCGAGGGCGAGGGCGTACGGGTCTCGATCGGCGAGGCGGAGGGCAACGACGTCTTCCTGGCGGCCGCCGAGGTGTTCCGCAAGCAGATCTGAGCACCCGGGAAGTGGCCCCGCGCCGCCGGACCCGGGTTCCGGCGGCGCGGGGCTTCGGTGCGTCAGCGACGTGGTGCTTCGGTGCCTCAGTAGTTCGGCGCTTCGGCGCTTCGGCGCCTCGGTGCCTCAGCGCTTCGGTGCCTCGGCGCTTCAGTAGTTCGGCTGCTTGTGCAGCAGTGCGCGCCGCTCCACCACCTCCGGGCGGTAGACCCGCTCGTTCCACTCGGACGGGTCCACGGGCTCCAGGGCGATGGACACGGCGTCCTCGGTGCAGCCGAGGTTCTCCGTCAGGGCCGCGGTGATCGCGGCGACCAGGCGGGCCGACTGCTCCTCGCCGACCGGAGTGGGGAAGTGCTTGATGTTGACGTGCGGCACGTTGGTCTCCCTGGTTGGGTGTGAGGTGGTCCGGGTGTGGCTGATGCCGGTCCGCGGTCCGCGGTCCGCTGTCCCCGGCTGACTGGCCGTTCCGATCGGTGGGTTGGCTGTTCCGTTCGGTCGGCCGGCTTGCATTCCGTTCGGCCGGCCGGCCGGTCCGTGCGGGCGATGTAGGGCGGCCGACCCGTCCGTGCGGGCGTTGCGGGGCGGGCCGGCCGGCCCGTGCGGGTGGGGCCCGCCCGTCAGTCCGTGCGGGCGAGGAGGGGGCCGATCAGGCGGGCCAGTTCCGCCACGCCGGGCTCGCGCAGGATGTCGTAGTGGCCGGAGCCGAGTTGGTGGACCCGTGGCTCGGTGGCCGACCAGCCGGTGCTGCCGTCGAGGAACGAGTAGTCGTCGCCGGCCGCCTTCACGACGGTCACCGGTGCTTCGACGCGCCGGGTCCGCAGTTCGCCGAAGGTGTAGCCGAAGTCGTAGGTCTGTCGGACCACCGCGGTGATCCGGCGGACCATTTCCCGGTCCAGGCCGTCGAAGTGCCCGGTCAGGTGCGAGACGAAGCTCTCCTCGTCCGTGGTGGCCCGCAGGCAGGCCTCGAGGCCGGGTCCGGTGACGGCCCCCGCGAAGACCGAGTACAGGATGGTCAGATAGGCCGGGTCGGTGTACGAGGCGCGGCCGCTGCCCGCCGTGCGGAGCTTCGGTGAGCCCGGGGCCAGCAGGAGCAGCCGGTCGACCCGGTGGCCTTCGCGCTCCAGCAGATGGGCGGTCTCGAAGGCCACCCGCGCGCCGAAGGAGTAGCCGCACAGGGTGTACGGGCCGTTCGGCTGGACCTCGGTGATGGCCCGCACGTCGCGCCCCGCCATCTCGGTGATCGTGGCGTACGGCTGCTCGCCCGCGTTGACGCCGTGGGCCTGGATGCCGAGGAACGGCCGGCCGGCGTCGAGCCGGCGGGCCAGGGGGCGCAGGTTCATCGGGTAGCCGCCGAGGCCCGGCCAGCAGTACACCGGCCGGCCGGCGCGGGCGGCGCCCAGTGGTACCAGCCTGGAGGAGGAGGCGCCCCGCTGTCCGTCGACCCGCCGGGCCAGTTCCTCGATGGTCGGGGACTCGAACAGCACCTGGAGCGGCAGCGCGCAGCCGAACCGGCGGTTGACGCGGTTCACCAGGCCGACCGCGATGAGGGAGTTGCCGCCGCACTCGAAGAAGTCGTCGCGTATGGAGGCGGCCTGCTGCCCCGTACCGGCCTGCCACAGGTCGCGGACGATCCGCTCGGTGGTGGTGCTCGGTGCGACGAAGGGACGGCCCGCGGTCGCGAAGTCCGTCTCCGGCGCGGACTCCAGTGCCCGGAGGTCGACCTTTCCGCTGGCGGTCAGCGGTAGCCGGTCCATGACCACCAGGCGGTGCGGCACCATGTAGTCGGGCAGGAGTTCCACCAGGTCGGCCCTGATCATCTCGGTGGGCCCCCGCATGTGCACGCTGTCCTCGCGCATGCCCCGGTGGGCGAGCTGTCCGGCGCTCACCCGGCCGCCGACGAAGAAGTACGAGGGGCCCGTGGGTCGCCCGGCGGCCCGGAGCACGGCCTCCATCCGCCTGGCGGCGGGCAGGTCGTGGCCGGTCCTGGAGCTGTACCCGGAGGGCATGAAGCCGAAGCCGGCGCCGTTCATCTGGAGCCGCTGGAGCCGGCGTCCCAGGTCGAGGTAGGACCGAGGGTGCTCCGGGGCCGGGCTGACCAGCGTGATGCCGAACGCGGCGCGCTCGTACACCTGCTGGTTGATGGCGATCACATGCCGTTTGAGTACCAGCTCGTCCGCGATCCGCTCCAGCGCACCGCCGGTGTGGTGGTACTGGCCGGCCGCCATGCCGGGCACCCGGCCGGGGTGGACCTGCAGATACACGTCCACGGGGACGTCCGGGCGGTCGGCGCGGTACGGGACCAGATCGAAGGCCCCGAGGTAGTGGTCCTCCTCGGCGCAGTGCAGACGGCGCATCGAGCCGGGCGTGTGCGGGGCCTCGGCGATGTCCAGACCGTAGGCGGGGAGCACCTCCTCGAGCAGGCCGGCCATGTGCCCGGCCTCGATCTCCAGGACCTCCTGGACGTTGTTGCGGTACACCGGTGCGATCGCTCCCCGCCGGCCGGCGAAGTGGAAGCGGATCCCGGGCCCGCCGTCCCCACGAGGCCCGCCGTCCTCACGAGGCCCGCCGTCCCCACCGGGTCCGCCGTCCTCACGAGGCCCGCCGTCCCCACCGGGTCCGCCCGGTCCCGCTTCCCCGCCCGGCCCCGCGTCGCCGGCGTCCGCGGCGCATCCGTCGTCCCCGCCGTGTCCGCCGCCCCCGCTGTGTCCGTCGTGTCCGCCGGGCCCACCGCGCCCGTCGCGTCCGTCGCTCCCGGCCTCGATCAGGTACACCCGGTGCTCCACCGGGTGGTAGTACCAGTGGCCGGGGGCGAGGCCGGCGCAGCCGTCCGGGCCGGTGACCTCCAGGTAAAGCTGGGCGGCGTACAGCGAACCGGGCGAGGCGTAGCCGTACTTGGGCAGCAGCCGCTCGTCGCTGGTGTACTGGCCGAAGTAGCGCAGGACGGCGCCGAGTTCGGCTGCCCGCAGTTGTTCGGGCCGTCTCGGGGCGGCACCGGGGGTGCGGGCGGCGAGCAGGGCGAGCAGCTCCTCGGGGCGGGTCTCGCCGCCCTCGTAGAAGCGGTAGGTCTTGCGGGCGAACACCCGTCGGCACTGCTCGGCGGTGGGGGTGCGGCCGGGGAGGTCGACCCGGTGGCGGCCGGCCAGGTCGGCGGTGTCCCGGCAGCCGCCGTCGGAGAGCTGGGCGCGCACCTGGAAGCGGCCGGCCTTGGAGACGTGGTGCCGGTCGTGGCTGCCCTGGTCCATCAGGGCGGCCTCGCGCGGGCTGAGTTCGACGCAGGCCACGAGGCTCCGGTGTCCGGACGCGGGGTCGTCCTTGACCAGCACGGCGGCGTTCCTGACCCAGTCGTGGGTCTCGATGGCGAGTCGTATCTCGTCCAGCTCGACCCGGTAGCCGCGCAGCTTCACCTGCCGGTCCACGCGGCCGTCGAACCGGTAGGTGCCGCCCTCCCGGTGGACCCGGTCGCCGGTGCGGTACAGCACGGCGTGCGCGGGGTCGGTGGAGAACGGGTTGTCCAGGAAGCGCTCGGCCGTCAGGTCGGGGCGGTGCCGGTAGCCGCGGGCGACCTGCACGCCGCTGATGTAGAGCTCGCCGACCGCTCCCGGAGCGACCGGTCGCATCCGCTCGTCCAGCACATGGAAGGCCAGGCCGTCCACGGGGGTGCCGATCGGTACGCCGGACGGGCCGTCGGCGACCGACGACGGGTCCACGGTGCAGGCGGAGGCGTTGACGGTGCACTCGGTGGGCCCGTAGAGGTTGACCAGTTCGCACTTGTGCAGGGTTTCCGTGAAGCGCTGGGCGAGTCGCCGGGACAGCGCCTCCCCGCCGCAGAACACCTGGGTCAGCGTGTCGCAGTCGGGCAGCCGGTCGGTGTCGAGCAGCGCCTGGAGCAGGGTCGGCACACACTGCATCACGGTCACACCGTGCCGGACGACGGTGTCGAGCAGGGCTCCGGGGTCGCGGTACGCACCGGGTGCGGCCGGCACGATCCGGCTGCCGAGGCACGGCGCGAGTATCTCCCACTGGGCGGCGTCGAAGCTCATCGGCGTCTTCTGGAGCACGGTACTGGACGGGCCGAGGCCGTACGTACGGGCCAGCCAGCGCATCTGGTGCGCGATGGCGCGGTGCTCGACCATCACGCCCTTGGGCCGGCCGGTGCTGCCCGAGGTGTAGATGACGTAGGCGAGGGCGCCGGGAGGGGGTGCGGCGGGCGCGGGGGAGCCGGCAGAGGGTGCGGCGAGAGGGGGTGCCCCGGGAGACGGTGCGGCGAGAGGGGGTGCCCCGGGAGACGGTGCTGCGGGCGCGGGGGAGGTGGGCACGCCGGGTGCGAGTGTGGGTGCCCCGGGAGACGGTGCGGTGGGTGTGGGTGTGGGCGCGGTCGCGGGTGCGCCGGGCGCGAGCGAGCCGGGTGCGGGTGCGGGTGCGGGCGCGGGTGCGCCGGCCGGGCCGTCCGCGGCGGCGCGGGCGCCGGCGGCCAGTTCGGCCGGGGTGACGAGGGCGGTGCCGGGCGGTGCGAGGGCGGCGAGCCGGTCGCGGAGCGGCGCCTCGGTGAGCAGCACCGGGGCGCGGGAGTCCTCGGCCATCGCGCGGATGCGCTCGTCCGGGTAGTCCGGTGACAGGGGGAGGTAGGCGGCTCCGGCGAAGAGGACGCCCCAGACGGCGACGGGCAGGGCGGCGGAGGGTTCGAGGAAGATCCCGACGCAGTCGTCGCGGCGCAGTCCGCGGCTCCTCAGGCCGGCCGCCAGTTCCGTGGCCCGTCCGACGAGTTCCGCGAAGGTGAGGGTCTCGTCCCGGTACTCCACCGCGATGTCGTCGGGGCGCTTCCGGGCCTGTGCCGAAAGCAGTTCGACAAGGCCCGGTGCTTCGTCTGTTCCTCGCTCCGGAGCCACCGGCCCGCCCGCGGTCAGGATTTCCACAACGCCCCCCGTCCGAATGGATTTCCATGCGCCGAATAAATCGAAACTATGAGTTCATCCTGGCCTTTTTGGCAAGCGGCTCGGGTGTCGGGTGTCCGATTGCCCGCCCGGGCATATCGGGATGGATTTCCGCAAACGGTGCGAGATGTTGCCCGGGTCGCCCGGCGGCGGTGGTGGTTCTCGGCCGGTTTTGTGCTCCGACGGCCCCCGTCGCACCCTCTTGACCGCTCAACTAGGTAGGATTTTGACCGTTTTTGATGCTGTATGAACCCCGGAACTTCACGCACTGCGTGGATCCGAACCATCGCGACCGTGGCACCGGAGAGGGCCGGGCGGCAGAGTCGTGACCGTCAACGGGGCGCCGAGGGAGTTGTTTTCCGGCGGCTTCGGCAAGAGGCGCAAAACAAAGGGGGAGTTCGTGCTGGATAGTCCGTCCGATGATGGACTCGAAATTCTCCGGGCGAAGCTCGACAGCATAGACCTGCGTTTCCTCGAGGAACTTCGCGCCCGTATCGAGACCTGCGTGGAAATAGCGCACCACAAGCGCGAGAACGACGTCCGGATGATGCAGCCGCATCGGATCAGGCTCGTCCAGGAGCGCGCGGCCCGCTTCGGCGAGGAGCACGGGATCAGCCAGGACTTCCTGCGCAGGCTCTACGACCTGATCATCGAGGAGACCTGCCGGGTCGAGGACGTGGTCATCGGGGCCGCACCGTGAGAACTCTGCTGATCGACAACTACGACTCCTTCACCTACAACCTCTACCAGCTGCTGGGCGAGACCAACGGCCGCCCGCCGGTGGTGGTGAGGAACGGCGCCGACTTCTCCGAGCTGCGCTTCGAGGACTTCGACGCGATCGTCATCTCCCCCGGCCCGGGACGCCCCGACCGGGAGCGGGACTTCGGCATCAGCCGGCGCGCGATCCTGGAGAGCGGCCTGCCGGTGCTCGGCGTCTGCCTCGGCCACCAGGGCATCTGCCACCTGTTCGGTGGCGAGGTCGTCCACGCTCCGGAGCCCATGCACGGCCGCGTCTGCCCGGTCCGGCACAACGGCACCGACATCTTCGCCGGCCTGCCCAGCCCCTACGACGTGGTCCGCTACCACTCGCTCGCGGCCGGCCCGCTCCCCGACGAACTGGAAGCCCTCGCCTGGACCGGGGACGGCGTGGTGATGGGCGTGCGGCACCGGACGCTGCCGATCTGGGGCGTCCAGTTCCACCCGGAATCCATCAGCAGCCAGTACGGCCGCGAGCTGCTCGCCAACTTCCGCGACCTGGCCATGGCCCACCACGCGGCCCGCCGGCGCGAGCCGCGCTACACGGTGCACGTGCGCCGGGTGGACGCCGAGCCCGAGGCCGAGGCCGCGTACCGCGAGCTGTTCACCGACCACGGCACCGCGTTCTGGCTGGACAGCAGCAGCGTCATCGACGGGCTGTCCCGGTTCAGCTTCCTCGGCGACGGATCCGGTCCGCTGGCGGAGTACGTGACCTACCGGGTCCAGGACGGCACCGTCCGGATCACCCGGCCGGGCTGCCGCGACGGCGGGGGCGAACTCGTCCAGCAGGGCTTCTTCGACTATCTCGACGAGCAGCTGCGCCTGCGCGCCGTCCCGCGGCCCGAGGGCCTGCCGTTCGACTTCAACCTCGGCTACGTCGGCTACCTCGGCTACGAGCTGAAGGCCGAGGCGGGCGCCCAGGCGGTGCACAAGGCGGAGACCCCGGACGCCGCCGTGCTGTTCGCCGACCGGATGCTCGCGCTCGACCACGCCGAGGGCGCCGCCTATCTGCTGGCCCTGTCCGAGGACGGGGACCACGCCGCGGCCGTCGCCTGGCTCGACCGCGCCGAGGCCGCCGTGCTGGCGCTTCCCCGGAAGGACGGCGGGCCGCGCGGTGAGGCGGCCGGTTTCCGCGGTGCCGGCATGACCGACCCCGAGGCCGAGCCGATCGTCGGACTGCGGCACGACAAGCAGGCCTACCTGGACCGGATCGCCGAGAGCCTGGAGGAGATCCGCAACGGCGAGACCTACGAGGTCTGCCTGACCAACACGGTCGAACTCAGGGCCGAGGTCGACCCGCTGCGCACCTACGCCTGTCTGCGGAAGATCTCGCCCGTGCCGTACGGCGCGCTGCTCGACTTCCCCGGGGTGGCGGTGCTCAGCGCCTCGCCGGAACGATTCCTCACCATCGGCACCGACCGGGTCGCCGAGTCCAAGCCGATCAAGGGCACCCGCCCGAGGGGGGCCACCCCGGCCGAGGACGCGGCACTGCGCGAGGACCTGCTCTCCCAGGAGAAGGACCGCGCCGAGAACCTGATGATCGTCGATCTGATCCGCAACGACCTGAACGTGGTCTGCGAGGTCGGCTCGGTGCACGTGCCCGCCCTGTTCCGGGTCGAGACCTACGCGCCGGTGCACCAGTTGGTCTCGACCATCCGCGGCACCCTGCGGCCCGGGGAGTCGGCGGTGTCCTGCGTGCGGGCGGCCTTCCCGGGCGGATCGATGACGGGCGCCCCCAAGCTGCGCACCATGGAGATCATCGACCGGCTGGAGGAGGGCGCCCGAGGCGTCTACTCCGGCTCGATCGGCTGGTTCTCGCTGAGCGGCGCGGCCGACCTGAACATCGTCATCCGCACCCTGGTGGCGACCGGGGACCGGCTCAGCTTCGGTGTCGGCGGGGCGATCATCGCCCTGTCGGACCCGGAGGAGGAGTACGCGGAGACGGCCGTGAAGTCCCGTGCCGTGGTCTCCGCCGTCCTCGCCACCGCGCTGGAGCCCGCGGGGAGCCGGCCGTGATCCGGCGCTGTGTGGTGGTCGGCGGCGCCGGCGCGGTGGGCCGGCTGTTCGCCGAGCGGCTGCTGGCCGGCGGCGCCCGGGTGGCGGTGGCCGACACCGTGGAACCGGGCGCGGAGCCCGCGGGCACCCACTACGTACGCGGGGACGTCACCGCTCCCGGCGCCCGCCTGGAGGCCGACCTCGGCCATGCCGACCTGGTGGTGCTCGCGGTGCCGGACGCCGTCGCGCTGGCGGCCGTCCCCGGTCTGGCCGAAGTGCTGCGGCCCGACGCGCTGCTGGTGGACACCCTGTCCGTCAAGCAGCCCGTCACCGCGGCCCTGCGGGCCCACGCCCCGGCCGTGCAGGCGGTCGGCCTGAACCCGATGTTCGCCCCGGCCCTCGGGTTCGAGGGCCGCCCGGTGGCCGCCGTCGTGGTCAACGACGGGCCCCGGGTCGGTCCCCTGCTGGAACTGGTCGGCAGCTGGGGCGCCAGGGTGGTGCCGATGGACGCGGCCGAGCACGACCGGCTTGCCGGCGCCTCCCAGGCGCTCACCCACGCCGCCGTACTCGGCTTCGGACTGGCCCTCACCCGGCTCGGCCCCGACATGGGGAGGATCCGCGAGATCGCCCCGCCCCCGCACAACGCGCTGCTCGCCCTCCTGGCCCGGATCAGCTCCGGGGCGCCCGCCGTCTACCGGGACGTCCAGGCGGCCAACCCCGAGGCCGCGGCGGTGCGCAGGGAACTCGCCGAGGGGGTGCGCGTCCTGGCCGATCTGGTGGAGCACGGCTCCGAGGAGGACTTCGCCGCCCTGCTCGGACGGCTCCGGGGCCAACTGGGCGAGCACGCCCCGCACTACCGCGACCTGTGCGCGCGGATGTTCACATCCCTCTGACAAGGAAGATGCACCCCATGGCAACGTTCGCCGCGACCGTCCTGACGCCCGAGCAGCGCGAGCAGCTGGCCGCCGACTCCACGGTGGGCGGTGGCAACCTGCTGCGGTCGGCCATCGCCGCCAACCCCCGTCCCGAGCTGCCGTTCGTCCACTCCTACCGGGCGATCACCACCACCTCGGGCGAGAAGACCCACGACCTCAGCCTCAACGACATCGACGCCCTGGCCCAGAGCTGGTCGGTGTACTACCTGGCCCAGGGCGTGCGCCGGGGCGACCGGGTCGCGGTCTGGTTCGAGGACTCCTTCGCGTACTCGGTGCACTACTACGCGATCGCGCAGATCGGCGCGGTCGCCGTACTGATCAACAGCAACGCCACCGGCCCGATCGCCCGGTCGCTGCTGGAGCAGACCGCTCCCGTGGGCCTGTACGCGGACCGGGAGCGGCTCGCGCTGCTCGACATGTCCCTGCTGCCCGGCATCGCCTGGACCCGCACGGCCGAGGAGCTGCCCGCGCCGCCGGCCGCGCGGCTCGCCGACGGCGACTACTGGAACCACCACGCCGACGACCCGGTGGTGATCCTGCACTCCTCCGGGACCACCGGCCGCCCCAAGCCGACCATCCACACCCACAGCACCATCGTGGCGGGCCCCAGGTTCCGCCTGGTGGACCACACCGAGACGCCCGGCGCGCTGATGATGACCGCGCTGCCGCAGTCCCACCTGGGATGCGTCGCCTACACCACGTACGCGGTGCTCGGCGGCACGCCGATCGTGGCGCTGAGCGACCGCAAGGGCGACGAACTGGCCGCCGCGGTGGAGAAGTACCGGCCGACCTCGGTGATGTCCTTCGCGCACGGCTACGCCGAGCTGGCCTCCGCCGAGCTGAAGCCGGGTCAGCTCGACTCCGTGCAGGTGTGGGTGTCGATCGGCGACGCGGTGCACCGCGCGCACATCGACAAGGTGCTGAAGAGCCGCAGCGCCGAGTTGCCCCCGTCGGCGTTCTTCGACCGCCTGGGCACCACCGAACTGGGCTGGGGCTGCCTGCTCCAGGTCCACACGCTGGAGGACAAGCCGAACGACCGGTGCGCGGGCAAGCCGGTCGGCGTCGCCGAGGTGGCGATCCTGCGCCCCGACGGCTCGGTCGCCGACACCGGCGAGGTCGGCTACCTGGCCGCCCGCGGCCCGGCGGTGACGCCCGGCTACTGGGGCGACTCGGCCACCACCTACTCCTTCAGGATGTCCGGCTACTGGATGCCCGGCGACATGGCGTACCGGGACGAGAACGGCGACTTCTACCTGGTGGACCGGGCGGTCGACGCCATCCACACCGCCCACGGCACCGGCTACTCGGTCTTCATGGAGGAGGTCGTGCTGCTCCGGGTGCCCGAGGTCGAGGACGTCGCGGTGGTGGCCGGCCGGGACGGCGGGGCCGTCGTGCCCGTCGCGGTGGTCACCGCCGCCGGGTCCGCGGAGCCGGAGAAGCTGCTGCTCCTCGCCAACGAGGCGCTGCGTGCCGCCGGCCATCCGGAGCTGGGATTCCTGGAGATCGCCGCCTCGCAGGAGGACTTCCCGGTGGGAGTCACCGGAAAAGTGCTGAAGCGTCAGCTCCGGGAGAAGTACGCTGCCTTGTCCGAGTACCGTCAGTCGGCGCAGGGCAGGTCCTTCGCCGCAGTCAACCCCGGAGACGCCGCGTGACCAGCAGTACCGTCCAGACCGCGAAGGTCGACTTCTACTTCGACGCCGCGTGCCCCTTCGCGTGGATCACCTCCCGATGGATGCTGGAGGTCGAGCGCGAGCGCGACGTCGAGCTGCGCTTCCACGCGATGAGCCTCTACTTCCACAACGAGGGCAACGAGCTCCCGGACTGGTACCGCACGCTCGTCGACAAGTCGATCGGCCCGGCCCGGGTCGCCGCGGTGGTCGCCGCCCGGCACGGGCAGAAGGCGCTGCGGGACCTGTACACCGCGTACGGGACCCGGATCCACGAGAAGAAGGCGGAGGACTTCGACGAGGTCGTCGCCGAATCCCTCGCGGAGGCGGGCCTGCCCGCCGAACTGGCCGCCGCGGCCCACGACCCCGCCCACGACGAGACCCTCCGGGCCAGCCACGACGCCGGCCGGGACCCCGAAGCGGGCGGATACGTCGGCACCCCCACGATCCACGTGGACGGCACCGCCTGGTTCGGCCCGGTCCTCCGCGCCATCCCGCGCGGCGAGAACGCCGCCCGGCTCTTCGACAGCTTCCGGGTGCTGGCCGGCCACCCCGACCTGTTCGAGCTGAAGCGCACCCGAACCGGCGGTCTCGACTACAGCTGACCCGCCCCGCGCGGACCCCCACGTGCGAACCGCTCCTGTCCGGGGAGCGGTTCGCACCCATGCGAACGGACGGACACAAGGACTCATGGACACTCAGACGGCCCCCGGGCCGAGGCCGGACGCCTTCATACTCACCGGGTCCTTCCTGGTGGTCTGCCGGGCGCCGCTCTACCTGGCGGAACTCGCCCGCCGCGGCCTGAAGATCCTGCTGATCACCCCCTCCTCGTGGCGCGAGGACGCACTGGCCGCCGCCAAGGACCCCGACCACCCCGCGTACGCGATCGACGAGATCGCCTTCGTCGACGGCGACGTCAGCCGCGACAACTCCTATCTGCCCGGGGTCCTCTCGGCCGCCCGGCGGTGGCGCGACCACTACCGCATCGCCGGCGCCTACGCCGTCGGCGAGACCCAGGTCGAACCGACCGGTCTGCTCGCCGACGCGCTCGGACTGCGCACCCCCGGCCTCAGGGCCACCCGGGCATGCCGCAGCAAGTACCTCCAGCGCTGGTACCTCCCCGAGTTCAGCCCGGTGTCGCTGACCGTGCCGCCCGAGGGCCGGGCGACGCTCGACCCGGCCGCCGTCCGCTACCCGGTGGTGGTCAAGCCCGCCGGCCGGCACTCCAGCTCCGGCGTCGAGACGGTGACCGGCCCGGACGCCCTGCCGGCCCTGCTCCGCTCCTACCCCGCCCACGAGACCGTCCTCGTCGAGGAGAAGGTCGAGGGCCAGGAGTACTCCGTGGAGAGCCTGGTGCAGGACGGCCGGACCGTCTTCTCCTCCGCCACCCGCAAGGCCACCACCGACTCCCACGCCCACACCTTCGTCGAGCTCTCGCACACCGTGCCCAGCGACCGGCCGGAGGCCGACCCGGTACTGCTGGACGCCAACCGGCGGATGCTGGAGGCCCTCGGCTTCCAGGACGGCATCGCCCACGCCGAGTGGCGGATCGGCGCCGACGGCCGGGCCTATCTGATGGAGGTCGCCGCCCGCACCCCCGGCGACGGGCTGTGCATCCTGTACGAACTCGCCACCGGCGCGCCGCTGGAACCGGAGATCGTGCGGATCGCGCTCGGCGAGCCGGCCTCGTACCCCGAGCCCGCCCGGGTCGCCCGCCAGGTCTACCTGGAGCACGTGCCCGGTGTGCTCACCGACGTCCGGGTCCGGGGCTTCGACGTGGAGCCGGCGTGGGTCGGCGAGGGCGGCCTGTGGCCCGCCGTCGGGCCGGCCTCGCCCACCGACCCGCCGACGCTGCGCGCGGTCCTGGTGCACCGCGACCGCGGCACCGTCCTCGGGCCGCTGCGCAGCTCCGAGGACCGGGCCGTGTCCTTCTTCGTCGACGCCCCCACCGCCGCCGAACTGGACCTGCTGGAGGACCGGGTGCGGCGCGCCGTCACCGTCCACACCGAGCCGGACGTCCCGGACACCGTGACGCACGTCCTGGTCGGCTACAGCCCCGTCATGCTGGCCAAGCTGGACGAGCGGTTGCCGGCCGGCTCGGTGCTGGTCCTGGAGGAACCGGCCGTCATCGACGCCCGGGGCATCACGGCGCTCGCCGAACGGCACCCCTGCGTGGCGGCCCTGTTCCCGGCGCCCAGCCAGGACGAGGCCGACCCCGACCGGGTGGTCCGGGCCGTGCCCCGCCCCGCGGGCGTCCGCGCCGTGGTCCCCGTGGTGGAGTACGGCGTGGTGGTCGCCGCCGCGCTCGCCGAGGCCTGGGGCCTGCCCGGGGCGGGCCCGGAAGCGGCCCGTGTGCTGCGTGACAAGGGCCTGCTGCGCGCCGCCCTGGCCGGCAGCGGCATCGCCCAGCCCGACTGGGCCGTCGTCGAGAGCGCCGGGCAGGTCGCCGGCTTCCGCGCCGCGCACGGCGGACGCTGCGTGCTCAAGCCCGCCAACCGCCAGGCCAGCCTGGGCGTACGGCTGCTGGGACCCGCGGACGACGTCGCCGAGGCGTGGGCGCGGACCACCGCCGCCGACGAGCCGACCCTGCGCGCCCCCTACGAGGAGACCGCCCGGTTCCTGGTGGAGCAGCGGCTGTCCGGGCCCGAGGTGAGCGTCGAGGCCGTGGTCCACGACGGCGAGGTCGGCTTCACCAACATCACCGCCAAGCTGGTGCAGGACAACGGCCACCCGGTCGAGACCGGCCACACCGTCCCCGCCGCACTGCCGCCGTCCCTCGCGGACGCGCTGCGCGAGGCCGTGGCCCGGCTGGTGGACACGACCGGCTTCCGCTCCGGGGTGCTGCACTCCGAGTGGATCCTGGCCGACGGCACCCCGCACCTCGTCGAATGCGCCGGCCGGCTGCCGGGCGGCGGCATCACCGTGCTGATCGACCTCGCCTACGGCACCGACATCCTGCGCGACCTGCTGCACGTGCTCACCGGCGCCGGCCCGGTCGGCCCGCTGCCCGTCCGCCGCGCCGCCGCCGTCCGGTTCCTCGTCGCGCCCCCCGGCGTGGTGGAGTCCGTCACCGGAGCCGACGAGGCGCGGGCCGCGCCGGGCGTCACCGAACTGCACCTCTCGGCCGCCCCCGGCTCCACCGTCCGCTCCGTGACCAGTTCCTGGGAGCGGTCCGGACTGGTCGTCGCCACCGGCGCGGACGCCGCCGAGGCGGGCCGCCGGGCCGAGCACGCCCTGTCCCTGGTCGACATACGCACCGACGGGGGTGCGCGATGAGGCTGCCCTCCCCGAAGGAGTACATACCCGCCACGCCGGCCGGGCGGTCCTTCGCCGTCACCTCGCTGATCAACGCCATCGGCACCGGCCTGTACCTGGCCGGCTCCGCGGTGTTCTTCGTCCGCTCCGTCGGCCTGACCACCTCCCAGGTCGGCTTCGGCCTGGCGCTGTCCGGGGTGGTCGGCTTCCTCACCACGGTGCCCATCGGCGCCCTCGCCGACCGGCTGGGCGCCAAGCCGACCCTGGTGGGGCTCCAACTGTGGCGGGCCGGCGGGTTCGTGGCGCTGGCCTTCGCGCAGGGCATGGTGAGCTTCACGGTGATCTCCTGCTGCCTGGCGGCGGCGGAGGCCGCCACCCAGCCGATGACCCAGGCGGTCGCCTCGGCCACCACCGAGGGAACCGACCGCACCCGCACCATGGCCATCGTCCGCACCGTGCGCAACGTGGGCTTCTCGCTGGGCGCCCTGCTGGCCGCACCGCTGCTGGCCGCCGACCGGGTCTGGACGTACCGGGGCATCGTGCTCGGCACCGCCGCGGCGTTCGTGCTGTCCGCCGCCATGCTGTCCCGGGTGCGCACCGCCACCGCGGCCACCGTCCAGAAGAAGGTGAACCCGCTCGCCGCGCTGCGCGACTTCCGCGACTGGCGGTACCTGCTGCTGACCGCCCTCAACGGGGTCCTCAACCTGCACACCACCATCCTGGCCGTCGGCCTCTCGCTGTGGGCGATCCAGGCCACCGACGTGCCGGCCGCGTTCCTGCCCGTGCTGATCCTGATCAACACCGTGATGTCGATCGTGCTCCAGGTCCCGGTCTCCCGGATGGTGGAGCGCGAGCGCGGGGCCGAACGAGCCCTGAGAATGGGCGGGTTCGCACTGACGCTGTGCTGCCTGGCGCTCGCCCTGTCCGCGGCCCCGTCCTCCGCGCTGACGGCCGCCGCGGTGCTGCTGGCGGCCTGCGTGCTGCTCACCTTCGGCGAGATGTGGCAGGCGGTCGGCGGCTGGGAGCTGAGCTACGACTTCGCGCCCGAGGACCGCAAGGGCGTCTACCTGTCGGTGTTCAGCCTCGGCAACACCGGTCAGCGGATCGTGGGACCGGCGCTCATCACGTCCGTGGTGATCGCGGCCGGTCCCGCCGGCTGGATCGGCCTGGCGGTCCTCTTCGGTCTCGCCGCACTGCTCGTCCGGCCCGTCACCCGCACGCTGTCCGCGGCGCGGTTGCCCGTGGAGAAGGAGGTGGCGCCGTGAGCGCGCCCAGGGACCTGCTGCTCGTCGGCGTCGGCACGATGGGCCGGCCCTATCTGGAGGCGGCCGCCCGGCTCGGCCTGCGGGTACGCGCCGTGGAGGCGGCGGCCGGCTGGGAGGGCCGGCCGCTCGGACTGGCCGAGGACTTCTACCGGGTCGACGGCCGCGAGGAGGAGCACTGGACGGCCGCGGTCGCCCGGGCCGTCGCCGACCGGGAGCCGGACGGCGTGGTGTCCTTCGCCGAACCGCACGTGCTCGCCGGGGCCCTGGTGCAGGAGCGGCTCGGCCTGCCCGGCCCGTCGCTGCACGCCGCCGTGGTCTCCCGCAACAAGGCGCTGCAACGCGCCCTCTTCGCCGCCCACGGCGTCCGGCAGCCCGGGCACCTGCTGGTGGCGGACGTGGCCGACGCCCGTGACTGGATGCTGGAGCGGCTGCCCGTGGTGGTCAAGCCGCTCACCCGGGCGGGCAGCGAGGGCGTCGAACTGGTCCGCAGCCCCGAGGAGGCCGCCGAGGTCGTCGCCCGCCGCTCCGGCGAGGGCAAGGTCCTGGTCGAGGAGGCCGTCGAGGGACCGGAGTACAGCTGGGAGGCGCTGGTACGCGACGGCGAGGTGCTGTTCGAGAACGTCACGGCCAAGGAGACCACCCCGCCGCCGTACTTCGTCGAACTCACCCACCGCTGCGCCCACCGCTTCGAGGACGGTGAACCGGCCGCCCGGGTCCACGAGCTGACCCGGCGCGTGCTGGGCGCCGTCGGCATGCGGACCGGCCTGGTGCACCTGGAGTTCAAGGTCGGCAGGCACGGCCCGGCGCTGATGGAGATCGCGGTGCGCACCCCGGGCGACTACCTGCCCGACGCGGTCGGCCTGGCCTACGGATTCGACCTGTACGAGGCCGTGCTCAGGCTGGCCCTCGGGCTCCCCGTCGACGAGCTGATCCGCACCGAGCCGGTCTCCTGGCCCGCCACCCACTTCCCGACCGCGGCCCCCGGGACGATCACCGCGATCACGGGCGTCGAGGAGACCGCGGCGCACCCGTCGGTGGTCCGGGTCCGGCTGCGCAAGCGGCCCGGCGACACCGTCCTGCCGCTGACGTCCTCCTCCCGGCGGATGGGCCATGTGCTCGTCGACGCGCCCTCCCCGACCGAGCGCGAGGACGCGCTGAAGCGCGTGCGGCAGACCCTGAGGATCACCACCCGGAAGAACACCGCGGACGAGACCACCGCCGAGAAGCCCACCGCAGAGAAGCCCACCGCAGAGAAGCCCACCGCAGAGAAGCCCGCCACCGAGCAGCACCGACCCCCGAGGTAACCGATGACCAACCCACCGGCCGCGGGGGTGACCGACTCCTTCGAGGACCTGGTCGGCAACACCCCCCTGCTGCACCTGCGCATGGACGGGGTCCCACGGGACGTGACCGTCCTGGCCAAACTGGAGGCGGCGAACCCGCTGTCCAGCATCAAGGACCGCCCCGCCCTGTACATGATCCGCGCCGCGAGGGCCTCCGGCGAACTGGCGCCCGGGGCCACCGTCATCGAGTCCACCTCCGGCAACACCGGCATCGCGCTGGCCGCCCTGGCCGCCGCCATGGGCCACCCGTGCCTGATCGTGCTCCCCCGGAACGCCTCCGCGGAGCGCATCATGACGCTGCGGATGCTCGGCGCCGAAGTGGAGTTCACCGACCCCGAACTGGGCTTCGCCGGCTGCGTCGAGCGCGCCGGGAAGCTCCACGCGGAGATCCCCGGCTCCTGGTACGCCCGGCAGCACGAGAACCCGGCCAACGTCCGGGCCCACTACGAGACCACCGGGCCGGAGATCTGGCGCGGCACCGGCGGGCGGGTGGACGTCCTGGTCTGCGGGGTCGGCACCGGCGGCACCCTCACCGGGATCGCCCACTACCTGCGCGAGCGCAACCCCGCGCTGCGCGTCGTCGCGGTCGAGCCCGAGGGCTCCGCGCTGCTGTCCGGCGGCGCCCCCGGCCCGCACCGGATACCCGGCCTGAACGGCGGCTTCACCAGCCCCGTCACCGATGTCGACTGCATCGACGAGGTGGTCGTGGTCTCCGACGCGGACGCCGCCGCCGCGACCCGGGCGCTGGCCGCCGGCAGCGGCCTGCTGGTCGGTGTCTCCTCCGGCGCCGCCGCCCACGCCTGCCGGGAGCTGACGCACCGTCACGATCTGTCCGGGGCGACCCTCGTCACCGTCTTCCCCGACAGCGGAGAGCGCTACCTCAGCTGGTGGCCGCCGGAGGAGGAGCGGTGAGATTCGGCGAACTGCACCGCAACCTCAAGCTGCGGATCGGCGTCGGCTTCTTCCAGCGGTTCTTCGACATCATGCTCGTCCCGCTGATGGTCATCCACTTCTCCCGCCTGTACGGTGCGGCCACCGCCGGCCTGATGACCCTGGTCGTCGCGGTGGCGACGGTGGGCTGCAACCTGGTCGGCGGGCACCTGGCCGACGTGTACGGGCGCCGCAGGGTGCTGATGGCCGGCGAGATCGGCGTCTTCCTCTCCTACACGGGCCTCGCCCTGGTCAACTCGCCGCTGGTGCAGTCCGGTCCGGCGACCTACGCGCTCTATCTGTGCGCCGCCTGCATGGCGGCCCTCGCGCTGCCCGCCAACGAGGCGATGATCGTGGACGTCTCCACCCCGGAGAGCCGCACCGCCGTCTACACGATCAACTACTGGGTCATCAACGTCGCCTTCATGCTCGGCTCGCTGGTCGGCGGCTTCTTCTACGGCGGCTACTTCTTCCAGCTGCTGACCGCGGCCGCGGTCGCCACCGGCGGGATCTTCGTGGTGACCTTCCTGGCGCTGACCGAGACCGCGCCGCCCGAGGCCGCGCGCAATCCCCGCGGGGTGCGCCCCGCCCTGCGCGGCTATATCGCGGTGACCCGCGACAGGGTGTTCCTGCGGCTGGTCCTGGCGGCCCTGCTGGTCTGGTCCGTGGAGGTCCAGATCTCCTCCTACCTCGCCGTCCGGCTCGGCTCCGACTTCCCCGAGCAGCAACTGCTGTCGCTGGGCTCCTGGCAGGTGACCGTCGACGGCGTGAACGTGCTGGGCATCCTGCGGGCCACCAACACCCTGCTCGTCGTGGCCTGCGGCCTGTGGGTGGGCAGGCTGCTGGGGCGCCTCGACGACCGGCTGCGCCTGGTGGCCGGGGTGGTGGTCTTCACCGCCGGCTATATCGCGTGGGCGCTCGGCGACAACGCCTGGCTGATGATCGCGGCGGCCGTCGTGGTCACCCTGGGGGAGCTGATGAACCAGCCCGTCAACCAGAGCCTGGTGGCCGCCCTGGTGCCCGCCGGCTCCCGTACCAAGTACATGGCCGCCTACGGACTGCACGTGCGGCTCGGCTACATGGTCGGCTCGCTGTCGGTGATCCTCGGATCGGTCGTCGAGTCCTGGGTGATGGCCCTGCTGTACGCGGTCTTCTGCGCGGCCGCGATCCTGCTGTACCGGCAGCTCTTCCGGATCCAGGACGCCCGCACAGCGGCGGAGGAGCCGAAGGCCGAGGCCGGCGCATGACCACGAGCACCCCACCGGTGCCCGCAGAAGAGGGGGCCACCGGTGACCCCCGCACCCGCCGTGGATGGGATGGCACTCCGTGACCGAGCACGCAGCACCCGCGAACACCGAGCACGCGGCACCCGCGAAGGGCGAGCACGCGGTACCCGCGAACACCGAGCACGCGGTACCCGCGAACACCGAGCACGCGGTACCCGCGAAGGGCGAGCACGCGGTACCCGCGAACACCGAGCACGCGGTACCTGCGAAGGGCGAGCACGCGGTACCCGCGAACAACCGGCTGCTGATGGTGCAGCCGTACACCCAGTTCGTCGAGAAGGCCGTCGCCCTCGGCTTCGAGGTCTGGTCGATCTGGGACCCGACGCTCCAGCCGGCCTCCTATCTCGCGGGGGTCGAGAAGGTCTCCAGGGAGATGCTGTGGGTGGACTTCTCCGACGAGGCCGCGCTGCGCGGCCTGGTCCGCCGGACCGCGCTCGCCCACGACGTCGGCTGTGTGCTGCACCTCGGTGAGGAGGCCACCATGGTGGCCGTCGCCGAGGAGGCCCAGGCCCTCGGGCTGGCCCTCAACCCGCCGGAGGCGCTCCGGCGGCTCAACGACAAGGCGGCGCTGCGCGAGCTGCTCGCCGAGCACGGCCTGTCCCCGGTGCGCACCGCGGTCGCCGGCACCCCCGACGAGGTCGGGTCCGTGCTGGCCGGCTTCGGGCTGCCCGCGGTGGTGAAACCGACCCGGCTTCAGGGCAGCGCCGCCGTACGGCTGGTGGCGGGCCCCGCCGACCTCGACGCCTGGCGGCGGGAGCTGGCCGGCCACGGGTACGGGGGGCCGGTGCTGGTCGAGGAGTACCTGCGGGGGCCGGAGTTCAGCGTCGAGACGCTCACCCGCGGGGGCCGCCATCTGGTGGTCGGCGTCACCGCCAAGCGCAAGACGCCCGCCCCGGCGTTCGTGGAGACCGGGCACGTCTTCCCCGCGCCGCTGCCGGACGCCGACACCGACGCGATCGGCGAGCTGGTCACCGCGGTACTGGACGCGGCCGGATACCGGTTCGGCCCGGCGCACACCGAGGTCATCCTCACCGAAGCCGGCCCCCGGGTGGTGGAGTCGCAGGCCCGGCTCGGCGGCGACCGGATCCCCGCGCTCATCCGGCTCGCCACCGGCTTCGACATCGAGGGGGCCGTCTTCGACCTGCTGGTCGGCGGCACCGCCGAGCCCGCCCCCGCCGAACGGACGGCCGCGATCTCGTTCTTCGCGTTCCCGCCGGGCAGGATCACCCGCCTGGAGGGCATGGCGGAACTCGACGCCCTCCCCCATGTGCACGGCGTCCGGTTCCCGTTCGCCGAGGGCGACGTGCTGCCGCCGACCCGGCACTCCGGCTCCCGGCACGGCCATGTGATCGTGACGGGCGGCACCGCCGAGGAGGCCGAGCGCCTGGCCGCCGAGACGAAGGCGCTGCCGAGGGTGGAGACGGTCTCCGCCGTGCTGAACGCCGTACGGGCGGCGCCCGCCGCCCCGATGCGGCCCGACCGCACCCTGCTCCTGATCGGGCACCTCACCGAACCGGTGCGGATCGCCAAGGAGCTGGGGCTGAACGTGATCCTGGTCCAGCACAAGGAGAAGTTCCAGCCCGAGCAGGCCGAGCTGGCCGACGTCACCCTGATCGCGGACTACACCGACTGGTCGGTGCTGGAGCCGCTCGCCCGGGCCGCCCACACGATCTGGAACTTCTCCGCCGCGCTGTCGCTCACCGAACCCGGTCTCGAGCCCGCGGGGCGGGTGAACGACCTGTTCGGCCTCGGCGGCACCGGCTTCGAACCGGCCCGGCTGCTCCGCGACAAGCTCGCCATGCGCCGCCACCTCGCCGCGGCCGGCGCCCCCGCGGTCGCCGCCGAGCCGCTCACCGACCGGGACTCACTGGCCGCGTTCGGCGCGGCCCACGGCTACCCGTTCGTGGTCAAGCCGGTGGACCTGACCGCCGGTTACGCCCTGTTCCGGGTCGCCGGCCCGCAGGAGGTGGACGGGGTGTGGGAGCGGATCGGCGAGGCCCGCCGCACCGGCATGGACCGCGGCTCCACGATGTACGCGGTCACCGAGTTCCTGATGGAGCAGTACATCGACGGCCCCGAGTACAGCGTCGAGGCCTTCAGCTTCCACGGGCGGCACACCGTGGTCGCCGTCACCGAGAAGCTCACCGGCGGCGGGCACTTCGTGGAGCTCGGGCACGCCCAGCCGGCCCGGCTGGACCCGGCGGACGAGCAGCGCCTCGTCGAGGCCGCCGGCGAGTTCCTCGACGCGATCGGCATCACCGACGGCCCCAGCCACACCGAGCTGCGGCTCAGCTCGCGCGGGCCGCTCATCATCGAGGGCCATAACCGGCTGGGCGGCGACCGCATCCCGGAACTGGTCCAGGCCGCGTACGGCGTCGATCTGACCCGCTACGCCCTCGCCTGGCCGTTCGGCCTGGTGGAGCCGATGACCAAGCGCCCGGAGCCGATCGCGGCCGGCTGTGTGCGGGGCATCGTCGGCCGGCCCGGCCGGGTCGCCGCGATCACCGGCGCCGACGAGCTGCGCGCCCATCCGTCGGTGCTCGCCCTCGACCTGGCGGCCCGTACCGGTTCGGTGGTCCGGCCGATCCGGGACAACTGGGACCGGCTCGGCCTGCTGGCCGTCACCGCCGCCGGCACCGACGAGGCGGTCGCGCTCTGCGAGGAACTGCTCGCCACCGCGCTGACCGTGTCGATCGAGCCCGAGTCCGAGTCCGAGCCCGAGCCCGAGTCCGAGCCCGAGACCGAGGACAAGTCCGAGTCCGAGGACAAGTCCGAGCCCGAGGTCAAGGTCAAGGACAAGGACAAGGACAAGGACCAGTCCGAGGGCGAGGACCGATGACCCTCGTCGTGCTGGACCCCGACGGCCGGTACGCGGCCGGCTGCCCCGGCTGGCTCGCCGACGCCGGCGAGGAACTGCACCTGGTCACCGGCCGGGCGGGTGCCCACCCGGGCTTCGCCCGGGTGTCGGTGGTGGAGCGGTACGAGCGCGGCACCGGTGCCGAGTCGGCCGTCCTCGCCGCCGCCGCCCGCACGCCGGTCCGGGCGGTGGTCGCGATCGCGCCGGGGGACCAGGTGCGGGCGGCGTGCCTGCGCGAGCGGTTCGGTCTGCCGGGCCGGTCCCGCGAGGCCGCGCTGGCCCTCGCCGACTCGGTGGCGGCGCATGCGCTGCTGGCGCGGGCCGGGATCGCCACGACTCCCCGGGCGGAGGTGCGACGGGTCGCCGACCTGTACTGGTGGGCGCATCGGTGGGGCTATCCGCTGGCGATCCGGCGCCGCCGGGGCCGGGACCGGCCGGTGATCGCCGAGCCGGGCGACGAGGCGGCGCTGCGTGCCGCGGTGGCGGGCGGGCTGCTGCCCGTCGACCCGGCCGCGGTACCGGGTCTGACCGTCGAACCGGCCGTCACCGGGGAGCCGCGGTGCGACGTGGACCTGCCGCTTCCCGGCGCGCTGCCCGTCGACCCGGGGCTCCCGTACGTGGTGGAGACCGTCCGGGGCCCGGACGGGGACCGGTTGGTGCACGCGGTGCGCTACGCCCCCGCGGTCCGGCCGGCCCGCGAACTGGTGCGGGCCCAGGCCGGGATGGGCCCGCTGCCCGCGGAGGTGTTCTGATGTCCGTACTGATTCTGCACCACCGTGGTTCGCTGGCGGGAACCCCCTACCATGAGTGGCTGGCGGACTACGGGGGCGATCTGCTGCTGATCGCCTCCCGCGAGCATCTGGCCCTGGTCTGCGAGGAGTTGCCGCCCGGGGGCGGGGCCTACCTGCGGACCGCGGCAGTGGACGCGTACGAGACCGGGGGGGAGCTGGAGTCGCTCGCCCTGACCTGGGCGCGCGAGCACGGCGTCACCCACCTCGTCGCCTGTCAGGAGCGCGATCTGGAGCGGGCCGCCGAGCTGCGCGAGGTGCTCGGGCTGCCCGGGCAGCGGATGGACACCGTGCTCCCGTACCGCGACAAGGCGCTGATGAAGCGCCGGGCCGAGGCGGCGGGACTGGCCGTGGCCCCGTATCTGGAGGTGGAGTGCGCCACCGAACTCGTCGGCTTCGCCGAGCGGTACGGCTTCCCGCTGGTGCTCAAGCCGGTGGACAGCGCCGGCTCGGTCGGCCTGCGGATCCTCCGGTCCCGCGGGGAGTTCGACGCGTACCTCGCCGACGGTCTCGACCTGTACGGGCCGCATCTGCCGAACCTGCTCGCCGAGGCGTTCGTGCCGGGCCGGATGTGCCATGTGGACGGGCTGGTCGTGGGCGGCCGTACGGTGTTCGCCTGGGCGTCGCAGTACCAGTACGCGCTGGCCTCGTACGCGACCGACACGGGGGGCCGGCTGGATCTGACCCTTGACGTCGACGATCCGCTGACCCACCGGCTGCTCGAGTTCACCGAGCGGGCCCTGGCGGCGCTCGGCGGCCCGGAGGACTTCGCCTTCCACGCGGAGGTGTTCCACACGCCCGGGGACGAGCTGGTGCTGTGCGAGGTCGCGTGCCGCAACGGCGGTGCCGCGATCCGCGACATCGTCCGGCTGATGTTCGGGGTGGATCCGGGCGAGGCGTGGGTCCGGGCGCAGCTCGGCCTGCCGCTGCCCGGCTGGCTCGGCGCGGAGAAGCGCACACCGCTGCGGATGGTGGGACAGCTGGTGCTGATGAAGCGTCCCGGCCGGGTGGTGCGGATTCCGCAGAGCCCGCCGGACCTGCCCTGGGTCGAGAAGTTCCAGGTGTTCGTCGAGCCGGGGCAGACCATGCGGGAGGCCGCGTTCTCCGCCGACTTCCTCCTGACCGCGCTGGTCTCGGGCACGGACCGGGCGGAGTGCGAGGCCCGGCTGCGGGCCCTGGAGGGCTGGTTCCTGGGCGAGCTGGTCCTCGAGCCGGCCGACGGGGCGGTCTGAGCCGTCCCCCGATCGCCCGGGGCGTGGCCCGGCCGGCACTGCACGCCGGCCGGGCCACTGGTGCGCCCGTCCGGTCAGGGCCGGTCGGGTGCCTCCTCCCGGCCGGCCGCGGCGCCGCTCCGGAGCCCCATCAGATAGCCGAGCTGGAGCCGGTGTTCGGCACCGTGCTCCTCCTTGAGCCGGGCGACGTGGGCCTGGAGCGAGCGCAGGCTGAGTCCCAGCCTCCGGGCGATCTCCTTGTCCGACCTGCCTTCGATGAGCAGCCTCCGGATCGACCCGCGGATCGCCGGAATGACCTCGGGTGCCGCGTCCGCCGCCCGCACCGGCAGGAACGGGTACGACTCGGCGCGGTCCCAGGCACGCTCGAAGATGTCGGCGAGGAAGTGCACCACGGCCGGGAGGGTGATCAGCACGGCCGAGGTGCGCGCGGCGTTCGCCGGAATCAGCGCGGCCCGCCGGTCGACGATGATCATCCTGTCGAAGAACTCCGCCAGGGTCCGCACTTGGGCGCCGTACGACGTGACGGCTCGGACGTACTCCTTGGTGGGTTCGTCGAAGCGCGTGCTGTGCTGGTAGAGCGTCCGCATGGAGACGCCGGCCGCGATCCGGTCGCGCACCGCGGTCAACGCCTCGTCCAGTACCGCGATCGGGCGCGGCCCGTCGGGCTGGGCGGTGAGGATCTCGGACGTGACCCCGTCGATCAGGTCCTGGATCGCTTCGTTGATCTCGGGCAGTCCTTCGATGCTCTCGAAGCCCATCGCCCTCGCGGGAAGCTCCGGTTCGGGCAGCCGCACGGTCGCGGAGGGAGCCCGGCCCGCTGTGAGGGAGACGGCGCGGGACAGGTCTCCCAGGGCTTCGCCGACCCGGGCCAGTGCCTCGCGGCAGGCCGGGTCGCCGGGTGGCAGGGTGATGGCCACGGTGCCGTCCTTGGTCTCGGCGCCGGTCACTATTAAGCCCATACTGTCTGATTTATTCCAGTGTATTTTCATTTGCATCCTTCGCTTCACCGAAGTGCGCCTACCCGAAGTATCGGTCATCCTGTTCAGACAGTCGAGGGGGATACATAGTTGCCTCAGCGGGGGCAACCGGGCTGGTCAGGACGTATTAATTGCGTGTTTGCAATCGGTATGCCGTATGGACTGCCGCAATCTCCATTACCGTTGAGCCACGGTGAATCAAGCAGGGGGAAGACAATGACGATCCGCGAAATACACGACACTGCGCGCAGAACCCCGGCATCGGCCGGAACCGGACGAGCCGGCATCGAGTGCTCCGGTGGCACCAAGGACGTGGGCTGGAACGCCGTCCCCGGTCCTGTCCGGATGATCTGATCCGCCCCGGCCTGACCGCCCTCGCCCCCACTCGCACCACTCGTACCACTGCCTCACTGCAACTGGCCCGACACTAGGACGAGTTCGGTACCGGGGTACACCCTTCGGCCCCGGGAAGCCCGCCGGCCGCCCGGTGCCGGACGGACCCGCCGAGGCAGCGCGAGAGCCGCGCCCCTCGGCGGACGAAGGGGCGATACCTCATGAACCCGAACCACCCATCCGCCGTGACCCGCCCACCCGCCGCACAGCAGCCCGACTGGCCCGACCCGCAAGCGCTGCGTCTGGCCGCCGAGGACATCGCCGCCCTCCCCGCGCTCGTCGCGGCCGAGGACTGCGACCGCCTGCGGGAGCGGCTGGCGGCGGTCGCCCGAGGCGAGGCGCTTCTGCTCCAGGGCGGCGACTGCGCCGAGAGCCTCGACGAGGCGGGCCCGGACACCACCGCGGCCAAGTACCGCACCCTGAACCTCATGGCCGCCGTCATCTCCGAGGCCTCCGGGCTTCCCGTGGTCAAACTGGGCCGTATCGCGGGCCAGTTCGCCAAACCCCGGTCGCAGCCCACCGAACTGCGCGAGGGCGTCGAACTCCCCTCCTACCGGGGGGACATGGTCAACGGCCCGGCCTTCACCGCCGCCGACCGCACCCCGGACCCGGACCGGCTGCGGCGCGTCTACCGCGCGTCCCTGGAGACCCTGGACGACCTGGGCCGGCTCACCGCCGCCGACGGCGGTGAGTTCTGGACCAGCCACGAGGCCCTGATCCTGGAGTACGAGCGAGCGCTCTGCCGCCTCACCCCGGCCGGTCGCTACGCCCTCTCCGGCCACCTGCTCTGGATAGGCGAGCGCACCCGCCGGCCGGACGGCGCGCACGTCGCCTTCGCCGCCCGGGTGCGCAATCCGATCGCCGTCAAACTCGGCCCGTCCAGCACCCCGGACGACGCGCTGCGCCTGATCGACCTGCTCGACCCGGACCGTGAACCGGGCCGGCTGACCTTCATCAGCCGGATGGGCGCCGGCGCGGTGCGCGAGGCGCTCCCGGACCTGGTGGCGAAGGTGGCGGCCTCCGGCGCCGAGGTGGTCTGGATCTGCGATCCCGTGCACGGCAACACCGTCTCCTCCCCGACGGGGCACAAGACCCGCAGGCTCGACGACGTGCTGGACGAGATCAGGGGCTTCCTGGAGGTCCATCGATCCCTGGGGACCCATCCCGGCGGCGTCCACCTGGAACTGACCGGCGATCATGTCACCGAGTGCGTGGGCGGCACCTACGAGATCCGCTTCGAGGACCTGCCGACCCGCTACGAGACCGTCTGCGACCCCCGGCTGAACCTCGGTCAGTCACTGGACGTCGCCTTCGAACTCGCTGCCATGTACACGGCTTCTCCGGTCACCGACCGTGGGACCACCTGGGCGACGGTGTGACTCTGCCACCCCGTCCCCCGACGACGACGAACGAGGAGACCGCCTGATGGTGGCTACCCCTGCCGGGGAGTTCCTGGCACTTCACGAGCGCACCGACCCCGGGGACCCGCTGGTCATCCCCAACGTCTGGGACGCGGTCAGCGCGCGCGCGTTCGCCGAGGCCGGCTTCCCCGCGCTGGCGACGTCCAGCTCGGCGGTCGCCGCCGTGCTCGGCTACGACGACGGCGAGGACACCCCGGCCGACGAGATGTTCGCCGCGATCAGGCGGATCGTCCGCTCCGTCGGCGTACCGGTGACGGCGGACATCGAGGCCGGCTACGGCCTCGCCCCGGCCGAGATCGTCGAGCGGCTGCTCGACGCGGGAGCGGCCGGCTGCAACCTGGAGGACTCCAGGGCGGGGCGGCTCAAGGACGCCGAGCAGCACGCGGAGTGGCTCTCCGAGGTCAGCGTCGCCGCCGGCGAGCGGCTGGTGCTGAACGCCCGGGTCGACACCTTCCTCTACGGCGACCGCTCGGCCGAGTCGGCGGTCAAGCGAGCCTGCCGGTACGTCGACGCCGGCGCGGACGTCGTCTACCCGATCCTGGCCCCCGAGGAACTGCTCCCCGACCTGGCCAACGGCGTCGGCAAGCCGCTGAACGCCCTGTACCGCCCGGGCAGCGCGTCGCCCAGCCGGCTCGGCTCCCTCGGCGCCGCCCGGGTCACCTTCGGCGGCGGCCTGCACCAGGAGGCCGCCGCCGACGTCACCGAACTGGCCCGGAAGATCGGGCGGGCGTACGGCACCCGGTAGGTCCCGGGCGCCCCCGGCGGGCGGTGACCGGGCCCGAACGCCTGCCGACCGCTACTTGGCGGCCATCAGCAGGTACTCGTGCGACCGATTGGTCAGCATCGGGTCGTCACCGCCCGTCGGGCGGTCGTACAGATGGATCCGCTCGTCGCCCAGTGTGAGATGGCGTCCCAGCACCCGCGCGGCGTCCCAGGCCAGCGGAACGAACCGGTCGTCGATCCGCCGGTTCTGGACCGCGATCACGGCCCGGGCGCCCGGCCGCATGGTCTCCGCGATCGCGCCGAACGCCTCGTCCAGCGCGCCCAGGTAGTCCTCGTAGCCGCGCAGCGCGTAGAACTGCGCCCCGTCGGTGGCGTCGGTGTTCAGGTTGGTGCCGAAGTACGGCAGATCGCACAGGACCAGATCGACCGAGCCCGCCTCCAGCGGGGGCTTGCGGGCGTCACCGCAGACCATCTCCTGCCCCGGGTAGGCCTCCAGGCGCCTGCGCGCGTTCTCGGCGCGCTCCGCGTCCACCTCGATGCCGAACCCGCGCCGCCCCTCCACCGAGGCCGCGACCAGCGTCGTCCCCCACCCGGCGAACGGGTCGAGAACCAGTTCCCCGGGCGCGCTGAGCTCCCGGATCAACGGCCGCAACTGGCTGACCAGACCGGCCTGCCCCGCCGCCTCTGGAAGCGCGTGCTCCGGGTCCTCTCCTCCGAGCACGAGCCAACTGGCCACCCCCACCGCGAATCACGCATCCCTTCGCACTCCCGGCCGCGGTCAGGGCACCGCGTGGTACCGGGACCGCCATGCTAGTGCCGCATCGGGCGGCGTCTGCCCCGTCGTGACGCCCGGCACGGGGACGTTCCGGGCCCGGCGCGCGCCTGCCCCCGGCCCGTCGTGCGTACGCCCCCGGCCCGGCGCGGGGACGTTCCGGCCCGGCGCGGCGCGCGCCTGCCCCCGGCCCGTCGTGCGTACGCTCCCGGCCCGGCGCGGGCCGGCGTCCGCCCGGCGCGCATCCGCTCCCCGTCCGGCGGGCACGTACGGTGCGACGCACGCGGCCTCCCGTCCGGCGGCGCGACCGCCCCGCCCCGCCCTCCCGTCCGGCGGTACGATCACCCGCTTCACCCGCTTCACCCGCTTCACCCGCTTCACCCGCTTCACCCGCTTCACCCCGCCGTCCCGGCAGGCGGGCAGGGCCACCGCCGGGGTCGTCGGCCGGGGAGCCGGCGGCGGGCGCCGGACGAGGCGTCGGGCCGTCGCCGCGGCCCCACCCGGACGACCTCGCCGGGAGGGGAGCACGGCGGGCCGACCGCTCGGGCGGGGGCGGCCCCCGCGCCGTCCGGGCCGGCCCGGACGCCTGTGCCGGCCGCGATGAGTGGAAAGGTGTGCCCGTACCAGGCAGGCTGATGGCATGCGGTCGGACATCCGCTCATCCGTGCTCCCGCTTGCGGACGGTCGTCACCGGGTCCTCTGGGTGCTCGCGCAGTGCCTGCCCTTCGCGATCGCGGTCCTGGTGCTGGTCATCGAGCTCACGCCGCTGCACGTCGTGTACACGGGACCGCTGCTGACCGCGACCCCGGCATTGGCCGCGATGACCATGGGCCCCGTGGGCACGATCGCGGCGGCCGTCTTCGCGCTGGTCATCAGCGTGATCACCGCCGCCTACAACGAGGCCTGGCAGAACCAGCAGGTCTACACCAACCTCCTGGCCCTCGTGCTGGTGTCCGCGGCGAGCATCACCATCAGTAGTGCCGCGCGGACCCGCAGCGAGAACGAGCTGAACCAGATCCGCAGGATCGCCGCCGCCGCGCAGGAGGTGCTGCTGCGACCGGTGTCCGCCCGGATCGGCCCGCTGCACGCGGGCAGCCTGTACGTCGCCGCCGAGACCGGCGCCCAGATCGGCGGCGATCTCTACGAAGCCGTGCAGACCCGCTTCGGGGTACGGCTCGTCATCGGTGACGTCCGGGGCAAGGGCCTTCCCGCGGTGCGCGCGGCCGCCGCCGTGCTGGGGGCCTTCCGGGAGGCGGCCCACTACCAGGAGGACCTGTCGGCCGTCATGGACCACTGCGCGGCCGCCCTGGAGCGGGAGCGCCTGTCCCCGGACGTGGACCCGGACGCCCGCGTGGAGGGCTTCGTCACGGTGCTGGTGGTCCAGGTCCCGCGGGAGCCGGTGGTCGAGATCGTCAACCGCGGCCATCCGCCTCCGCTGATGCTGCACCGCGGCAGGGTGGAGGCCCTGGAGCCGGGGTGCCCGCTGCCGCCGCTCGGCCTCGACGAGCTTCTGCCCGAGCCCTCCGGGGGCAAGGCGGAGTCCTATCCGTTCGTCCGCGGAGACCGCCTGCTGCTGCACACCGACGGCGTGGTCGAGGCGCGCAACGGCGACGACGACTTCTTCCCGCTGCCCGCTGCCTTCGCGGCCGTGCGCGGCGGCACCCCCGGCGAGTACCTGGAGGAGTTGCACGGGGCGCTGATGCGGCACTCCGCGGGCTCCCTCGCCGACGACGTCGCGATGTTGATCATCGAGAGGGCCGAGTAGGACGGGCCCCGTCCGCCCGGGTGTGCGAACCCGGCTACCAGTACGTGCCCACGAGCAAGGGCAAGGACTACCACAAGGGCGTCGGCGCGGAGCAGGCCGACTGCAACGGCACCTCCCGCACGGCGAAGTCCACGTTCACCTCCGAGGTGACCGGGAAGGTCGGCATCGCCTACAGCGGCGAGCTGAAGGTCGGCGGGTCCGTCGCGGTCGTCGAGATCGAGGGCAGGTTCAACGTGAACCTGTCCGTGGAACTCACCGCGAAGAGGGGCACGTAGTGCCGCAGCGTGGCACCTACGTTGCCGAGCATCGCGGCGAGGGCGACGGCGAGGCCGACGCGTAGCCGGGGAAACGAAAGCCCCGCGCGTGTGCTCGTGGGAAGCACACGAACGGGGCCGTTCACTCGGGACGTTGCCGTGTCAGCGTGGGGCGTGCACCGGGGCCGCCTGAGCGCGTAGCTCAGCGACACGACGTTGGTACAGCGGACCGGCGGCATGAGCGCCCCGTGCCTCACTCGGGGTGGCCTGTTCGATCAGGTGATGACCCACGGCCTTGAGGTGAGCGGCCCACGCGATCACGTGCTGCTGAGCCGTCCGCCCGCATTCCTGCGGCTCACCGGGAAGACACAGCGGGAGTTCCGGCCCCACCTTGTTCGCCGCGTGCCGGACGTACCGCGCGATGGTCAGCCATTCCTCCTCGGTGCGCCGAATGGCGTTGCTGTCGCCCTCCCACCCCCACGGGCCGAAGTCGTCCCCGTGATCGTCCATGTGTGTGCTCCCTGGTGATCTCGGCGGATCAGGCCGGTGAGGCGATCGTAGCGGCGCTATCCACTTCCCGGGGGTCGCAGTGCCCGACCGAGGGAACGCACGGACCGCACGGGCCGCACATGGGAAGGAACTGCGGAGGGGTGCACGACTGGACGTCGTCGCCATGGACGGCCGCGATATCTTCCGCAACGTCCAACATCCGGGATCCACCCCAGATATCCGAGATCGGCTTTTCCAGCACGTTGCCCATGATCAGGAATCGGCCCAGGACGCACGGCCACACATCGCCGGTCGGGCCGATGGCGCACTTCTCGTGGGCGCAGTGCCCGCACAGGTCAGCGATGGTCGGCGCGGCCCCCTGACTCGCCCGTCCGAATGCGCGGGTGCGGTCCCCGCCCACCGTTCCGACACCGAGCGCCGTAAGGTCCTGCGCCGCTTCCTGCACCCGCTGTCCATCCCGTACAGCGACAACTCCGCCCCGCAGCGGAATGCCGAGGGCCAACGCCTTCTGCACGTTCGCGCGGGTCTTGTTGTGCGAGCCCCTGAGCTGTGTCACCTGATCGTGTTCCTCGGCGGTGTCCGAGTAGTACGACGTGGCGAGCTTGACGCCGCACTCCCCGAACACGTCCCACAACTCCGTGCGGATGTGGGTCATGTTTGAGAACACCTCTACACCGAGGCCCCGCTCGTGAGCGTGCTTGATCAGCGCGGGAAGACTCGGGTAGAGGGTCGGTTCACCTCCGATGAACTGAACATCCAGCGTGCCCATATCAGCAAGCTGGTCAATCAGGATCAACCAGTCCTGCGCGGTCATGGTTCCGTGGGTGCCCTTGGGGCCGCTGTCTGCATAGCAGTGATCACAGAACTCGTTACAGAGTCCCGTCACCTCCAGCCACGCGAATAACAGCCGGCTATCAACTGCGCTCATTCTGCGTCTCCTTGGACTGTCGGGATCTGACGCCATCCCTGCCGAGAAGCCGAGAAGCCGAGATGCCGAGAAGCCGAGATGCCGAGATGCCGAGATGCCGAGATCCCGAATGCGCGAGGAGCGCATTCGGTTACCCTCGGCAAGGGGCGGGAGTTCACAAGTGGCCCATGAGTGCCAGCACGGGCAGCGCGGCACTGACATGCCGCCACGGCAAGGGAGAGAGCCGACCAGCCAGAGCGGCGAAGGTACCGCACTAGACTCGCTTTACGCTGGCTGGCGGTACGAGCTGTTCGCAACCGCCGGTCTCGGGCCGGATAAAGGCGGTGGGTCGCTTCGGACGGCTACAGGGCGGGTCGGCCGGGTCCTCATAATCCTTGATTACGTCCCGCAGAATTCCGACTCTCCCGGCGCTGTCCTCGACACGCTCCCCCACATCCTTTTCGGTCACCATGAGTGGCCCTCGGGGTGTTTCCGCATGAGGACGTTGCAGCCGGACACGGTGGTCATGTCGCCACCTGCCCTCGCTCTGTCCCGGACGTTTGCGAGTTCCACACATCCCGCGCAGCCCGCTACCGGCGTCGGCTTCGAGTAGCCCGTCCGATCCGGCAGTACCACCGGCGCTTCGCTGTACCTCGTCGGCTCCGTCATGCGGAACAGCGTCCAACCGACGTTGATCTACGACTAGCGGCCCCGTGTCGGCCGACTGTCGGCCAGACTTGCCACATGAGGAGCAGCATCGGGGCCAACATCCGGCGCGAGCGACAGCGGCACGGGTGGAGTCAGGCACGCCTGGCGGTGGAGATCTGCCGGGCCGCTGGCATCCGGGGTGAGCCGGTCGGCCGCCAGGAGGTCAGTCGATGGGAGACCGGGAAGCGCAAGCCGCGCGAATGGCTGCCGTTCCTGGCGTCCGCCCTCGGGGTGCCCTTGGAAGAACTCGGAGAGCCACAAACTCCCGCTGAGCCGCCTTTGCCGACGCTGGCCGACTACTTGCCCGAGGGTGACCAGTTGGCCCCTCTGGCCGCCCGCGAGGGACGCCGCGTCGGCATGGGGCAGGTGGACGGACTACAACAGCGCGTGCACGGCCTACGGCTGGCCGACGACGTGCTAGCCGGGGGTGATCTCATCCGTCCCGCACTCAGGGAACTTCGGTCGGCCGTTCGTGTTTACCGGGAAGGCTCACACACCGGAGAGGTTGGGCGGCTACTCCTGCGTCAGATCGGGGAATTAGCGCAGATCGCTGGGTGGATCGCCTCTGATGCCGGCCGGCATGCTGAGGCAGAACGGATCTACCGGCTAGGTCTAAGCGCAGCAAGGCAGGCAGAGGACCTCACCCTTGCCGGGAATCTAGCCGGATCACTGGCCTATCAGTTCAGCAACACCGGGCGGGAATCAGAGGCTGTCACGCTGACACAAGCCGCACTGCACGATGCCGGGCCTGAGGCGCCCCCTAAAGCCCGCGCACTGTATCTCGATCGGGTGGCATGGGCCCACACGAAAGCCGGGGGACCAGAGAATACGCAACACGCGATGCGTGCTCTCGGAAAAGCCGGCGAAGCACTGACCGAGGACACCGATGGGGCTGAGTCACCGGCATGGCTCTATTGGGTGGACGCCGGCGAACTTCAGGTCATGGAATCACGCGTCTACACAGAGCTGCGCCGACCGCTGCGTGCTGTCCCACTGCTGCGCGACGTACTCAGCCGGTACGACGCGACCCACACGCGCGAAATGGCGCTCTACCTCTCTTGGCTCGCCGTGGCTTACGCCGACGCCAACGAACCCGAGGAAGCGGCGGCGACTGCGGAACGGGTTGTCAGCCTGTCGGCCGACATTTCCAGCGAGCGGACAGCAGAACGGGTTCGGGTGGTACTGGCCCGCCTCGCTGAGTATGCCGACATTCCCGAAGTTCGCGCGGTGCTCGACAGCGCATTGTAACGAGAACAGTTCCAGGAATTGGCGGATCGGTAGAGCCTGGAACGCTGACAGCTTCTCCAACACGCACCCAGGGAGAATCAGGCGCTCCGCAGAAACACTCTAATGAGCCATGCGAGTCTTTTCCCTCGCTGCCGCTCAGCGGCGAGAGGGGAAGGGTGCACCCCCTGGTCAGAACGGCGGCAGCTCGTTGGCCTCACGACGTGATCGCGCCTCAGCAGCGAAACCACCAGGCTGATTGCGTGCCGTCTCGCCGTTGTGGTGATGAACGCAAGCCCGTGCTCACAGTGAACGCAGATGCTTATGCGCATAAGGGTTCGTATCGCCCCGAGCGATTGACTTCGGTCGAGGCAGTGGCCGATGGTCAGCAACAGCCGCAGAAGACGAAGCCGGGGGCGATCCTGCTCTGGTCGAGCAGGAGGTGTCCCATGCCGAAGGTGAGTGCGAAGACGCCGTCGGCGACGGGGAGGAGCAGTGCGCACGCCGAAGTGCGGTTCTCCACGGGCGGCTTCCGCCCGGTGAGGGTGTGCACGGCCGAGGTCCAGTCGGGCGACCGGCGGTGGCCGATCACACCGTGGCACAGGAGGGCCGGAGTGCCCTCGACCGTCACGTCTTCGAAGACGAAGGAGTGGTCGTGCTCGTACCCGGGGTTGAGCGCGGCGCGCAGGTCCGTGGGGGACGTGCTGGTGTCCCGGAGGAGGTAGACGGTGCTGCGCCGGGTCTTGGCGGCGGTGGCGGGGCTCTGGTCGACGCTCGGACGGAGCGGCATGCGGACTCCCGAGGTGACGAGACGAAGGGCGGTGCTGACGACATCCAGTAGGTGCACTCGTGAAAGCGTCGTCAAACGTGAATTGTCGTTAGAGGTATGGGGTAGGCTGTGAGCTGTCCCCGTCGAGGAGAGGTGCCGCCAGGCCATGCCCGAGACAGCAGCCCATGTGACAGCCGCGGAGATCTCCCGCATCGCCGGCGTCACCCGGGCCACCGTCAGCAACTGGCGCAGGCGCCACGCCGACTTCCCCGCACCGACCGCCGGCACCGACACCAGCCCGCTCTACGACCTCGGGGCCGTCCGGGCATGGCTCGGCTCCCGCGGTCACACGCGGGTGGCCGACCCCCGGGAGGAACTGCGCACCGCGGTCCGCCTCCACGCCTCCGACCCGGACGGCACGACCGGCCGCATGGCCTTCGTCCTCACGCTCGCCCGCCGCCCCGCGGACCGGACGGCGGCGCTCGCCGGCCTCGAGGACGCCGAAGTCGCCGGCCTCACGGATGCCGAACTCGCCGCCCGCGCCTCCGGGGAGGTGGCCGGGCTCCTGGCCTCGCTCCCCGGCCCGGCGCCCGCGAGCCCCCTCTTCTCCGCCTCCGACGGCACCGCACTGCGCGCCCTCCTCCGCTGCGTGCGCGAGGCCGGCGCCCCGGCCGCCCTCACGGTGCTCGCGGAGAGGGAACTCGACGACAGCGCCGCGACCGGCGTCTACGGGACCCCGGAGCCCCTGGCTCGGCTGGTCGCCGCACTGCTCCCGGCCGGGGCCGCCCGCGTGCTTGATCCGGCCTGCGGCAGCGGCGCGCTCCTGGCGGCCGCCGCCGGGCGCGGCGCCGGCGAACTCCTCGGCCAGGACTCCGTACCCGTGCAGGCCCGGCGCGCCGCGGTCGGCCTGAGCCTCGCCGCGCCGCGCGCCGAGGTCACCGTGCGCATCGGCGACAGCCTGGGCGCGGACGCCTTCGACGGCCTGACGGCGGACGCGGTGGTGTGCAACCCGCCGTACGGGGACCGCGACTGGGGCCACGACCGCCTCGCCTACGACCCGCGCTGGGCGTACGGCGTACCGGGCCGTTCCGAATCCGAACTCGCCTGGGTGCAGCACTGCCTCGCCCACCTCGTACCCGGCGGCCGGGCCGTGCTGATCCTGCCGCCCGCCACCGCCTCCCGCGCCTCCGGGCGCCGGATCCGGGCGGAGCTGGTGCGCAGCGGTGCCGTGCGGGCCGTGCTGGCCCTCCCGCCCGGCGCCGCGCCTCCGCTGCATGTGGGCCTGCACCTGTGGGTCCTGTCCCGGCCCGAACCGGGCGGCCCGGAGCGGAAGTCGGTGCTGTTCGCCGACCCGGCCGGCGCACCCCCCACGGACGGCGGCGCCCCCCCTTCGGGCACCGGCGCACGGGCGGCCGGCATGCCGCGTACGGGTACGGGTCCCTCCCGCGCCCCGATCGACTGGGCGGGCCTGACGGCCCGGACGCTCGCCCACTGGGAGGCGTTCACCGCCGACCCGGACCGGTTCGCCGCCGAACCCGGCACCGCCCGCACGGTGCCGGTCGTCGACCTTCTCGACGACCTCGTCGACCTCACCCCCGCCCGCCGGGTCCGCACCTCGCACCGGGACGTCGACCCCGCGGAGCTGTCCGCGCGTACGGAGACCGGCCGCCGCGAGCTGGCCGAGTCCGCCCGCGCCCTCCTCGACACGGCCGGTCTCACCGGCTGGACGGCACCCGGCGGCTCGGTCCGGGAGTGGCGTACGGCCAACGCCTCCGACCTCGCCCGGGGCGGCGCGCTGACCCTGCTCCGCACCGTGCCGGACACCAAAGGCCCCGTGCCGGACACCAAAGCTCCCGTGTCGGACACCAAAGGCCCCCTGCGGGACACCCAAACCCCGGAGCCGGACGGGTCAGCCGCCGAGCCGGACGGGTCAGCCGCCGAGCCGGACGGGTCAGCCGCCGTGTCGGACACCCAAGCCCCCGTGCCGGACGGTTCAGCCGCGGCGGCGCCGGTCCTCACCGGCGCCGACATCGCCCGGGGTACGGGCCCGACCGGCGATCCGGCGGAGCTGGGCCCGGCGGCCACGACCGCACCCGTGATCGCCGCCGGGGACGTCCTCGTACGGGCGATCGCGGGCGGTGGCGGCCCGATGGCCCGGGTCGCCGACGACGGGGACGCCGGCGCGCTCCTCGGCCCGCAGGTCCACCTCCTGCGACCGGACCCGGCGCGCCTGGACTCCTGGTTCCTGGCCGGATTCGTCGGCTCGGCGGAGAACGTCGCCGGGGCCTCCACCGGCAGCACCGTCCTGCACGTCGCCCCGGGCCGGCTCCGGGTCCCGCTGCTCCCGCTGGACGAGCAGCGCCGCTACGGCGAGGCCTTCCGGCACGTCCATCGACTGCGCGCGCGGGCACGGCGGGCCGCGCGGCTCGCGGAGGAGACGGCGGCCCTGCTGGCCGGCGGCCTCACGGGCGGCGCGCTGCTCCCGGCCGAGGGTCCGCCGCCGGCCGCGCCCCGGCCGTCACCCGGCACCGAACCGGCCTGAACCGGCCTGAACCGCACCCGAACTTCGCACCCATCCACCACACTTGTCCGCACCCGCTCCGGTTGGGCGGGACGGTCCGGAAGGAAACCGGGGAACCCCTTGAACAGCAGTAAGCACACGGAACTGGCGAACCACGCCTGGTCCGTCGCCGACCTCCTGCGCGGCGACTACAAGCAGTCCGACTACGGCAAGGTCATCCTGCCGTTCACGGTGCTGCGCCGGCTCGAGTGCGTCCTGGAACCGACCCGGGAGAAGGTCGCCGAGACCGTCGCCCGATTCCAGGGCCAGGACATCGACACCGCGTACTTCCTGCGCAAGGCCTCGGGCCACTCCTTCTACAACAGGAGCGACCTGACCCTGAAGAAGATCGCCGCGGACCCGCGGAACGCGGCGAAGAACCTCCAGATCTACGTCGGCGCCTTCTCGGACAACGCCCGCGAGGTCCTCGACAAGTACGAGTTCGCCCAGCAGATCAAGCGCCTCGACGGCGCCGACCTCCTCTACCAGGTCATCGGCAGGTTCACCGACCTGGACCTGCATCCGGAGACCGTGCCCAACCACAACATGGGCTACATCTTCGAGGAACTGATCCGCCGCTTCGCGGAGCAGTCCAACGAGACCGCGGGTGAGCACTTCACCCCCCGCGAGGTCATCAAGCTCATGGTCAACCTGCTGATCGCACCCGACGGGGACGCGTTGCAGGTGCCGGGCGTCGTGCGTACGGTCATGGACCCGGCGTGCGGCACCGGCGGCATGCTGTCGGCGGCCGAGGACCACATCCTGTCCCTCAACCCGGACGCCACCGTCGCGGTCTACGGTCAGGAGCTCAACCCCGAGTCCTGGGCCATCTGCCGGTCCGACCTGATGATCAAGGGCCAGGACCCGGAGCACATCGCGTTCGGCAACTCCTTCAGCGACCCCGCCCACCGCCGCGACAGGTTCGACTACATCCTGGCCAACCCGCCGTTCGGCGTGGAGTGGAAGAAGGTTAAGGACGAGGTCGAGTACGAGCACAAGCACATGGGCGAGGCCGGCCGCTTCGCCGCGGGCCTGCCGCGCATCAACGACGGCTCGCTCCTCTTCCTCCAGCACATGATCTCGATGATGAAGCCGGTGGACGCCAAGGGCGGCGGCGGCTCCCGCATCGCCATCGTCTTCAACGGCTCTCCGCTCTTCACCGGCGCGGCCGGGTCGGGCGAGTCCGAGATCCGCCGCTGGATCCTGGAGAACGACTGGCTGGAGGCGATCGTCGCCCTCCCGGACCAGCTCTTCTACAACACCGGCATCTCCACGTACTTCTGGATCCTCACCAACCGCAAGTCCCCCGACCACAAGGGCAGGGTCGTCCTGCTGGACGCGCGCGACCAGTTCCAGAAGATGCGCAAGTCGCTCGGCGACAAGCGCAAGGAACTGGGCAAGCGGCACATCGCGGACGTGACCCGCCTGTACGGGGAGGCCGTCCAGGCCGCGGCCGACCCGGACCACGAACTCCACGGCAGGGTCAAGGTCTTCGACAACAGCGCCTTCGGCTACCAGCGCATCACCGTCGAACGCCCGCTCAAGCTCCGCTTCGAGGTCACCGAGGAGACACTGACGGCCCTGGCGGCGGCAAAGCCGGTCCAGAAGCTGGCGGACGCGGAGGCGTTCGTGGCCGCCGTGCGTACGCTGCTGGGCTCGACGTGGGCGACCAAGCCGGAGTGCCTGGTGGCCCTCAAGGACGCCGTCGTGGCGGCCGGCCTGCTGTGGCCGACGGGCGCGCCGTTCGCGAAGGCACTGCGGGAGGCGGTGGGCGTCCGCGACCCCGAGGGCGAGGTGCAGAAGGTCAAGGGCGAGCCGGAACCGGACACGGAACTCAGGGACTACGAGAACGTCCCGCTGGGCGAGGACGTGGAGGAGTACCTGAAGCGCGAGGTCCACCCGCACGTCCCGGACGCGTGGATCGACCACACGAAGACGAAGATCGGGTACGAGATCCCGTTCACGCGGTACTTCTACGTGTACGAGCCGCCGCGGCCGCTGGCGGAGATCGACGCGGAACTGAAGGCTCTGGAGGCGGAGATTCAGACGCTGTTGGGGGAGGTGACGGAGTGACGGGCTATCGGATCAAGGACGTCGCCGGGATCAACCGTACGGTGCTGCCGGAGAGCACGGACCCGGACTTCAGGTTCCGCTACATCGACATTTCGGCTGTCGATGAACTGGGTAACGTCACCGTGCCGGAGGAGGAGTCCGTCTTCGCCTCGGCGCCATCCCGGGCCCGGCGTACCGCATCGGCCGGATCAGTCTTGGTCTCGACCGTGCGCACCTACCTTCAGGCGATTGGGAAGGTACCCGTTGCGGCAGAGCCGTTGGTCTTCTCCACCGGCTTCGCCGTACTGGAGGCCACTAGCAGAATCGACGCCCGGTATCTTGCCTACTACTGCCGGTCGCACACTTTTGTTGATGAAGTCGTGGCTCGTTCCACGGGAGTGAGTTACCCGGCCATCAGCGCGTCCGAGGTCGGTTGCGTACCAGTCCGTGTTCCTCCGCTGGAGGAGCAACGCCACATCGCCGACTTCCTCGACACCGAGACAGCCCGCATCGACCGACTGGTTGAACTTCGGCGTCTTCAGCTACTTCGGCTGGACGAGCGAGTCTACGCGGCGGTTTCCGAGACTCTGATCCCCGACCTTCTGGCACGTCCGCAGCCGTCGGGACCGTGGCCCTGGCTGCCCACGATGGCAGATGACAGGCCCCTCGTGCGGCTCGGGTACGTCTGCCGACTCCAGAACGGGCTGACGGTCGACAGCAAGCGGGACCTGTCCGGTGATGTGGTGACGCGTCCCTACCTTCGAGTCGCAAACGTCCAGGCCGGGCATGTCGATCTTGACTCCGTCGTAGAGATCACGGTCCCTCGCGATATTGCCAACCGGACCTCCCTCCGTCCCGGAGACGTTCTCATGACCGAAGGAGGCGACTTGGACAAACTCGGAAGAGGGACCGTGTGGCGGGGGGAGTTGCCGGATTGTCTCCACCAGAATCACGTCTTTGCGTTGCGCCCGGAACCAGACCGCCTTGACGGTGACTATTTGGCCTTGATGACGCGCACGCTGCATGGACGCTGCTACTTCGAAAGCACAGGCTCCAGGACGACGAACCTGGCCTCTACGAACAGCAGCAAGATCATGAGTTTCCCGATCCCACTCCCGAGTGTGGCTGCCCAGCGAGCCTTGGCAGGCGAGGCGCAAGCCGTGATCGAGAACTCTCAAGCTGCGAAGCGTCTTCTTGAACGTCAACTCGGCCTCCTGTCCGAGCGTCGCCAAGCCCTCATCACCGCCGCCGTCACCGGCCAGTTCGACGTCTCCACCGCCAGCGGACGCAACACCACGGAGGGAATCAGCGCATGAGCCCCGGCCCGGTCCACAGTGAGTCCGCGTTCGGCGACGCGATAGTCGCCGCCATGACCGAGCGCGGCTGGCGCGAGGCGAGCCCCGCCGGCTATCAGCCCGATCTCGGCCTGGACACGGGCGAACTCTTCGAGTTCCTCCGCAGGACCCAGGCCGAGGAGTGGCACGAACTCCGCACCGTCTACGGCGACCCCGCCGAGGCCGAGCGCGGCTTCGCTCGCCGTCTGGACCAGGCCATCGCCAACGACGGCCTGCTCCACGTCCTCCGCAACGGCGTCAAGGACCGCGGCGTCCGCCTCCGCGTCGCCTACTTCAGGCCGAACCTGGTCCCCGACGCCTCCGTCCTCGACGGCTACCGCGCCAACCGCCTCACCGTCGTCCGCGAGCTGCCCTACGCGACCAAGCAGCTGGACTGGAACAACCGGCTCGACCTCGCCCTGTTCCTGAACGGCATCCCCGTCGCCACCGCCGAGCTGAAGAACCCGCTCACCGGTCAGGGCGTCGAGCATGCCAAGGAGCAGTACCGGACCGACCGCGACCCCACCGAGCCGATCTTCACCCGCCGGGTCGTCGCGAACTTCGCCGTCGATCCCGACCTGGTCTTCGTCGCGACCACCCTCAAGGGCAGGAACACGCGCTTTCTGCCCTTCAACACCGGCTCCGAGGGCCCCGGCCGCCCCGGCGGCGCCGGAAACCCCGCTCCCACCGCCTTCGGCCGGTACGCGACCTCCTACCTCTGGGAGCAGGTCTGGGAGCGGGAGAACTGGCTCGATCTCCTCCAGCGGTTCGCGCACCAGCAGAAGACCAGGACGCCCGGCGGCGGTACCACCCGCACCACGATCTTCCCCCGCTACCACCAGTGGGACGCCGTCAGGAAGCTCACCGCCCACGCGGCCACCCACGGCGCCGGACAGAACTACCTGATCATGGCCTCGGCCGGGTCCGGCAAGTCCAACACCATCGGGTGGCTCGTCCACCGCCTCTCCGACCTGCACGCGGACAACGACCCCCGCAGCTTGGACACCGAGGCCCTGTCCGCGGGCTTCGTCAAGCCCGGGGCGCCCGTCTTCGACAAGGTCATCGTCATCACCGACCGCCGGAACCTGGATGCCCAGCTCCGCGAGACGGTCGGCAGCTTCTCCCAGACCGACGGCCTGGTCGTCAAGATCGACGAGAGGCAGGGCGCGAAGAGCGAGCAGCTCGCCCGCGCGCTGTCCCGCGACACCGGGAAGATCGTCACCGTCACCCTGCACTCGTTCCCGGCGCTCCTGGACTACCTCAAGCGCAACCCGACCGAGATCAGGGGCACCACCTTCGCGATCGTCATCGACGAGGCCCACTCCTCCCAGTCCGGCGACGCGGCGACCTCCGTCCGTGCCGCACTGCGCGAACTCGGCCTCGACTCGGACTCCGAGGACGCCGGCGCGACCACCGTCACCGTCACGGACAAGCTGAAGAAGAAGGCGCTGGAGCGGTCCCGGGCGGCGAACCTCTCCTACTTCGCGTTCACCGCCACACCCAAGTCCAAGACCCTCGAACTCTTCGGGACCCCGGACCAGGTCGACGGCAAGGCGGCGTACCGCCCCTTCCACACGTACTCCATGCGCCAGGCCATCGAGGAAGGGTTCATCCTCGACCCGCTGCGCAACTACGTCACGTACAACACGTACTGGAAGCTGGTGAACCACAACCAGGACGAGCGCGAAGTGGACCCCGCGAAGGCGAACTCGCTGCTCGCCCGGTACGTCCTCACCCACGACTCGACCGTCTCCCAGCACGCACAGGTGATCGTCGAGCACTTCGTCACCCACACCAGGGGCCGGCTCGGCGGACGGGCCAAGTCCATGGTCGTGACCGGCTCCCGGCACTCCGCCGTCCAGATGGCCCGCGCCATCAGGAGCTACATCAGGGACCGCGACTACCACACCAGGTATCCGGACCTGGGCGTTCTGGTCGCCTTCTCCGGCTCCCTCACCATCGACGGCGAGGAGACCACCGAGCCGAAGGAGAACGGAGGGCTGTCCGAGACCGCCCTGCCCAAGGCCTTCGGCTACACGCGCGCCGACGACAAGGCGGTGAAGGCCGGGGCGAAGGGGCAGCAGGAGTACCGGATCCTGGTCGTGGCGGAGAAGTACCAGACCGGCTTCGACCAGCCCCTGTTGACGACCATGTACGTCAACAAGAAGCTCACCGGTATCGCCGCCGTCCAGACCCTCTCCCGGCTGAACCGCACCGCCGAACGCAAGGCGCAGGCCGACCTCGCCGTCCTGGACTTCACCAACGAGGCCGAGGACATCAAGGAGGCGTTCCGCCCGTACTTCGAGGAGGCGAACACCCTCCCCTCGGATCCCAACCTTCTCTACACCGCCCAGAGCCGGGTCATGTCCGCGCCGATCATCTCCGAGACCGAGATGGACGAGTTCGCCGCCGCCTGGTTCGAGGCGAAGGAGAAGGCAGCCGGATCACCGGCGAAGTGGGAGAAGCTGCACGCTGAGCTGTACCGCCTGCTGTCCCCGGCCGTCACCCGCTACGAGGCCCTGCGCGACAACGACGAGGACGAGGACGACGTCAGGACGGCCGAGGACTTCCGCGCCGACCTCCACGACTACGTGCGCAAGTACGGCTTCCTCGCCCAGATCGTGCGCTACCAAGACCCCGACCTCGAACGACTCCACCTCTACGGCCGCTACCTCCTCACCCGGCTGCGCGGACGCGCGGACGGCGGCGTGGACATCGGCGAGGTCGACCTCAGCCACCTGCGCGTGCAGAAGACCGGCGAGCACGACGTCTCCCTCAGCCCGGAGGGGCCCGCGACGATGCCCGGCTTCGGCGAGGGGCCGGGCGGCGCCAAGGAGCCCGAGAAGTCCCTCCTGTCCGAGCTGATCGAGAAGTTCAACGCCAAGTTCGGTACGGACTTCACCGAACAGGACGTCATCCGGCCCTTCGAGGAGGCCAAGGCCGACGCCAAGGTCCGGGCCGCGGCGGTCGTCAACGACGAGGACAACTTCGGCAGGGTCTTCGACAAGGTCTTCGCGGACAAGATGGCCGACCACGTCGACTCCATCGCCGGCCTCGGCCGCCAGTACTTCGGCGCGGACCGCAACTTCAAGTCCAGCCTCGACCGCAGCGCACGCCGTGCCGCCTGGCGGATGATCCGCCGCGAGGAGGGCGTGGACGACGCGGCGTAGCCGCCCTCGGCATGAGCAGGGGCCCCGTACACCGCGAGGTGTACGGGGCCCCTCCCGTGTCAGGCCGAGTGGTCGGCCGCCAACTCCACGAGCCCGGCCCACGCCCGGGGGCTCACGCTGAGCACGGGCCCGCCCAGCTGCTTGGAGTCCCGGACGTGCACGGTGCCGGGGGTGGCGGCCACCTCGACGCACTCGCCGCCCCCGGCACCGCTGTAGCTGCTCGTGCGCCAGGCGACCTCGACGCACTGGCCGCCTTCGGCACCGCTGTAGCTGCTCTTCCGCCAGGCGACCTCGACGCACTGGCCACCCTCGCCGCTGCTGTAGCTGCTCTTGAACCACGCCAGGGCCGACAGAGGAGGCTCGGGCAACTTCTCGTTCATCTCTCTCCCAGCAGTTTCTCGAAGAAGGTCAGGGACTCGCGCGGCGTCAGGGCCTGCGCCCGCAGAATGCCGTACTGGGCTTCCATCTCCCTGACCGTCTCGCGGTCGGTGTAGAGGCGGCTGTCCTTCTGCACCTCTACGTAGGCGATCCTGCGCCCCTTCGCCGTCTCCATCAAGGTGAAAGGGCCCGCCAATCCACTGTGCTCCTCACGCTCGTTGGGCATGACCTGGATCTCCACATTCCGCCGCTGGCCGTGTAGCAGAAGTTGTTCCAGCTGGCCCCGCATGCCCTCTCGACCTCCGATGGGCCGTGTCAGTACCGACTCCTCGATGACGAAGCTGAGTGTTGGCAGCCTTCGGCGCGAGAAGATCGCTTGGCGTCCCAACCGCGCCGACACCCGATGCTCGATGGTGTCCTCGTCCAGCAACGGACGCCGCATCCGGAACACCGCTCGCGCGTACTCCTCTGTCTGTAGCAAGCCATTGATCACGTGAGTGTCGTAGACGTGCAACTCCACCGCCTCCGCCTCCAACCGCGCCATGTCCCGGAAGAAGGCCGGATACTGCGCCCGCGCCACCTCATCCTTCAGCGCCTTGAGCACACCACCCGCGTCCAGTACCTCGTCGGCCCGGTCGATGAACCTCGGCGGCGGGATGCGTCGCCCCTGCTCGAACGAGGCGATCGACTGAGCCGCGTATCCCACCAGCTTCCCGAACTCCGGCCGCTCCAGCCCGGCCCGGGTCCGGAAGAGCTTCAACTGCCGCCCGAACGCGGTGACCACACCCTGCCCGGGCTCGTCCTCCGGTCGCTTTCCCGCCGGTTCCGCCGCCCCGGGCGGTTCCATCGCCGGCACTCGTTCCACCGGTTCCACCACGTCCACCGGCTCCCGTCCGCCCGCCGCGTCATCTTGCCGCACCGCCGCCACCCTTCCGCGCACGTACACCGCACCGCCCGGCCGCGTACAAGCGGAACGCGACGGCGCGTCACCCATGGTCACGCTACGCCACCACGACCCACCGTGGAGCCATGACGAACAACCCCGCCCACCCCACGATCCCCGCCCACCCCACGCCCCCCGCTCACCCCACGCAACCCACAACCCTCACCCGCCCCACAACCTCTGCCCGCCCCGCAACCCTCACCCAACCCACAGCCCCTGCCCATCCCACTCCCCCCACGCCCCCCACCCAACCCACACAGCCCACCCACCTCACGCAGCCCACTCCCCCCACCCAACCCACCGTGCCCGCACACCACTTCGAGATGCGTTTCACCTCCACACCCCGGGGCGCCCGGCTCGCCCGCCGGTTGTGTGCGGAGCGGCTGCACGCCTGGGGGATCCCGTACGGCACCGAGGAGCATGACGCCGTGGTGCTCCTGGTTGCCGAACTCAGCGCGAACGCCGCGCACCACGGCCGGGTGCCGGGCCGGGACTTCCTCGTACGGCTCACCGTGCCCGCAGGGCCGCTCTCCACCGTGCGGATCGAGGTGGCCGACACCCGGGGCGAGCGGCTCCCGGAACCCGCGCGGCGGCTTCCCGGGGCCGACCGTACCGACGGGCGCGGTCTGCTCCTCGTCGCCGCCCTCGCCGACCGGTGGGGGTGGGGTCCACGGCCCTGCGAGGCGCCCGGAAAGGTCGTGTGGGCCGAGTACGACAGGCGGAACCACGCCGCACAGACGGTTCTCGGCCAGATGTGACGTACCTCGTACGCCTCCCTGGACGGAAGATCGTGACCCCCACCACACTGGTCCGACACGTGGGGCCGGCCGACACCAGCCCGGCTGCCACGTCGGCGACAGCAACACCACGGGGCAGGGGCACGGTGCCGCAGCGGATCATCGACGGACGTTACGAACTCCTGGAGGAGCTGAGTCACGGCGGCATGGGCGACGTCTGGCGCGGCTACGACTCAGTGCTGGACCGGCCCGTGGCGGTGAAGCTCATCCGGTCCCAGGCCGTCACCTCGCCGCAGATGGCGGACGAACTCGCCAGGCGGTTCCGGCGCGAGGCCCGGATCACGGCCCGCATCCGGCACCCCGGGGTGCCGCAGGTCTACGACGCCGTCCTCGACGACGCCCATGAGCACCTGTTCCTCGTCATGGAGCTGGTCGACGGCGTCCGGCTGTCCGCCTACGTGGACCCGGTCCGGCCGCTGCCGGTCGGCTGGGCCGTGGCGGTCGCCGCGCAGGTGGCCACCGTGCTGTCGCACGCCCACGAGGTGCCCGTGATCCACCGGGACCTCAAGCCGGGGAACGTCCTCGTCGCCCGCGACGGGACCGTGAAGGTGCTGGACTTCGGCATCGCGGCCATCCTGCGCGCCGACGCCACCAAGCTGACCGCGACCGGGAGCCCGGTCGGCACCTCCCAGTACATGGCGCCCGAGCAGGTCCGCGGCGGGCGCGTCACCCCGCGGACGGACCTGTACGCGCTGGGCTGCGTCCTGCATGAACTGCTGGCCGGGCGCGCCCTGTTCCGGGCCGACAGCGAACTCGCCCTCATGTACCGGCACGTCACCGAGGCCCCCACCCCGCTGCGGCGGCTGCGCCCCGAGGTCCCGGCCGCGCTGGAGGAACTGGTCCTGCACCTGCTCGCCAAGGCCCCCGAGGCGCGGCCCGCCGACGTCCAGGAGGTGTACGAGCGGCTGCGGCCCCTCCTCCCGCGGGCCGGTGAGGAACCGTCGCCCGGCGAGACGGGCCCGGCCGGCGCCCCGGACCCGACCCGGCTGTTCCGCCACCCGTACGCACCCCGCTCCCGGCCCCGGCCGGCGGCCGCCCCGACGCCCCCGGGGGAGCGGATCCCCGGGCCCGTGCCCGTACCGGACGAGATCCGGGCGGACATCAAGGACGCCTACGCCCACTCCGACGCCCTCCTCGAAGAGGAGCGGTTCACCCAGGCCGCGGAGGTGCTCAGCGAGGTCATCGAGCCCGCCGCCCGCGCGCTGGGCACCGAGAACCGGCAGGTGCTGGAGCTGCGCACGCAGCGGGCGGCGATCCGGCTGCTCGGCGGCGACTACCGCGCCGCCCTGCCCGAGTTCACGGCGCTCGCCGACGCCTACGGACGCGTCTCGGGGCCCACGGGCGAGCAGGCCCGCGCCTGCCGTGCCCAGGCCGCCCGCTGCCGCGCCGAACTCGGCCAGGTGACGGAGGCGCTCACGGCGCTCGAAGCGGTACTGGCCGTCGTCCGGTCCGTGGACGGCGACGTCAGCGAGGAAGCCGTCGAACTCCGCCGTGACATCGGCATGCTGCTGCTCGCCCAGGGCCGGGCCGCCGACGCCGCGCTCGTCCTCGAACCGCTGCACGCCGACCTCGACGTCGTCTACGGCCCCGCGGACGAGCTGACCGCCGAGGTCGCCGAGGCCCTGGCGCTGATACGGCTGGATCCCGACGGCCGGGGCGCCTGAACGGGCCGGACTCGTGAGCCGGTCACCGCCCCGCGTCCGCAGCGGACGGTGGCTCGCGGCCGCCGCGGCTCCCACCGTGCGTCAGTTCTTCGCGGGCGCACCGCAGCACTTCTTGTACTTGCGGCCCGAGTCGCACCAGCACGGGCCGTTGCGCGCCGGCGGCCACAACAGGACACGCTCGGGGTGTCCCGTCAGGGCATACCACTCGCCGAAGGAACGCCGGGTCTCCGCCGCGTCCCCGTCACGGCCCTGCCGGTCCGTGTACGCCTCGAACTCGGTGAGGGTGGCGCTGACCATACGGACACGGGCAGCGCCGGCCTCGCTGTAGGCGCGGGCCTCACGCTGCAGCCGCTCGGCGTAGGTGTCGTAGTCGTCGCCGTAGTGGGCGGTCGACTCCAGCCAGCGGGCGCGGACGGCGGCGAAGTCCTCGCGGACCCAGCGCAGCACGATCCCGTCGAACGCCTCCCCGTCCTCGGGCATGTCCACCGACGGTCCCTGCGACAGCGCACCCCGCAGTTCCTCCCGGAACTCCGCGAAGGAGGCGTTCGCCTCCGCCTCTGCGGCGAGGTCGTCCTCGTCAAGCTCGATCCCCAACTCGCCGCGCAGGAAGCCGCGGTCGATGAGCAGCATGTGCCGGTACTCGGCGGCCTGAAGGCCGTCGTCGTTTGCGGTGATACGGTCCAGGCCCGCCTGGCACCACTCGAGTGCCCGCTCGTACCGCCCTGCCTCGGTCAGCGTCTCGACCATGTCGTCGATGACCCGCAGCCGCGCCTCCCCGGTGTGTTCGGCGTCGAGGTGAGCCCGTAGGTCCTCCTGGGTGTGCTCGGCCTCCGTCACGCGGCCCAGCGCGTACAACTGGCCGACGATGCCGACGTGGGCGTCGAGGCGGTACTCGCCATCGCAGGCGGCGGCGCGCCGGAACAGAGACAGAGCCCCCTCGGCCTCGCCCTTTCGGACCGTGAGCCACCCGGCGTCCACCAGTGCCCGTGGCTCCTCCGGATCACCGGCGTGCTCATCCGCCCAGCGCTCGCACATGGCGGCGGACGGCTCTCCGCGCTGGGTCCCAAGAAAGGTTCCGTAGGCGGTTGTTGGGGCATCAGAGGCAGCGAGTTCGGTCACGGGAAGACCCTACCGACAAGCAATGCGTCCCGGTGCGTGCGGAGCCCTCGCGAGGCATCACCCGTGGAACGCGCGCCCGCATTGTCCGGGGGCGCCCCGTCACAGACGGCTGCACGGCGGCCCCCGCCGGCCGCAGGGGTGGGGGCGACGGGGAGGGCTCGGTGAGCATGAGCATGCGCGGGTGTTCCGTGACGCGCTCCGGAAGGCGCCTGCCGATCAAGTGGCCCGGCTGACCGAACCCGGCGCGGCTTCGGTGCCGGCCGCCGACAACGCGGCTCTGCTGGACGCCCTGCCGCTGTTGGACGTGGACCCGTCCCGTCTGCCGGAAGACTTGCAGCGTCGGCTCCACAGGGCGGTCGGCTTGGAAGTCCGCTACAGCCGGCCCGGGGGAGAAGTGACCCCGCGGGTGACGATCCCGGGGCACATGGTTGACGCACGGGTGGCCGTCACCCGAGAGATGGACCTGGGGAACAGGAAATCGGGCATCACCACCGAAGTGCTGATGCCCGACTGCGGCACTCGCGGGGAACGAACCGGTCGAAACCGGCAGCACCGTTCCCGTCCTCCAGGTGCGCCTTGCCGACTCCCTTTCGAACCCTGGGGCACCCCTGTTGAGGCTGCTCAAAGCGCTGGAGAGGGCCGACAGAGAGCCGAAGTGCCAGCCAGAGCCCGACCAGGACAATCCAGCGGTTGCTACGACGGTCCGCGAGAACCGCATCCTGTCACCGGAAGAGGTGGCTGAGATGGTGGACGCATACCGGAAAGGCGCAAACGTGCAGGAACTGTCGCGGCGTTACGGCGTACACCGCTGCACTGTCGACCGGCACTTGAAGCTGTCGGGTACCGAGAAACGACCGCAGCTCAAGATGACCCCAGACCGAGTAGCCAGGGCCGAAGAGCTATACGCCCAGGGCTGGACCATGCAGCGAATCGGGAATGAGTTCAACGTCAGCGCCAGCACGGTGCGTATGGCGCTCAAGCGGGCGGGTGTACGCACGCGACCGCCTGTGGCGTGACGAAGTTCAACCCAGTGCACAGTCGCAGCTCGGAATAATTTCCACGTCGAAGCACCCTGCTCATCAATGATGATGGGCGGGGTGCTCACTCATTTCCAGAAAGAAGGGTCGCCTTTCATTACATTGAATTTCCCCGCCGTTTTCGCTATAAATAGAAAGGTTAACAATTACCGCACAACAGGGAGGGATTCAAAATGGGCGAACAACAATTAGGCATGCCACCGCAGATACCGGGAGGGGAGGAAGAGCGTAAGCCAGTGGTTTTCGCGGTACGCATTGATCCGGCCTTGCGGGAGCAGGTTGAGGGACTTCGAGGTATTACAGAACAGTCGGTCAACGAGGTTGGCGTGGAGGCGCTCACCGCCTGGGTCGACAACAAGCTTGCCGATGAAGAGGTACGCGACAAGGCCATGGCCGGCATTGAGGAAGAGGAGCGCAGGCTCCAGGAGCGGCGTAGCGCCATCCAGAAGGTCTTGGGTGCTACGGCCAGCACTTCGGGCGAAGCGCCAGGTACCGGCCCTAGCCGTAGCGGGCGCCGAGGCAAATCTTCGGATAGCTAAAACCTCTGTGAGGACTCACGATAGCTCGGTCGGTTCCACAAGCACTAGGGCATCGAGGTCGACATCCTCTCGTGTTACGGACGCGATGACATCTCCATGACCACCAGCGAGAGTATCAATCGCAAACCTTGCCTGATCAATCGCAACGCGAACACTGAGGCCGGAAGCAATCGCCCGATAAAAGACTGTCGCGAACAAGTTGGCCGCTAGGTCTGAGATCTCTGTCGTCGTGGCGATAACTACCGGGACAGCGGCAAGCAAGACGTCCGCGCCATCCAAAGTGTCACAGGCATTAAGCACGAGAACACGAGGCGGGTCACTTGTTGCCCCCAGGGCTCGCGCCAGATGTTCAAACTGGACTTCGACACCCTCGGGTGAGTCAAGAGAACCGTTGTCAAACTCCAGGGCCTTACCACCGCCGTGCCCTGAAAAGTGCACAACGTGCGGTTTCTTGTCGGTAAGCCCTCTTAGGAGATCCAGAGGTGTCGCGGCAGGCCAATGGTCAATTTCGATGCTATCCCGATGCAGGGCACTCCGAACCTCCGCACGGACATCACTCACTTCCTTGTCCACACGAATACGGGTCTCGATGAGGTCGCCGCTCTCATCCTCATCCCAGATTCGAGGGTTTGCTGTCAGGTAGAGGACACGGAGCTGCTCTGGCTTGGGAGCGGGGATGTGGCGCACCTCGTGAATATATCTCACAGTCGGCTTACTGATGCGAGCAAGCTCCTGCGCATGCTTCTTCTCTTCACTCCTGCGTTTTGTGTCAGCACGAGCCTGCACCGACTCTGCGTTTTTACGCGCACGGCCCAAGTTGGCAGTTTCCTGACGCTGCTTCCCAAGGTTGTCTGCCAACTTCTTGGAAACGTCGGCAGCTTTCTTGTCGAGAGCAGCCGCATCGTTCTCAAGCTTGAGGGCAGAGTTCGTGTAGCTCCTGCGCAAGCTTGTCGAAGAGGTCCGCTCGGCGGATCTCTTCTTAGCCGAAGCATCCTTACGCTTCTTCGAAGCGTCACTCTCGTATTTTGCTTGCTGATCTCGCAGCTTGGCTTCAGCTGCCTTCAGTTGCGCAAGCTTCCGCATGACAGAGTCTTCCGACATAGCCCTTCCTTCCGCTTAATTAATATTGAGATTTTCACCGTGCTGGTGCCGCAGCTGCGTCAGAATCAGGCTCCCGATCCCAAGGACGCCGAAGGCGTATCGCTTGGCGTCGTCCCGCTTCTGGATGTTGTGACGATCGACGTTGCTCAGAGCCTGGGCGAATCCCATACCAAGCATCCGCCAACCCTCCCACTCGCCGCTTTCCTTGCCCAACCGGAACTGAGCAGCATCCGCAAACACTGTCGAATACAACCCCTTGCCGACAAGGGTCTTGCCATTCTTGTCCTTGGGATCGCCACACCACTGACGCACGTGATGCTCAACAAAGATGGCCGTCTGGCTAGCTACCGCCTGCCAGTCTTCGTTTTGGATGTGCGTACTCACATACGCCCAGAGATCCGGGTCGAAAGCCGTCTCATCAACTGCATCGTCACTTGATCCCGCCTGTTCCAGTTCAAAGATGGCGGCTTCAATGATTCCTGACGCCTTACTCACCCCGCCCAGAAAAGCGCTGTCCCATGCGCTGTCAGGAGTGCTAGCCGAAAAAACCATCAGACTGTAGTCGGTATCGACGAAAGCTTGTGTCAGGTGGTGGTCTTTCCCAAGAGCTCGTGTGAGAATGGACTGCACTCGCCCTTTCCACGATGAGAACTTGCTTTCAGCTTTGAGCTGCAAACCCGGGTCTTCGAAGTTAGTGGGGGTACGACGGTGACGGGCGGGCTCGCCGGTCACGCTGTGTGAGGTGGTTGGGGTGCGGGCGCCCTGGACGCAAGGAGCCCGCAGGTCTTCGTGATCATGGTTGTTGTCTAGGCAACCGATCATGAAACCCCACGGGCTTGAACAGCGACGATACCGGCATCAACGAGGCGGCCACGCGACTTCTGGGGCTGGAGGGGGTGAGTGTGATCAAGGTCAAGGACGACGGGGCGGGCGGTTCGACGGTGTACGTGGTCACGAACGAGGACTCCGCCCGGGCCTGCCCCTCGTGCGGGGTCTTCGCCACCCGGCTGAAGGACTACCGCACCACCCGGCCCCGGCACCTGCCCTGCGGTGGACGCCCTGTGAGTATCCGGTGGCGCAAGGCACGCTGGTACTGCGCCGAACCCGTGTGCGAGCGCGGCTCGTTCACCGAGGCGATACACGCGGTGCCTGCCGGGATGCGCACCACCACCGCCCTGCGCCGGGCGGCGGGGGCTGCGGTCTGCGACGGATCCCGCACCGTCGTGCAGGCCGGCCGCGACCTGTCCTTGAGCTGGCCGATCGTGCAGCAGTGCTTTGAGGACTACGCCGCGGCGGTCCTGCCCGAGACGCCGCCCGCGACCGAGGCGGTCGGGATCGACGAGACCCGGCGCGGGAAACCGGTGTGGAAGCAGAACCCGGCCACCGGCAAGTGGGAACTCATCGCGGACGCCTGGCACATCGGCTTCGTCGACGCGATCGGCGGACAAGGACTGTTCGGCCAGGTCGAGGGCCGCAACGCCACCTCGGTCGCCGACAGGCTCAGCGCCCAGCCCGCCTCCTGGCGGGCACAGGTCCGCTACGTCGCCATCGACCTGTGCGCCACCTTCCGCGCCGCCGTCCACCGCGCCCTGCCGCACGCAACCGTGGTCGTCGACTGCTTCCACATCGTCCAGCTCGCCCAGCGCCACCTCGCCGACCTGCGCCGACGCCTCACCTGGAAGCAGCACGGCCGCCGGGCCCGCAAAGGCGACAGCATCTACACCGTCCGCAAACTCCTGCGCCGCAACAAAGAAGACCTCACCGAAAACCAACGCACCCTGCTCAAGGCGGAGTTGGAGTACATGGGCACCTACGGCCGGCAGATCCACGCGGCCTGGCAGGCCAAGGAACTCCTGCGCGACATCCTCCACCTGACCATCAGCCGCACCCACCACGCCCCCGACCGCTCCGCGATCTCCGCCGCCCGCCACCGCTTCCTCGCCCACGTCGCCGACCACGCCCACATGCCCGAACTCCTCACCCTCGCCGAGACCGTCGAGCAGTGGTGGGACGGCATCGAGACCTACCTCACCACCGGCATCACCAACGCCGCCTCCGAAGGCAACAACCGCCTCATCAAGCTCGAAGCCCGCAACGCCTTCGGCTTCCGCAACCGCGAGAACCAACGCCTCCGGTCACGCTGTGCAACCACCCGGCGGAGCCGACGGGAGGCGCACCCCCACTAAATTCGAAGACCCGCAAACCCTCACGTGCGGCTTCGTCTTTTAGGTCCCGGAGGGTTTGAATCGCAACTTGAGACGTCGTCATGGATCAACACTACGCTCCTGCGCCTTCTTTGTTCCCACCTCCCGCTCCAACACCCACACGAACGCCACGCCGCCCTTGGGGAACGTCCAGCCCTCGTAGGCGACTTCGACGCTCGGTGAGGGGTCGGTGGCTGAGAGGTGCATGCGTACGCCGAGCCGTTCGCTGTGCTGCTGGATGAGGGTGTACGTAGCGCCGGGCAAGCGATCCGACAGGACCCAGAGGGCGGCGGGGCTGCGCTGACAGAGGCCCTGGAGCAGGCGCTTGTAGCTCGCGCCCATGAGAAAGCCCCCAGGGCGCTAGGCGCCGCTGGGGGCTTGTTGTCCGTGCCCACGGCCCCCTTGCGGGGTGCCGTGGGTTCGAATGTGTCTGCTTTGGTGCCCCCGGCAGGATTCGAACCTGCGCACACGACTCCGGATTGATTGTCTGGTTGTCCCCCACTATGGCCTCTGACCTGCGACGGAGCCAGGCAAGGGATAGTCGGCAACGCAGGGTGTGTGTCCGGCGGCGTGTCGCGCGCACTGGAGCGCGAAAGCTCGCTGGCGCCCGGAGACGCCCGTGCCCTGGCCGGACCGGCCAGGGCACGGGCGTCAGAAGGGTGTCTAGGTCAAGGCTCGCAGTGCCGCTACCGACGCCACCAGGCCTTCTCGCTCCAGTGAATCGATCACGTCCGCGACCACTGCGTTCGGCGGGCTTTCCCAGGAGTCCGCTATCTGCGTAAGCACTCCGTACACCAGCCGGGGGGAGAGGTCGACCTGAGCCTCGATGAAGGCGTCTGGATGGACGGCCTGTACATCCCACACGGACAGCTTGTCGGTGGGGAAGTCCTTCAGGTTGGATGTGACGATCACCTGCGCTTTTGCCTTGATGGCAGCGGCCAGGACGTGCCGGTCGTCGGGATCCGGCAGTTCGAGTATGTCGATCAGCGGTTCGTGCCCCTTGACCAGCACATCCCGGATCGCCCCTGACATCAGCTCCCGCGTACGATCTAATTTCTTCGGATCCAGGTCAGGCCGATTCTTGCTCAGATTGCGGAAGGTCTCATCGAGGATCTGGTCCGTCCACTTCGCCTGTACAAGCCCTGCCTGCGCTACGCGGATGAGTACGTCACGCAAGGTGCTCGGATACAGGACGTTGGCGTCGTAGACGGCGACGAAAGCCATGGCCTAGATCATTCCCATCTCCTGGCCGAGCTGGGTGAGCTCATCAGCCACGCCTCGGCGACGGTGGTCGTCCCTGCGCTGGTACTCCATCAGAGACGACGCGGTGATTCTGCGGTGCGAGCCAACGGTCCGGAACTCGATCTCTCCGGCATCCAAGAGACCGATGAGGAAAGGACGGGACACGTTGAGTATGTCGGCTGCTTGCTGAGTGGTGAGCTCGGCGTCGGACGGAACGATGGACACGGCCCGGCCGGCGCCAAGATGCGCCAGGAGCGACGCGAGGAGCTCTACAGCCTCGCGAGGGAGAGCCAAGGGCTCACGATCGCCTTCATCTTGAACGATGACAGTGATCTGGGAAGCCTCCTGGTGCTCTGCCAGGTAGGCCCGGACCCGGGTGAGGGCATGGTTTGCAGTCTTCTGCTTGTCGTCCGGGAGTTTCACCGGACGAATATCGATCTTGGTCATTCGTGCGCCCCTGGTAGCCGTGGGTGGGCGCCAATAGCCCGCCGTCGTCGGCGCGAGGGTGGGCTGGCGTGACGGTTGCACGCCCCGTCGTTTGTCGTCGGCGCGACGAACGGGGCCTACGGCCGTCATGGTGGCGGTGGTGGTTCTGGTCTTGGTGGTCAGCGCTGCCTACCTATCGAAGTATCCGCAATATTCGAAACATTCGCAACAGATCCTAGAGGCGATTTGCGGCGGTCGGCGCTGTCTGTCCCTCTGACCTGCGGCGAAGCCACACCGGGGGTGTGCGGCGACACAGAGCGCGGCGGAGGCGTGTCGCGAGGGCCGCTGGTGTAGGCGGGGAGATCGGAAGTCGCCTCCGGCTCCTACACCCATTGCGAGGTCGGCTTCGCCGACGGGCTGCAACACCCCGGGCGTGGGGTGTTACAGCCCGTCCTTGACCGGACACCCCTCACACCCCGGACAGCTTCTGTCGGGGCTGTCCGGGGTGTTTGTGCAGGTGAGAGTCTTATCCGGACGGTCGGACAGGTGGGACACGTCCCGCGAGGCGCCGACAGGCCTCGGGCGTACCGTGCAACAAGTTCAGCTACTCGCTCTCTTCGACCTCGACAACACACTGAGCGACCGGCAGGGCGCATCGGAGGAGTGGGCTCGCGCCTTCAGTGCGAGTCGCAGGCTGGCGTCTGATGCGGAACGCCTGACTGGTGGTGCACTCCGCGAGAGGGCGTACCCCGCGGACTTCGAGCGGCTCCGGGCCTCCCTCAGCCTGGGGGAGGCTGCAAGTTGCCCGATCTCGTGACGCAGGCCCCGAAGGTCGCGCAGGGTGCCGACGGTGAACGACCGACGGCCCAATCAAGAGCGCGGGCCTGTCGTGAGTGATGCGCAAACAGGCTGGCGCTGTGTGTCGGAGGTGTGTCGCGAACAGTGAGAGAGAACGAAAGAGGGCGGGAGTCAGTGAGACTGACTCCCGCCCTCTTCTGTCGGCATCCCCCTGGTCGGGTACGAAAGTTCGTAGGCGACCAGGCGAGTGCCCCCGGCAGGATTCGAACCTGCGCACACGGCTCCGGAGGCCGGATGGGTTACCTGCGTTCTAGCTGGTCAACGCCAAAGGATCAGTCAGATCTCTGATGTCCGTCCACAGATAGTCCACGGCCGACTCGCTTCCGCGCCCCTGCACCCTTAGCAGTCTGGTATGTGAGCAAGTCTGCGGTCAATTCTTGATAACGCTGAAATAGAATGGTTTGACGCTCTTGTTCGCTCTGGCAGGGACTGGCAGCACCGAATGCTTTATCCACCAGCGCATCCAAGGAGTCGTGTGCGGCGAGGAGCGCGGGGTCCATCGAGTCGGCCTTATAGTGCTCAGCAAGTGATTTGGCCGGTGCAAGGTCGCGCGCGGCCAAGACCGATTTGCCAGCCGCAGCGATTCGACCTCGAAGATCTTGGGAAACAGGTGGCAGAGGGAGCGTATTCCATACAATCGTATTGGTGAAGCTTGGGTCAGATTTCATGCGCGCACCTACGGTTCGCTGCCAGGTCAGGAACATCGAAGATGAGATCACGCCGAACAGGTACCCGTCCGGATCTTTCGCGGTGAAGAGCTTAATTGACGCAATAACTGTCTCGGGTAGCCTTGCAACAGTTGCGTATCGTCGAGAATCAGAAAAGGTTTGCGGAATCCCAAGATAGGCTCCCAGAGGTTGACGACGCTGTTCGAATAGATGCGGCGTCACGGCAGCCTTTCGAGTAGCTACCTTAGGGCTCTCAAGTCGGAGCTTTCGCACTGTTGCCAGTCGTTCAGCAACATTCGCATTCGTTTGGGTGGCCTCGAGATCGGCATCCACTAGCCAGAGGCACCACCGGTGCTCGTTGTTGATCAGCTCATCGCCACCGAGATAAAGCCGAATGTATGGGCGGACGATGGGATCTTGGGAAAGCTCTGCGAACTCATCTTCGTTGAGCGTGAGATGTCCCCAGTCAACGGCTTTTGATCCTGCTGTTACTTCCGGCAGCCCATGACCCAGCGGTTTCATGCGTTTCCGAACGAGAACATCTGGCCCATCGGCGAGATACGCATTCACCCCATGAGAAATAGGGATCAGCTCGTGAGTGCGCTTATCCGGAGAATACCCGAAAAGCCGCTGCTTGATGGTGCGTTCCTTTGTGAAGCCGACAATGATGCAGTGAACTGCAGCTTTCCCCGAGGCTTCGGATGTCCACGGGAAAGTACGATAGGCGAATTTGATCCTCCAGCCCCCGTCGTGTAGCGCGCTGAATACCGAGGGGACCGCCTGGCCCATTGTTACCGAATTCGTACAGACGAAGGCCCAGCGGCCTTTCACTCTTCCTAGATGGCTCGCTGCTTTCGTGAACCATCCGGTGACGTAATCCATGTACCCGTCGTAACGACTTCCCCAAGCAGCCTGGAGATCGTTAGTTTGACTCGAAGATCGCTCCTTCGTTCCTATGAATGGTGGATTGCCGGCGATGATGGTGTTATCGCTAGCAGGAAAAATGTCACCCCAATCGAGCCTCAAAGCATTTCCCACGATGATGGTGGCCTGCCGTCTAATGGGGAGCCGATCAGGAGCCCAACCGAGGCGCTCAACTAGCTTGAGATCCGATTGGCGGTCCATAAGGAACATGGCGGTTTCGGCGATCTTAGCCGGCCATTCGTCAATCTCGATGCCGTAGAAGCTGTCGAGATTTACCTTGAGGCCGACATTGGCTAGGAGCATCTGATCATCGCCCGTGATCTCTTGCAGTCGCTCCATGATCCGCAGTTCAAGTTCCCGCAGTTCCCTGTAGGCGATAATGATGAAGTTCCCACAACCGCAGGCCGGATCGAGGAACCTTATCTCCCCAAGCCTATTGCGGAGCCTGGTCAAGGCCAACTTTTCGTTTGCTTTTGTCTTGGCGACCTCGAAATCGGCACGCAGTTCGTCAAGGAAAAGTGGATTCAGTGTCTTCAGGATGTTTTCTTCGGATGTATAGTGCTCGCCAAGGTTACGGCGAGTCTTGGCGTCTCGCACTGATTGGAACATCGATCCGAAGATTGCAGGGCTAACTGACGCCCAGTCTCGCTGACATGCCTCGATTACTGCATCTCTGAATTCGGCCTCTAGTTCCGGGAGGCAGATCCTCTCATTGAAAATCCCGCCGTTGACGTACTTGAAGCCACGGAGGTGATCAGGAACAGTGCCCCGGTCTTTGTCGGCCGTATCCAGCCATGTGAACAACTCGTTCAACCGGGCAGATAGGTCCGATGCATCGGGCCTCGTATGAGCAACCATGAAATGCTGAAAGAGACCTGCTTCCCACATGTCGGTGTCATCGCCGAACATGAGGAACAGTATCCGAGCCAGACTGACGGAGATCTCATGCTCAGGGGTACCGCACGCCTCGAGAGACGCGTACATGCGGGCCATCAATTTTGAGGCTTGGCGGGTCTCGTTCTGGGCTTCGACATCGAATGCTTCACGGACTCGTGCTATCAGCCCTGTTGCATCGAGCGGCTGACTCCAGTCGATGCGGATTGAGTTGAGGCGGTGCACAAAGTTTGGATTGGGCTGCCCTGCGGTGTATCTGTGTGACGAGAGACGGGTTGTGGTGCTACCCCCTGCGGTACGACGTACGGGCCAACGCCAAACTTGCTCATCCGCGTCATAAAAGATGGTGAGCCGGTCGACGGACTTCTTGGCGATGAGCTGGTCGAGCTGCGCCTCCAGCGCAGACCCCGGCCGCTGATCGCATACCCAAACGGAAACGCCCTTGTAGCTGGAGACATTTACGGCTTTTACTGTTTGGCCTTCGTTGGACAAGCTGACGGGCTCTCGATGCACCGGCGCGGACCAGTGCAAATCCTGAAGGAACAGCTTGCGGTAGTCGTGCGACTCGATGCGCTCGATCAGGCGGTCACTCATACTGGGCTCACTCCGATCGAGCAAACGATCTTGATGGGGTCGGCTTCGCTGGTCTTGATAACCAGCTTGTCGTCTTCGTGTAGCTGGTTCAGCACCTCAATGAGGTCGTCGTAGCTATACCGGTTGCGGAGCGCAAGCCGTAGCCGGGCATTAGCATGTTCCGTTAGCGGCCGCTCGTGAAGAGCGTTGAGTGCCTCACGAGCTTGATCTGTGAAGAGGGTGCCAGTGCTGCCATGTAGCCGCTCCCACACCCGCTTGCGGGTACCCCTGAGGTTCCCCTCAGCCACGGCTTCCGTCGTCAGTGGACCATGTACCAGTTGCTCGACCCGCTCAAAGTGGTTGTCCAGCGGCTCCCGCGTTGCGGTGTCGGGCTCGGCTGCGAAAACGCTGAGCGCCTCCAGCGGGGTGACTAGTCGCTCCGTCGTACTTCCGTCCTGGCCCCGAGAGGAGATTGCGAAAGCCTCGACTCCCGACTGGGTATTGATGAAACAGGCGACCTGGTCGCCGGCCTCGGCCACCCGTGGAGAGCGGGTGCTGCCGATGTTGTCCTGCGACGTCAGGACCCGCCTGACAATCTCGGGATAACGCTCAGTGGCGTTGGACCACACTAGGAACGCTTCACTAACGGCATCCGCCTCGCCTTCTTCATCGTCAGTGTCAGACAGCTTGCCGTGATAGAGGTCTTCCAGTATCTCGACCTCGCGTTCGGATCCGAAGAACTGCTCGTCGGAGCCGAACGCCTCAGCGCTGTCGGCGAGCCGTTGCTTGATGCGCCGACGCAGATTGATCTGCTGTTCGACTTTGTCGTGGGTGATCAGGTACACGTACACCTGATCGGAGGCCTGACCGACGCGGTCTACGCGACCTGCGCGCTGAATGATGCGGATGATCGCCCAGGGCAGGTCGTAGTTGACGACGATGTGGGCGTCCTGAAGGTTTTGTCCCTCGGAGAGCACATCGGTGGCGACTAGAATATCCAGCTCGTCGTCGGGTGAGACAGTGGCCGTGGGGTCCTGCTGGTCGTCAGGAAGGGCGTTGGAGCGCGGGGAAAAGCGTTTGGCGATTTCGGCGGGGTTGTCGGTGTTGCCGCTGACAAGGCCAACTCTCCCGATGCCCGCGTCAGAGAGAGCCTGTGCTACGTAGGCCGCGGTGTCGACGTACTCGCTGAAGACCAGGACCTTCTCGCCTGGGTGGTCGTTGCGGAGCAGGTCGACGAGGCGGTTCACTTTGGAATCGCGAGTGACGTCCCATGTCCCAAAGCGGGCCAGCAGCCGGTCGATCGTGGCGTTGTCTCGCTGAAGATCGGCTCGGAGCGCAGGCGTGAATACTGTGGAGTTGATCCACTTCGTGTCCCTGGGCAGAGAGTGAGTCAACTGCTCGTAGCGGCCAGCCATGTCACCGTGCCGTAGGGCGCCGTCCGACTCGGTCTCAGAACCGGCGTCGAGATCGGTGAAGTGCAGCTGGACGTCAGTGAAAGTGCCGATGGGGAGAGGTAGTTTCTGGTCAATCGCGTGGATGAACAGCTCGTTACGGGCACGCTGTCGACCGAGGGAGACCATGAACGAGTGCCCTGACGAGGACAGCCGCTTGAAGAGGCCGGTACGGACGAACCCAACCACGTTGCCGCGACCGGAGCGGATGTCGTCAAGTACTGCCAGATCCTTGTCGGTGTGCCTGACCTTCGGGTTGTCGTACGCCGCCAGCCGATAGCGGGGCAGTTGCAGCGAGGCTACGGCATCGAGCGTTGCGTCGTCCTCCATCTCGCGGGCCACATCGTCCTCGGCGAAGTCGTGGACCAGAGGGCGCGGGACGCGCGTCGGGAAGTGGAACCGCTGTCCGTTGGCGAACTGGAGGTACTCCCGCTCGATCGCGGTTCCGTCGGGTGCCGTGATCGTTTCCTTCTTGGCAGACCTTTTGACGAACGATCGGGTTCTGCGAACGAGGTGGTCGCTCATGAGCCGCTTCCAGTCCTCGGCCTCGGTCGATTTGCGGAATGCGGTAAGCGTATTGGTTTTGCCATCAACCTTGGACCGCAGGCCGGGATCCCTCCCAAGCGCAACCGTGGGCTCGATGCCGAGGTCATCGTCATCGTCGAGGTACAGCCCTATCTGATTGGCGACGTCCTCGAAGGCAAGGTTGAAGGGGGTCGCGGTCAGCAGCAGTACCTTCGCGCCGTTGTCGCGGATGTACTGGTGGATTGCCTCGTAGTCGACGCGGGTGTTGTTGCGTAGATTGTGCGACTCGTCGCAAATGACGAGGTTGAACCGTTTCAGCTCGGGGAGTCGCTTCGCGGCCATTGAGTAGGGCATGACGCGGCCGTTGACGTCGTACTTCTCCAGGTGCTTGGTCCACATCTCTTCGAGGTTCTTCGGGCAGAGGACGAGAGTGGAGTAGTCCTCCGCACCTTGCAGCATGAGCGCAGTCGCGATGGCCGTGAGGGTCTTGCCCATGCCCACGACGTCCCCGAGCATCGTGCCGCCCCGGCGGACAATGCGCCGTGCCAGGGTCCGGACCGCCGTCTCCTGGTAGTCCAGCAACAGATTCTTCATCGACGGCGGCAGTACGTAGCCCATGCCGGCCCGAGCGTCTTGGGACAGCTCGTGGCAGACCTTGAGGTACACCTCGAACGGGGTGGGCTGGTCGCCAGCCCATGAGGCGGCGATCAGGTCGATGATCTCTGCGGTTATGGTGAGGGAGAACGGGTCGTCCCACCGGTCGATGAACCAAGTAGCGAGCTTCTGGGTTGCATCCCTATCGGGCACCTCAATGTTGAGTTCGAGGTTGTTGTACAGACCTGCGCCCGTGAAGTTGGATGATCCGACATAGGCGAACCGCGGGGTGTGCGGGTCGCCAGGCTTGTGAAAGATGTATGTCTTGCCGTGCAGTGGCTTTTCGGTGAACACCTTCACCTGCACGAACCCGTCCGCCAGTTGCTCACGCAGCGCCTCCAGGGTGGCTCGGCCTCGCTTGGTCGCTAGTCCGCGCATTAGCTGGTTGCGTAGGTGCTTCACTAGTTGCGCCTTGCGTGCGTGAGCCGTTTCCATGTCGTGGTATTCGTCGTTGCCCTGAGCGGACTGAACATCTCGCTGCAAAGATTCGAGGATCGTCTCCGAGTCACTAGGCGCAACCATGCCTACCAGCAAACGCACTACCGGCCCCTGGGCTGCCGCCGCGCCACTATCAGCTGCAAAGGCGGCGCGCTTGGCCTCGACGAGCTCTTTGAATGAGTCCCAGCCGCGCATGTCGAAGTAGCCGGTAGCGACATCGACGGTCGTGAAGCTGGACAGTGACTGTCTGAGCGCCGTCCCCAACTGCAAATCGTCGAGGTTGTCAAAGATTTGAGGCACAGAGCTCGCTCCCGGCGACGGTGGCTGCATTGGCGGCGCGCACGAGGCGCGGAGCTCGATGGTAAGGCCGAGCACCGGCTTGACGTGCCGCATTGGCAGACCTTGAACGCAGAAGGGCGCTGGCTGCTGAGGTCGGCGGAGGGGCTTTGGCCCGTGTCCTGCCCGGTTTGGGGTCGTGCATGATCAGGGGGCCGTACGCTTGCTGGCAACTCGGGCAGGCTTGTCCCCCTGCCCGCAATGTGTCCGAGTGGCCCCCTGGTCTTGCTCGACGCGGGTCCCGGATCGGGGAGTGTGGGTAAAGCCGTGGAGCCGTCCGTCCCCACCCCCGGCCTGGTTCTTTTCGCCCCTTTGTGGGCGCGGGCGGGCGACGACGTGCGGCCCCGGTGGCGTAGACATGGAGGGGCAAGCGCGGCGGCGTCCGGCCGGCGCCGCCGCGCCTTGGCGCGGCACCTCTGATCTCCGAGCAGACTGCTACCGCAGTTCAGGAGGTCGGGAATGCAGACGCTCAATGCGTCCAATGTGGTGTTCTCCGAGCGTCCACCTCCCCCGGGCCTGGGAGTGCTGATGTCCTTGGTATCTGCTGGGGCCACTCGGGCGCATGGCGAGCATGGGACAGGGTCGGTTCCGTGTGGCTGGCCTGCGTGCGGCGGCTGGGTTGGCCATGAACTGTGCTCGATGACCGGCCCTCGGCAGCGAGCGCAGCGAGCCTTGAACCCGTGAAGAAGGTTGTTACTCATCGGCTATGGGGATGCGCCAAAGTGGCGCGTCGTACTGTTCCGGCCGGTTGTTGATGAGGAGCTGTCGCAGGTCATCGCGCTGGGAGCCGCTGAGGTTCAGGGCCTCGGTGATACGGCGGAACGTCGTGTGGGTGACTCCGCGGGCGCGGGCTTCGGCCTCGAACTGGTCGAGCTGGGGCCAGATTGCGGACGGGTCCAGAGTCGCGGGCTGCTGATCCTTGAGCCACAGGGCCTTGTTGCGCTCGTAGTCGATCTCCGAGTAGCCGCAGATTTCGCGGCTGTAGGCCTCGGCCTCGTCCAGGTGCTCTGTCGCCATGATTGCTCGGGCCAACTGGTTGCGGCTGACGGCGTCGTCCAGGTCGACCTCGTGCACTGTGGGGCTGTCGTCCGTGAGCGGTACGGGGAGCCCCGCGTCCCGGATCTCGCAGGTGCCTCGAGCACCCCTGGCCGTCGCCGCGAGGACCCCGGTCGCTTCGGACGGGTGCCACTCCAGAACCGAGTTGATCGCCTCCGCGTCGCCGGCGGTGAAGGTGTGGACGACGGAGCCAAGCATGTCGCTCAGATCGGCCGGCAGAAGTTCGCCGTCCAAGCCTGGCCCCGCGACCAGCAGTCGGATGGGCGCGTTCACCTGGCAGCATGCTGCCAGGGCGAGGGCGTCGGCGAGTGGGCTCCTCAGCGTCGGCTCGTCGCCGCGAGCGAGGATGTCGCCGCCCACGTCCAGGAGATCGATCGACTCGGGCTCCAAGTGACTCACCAGATCTTCGAGTTGGTGAGTGAGTCCTTCGGCTCCCTGGTATGGGTCGAGCAGCGCGAAGGTGTGCGGGAGCTCCGCCGCCAGTCGGGGGAGTGTGGAACCTGCCGGTGCGATCGGCTGGGCCTGCGCCAGCACTCTCCAGACGGCCGGGGTGATGGGCTCCAGGCCGGTGAAGTCGGCGGGTCGCCGCGGACCCGGTAGTGGGTCGATCAGGAGGCGGTCCCATGCGTATGTGAGGATCACCGCTTGTTCCTGGTCGCCGTAGAGGGCGGCGTGGAGCATGGCGGCGGCGACTGCGTCGCCCCCTCCTCCTGCTGCGACGATCAACCGCGTCATGCGATCAGACTACGGGTTCGCAGGTTGGCCACTCACCCTATAGTGGCCAAAGGCCATAGCCACTTGGACAAGGAGGGGAGATGCCTCAGATCGAAGAGGCTCAACCGAAGTATCTCCAGATCGCCCACCACATCCGTGATCAGATCCTTCGGGGCGACCTGCGGCCGGGGGACGAGGTTCCTTCGGAACGGCAGCTCGCCGCGGACTGGAAGGTGTCCCGGCCCACGGCCGCGCGGTCCCTGGAGGCGCTGAGTCATCAGGGCCTGGTCGAGAAGCGTCAGGGCTCGGGGACGTACGTGCGCAGCCTCGAAGTGAACCGACGGGCGCGGGAGTTGTACGGGCGTGCCCGGCAGACCGGGAAGATCTACACGCCCGGCGAGTACGCGGTGATCACTTCCGCCGGCTGGCTGGAGGCTCCGGACCACGTCGCCGAGGCGCTGGGCCTGGTGAAGGATCGTCGAGCCGTGCACCGCCGGCGCGTGACCAACAACCAGGACGGCCCGATCACGTTGTCCACCTCGTGGTTCGCGCCGGACATCGGCCGGCGGGCGCCCAAGCTCACGGATCCCGAGCGGATCCAGGAAGGGACGCTGATGTACGTGGAGCGGATGACGGGGCGTCAAGGCAGCTATGCGGAGGATCGCATGTGCGCTCGGGGCGCCACCGACGAGGAGGCGGCCGACCTGCGGCTGGAACCGGGATCCGCGGTCCTCATCGTCCATCACGTCGTCTTCGACCTCCAGGACCGCCCCCTGGAGTTCGCCGAAGCCACCTACCCGCCGCACCGCTGGGCCTTCGAGCAGGGCTACCCGCTGACCTGACCCCTCGCCAATTGCGCCGAACCGCTTGCGTCTTCGAAGTGGCTAATGCCACTATCCAGAAAGTGGCTAAGGCCACTTGGAGGAGAAGGAGGCACGACGTGGTGAGTCGGCGGCCGGAGCCGGATACGCGGTTAGCTTGCCGGGGGTGTCGGGGGCGTGGCTGGAAGCGCGTCGGCTCCCGGACGGTGCTGGCGCTCTCCACGGCCAACGACCGCGACCGTGCCATGTCGAAGCGGCGCTGCCTCGACTGCGACGGCAGCGGCAAGGAGTGAGCACACATGGCCTACACGATCGACCGCTACCCCTGCCAGGACTCGCCGCGGCTCGGCGCGATGACCCTGCATCCGGAACCCGAGTCTGTGCCCCGCGCCCGGCGCTGGTTCCGGAAGTTCATCGCTCCGTACAACCCGGCCTGCTCCGTCGACGACTGCACTCTGATGATCTCGGAGCTGGTGACCAACGCCATCCTGTACGGGCAGGCGGACGAACCCTGGCTGGTGCGGGTCGAGTGGTACCGCGAGGGAACCGCGCTCCGTGTAGACGTGCACAACCCGGGCTTCCCCGTGAATGTACGGGTGCGGCACCCCGAAGCGAACGACGCTCACGGACGGGGGCTGCTCCTGGTCGACTCCATCGCCGACTCCTGGCGCTCCGGTCCCAGCCGGCACGGCGGCACGGTCGTCTCCTTCGTGGTCGCCGATGCCTGGCCGGCGTGACGGGACGGTCCACCCCTTCTACTGCCGGTGTGAAAGTGTCGCTAGGCTGGTTGACCAGTTGACTTGGCCAATCTCGACAGGCGGCGCTCGTGACCTATGAAGTGGAGCCACCGAAGTACGTGCGCCTCGCGCAGACGCTTCAGCGTCGCATCGAAGACGGCACGTACGCGCCCGGCACCCGAGTGCCCAGCGAGAACCAGCTGGTACAGACGTTCGGGATGTCCCGTCCGACCGTCGTCCGGGCCCTGGAGCTCCTGAAGCGGGACGGCTGGCTGGAGTCCCGGCAGGGATACGGGACGACCGTCCGGGGTCGCCCGGAAGTCGTCGAGCAGAAGGACCGGCGGGGGCGTGGGGCACTTGAGCGCGACGAGTCGCACGCCGCGGGCCGCCTGATCGAAGTCGGGCATGTGCCTGTCCCACCGCGAGTCGCCTCGGCGCTCGGCCTGCCGAAGAGGACCGAGGTCCTCCTGCGCCGCTTCCTGGCGGAGGAGGACGGCGAGGCGGTGGAGCTGGTCTCGTCGTACTTCCCCGCCGACCTGGCGGAAGGCACTGAGCTGGGGTCCGGCGAACCCCTGGGCGAAAGTGCGCGCGAACACCTCGAAGCCCGGAAGAAGATCCGCTTCGACCATGTCGTCGAGCGCGTGTCCGCTCGGCTGCCCGACGCGGGTGAGGCCGCCGTACTGGATCTGCCGGACGGTGTTCCCGTGCTGAGCGTGCTGGTCGTGGCGTGCGACGCGTCGGGCCGGTCGCTGCAGGTCTCCGAGCTTCTGCTGCCGGCTGACCGGCAGGAACTCGAAGACACGTATCGCCTGAACTGACCCCGGTCGAGAGCGAGTTGTCGGCGATTGCGACTTGACAAGTCAACCTGTCATCCCTAGCTTCGAACTTGCTAAGTCAACTTGTTAGGTAGGCAGGTTGATCGACTCTCAGAAGGAGCAATCCCTGTGCGTGTGATCCGTGTTGACGCCTCGGCCGCCACCATCCTGCTCACCGAAGCTCCCGCGCCGAAGGTGCGTGACCGCCAGACCGGTGAGATCGCCAAGGATGCGGTGTCCGGCGAGGTGCTGATGACGGTCGGCGTCGTCTACATCGACGAGGGCGAGTCGTCGCTGATCCAGGTAGCGGTCCCGGAGAGCGGCGTGACCGAGGGCCTGACCGTCGGCGCCCCGGTGTCCCTTCCGGGCCTGGTGGCTCGGCCCTGGCAGAGCGTGTTCAACGGCCAGGAGCGCCACGGCATCGCCTACCGGGCGACCGCCGTCGCCCCGGGTGCCTTCCCCATGGCTGAAGCGGGCTGATGGCCGTGACGGACCTGGTGACGTGGGCCGAGCTGGGCGGTTCGCTCGCTGCGATAGGCGGCGCCGCCTACGTCCGGCACGTCTACCCGGCGGCGTACTGGTCCATGGTCGGGCTGCCGCTCGCGGTGGCCCGGCTGCTGGCCTCGTACTCCTCGACCATGGACGCCTGCGGCCTGACCGTCGAGCCGCCCCGGTGGCGGGCGCTGGCCGTCCGGGCGACCACCCGGCGTGAGGTCCGGCCGGTGCCTCCTCGTCGGGGCGTCATCCGACCCACCACGACCGGACTGCGTATGCGGCTGCGATTGGCTCCCGGCCAGGAGCCGGCGGACGTGGCGGCCTCCGCGGAACGCCTCCGGCACGCCTGGGGCGTCCACGCCGTCCATGTGCGGGACGTCAAGCCCGGCGTCGTCGAACTGCGGCTCGTCGGCTTCGACGTACTGCGGAAGGTACGGATGCCCCGGCGGCTCGACGGCGGCCCGCTGCAGATCCCGGTGGCGTTACGGGAGGACGCGACCGCGTTCGTACGCGACTACCGGACCGTGCCGCATGAGCTGGTCCTGGGCGCCACGCTCTCGGGCAAGTCCATGTACCTGCGGAACCTGCTGACCGGTCTCGCTGCCCAGCCGGTGGTCCTGGTCGGGATCGACTGCAAGCGCGGGGTCGAACTGGCGCCCTTCGCGCCCCGGCTCTCCGCTCTGGCGACCGAACCGGACCAGGCGGCCGAACTGCTTCCCGTGCTGGGGAAGGAAATGGAAGACCGGTACGACCTGATCAAGGCCCGGCAGGGCATCGCACCCGGCACGCCCGAGGAGCTGATCACCTCGGACATCTGGGGCATGCCGGAATACGAACGCCCCTCCCCAATAGTGCTGTTCATCGACGAGGTGGCCGAACTCTTCCTCGTGGCCACCAGGAAGGAGGAGGAACGGCGGGACGAGATGGTCACCCAGCTCATCCGGCTCGCCCAACTGGGCCGGGCCGCCGGGATCTACCTCGAAGTCTGCGGGCAGCGCTTCGGCGCCGAGCTGGGCAAGGGAGCGACCATGCTCCGCGCCCAGCTCACCGGCCGCGTCTGCCACCGCGTGAACGACGAAGCCTCGGCGAAGATGGCGCTCGGCGACATCGCCCCGGAAGCCGTCCTCGCGGCGTGCGCCATCGCACCCGAACTGCCCGGCCTCGCTGTCGTCGGCGACACCTCCGGCGGCTGGTCCCGCATCCGCACCCCCTACCTCTCGCTCGCCGACGCCGCGGCCATCTGCCGCGCTACGGCCGACCTCGCCCCCGACGTAACGGCGCTCGATCCCTTCCGCCCGTACCTAGCGCCGATGCCGGTCGAGGCGTCCGGGCCCGCGGCCGCTCCTCGCCCGGTCACCGAATAGGCGAACCCGCCCACGGCCGGCACGGCCGATCCGTGCCACACCCCTACCCCTCCATGCCCAAAACCGGAAGGAGCTGCCCCGTGCCTGCCCTGCCCGTCCGTATCGACGCCGTACTCGTCCAGGCACTGATCGCCGCCGCGCTGTCCTTCGCCCACCTGCACGACCTGGCGCTGGCTGCGGGGCAGGACGGCTGGAAGGCATGGGCCTACCCGGTCTCCGTCGACCTGCTGCTGGTCGCGGCCTGGCGGCGGCTCCGCTCCGGCGGAGCGAAAGCGGCCGGATGGTGCTGGTTTCTCGTCGCACTGACCGCCTCGCTCGGCGCCAACGTCACCACGGCCGGGTTGCTCGACCTCGGCGACGTACCCGACTGGCTGCGGATCCTCGTCGCCGGATGGCCCGCGGTCGCCTTCCTCGGCGGGACGCTCCTCGCTCACGGAGCAACCACAAATGCCCGAACGGAGGAGCACGAGTCGGCGCCGGTGCCGGACGTGGCCGAAGAGCCGATCCAGGTAGCCGAGTTGACCGCTGCGGAGTCGACATCGGCTCCGCCCTCCACGCCCCCGGTGCCGCCTGCGCTCGTCAGCCTCGCGCGCAAGATCGCCGACGAGCACCGCACCCGCACCGGAACACCCATCGACACCTCGACCCTTCGCGCCCGGCTCGGCGTCCCGCTGCCGCTGGCCGAAGCCATCGCCACCCACCTGACCTGACCCGGAGGACATCCCCTCGTGCGCCCGTCCACGCTCCGCGCGCTCAAGCGCGCCGCCGAGCTGACCCGACAGAACCGCCTCACCGAAGCCGTGCTCGTCGCCGAGCCCGTGATTCTCACCGCCGACAGCTACGAGGGCGACGAGATCTTGCGCTGGCTCGCCGACCACGTCACCGACTTCACCGGCGAAGACCCGAAGGAGACCCGCCGTTGACCACCAACCGCCGCTTCCGCCGCGTCGTCCGCATCGGACCCGTACAGGTCGCCACCTACTACGACGGCCGGGGCCGGGAGAAGCACACCGCCGCCTGCACGGCCCCGCGCTGCGGCTTCGCCACGGACTACGACAGCCGTGCCGCCGCCGAGCTGGCCGCCCGTACCCACCGCTGCTCCGTCCGCTGAAGGAGCTCCCGTGACCGTCTCGCTGCCGCTCGTCGTCGTCCTGGGCGTCATCGCCTGGGCCGCGATCAAGTTCCTCGGCGTCCGGCTCTGGATCGCCGTGGTGATCGCCCTGTTCGGCTTCTGGCTCTCCCACACCTTCCTCGCCCCCGCCATCGAGTCCGGCACCCGTACCGGTGTCGACGTCGTCAACGGCAACCACGAGTGACAAGGAGGACCACCGTGTTCCGCCCCAAACTGCCCGACATTCCGACGCCGCCTCCGACCGTCGCGCCTCAGCAGATGCAGGCTCCGGCCCCTGCGGGAAGCCGATCGGCCGCCCCGTACCTGGGCGTCGGTGCCGGCGCGGTCGCCGCCGTGGTCGTCGTCGGAGTCGTGCTCACCGCGCTCCTGGCGGCCGTCGCCGTCTCGGCCGTGTCCGTGGCCATCGCTGCCGTGGTCCTGCGCTCCCTCGTCACCGGCGCGCACAAGCGCTGACCGGCCGCCGGGGCGGCAAACGCCGCCAAGCATCCCGCCGCCCCGCTGGCCGCCTCCCAACCGTCGCAACAGCCGAAAGGAATTCCCATCATCACCCGGCAGACTCCGCCCCCGCTGGCGGAGCTCTCCACGTTGGCCTCTCTCGGCACCCTGCCCGAGTTGGCCCGCCAACTGTCCGGCCTGGGCGGCTGCACCCGCCCCGTACGTCTCGACGGCCACCGCACCGAACTCGCGGTGGACCGGACGACGGGCGAGATCGGCCGCGTCCTGCACCACCTGGACTCGTCGGCCCTGCCCGCCGGTCAGCTCCTCGTCCGCTGCAACAACCGCCGCGCAACCCGGTGCGCGGCTTGCGCCGAGACCTACCGCCGCGACACCTACCACCTGATCACCGCCGGGCTCCGCGGCGGCAAGGGCACTCCCGAACAGGTCTCCACCCACCCGCGCGTCTTCGCCACCTTCACCGCTCCCGGCTTCGGCCCGGTCCACAACCGTCCCTCCAGCGGCCGGCACTGCCGCTGCGGCGTCCGGCACGACGATGCAGACCCCGCCCTGGGCACGCCCCTCGACCCCGACACCTACGACTACGAAGCGGCCGTGCTGTGGAACGCGCACGCCGGTGCCCTGTGGCGGCGCTTCACGATCTACCTCCGCCGGGAGGTCGCCAAGCGCGTCGGCCTCACACAGCGGGCGTTCCGGGACCACGCCCGGATCTCCTTCGCGAAGGTGGCCGAGTACCAGAAGCGCGGCGCGGTGCACTTCCACGCCGTGATCCGCCTCGACGGCCCGGAGGGCGGTGACTCACCGGCCCCCACCTGGGCCACCGCCGAGCTGCTGACCGATGCCATACGGGCCGCGGCAGCCGCCGTTCGCGTCAACGGCCCGACGCTCGACGGCCGGTCGCACACCTTCGTCTTCGGCCGACAGCTCGACGTCCGCACGATCCGCACCGCCGACTTCGACGGCGGCCAGGAGCTGACCGAGCGGGCCGTGGCGGCGTACATCGCCAAGTACGCCACCAAAGGCGCCGAGACGGCGACCGGAACCCTCGACCGACCGCTGAAGTTCCTCGCCGAGCTGGCCCAAGCAAGGATCACCGACCACGCCCGCCGCATGATCCGCACCTCCTGGGCCCTCGGCGCCCGCCCCGCACTGGCAGACCTCCGACTGCGGGCCTGGGCCCACATGCTCGGCTTCCGCGGCCACTTCTCCACCAAGTCCCGCCGCTACTCGACCACGCTCGGCGCGCTCCGCGACGCCCGCGCCGAATGGCGCCGTGCCCAAGCGGCCCCGCCGGTCCCGCAGGACGGCGAAACCACGCTCGTCCTCGCGCACTGGGTCTTCGCCGGCACCGGCCTGTCCCGCGGCGAAGCCTGGCTCGCCGCATCCCTCGAACCCGCCCCCGGAACGGAAGGAGAACCCACGTGGACCGCCGGCGCGACGAACTCATGACCGTTCCGCAGATCCTCACCGAGCTGGGTGGGGTGTCCCGGCGCACCTTCTACCGCTGGCGCGAGTTGGGTCAGGGCCCCGCTGCGTTCAAGTTGCCCAATGGGGAGCTCCGGGTGTGGCGAAGTGACTTCACCACGTGGCTGCGGCAGTTGGAGGCGGCGGCGTGAAGTCTCTCGACGTGAAGGTCTGGAGCGTCCGTAAGCGGGACACCAAGACGCCCTCGTACGGGGTCCGCTGGTCTGTTGCGGGCAACGTCTTCTCGGAGTCCTTCCGGACCAAGGCGCTTGCCGACCACTACCGCACGAAGCTCATGCGCGCGATGCGCGACGGCGAGGAGTTCGACACGGAGTCGGGCCTTCCGGCCTCGATGGAAGAGAAGAAGTCGGCCGTGCCGTGGTACGCCTTCGCTCTCAGGTACCTCGCCATGAAGTGGCCCCATGCCGCACCCAACACACGGGACGGGATCAACGAAGCCCTCACCAGCGTGACGCTGGAACTCCTCGACGAGCGTGCTGGACGGCCGTCCGACGAGGTGATCCGCAGAGCACTGCGCAACTGGGCCTTCGTGCTGCCGGGGCTCGATGACCGGGAAGTCCCGGATGACGTGCGGAACGTTCTCCACTGGGTGTCCAAGGCGTCCCGGCCGCTCGCCGATCTTGCTGAACCGGCCACGGCTCGCGCGGTCCTCGACTCGCTGAAGCTCAAGCTCGACGGCACGGCGGCAGCGGCGGAGACGGTGCGGCGCAAGCGTCGGACGCTCGTCAACGCCGCAAATTACGCCGTCGACCTGGGGGAGCTGCGGGAGAACCCGATCACGGCTGTCCGCTGGCAGAAGCCGAAGGTGTCCAACCAGGTCGATCCGCGGGTCGTCGCCAACCCGGAGCAAGCACGGAACCTGCTGGCGGCGGTTTCCTACGTGGGCGGGTACCGGCGTGCCCGTGGTCGTCGCCTCGTGGGTCTGTTCGCCGCCATGTACTTCGGCGGTCTCCGGCCGGCGGAAGCGGTCGGCCTCGTCGAGACGGACCTGAACCTTCCCGGGCAGGGCTGGGGCTCGGCGCTGCTCCACCGGACCCGTCCGTCCGTCGGCAAGCAGTGGACCGACTCGGGGGAGACCCATGACGACCGCGGGCTGAAGAACCGGCCGACCGAGGACGTCAGGAGGGTGCCCATCCCGCCGCACCTCGTCGCCGTACTCCGCGAGCACCTGGCCACCTTCGGCACGGCGGACGACGGGAGGCTGTTCTTCAGCGAGAAGGGCTCGGTCGTCCCGTCCTCGACCTACTACCGCGTGTGGCAGGAGGCCCGGCTCCTCGCCCTTCCGCCGGCCGTCGCGGCCTCGCCGCTCGCAAGTAGGCCGTACGACCTCCGGCACTCGGCGCTGTCGACGTGGCTCAACGCCGGGGTCGACCCGACCGAAGTGGCCGAGCGCGCCGGCAACAGTGTCGAGGTCCTGCTGACCCGCTACGCGAAGTGCCTCGATGGACGGCAAGACGTCGCCAACCGGCGTATCGAGGACCTGTTGCGCGAGTACGAGTGAGGCGTCCTGCCCTAACACTGAGGCCCCAGACTTATCGTCTGGGGCCTTGTTCGCTCCCCGCCCTACCTGTGCTGCTGCTTCCTCACTTGTTCGGGCAGTTGCGCTTGTCGTGCCCGTGGTAGTTGCACACGCTGCACTTCCCAGCGTTGTGAGAGACATCGCACGTCCTCTTGTCGTGCCCTGCCTCGCCGCACCAAGAACAAGTGCGGGTCCCGCTCGCGCTCATTTCCCCTCCGCATGGTCCGTGGCTTGTCGCCAACGCACGGAGTGTAACGCCGCAAACCAGCTAGATCGGCGTTTTGTCAGACTGCTGGTGCTCCCGGCTCTCTCCCTTGAGTTGGTTGCTGCGGGTGCACTCATCCGTCATGGCCCGTTGACGGCATGCGGCCCCTTTGGCACCCGCCGGGCAGAGGGCCGCATTCGCCTGCGAGTGCTCACAGTCTCCAGGGCTCACCTGCAGCGATGCCCCAAGATCCCGTCCACGCCTCGTCCACAGACCGCGACATAGGGCTGCTTTGGGCGGCATAAGGCTGCACATACGCGAAGACCCCGTCCTCAGCGTTCTCGCTGGTGGCGGGGTCTTTGGGCACCTTCTTCGAGGTGCCCCCGGCAGGATTCGAACCTGCGCACACGGCTCCGGAGGCCGTTGCTCTATCCCCTGAGCTACGGGGGCGTCCGCCGCTCTCGGCGGCGACGGGTAGAACCCTACCAGCTCCGACGGGGTGCCCGTGAACAGGTACTTCCAGCCCGTGACGGAGTGGCCGTCGCAGTCCGCCCATGGCGGTTACCCGGCCTTCCGGCTCCCTGGATCCGCCCGGCCCTGCTCCCGCGTTCCTCCCCCGAACCACCGCCCCGCCCGTCGTCTCCGAGCGAGGGGTCTGCACCCGCCCGGGACGCCGAGCGGCTCACCGCGTGCCGTCGAACACCGCCCGCGCCGAGCGCGGGGAAACCGGCGGGACCGGTGGAACGGGTGCGTGCACGGTCGGTGTTTCGCCCTCAGGTCGCCTTCCAGTCGCCTCCACCCGCTCGCACCGCACCCCCTCGCGCCCCCCGGATGGGTCAGAAGTAGGTAAAAGCCGGACGCGGGCGCGTTCGCGGACCTACTCTCGAGTTGTGTCAGGCGTGTCCGGCCGAGTGCTCGTCGTCGACGACAACAGGGTTATTCGGCAGCTGATCAGGGTCAATCTCGAGCTGGAGGGCTTCGAGGTCGTGACCGCGGCCGATGGTGCCGAGTGCCTGGAGGTCGTCCACGAGGTGCGGCCGGAGGTGATCACGCTCGACGTCGTCATGCCGAGGCTCGACGGTCTGCGCACCGCCGCGCGGCTGCGGTCGGACCCCAGGACGGCGCGCGTCCCTGTCGCGATCATCAGCGCCTGCACCCAGCACGAGGTCGACAAGGGAATCGCCGCGGGCGTCGACGCCTTTCTCGCCAAGCCCTTCGAGCCCGCCGAGCTGGTGCGGCTCGTCCGCCAGTTGATGTACGGGGAGGGCCCGCCGTCCGTGGACGGCAGGCATGGCGCCGGGAGGGCGGAGAGCACGCGGGGCTGACCGCATGGCGAAACCGGTTCGCGATCACACCCCCTTCCTCCCATACGCTTGTCCCGTGACCCCCGCAGACCTCTCCCGTACCGTGCTGGGCGCCGTGCGCCGCGCGGTCGAGGAGGGTGCCCTGCACGCACCCGTGCCCGAGCGGATCACGGTCGAGCGCCCCCGCCCCGGAGGCCGCGGGGACTACGCCACCAATGTCGCGCTGCGGCTCGCCGGGCCCGCCGGACGGCCGGCCCGCGAAGTCGCCGAGGCGATCGGAGTCCGTGTCACGGGCAGTCCCGGCATCGCCCGAGTCGAGGTCACCGGTCCCGGATTCCTGAACTTCACCCTCGGCGCGGACCCGGCCGAGGGGCTCGTCCGCGCCGTCGGCGAGCGGGGAACGGAGTACGGCCACGGCGCCGGCCTCTCCGGTGTCCGCGTCGGCTTCGCGCCCGTCGACGAGCTTCGCGCCCGTGTGATCACCGACACCGTCGTACGGCTGCTGGAGGCCCAGGGCGCCACGGCCGCCGTCGAGCCCGGCGGTGGGGAGCGGATCACCGCTCTGCCCGCCGGTGACGCCGCCATCTTCGAGCGCGCCGGCCGTGACGCCGCGCTCTGGGCGCTGCTCCGGCCCGCCGCCCACGACCAGCCCCTGCCGGTGGGCGCCCTGCTCGTGCAGAAGGAGCCGAACGCGCTCTTCCGGGTCCGGTACGCGTACTCCCGGAGCCGGGCCCTGCTGCGTGCGGCCGACCGGCTCGGCATCCCCGTCTCGTACGAGGGGGACGTTTCCGTCCGGCGCGGTGTGCACGGGGATTCCCTCCCCTCCCATCCTTGTCTTCCCTCCGGCCCCTCCGGCCCCTCCGGCCCCTCCGGCCCCTCCGGCCCCTCCGGCGGCTCCGGCCCCTCCGGCGGCTCCTCCGGCCCCTGTGCCGAGGGCAGCGGGGGCCCCTCCGCCCGGGAGAGCGGGCACCTCGCTGCTCGCGCCGGTTCTGCTCGCGCGGGCGGGGACCCGTCCGCCCCGGTCGACGCGGACCCCTCCGCCCTGCTCGCCGCCCTCGGCGACCACCCCGCCGTCCTGGAGTCCGCCGCCCGGCTGCGCGCCCCCGACCGCCTCGCCCGCCACCTCGAAGCGACCGCCGACGCCCTGCTCGGCTTCCAGCACACCGCGCTGCCCGTCGGTGACGAGAAACCCTCGGCCGCCCACCGCTCCCGGCTGGCCCTCGCCGAAGCCGCCGGGACGGTGCTGGCCGGCGGCCTGGCCCTGCTCGGCATCAGCGCACCCGAACACCTGTAGACGATGAGAGAAGAATGAGCCGCTCCGCACACCCCGCCGGGCCCCGCTACGCCGACGTCCTCCCCGAGGGCCGCTCCTCGACGGGTACCGCCCCGCCGGCCGACCTCAACGTGCTCGACGCGAAGGTCTGGTCGCGCACCGTGCACCGTGCCCCCGGCGGCGCCGTCACCGTCGGTGGTATCGAGGTCACCCGGCTCGCGGAGGAGTTCGGCACCCCCGCCTACTTCCTCGACGAGGCGGACTTCCGCGCCCGCTGCCGCGCCTGGGCCGACGCCTTCGGCAGGGATGCCGACGTGTTCTACGCGGGCAAGGCGTTCCTCTCCCGCGCCGTCGTGCGCTGGCTCGACGAGGAGGGGCTCAACCTCGACGTCTGCTCCGGCGGCGAGCTGGCCACGGCGCTCGACGCCGGGATGCCCGCCGAGCGCATCGCGTTCCACGGGAACAACAAGTCCGTCGAGGAGATCGAGCGGGCCGTCGCCGCCGGGGTCGGGCGTATCGTCCTCGACTCGTTCCAGGAGATCGTCCGCGTCGCGCACATCGCGCAGTCGCTCGGCAGGCGCCAGCGCGTTCTGATCCGCGTCACGGTCGGGGTCGAGGCGCACACCCACGAGTTCATCGCCACCGCCCACGAGGACCAGAAGTTCGGTCTCGCGCTCGCCGGCGGCCAGGCGGCGGAGGCGGTCCGGCGCGCCCTGCGGCTCGACGGGCTCGAACTCGCCGGCATCCATTCGCACATCGGCTCGCAGATCTTCGACACCTCCGGGTTCGAGGTGGCGGCCCATCGGGTCGTGGGGCTGCTGAAGGAGGTCAGGGACGAGCACGGCGTCGAGCTTCCCGAGATCGACCTGGGCGGCGGTCTCGGTATCGCCTACACCTCCGCCGACGACCCCCGCGAGCCGCACGAGATCGCCAAGGCGCTCAGCGAGATCGTCGGCCGCGAGTGCGAGGCGGCCGGCCTGCGCACGCCCCGCATCTCCGTCGAGCCCGGCCGCGCGATCGTCGGGCCGACCGCCTTCACGCTGTACGAGGTCGGGACGATCAAGCCGCTCGACGGGCTGCGGACGTACGTCAGCGTCGACGGCGGCATGTCCGACAACATCCGCACCGCGCTGTACGACGCGGAGTACAGCGTGGCGCTCGTCTCGCGCGCCAGCGACGCCGAGCCGATGCTGGTCCGCGTCGTCGGCAAGCACTGCGAGAGCGGCGACATCGTCGTACGGGACGCCTTCCTGCCGGCCGACCTGGCGCCGGGAGACCTGATCGCGGTGCCGGCGACCGGTGCGTACTGCCGCTCCATGGCCAGCAACTACAACCACGCGCTCCGCCCGCCGGTCGTCGCCGTGCGCGACGGCGGGGCCAAGGTGATCGTCCGGCGTGAGACGGAGGAGGATCTCCTGCGTCTGGATGTCGGCTGATGAAATATATGTCTCAGAATCCGGACGAGGCGCGGAAAGCCCCGTGCGGTGGGTGAGACTGGTTCGCACCCTGCTTGATGAAGGAATCGAGGTCGGATGATGCGTACGCGTCCGCTGAAGGTGGCGCTGCTGGGCTGTGGAGTGGTCGGCTCAGAGGTGGCGCGCATCATGACGACGCACGCCGGCGACCTCGCCGCACGGATCGGCGCCCCGGTGGAACTCGCCGGTGTCGCCGTCCGCCGCCCTTCCAAGGTCCGCGAGGGGGTCCCGCGGGAGCTCGTCACCACCGACGCCAAGGCGCTGGTCTCGCGCGGTGACATCGACGTGGTCGTCGAGGTCATCGGCGGTATCGAGCCCGCCCGTACGCTGATCACCACCGCGTTCGAGCACGGGGCATCGGTCGTCTCGGCGAACAAGGCGCTGCTCGCCGAGGACGGCGCCACGCTGTACGCCGCCGCCGGGAAACACGGCCGCGACCTCTACTTCGAGGCCGCAGTGGCCGGTGCGATCCCGCTGATCAGGCCGCTGCGGGAGTCCCTGGCCGGCGACAAGGTCAACCGGGTCCTCGGCATCGTCAACGGCACGACCAACTTCATCCTCGACAAGATGGACACCTCCGGCGCCGGCTACTCCGAGGCACTGGACGAGGCCACCGCACTCGGGTACGCCGAGGCGGACCCGACCGCCGACGTGGAGGCCTTCGACGCCGCGGCCAAGGCGGCGATCCTCGCCGGCATCGCCTTCCACACCCGGGTGCGCCTCGACGACGTGTACCGCGAGGGCATGACCGAGGTCACCGCCGCCGACTTCGCCTCCGCCAGGCGGATGGGCTGCACCATCAAGCTGCTCGCGATCTGCGAGCGGGCGGCCGACGGCAGGTCGGTCACGGCCCGGGTGCACCCGGCGATGATTCCGCTCAGCCACCCGCTGGCGTCCGTCCGCGAGGCGTACAACGCGGTGTTCGTCGAGGCCGAGGCGGCCGGCCGGCTGATGTTCTACGGACCGGGCGCCGGTGGTGCGCCGACGGCCTCCGCCGTCCTGGGCGACCTGGTCGCCGTCTGCCGCAACAGGCTCGCCGAGGCGACCGGGCCCGGTGAGTCCGTCTACACGCAGCTGCCCGTGAGCCCCATGGGCGAGGTCGTGACGCGCTACCACATCAGCCTCGACGTGGCCGACAAGCCGGGCGTGCTCGCCCAGGTGGCGACGGTCTTCGCCGAGCACGGCGTGTCGATCGACACGGTGCGCCAGACGGGCAAGGACGGCGAGGCGTCGCTCGTCGTCGTCACCCACCGCGCGCCCGACGCCGCCCTCTCGGGGACGGTCGAGGCGCTGCGCAGGATGGACACCGTGCGCGGTGTCGCCAGCATCATGCGGGTTGAAGGAGAGTAGGGACCATGAGCACTCGCACCCACCAGTGGCGCGGCATCATCGAGGAGTACCGCGACCGGCTCCCGGTGACGGACACCTCGCCGGTCGTCACGCTCGGCGAGGGCGGCACACCGCTCGTCGCCGCGCAGTCCCTCTCCGAGGCCACGGGGTGTGACGTTTATCTCAAGGTCGAGGGCGCCAACCCGACCGGGTCGTTCAAGGACCGCGGGATGACCATGGCGATAACCAGGGCCAGGGAGGAGGGCGCGCAGGCCGTCATCTGCGCGTCCACCGGCAACACCTCGGCGTCCGCCGCGGCCTACGCCGGCCGCGCGGGGATGGTGTCCGCGGTGCTGATCCCGCAGGGCAAGATCGCGATGGGGAAGCTGGGTCAGGCGCTGGTGCACGGGGCGAAGATCCTTCAGGTGGACGGGAACTTCGACGACTGCCTGGTGCTGGCCCGCGGCCTGTCCGAGAACTATCCCGTGGCGCTGGTCAATTCGGTGAACCCGGTCCGGATCGAGGGCCAGAAGACCGCCGCCTTCGAGGTCGTCGACGCCCTCGGCGACGCGCCGGACGTCCATGTGCTGCCCGTCGGCAACGCCGGCAACATCACGGCGTACTGGAAGGGTTACCGGGAGTACGCGGCGGACGGCGTGTCCACCCGCACCCCGCGCATGTGGGGCTTCCAGGCATCCGGCTCCGCGCCCATCGTGCGCGGCGAGGTGGTCAAGGACCCGTCGACGATCGCGACCGCGATCCGGATCGGCAACCCGGCGTCCTGGGAACTCGCGGTGGCGGCCAGGGACGAGTCGGGCGGCTTCATCGACGAGGTGACCGACCGTCAGATCCTGCGTGCCTACAAGCTGTTGGCCTCGCGTGAGGGCGTCTTCGTGGAGCCCGCCTCGGCCGCCTCGGTGGCCGGTCTGCTCAAGGCCGCCGAGGAGGGCAGGGTCGAGCCCGGCCGGCGGATCGTCTGCACGGTCACGGGCAACGGCCTCAAGGACCCCGACTGGGCGGTCGCCGGAGCGCCCCAGCCGCTCACGGTCCCGGTGGACGCGGCGGCGGCGGCGGAGCAGCTCGGGCTCGGCTGAGGCGTTCCGGGTGCGGTGTCCCCACCGGGCGGCGCTCCGGTTCCACTCGGCGGGTCCCGAGCGGCGCGGGCGCCCCGTGTGCGGGGGCCGGCGGCACCGCCCCGTGCCACGGCGCCCGCCCGCCTCCGCAAGAGGCCTGCTCCGAGGGACCACCCTCGTGCAGCCGTCGTGCAACCCCCTTACAACCCCCGTACAACCCCCGTGCGCGGGGCCTCAGGAAGCCGTACGCCTCCGGAGGGCCGTTGTGCAGGGGGCGCGGAGGCGGTCGCCGAGGCGGACGGCGTCACCCACCCGTTCCGTCCCGGTCGGCGTGGCACGCGTGGCACGCCGACCGGGACGGCACGCTGTACCGGACGTGCCGCAGGGGCACGCGGGGTAGTGCGACACGCATCGTGCGCCTCCCGTGCGCCCTGTGTCGCCGGGCAACTTTCCTTGGATAGGCTGTACGCGACCCCGCCGCCGCGTCTGCCGCGGTCGCCGCCGTCACCGGCCCGTGGGTCCTTCCGTATTCCGTCTGCCGACCGTCATCACGCCGATTAGACCCGATTAGACTCGACCTGGACATGATCTAGGACCTAGACATGATCCAGAGCCGACTGGACCGGACTAGACCCGACTAGAGCCGATCAAGCCCGATCGCGCAGATCCCGGGATATCGAGACCCGGACTCTGAGCCGAGCCCCGAGTTCTGAGCCCCGAGTCCCGAGGCCTGAGATCGCGGAGATCAGCGCCGGTCAGAAGTGATCGGAAACCGATCTGAACCAATAAGGAGAGTCGTCGATCGATGGCAGGTCCCGCGTTCCGCGCCGCCGCCGTCCGAGTGCGCGTGCCCGCAACCAGCGCCAACCTCGGACCGGGCTTCGACGCCTTCGGCCTGTCGCTGGGCCTGTACGACGACGTCGTCGTCCGCGTCGCAGACTCCGGGCTGCACATCGACATCGCCGGTGAGGGCGCCGAGACGCTGCCGCGCGACGAGAGCCACCTGCTCGTGCGCTCGCTGCGCACGGCCTTCGACCTGCTCGGCGGCCAGCCCCGCGGCCTCGAGGTCGTCTGCGCGAACCGCATCCCGCACGGCCGCGGGCTCGGCTCCTCGTCGGCCGCCATCTGCGCCGGCATCGTGGCGGCCCGCGCGGTGACCATAGGGGGCGACGCCCGGCTCGACGACGCCGCGCTGCTGGAGCTGGCCACCGAGATCGAGGGCCACCCCGACAACGTCGCCGCCTGCCTCCTCGGCGGTTTCACCCTGGCGTGGACCGACGCCGGCGCGGCCCGTGCGATCAGGATGGACCCGTCCGGATCCATCGTTCCGGTGGTTTTCGTGCCGAGCAGGCCCGTTCTCACCGAGACCGCCCGCGGGCTGCTCCCGCGGACCGTCCCGCATGTGGACGCCGCCGCCAACGCGGGCCGTGCCGCGCTGCTCGTCGAGGCCCTCACCAGGCGGCCCGAGCTGCTGCTTCCCGCCACCGAGGACCGTCTCCACCAGGAGTACCGCGCCCCGGCGATGCCGCAGAGCCTCGACCTCGTGAACCGGCTGCGCGCCGACGGGGTCCCCGCGGTCGTCTCCGGCGCGGGGCCCACCGTGCTCGCGCTGGCCGAGGAGGGTGCGGCCGACAAGGTCGCCCGGCTCGCGGGCGGGGGCTGGGCGGCCAACAGGCTCACGTTGGACGCCGCGGGAGCGAGCGTCCTCCCGCTGGCCGCCTAGCCCGACACGGGATTGCCGGTGACGGAGAGGGGGAATGTTTGTTGGAGCCGGTAGTGTTAACCTCAAGTACGCAGCCCCACAATCTTGTGGCGCGGTGCTTTGTGTCCCCGTCCGGGACCACCACTCTTCCGGGAGCCTCCCCAACTGCCTGAGCAGCCTGCCTGAGCAGTTTCGAGCACGCTCCGGAACCGGCACGACACCCCTCGCTTCTCCCGAAGAGAGGGTTGAGCAGGGGGAACTCGGGCCGGGCCCTGCACGTACATCTCTCCGCCGTATCCCGGCGGACCACCGCCCCGGCTCCGGTCCGCGATCAGAAAGATCGAAGACCGCGCCGGACAGCACAACCGGTCGCCGAGCCAGAAGGCCGACGTCCGCTCCAGGGAAGGACCCTTCGTGAGCGACACCACCGATCTGATGGGCGTGACTGCCGACAGCAGTGTCGACCCCGCCGCGCCCGCCGCAGGTGCTGCCACCGGCACCACCTCCCGGCGCCGCCGTTCCGGCACCGGCCTTGAGGGCATGGTCCTGGCCGAGCTCCAGCAGGTCGCTTCGGGCCTCGGTATCAGGGGCACCGCGCGGATGCGCAAGAGCCAGCTGATCGAGGTCATCAAGGAGGCGCAGGCCGCCGGAGGAGCCCCGGCCAAGGGCGCCGAGGCGGGCGGCGGCGCGGCCGAGACGAAGCCGAAGCGCCGCGCCACCTCGAAGGCCCGTACGGGTGAGGAGGGCGCCACCGCCGAGCCGAAGGCCGAGTCCCCCGCCGCCCAGCAGCAGATCGACATCCCGGGTCAGCCGGCCAGCGACGACGCCCCGGCGGGCGAGCGCCGTCGGCGCCGGGCCACCGCCCCCGCGGGCAGCCCGGAGGCCGACGCGGCCAAGGCCGAGCCGAGGGGCGACCTCAAGTCCGGCGACCTCAAGACCGAGGTGCGGGCCGAGACCAGGACCGACGGGCAGCCGGAGGCCAGGGCCGAGGCCGCGACCGAGACCGCCGAGGGCCGCCGCGGGGACGGCCGTCGCGACCGCGGCGAGCGCGGCGAGCGCGGCGACCGTCAGCGCGACCGCCAGCGTGACCGCCGCGGCGGCAAGGGCGACGACCAGCAGGGCGGCGGCCAGCGCCAGCAGCAGGGCGGCCAGCAGCGGCAGGGCGGCGGTCCGCAGGACGACTTCGACGACGAGCAGGGCGGCCGGCGCGGGCGGCGCGGCCGTTACCGCGACCGCCGCGGCCGCCGCGGCCGCGAGGAGTTCGGCGGCGAGCCGCAGGTCGCCGATGACGACGTGCTGATCCCCGTCGCGGGCATCCTCGACATCCTGGACAACTACGCGTTCATCCGGACCTCCGGCTATCTGCCCGGCCCGAACGACGTGTACGTGTCCCTCGCCCAGGTCCGCAAGAACGGTCTGCGCAAGGGCGACCACGTCACCGGAGCGGTCCGGCAGCCCAAGGAGGGCGAGCGCCGCGAGAAGTTCAACGCGCTGGTCCGCCTGGACTCCGTCAACGGCATGGCGCCCGAATCCGGCCGCGGCCGCCCGGAGTTCAACAAGCTGACCCCGCTCTACCCGCAGGACCGGCTCCGTCTGGAGACCGACCCGGGTGTGCTGACCACGCGGATCATCGACCTGGTGTCGCCGATCGGCAAGGGCCAGCGCGGTCTGATCGTGGCCCCGCCGAAGACCGGCAAGACCATGATCATGCAGGCGGTCGCCAACGCGATCACCCACAACAACCCCGAGTGCCACCTGATGGTCGTCCTCGTCGACGAGCGGCCGGAAGAGGTCACCGACATGCAGCGGTCGGTCAAGGGCGAGGTCATCTCCTCGACCTTCGACCGCCCGGCCGAGGACCACACCACGGTCGCGGAACTGGCCATCGAGCGCGCCAAGCGCCTGGTCGAGCTGGGCCACGACGTCGTCGTCCTGCTGGACTCCATCACCCGGCTGGGCCGTGCGTACAACCTGGCGGCCCCGGCCTCCGGCCGGATCCTGTCCGGTGGTGTCGACTCGACCGCGCTCTACCCGCCGAAGCGCTTCTTCGGCGCCGCGCGCAACATCGAGGACGGCGGTTCGCTGACCATCCTGGCCACCGCGCTGGTCGACACCGGCTCGCGCATGGACGAGGTGATCTTCGAGGAGTTCAAGGGCACCGGCAACATGGAGCTCAAGCTCGACCGGAAGCTCGCCGACAAGCGCATCTTCCCCGCGGTGGACGTCGACGCGTCCGGCACCCGCAAGGAGGAGATCCTGCTCAGCGGCGAGGAGCTCGCCATCGTCTGGAAGCTGCGCCGGGTGCTGCACGCGCTCGACCAGCAGCAGGCGATCGAGCTGCTGCTCGACAAGATGAAGCAGACCAAGTCGAACGCCGAGTTCCTGATGCAGATCCAGAAGACGACGCCCGCACCGGGCAACGGCGACTGACATCGCATCAGCGGCGAACCGGACCGCCCCGTCACCCCCGAGGTGACGGGGCGGTTCTTTCGTCCCCGGAATCCCATCGTCCACTGGTCAAACGGCTGTTGACGCGCGTATCATCGCCCAATCGAAGTGGGGGGGAATCCACTGCGTGGCACCGCCGGGGCCGGAAGGCCTCGTGAACCGTGCTGCCCGCGTGTTCGCCACACCCCGCCACTACCTGGATCCTCTCCCGGCGGGCGGTCGCGCACTGCCGGTTCGACCCAAGGGGTTACCGAGTGCAGACACGCACCCGTGGTGGCCGGCACAAGCGCCGTACAAGGCTCGCGATACCGGCCGTGGCCGCGGTCGTCGCACTGACCGGCGCGGGAGTCGCGATCACCGGCTCGGGTTCCGCCGAGGCGGGCGAGACGACACCCATCAGCCTGGAGCCGGCGCGGTCCAGCCCGGTCACCCAGCAGGAGCTCGCCCAGCGCGCGGTCAGGGCCATGGCCGCCGCCGAGTCCGACAAGTCGCCGAAGCCCGCGGCCCGTTCGGCCGCCAAGGCCGCACCGAGCGCCCGCATCATCGGCGGCAAGGAGACGACGATCTCCGCCGCCCCGTGGATGGCGCAGCTGCACTTCTGGGACAGCCAGGGCGGCTACTTCTGCGGCGGTGTCGTCATCGCCCCGACGAAGGTCGCCACCGCGGCGCACTGCGTCAAGGGCATCAAGTGGTACTCGGACGGCGTCGTGGTCGTCGGCACCGACCGGATGCCCTCCGAGAACGGCGACCTGCACGGCGGCGTGGCGGTCGACGTCAAGCGCCAGTGGCACCACCCGCAGTACAGCCCGTACACGCTCGACAACGACGTGGCCGTGCTCACGCTGGAGAAGGCGGTCTCCGTCCCCGCGCTGCCGATCGCGCAGCCGAACGACACCGCGCTCTACAAGAAGGGCCTGGACGGCAAGGTCTACGGCTGGGGCCGCACCAGTTCCACCGTGCTCGACAGCGGCTCGGAGAAGCTCAAGGTCGCCGACGCGGACATCGTCTCGGACACCGACTGCAAGGCCGCCTACCCGACACCGACGGACACCGCGCCGAAGTTCGTGGCGGGCGGCATGCTCTGCGCCGGCGCCGCGCCCACCGGCAGGGACGAGACCACCGAGACCACCTGCAACGGTGACTCCGGCGGCCCGCTGGTCGTCGGCGGCAAGCTCGCCGGGCTGGTGTCCTGGGGCGACGTGGACTGCTCGGCGGCCGGGAAGTACGGCGTGTACGCGAAGGTCTCCGCCTACTCCGCGCCGATGCAGGCCCGCGTCGACGACACCAACCGCAACCGCGACCACACGGCGGACCTGCTGGCGCGCCGCACCTCGGACAGCACGCTGTTCGGCTGGACCTCCAAGGTCACCTCGCTGGCCCGGACGCTCAACCACGGCAAGTTCTCCGGCCACAACATGGCCATCCAGGGCGACCTCGACCGGGACGACCACGAGGACGTGCTGCTCCGCGCGTCCAGCGGCCACGTGTACTGGGACCACTACGTGGCGGCCACCGGCAGGACCGAGCGCAAGCTGATCTCCACCGGGTGGAGCAAGAACAAGCAGTTCGTGATCCCCGGCGACCTCACCGGAGACGAGCTGCCGGACGTCCTCACGGTCAACTCCACCGGAACGCTCTACCTCTACCCCGGCAAGGGCAACGGCTCGCTCTCCGCCCCGGTCACCGTGGGCACCGGCTGGAGCCAGTACACCATGCTGCGCGGCCACGGCGACTTCACCAACGACGGCAAGCCCGACGTCCTCGCCCGCACCGCCGACGGCTCCACCTACCTCCTCCGCGGCACCGGCAAGGCCTCCGCCCCGTTCGAGGCACGCCGCCTGGTCGGCAAGTTCACCCCCGGCAGCTTCAACGCGCTGATCACCGTCGGTGACGTCAACAGCGACGGCCACGCGGACCTGCTGGCCCGCGACACGACCGGCAAGCTCTGGCTCTACCCGGGCAACGGCAGCAGCGCCCCGACCGGCGGCATCTTCGCCGCGCGCAAGGACTTCGGCACCGGCTGGCAGGCGTACAACCTGTTCGGCTGACCCCGCCGCCGACCCCGCGGAATCCACGGGCCCGTGCGCACCGAATCCCACCCGGTGCGCACGGGCCCCTTCTCATGCGGTTCTCAGGGTCCTCACAGCTGCCCGTGCAACCCTTCTCGCTCCTCGCCGGTCTCACAGGTGGAGTAACAAAGCTTGACAGGTTGGACAAAGCGCGCCTGAAGGTCGCGGCCGGGGGGTATCGGGACCTACGAGGACTTCGGGGAGCCATGACGGACCAGAGCAGCGGCCGAATACACGGGACGGGCCGGCGGCGCAGGCCGGCCACCGCGCGGCGCCGGGCCGCGACCCTCGCCAGGTGGTCCACGGCGGGGCTGGTGCTCCTCGGGGGGGCGGGCCTCGGCGGGGCCTACCTCAAGCTCGACGGCAACATCCAGGGCGTCGACATCAGCGGCCGGCTCGGCAGCGACCGGCCGGACGACGTCGACAACGGCTCCCTGGACGTCCTCGTCCTCGGCTCCGACTCCCGGGTGGGCGCGAACGGCGAGTACGGCAGGGACGAGGGCGGCGCCCGCTCCGACACGGCGATGATCGTGCACATATACGAGGGGCACCGGAAGGCCGCCGTCGTCTCCGTGCCCCGCGACACCCTCGTCGACCGGCCCTCGTGTACCGACAGCCGGGGCGGCAGCGTCCCCGGCGAGCACCGCGCCATGTTCAACACGGCCTACGAGGTCGGCGGACCGGCCTGCGCGGTGAAGACCGTCGAGCAGCTCTCCGGTGTCCGCATGGACCACTACATCGAGGTCGACTTCACCGGCTTCAAGCAGCTCGTCGACGGACTCGGCGGTGTGGACGTCACCACGACCGAGGCGATCAGCGACTCCGCGAGCCATCTGGACCTCCCGCCGGGCACGCACACGCTCAGCGGAGAGCAGGCGCTCGGGCTGGTGCGCACCCGCAAGGCCGTCGGCAACGGCAGCGACCTCGGCCGGATCCAGCTCCAGCAGGCCTTCGTCAAGGCGCTGATACGGCAGGTCGGGGACGTGGGAGTGCTCAGCGACCCGAAGAGGCTGTACGACCTCGCCGACACCGCCACCAAGGCGATCACGCCCGACTCCGACCTCGACTCGGTCCAGGAACTCATCGGCTTCGCGAACGGCCTCGCGGACCTCGGCGCCGACGACATCCGGATGATCACCCTGCCGGTGGAGTACGACGAAGTGGACCCCAACCGCGTCGTGCCCCTGGAGAAGCAGAGCGAGCAGGTGTGGACGGCACTGCGCGCCGACCTGCCCATCCCCGCGACCGCGACCGAGGGCACCGCGGACGGGCAGGCCGCGGACATCGTGGAGTAGCGGACCTGCGGACCGGGGGACCTGCGGCCCGGCGGACCGGGGGACCTGTGGCCCGGCGGGCCCGGGGACCCGCGGAGCAGTGGAGTGGTGGAGTGGTGGGGTACGGGGTGCGCAAGGCCCCACCGCGGGGAATACCCGGAGCTGACCCCCGGTTTTGGGAGATACGGCCGGTCCTGGCAGACTGGTACGTCGGCCCCGGTTCACGTGCGCGCATCCCGCGCGTGCGACCCGGCGCCCTCCCGGAACTAGGAGAACCCCTTGAAGCGCGACATCCACCCCGAGTACGTCGAGACCCAGGTGAGCTGCACCTGCGGCGCGTCGTTCACCACTCGCAGCACCCTCCAGGGCGGCACCATCCGTGCCGAGGTCTGCTCCGAGTGCCACCCGTTCTACACGGGCAAGCAGAAGATCCTCGACACCGGTGGCCGTGTGGCCCGCTTCGAGGCCCGCTTCGGCAAGGCTGCCGGCTCCGCCAAGAAGTAGCGAGCCACTGCGCCGGTCCACGGCCGCCCCCGCGCGGGCGGTCGTGACCGGCGCTTTGCCGTCTCTCCCGTAGCCACCCAAGGTCACGAATCCAGGAGCATCCGATGTTCGAAGCGGTCGAGGAACTGGTCGGCGAGCACGCCGACCTCGAGAAGCAGCTCGCCGACCCTTCGGTCCACGCCGACCAGGGACGCGCGCGCAGGCTCAACAAGCGGTACGCCGAGCTGACCCCGGTCGTCGGCACCTACCGCTCCTGGAAGCAGACCGGGGACGACATCGAGACGGCCCGTGAACTCGCCGCGGACGACCCCGACTTCGCCGCCGAGGTGAAGGAGCTGGAGAAGCAGCTTGAGGAGTTCACCGAGAAGCTGCGGCTGCTCCTCGTGCCCCGCGACCCCAGCGACGACAAGGACGTCATCCTGGAGATCAAGGCGGGGGCGGGCGGCGACGAGTCGGCGCTGTTCGCCGGCGACCTGCTGCGGATGTACCTCCGCTACGCCGAGCGCGTCGGCTGGAAGACGGAGATCATCGACGCCACCGAGTCGGAGCTCGGCGGCTACAAGGACGTCCAGGTCGCGGTGAAGCTCAAGGGCAACGCGACGCCCGAGCCGGGCCAGGGCGTCTGGTCACGGCTGAAGTACGAGGGCGGCGTGCACCGGGTGCAGCGCGTCCCCGCCACCGAGTCCCAGGGGCGGATTCACACCTCCGCCGCCGGCGTCCTCGTGACCCCGGAGGCCGAGGAGATCGACGTGGAGATCAGCCCCGCCGATCTGCGGATCGACGTCTACCGCTCCTCCGGCCCCGGCGGCCAGTCCGTCAACACCACGGACTCCGCGGTGCGGATCACCCACGTCCCCACCGGGGTCGTCGCCTCCTGCCAGAACGAGAAGAGCCAGCTCCAGAACAAGGAGCAGGCGATGCGCATCCTGCGCTCCAGGCTTCTCGCGGCGGCCCAGGAAGCGGCCGAGCAGGAGGCCGCCGACGCCCGCCGCAGCCAGGTCCGCACGGTCGACCGCTCCGAGAAGATCCGTACGTACAACTTCCCGGAAAACCGGATCTCGGACCACCGCGTCGGCTTCAAGGCGTACAACTTGGACCAGGTGCTCGACGGGGAACTGGACGCCGTGATCCAGGCCTGCGTCGACGCCGACTCCGCCGCGAAGCTCGCCGCGGCGTGAGCCGCGCAACCACGAACGACCCCGCCCAGCCCGGAGGACCAGCGTGCAGTCGCTCCCCGGGGGACGACCCCGGTCCCCCCGCTCCCTGCTGCTAGCCGAGGTGGCCCAGGCCACCCGGCGGCTGGCCGACGCCGGCGTGCCGTCGCCGCGCTTCGACGCGGAGGAGCTGGCAGCCTTCGTCCACGGCGTCAAACGCGGCGAACTGCACCTGGTCGAGGACGCCGACTTCGACGCCCGCTACTGGGAGGCCGTCGCCCGCCGCGAGGCCCGGGAGCCGCTGCAGCACATCACCGGGCGCGCCTTCTTCCGCTATCTCGAGCTCAGGGTGGGCCCCGGCGTCTTCGTGCCGCGCCCCGAGACCGAGTCGGTCGTCGGCTGGGCCATAGACGCGGTCCGTGCCATGGACGTGGTCGAGCCGCTCGTCGTCGACCTGTGCTCCGGCTCGGGCGCCATCGCGCTGGCGATCGCCCAGGAGGTACCGCGCTCCCGGGTGCACGCCGTCGAGCTGTCCGACGACGCGATCGGCTGGACCCGGAAGAACGCCGAGGGGTCCCGCGTCACCGTCCACCACGGGGACGCCCTCACCGCCGTCCCCGAACTCGACGGACAGGTCGACCTCGTCATCTCCAACCCGCCGTACATCCCGCTCACCGAGTGGGAGTACGTGGCCCCGGAAGCGCGTGACCACGACCCCCAGATGGCCCTCTTCTCCGGTGAGGACGGCCTCGACACCATCCGCGGGCTCGAACGCACGGCGCACCGGCTGCTGCGCCCGGGCGGTCTCGTCGTCGTCGAGCACGCCGACACCCAGGGCGGCCAGGTGCCCTGGATCTTCAGCGAGGAGGCGGGCTGGGCCGACGCGGCCGACCACCCCGACCTGAACAACCGCCCGCGCTTCGCGACCGCCCGCAAGGCCATGCCATGAGGGGGAGCGCGAGGAGGTCCCGGTCGGCCCGGGGCCGCGCACGGGAGACCACCGGGGCACGCCCCCCCGCCCCGGCGGGGGTCCCCACGGCCGGGGGCCGGGCGAGGAGCAGAGTGACCGACAACGAGGAGGCCCGCTGATGGCTCGGCGATACGACTGCAACGACGCGACGGACCGCGCCACCGGCCTGCGGGAGGCCGCCTCGGCCGTCCGCCGCGGCGAACTCGTCGTGCTGCCCACCGACACCGTCTACGGCATCGGCGCGGACGCCTTCGGCTCCGAGGCCGTCGCCGATCTCCTGACGGCCAAGGGGCGCGGGCGCAACATGCCCACCCCCGTCCTCATCGGCTCCCCGAACACGCTCCACGGACTGGTCACCGACTTCTCCGAGCAGGCGTGGGAACTCGTCGACGCGTTCTGGCCCGGGGCGCTGACGCTCGTCGCCCGGCACCAGCCGTCGTTGCAGTGGGACCTCGGGGACACCCGCGGCACCGTCGCCATCCGGATGCCGCTGCACCCGGTCGCCATCGAACTCCTCACCGAGGTCGGCCCGATGGCCGTGTCCTCCGCGAACCTCACCGGCCACCCGGCGCCCGAGACCTGCGGCGCAGCCGAGGACATGCTCGGCGACTCGGTCTCCGTGTACCTCGACGGCGGTCCGACCCCCGGCAACGTGCCGTCCTCGATCGTCGACGTCACCGGCGAGGTCCCGGTCCTGCTGCGCGCGGGCGCCCTGGAGGCGGACGAGCTGCGCAAGGTCGTACCCGACCTCGAGGTGGCGCCGTGACCGGAGCGAACAGCCGGGGGCCGGCACAGTGACCGTCCCTGAGGGACGTGGCATAGAAGGTACGGCCGCAGCCTGCGGCACTTTCCGGATCCTCCACGTCAGCACCGGCAACGTCTGCCGCTCGCCGATCACCGAGCGGCTGACGCGGTATGCCCTGAGCCGCCGGCTCGGCGACCCCCTCGCCGGCGGGCTGCTCGTGGAGAGCGCCGGCACCTGGGGCCACGAGGGTGCCCCGATGGAGGCGAACGCCGCCACGGTCCTCACCGACTTCGGCGCCGACCCCGGCGGCTTCGTGGGGCGCGAACTGCTCGACGAGCACGTCATCCGGGCGGATCTGGTGCTCACCGCCACCCGCGACCACCGGGCACAGGTCATCTCCATGGGGCACTCCGCGGGTCTGCGCACCTTCACGCTGAAGGAGTTCACCCGGCTCGTGCGGGCCATAGACCCGGCGACCCTGCCGGACCCCGACCAGGACGGCGTCGTGGAGCGCGCGCGGGCCCTGGTGCGGGCGGCCGCGGCCCTGCGCGGCTGGCTGCTGGCACCGAGCGCGGAGGCGGACGAGGTCCACGACCCGTACGGGGGGCCCATCACCTTCTTCCGGTCCATCGGCGACGAGATCCACCAGGCGCTCGACCCGGTGCTGACGGCGCTGACGGGCGTCCCGGCCCGCCGCTGACGGCTCACGGCGCGGCGGGGCTGCGGGGCTCCCGGGGTCTGCGGGGGTCTGGCGGGACTCCGGGTCTGCGGGAACACGGGGGAACAGCGGGAACACGGGGCCCGGTCGTACCCGTACGAAGCCCCCGTCCTCCACCGCCGTACGGCCCGATGCCCAGGGAGCCGGCCCACGGGGACGGCCCGGCCGGAGACGGACGGGCGGTGCCGCCGAGGCGTGGCCCGGACGGCAGGGCGTCGGCGAGGCGTGGCCCGGACGGCCGAACGAGCCGGATCCGGGCCGCCGGGCACCGGGCGCCCGGGCCCACCCGGGCCTACATTGGAGGGGCCGTACACCCCCACGTGAGGCCGGGAGACCACGATGCCGGTCAGTACCCCCGCACCCGCCCGCACCCCGAACGCGCCCGCAGGCCTCCGCGATCTCGGGGTCCTGCGCCATCAGGACCCCGAGATCGCGGAGGTCGTGCTCGGTGAGACGGCCCGGCAGGCCGAAGGCCTCCAGCTGATCGCGGCGGAGAACTTCACCTCGCCCGCGGTCCTCGCGGCGCTGGGCTCCGCACTCGCCAACAAGTACGCCGAGGGCTACCCCGGCGCACGCCACCACGGCGGCTGCGAACTCGTCGACGCCGCCGAGCGGATCGCGATCGACCGGGCGACCGCCCTCTTCGGCGCCGACCACGCCAATGTGCAGCCCCACTCGGGCTCCTCGGCGGTCCTCGCGGCGTACGCGGCGCTGCTGCGGCCGGGGGACACCGTCCTCGCGATGGGCCTGGCCTTCGGGGGGCACCTCACACACGGCTCACCGGCCAACTTCTCCGGGCGCTGGTTCACCTTCGTCCCGTACGGGGTCGACGCCGAGTCGGGGCTGCTCGACTACGAGCACATCCTCAGGCTCGCCCGCGAGCACCGGCCGAAGGCCATCGTCTGCGGATCGATCTCCTATCCCCGGCACCCCGACTACGCCGTGTTCCGGGAGATCGCCGACGAGGTCGGGGCCTATCTGATCGCCGACGCCGCCCATCCGACGGGCCTGATCGCCGGCGGAGCGGCCCCCAGCCCGGTCCCCTACACGGACGTCGTGTGCGCCACGACGCACAAGGTGCTGCGCGGACCGCGGGGCGGGATGATCCTCTGCGGCAGCCATCTGGCGGAGCGGATCGACCGCGCGGTGTTCCCCTTCACCCAGGGCGGTGCCCAGATGCACACGATCGCCGCCAAGGCCGTCGCCTTCGGCGAGGCGGCGACCCCGGGGTTCGCCGGCTACGCGCACCATGTCGTCGCCAACGCCAGGGTCCTCGCGGAGGGGCTGGAGGCGGAGGGGTTCGCGGTCACCACGGGCGGCACGGACACCCATCTGATCACCGCGGACCCTGCGCCGCTGGGCGTGGACGGCCGTTCGGCGCGGGCACGGCTCGCCGCCGCCGGAATGGTGCTCGACACCTGCGCGCTGCCGTACGGGGACGGCCGGGGCATCCGCCTCGGGACGGCGGCGGTCACCACCCAGGGCATGGGCGAGGCGGAGATGGCGAGGATCGCCGTGCTCTTCACCACTGCGCTGGGCGCCGGCCCCGAGGAGATCCAAGGGGTGCGCGAGGAGGTAAGGGCTCTGGCCCGGAGGTTTCCGCCCTATTGAGGCCGGATTGGGGCCGGATCGGGGCCGGACCGCGGGTTGACCGAGGCCGGATCGAGGCCGGATCGAGGGCGGATGCGGGGGACCTGCAACCGTCCGGGCCGCTGGTATGTCCTCGACCATGTGGTCAACAAAGCTAGTGTGTGGGGCTGAGATGGCCAGCGATTCCTCTGGGGCAGCCCGTGCGTGATTACCTGCTGACGCTCTGTGTCACGGCTGCGGTGACCTACCTTCTGACCGGACCGGTGCGGAAGTTCGCCATCGCGACCGGGGCGATGCCCGAGATCCGGGCCCGTGACGTCCACCGCGAACCGACGCCGCGGCTCGGCGGCATCGCCATGTTCTTCGGGCTGTGCGCGGGTCTGCTCGTCGCCGACCATCTGCAGAACCTCAACAGCGTGTTCGAGCTGTCCAACGAGCCCCGGGCCCTGCTCTCCGGCGCCGCGCTGATCTGGCTGATCGGCGTGCTGGACGACAAGTTCGAGATCGACGCCCTGATCAAGCTCGGCGGCCAGATGATCGCCGCGGGCGTGATGGTGATGCAGGGCCTGACGATCCTGTGGCTGCCGATCCCGGGCGTCGGGACGGTCTCCCTCACCCAGTGGCAGGGCACTCTGCTCACGGTCGCCCTGGTCCTGGTCACGATCAACGCGGTGAACTTCGTGGACGGTCTGGACGGCCTGGCCGCGGGCATGGTGTGCATCGCGTCCGCGGCGTTCTTCCTGTACGCGTACCGGATGTGGTTCGGCTACGGCGTCGAGGCCGCGGCTCCGGCGACCCTGTTCGCCTCCGTGCTTATGGGCATGTGCCTGGGCTTCCTGCCGCACAACATGCATCCGGCGCGGATCTTCATGGGCGACTCGGGGTCGATGCTGATCGGCCTGGTGCTGGCCGCGTCCGCGATCTCGGTGACCGGCCAGGTGGACCCGGACGCGCTGAAGCTGTTCGAGGGCGGCACCCGGCAGGCCACCCACGCTGCGCTGCCGGTCTTCATCCCGCTGCTGCTGCCGCTGACCATCATCGCGATCCCGGTGGCCGACCTGCTGCTGGCGATCGTCCGCCGGACCTGGAAGGGCGAGTCGCCGTTCGCCGCCGACCGCGGGCATCTCCATCATCGGCTGCTGGAGATCGGGCACTCGCACAGCCGCGCGGTGCTGATCATGTACTTCTGGTCGGCCCTGATCGCGTTCGGGGTCGTCCTCTACTCGGTCCACAGCGCCTCGATGTGGATCGTGTTCGCCATCGTGGTGCTGAGCTTCGTGGGCCTGGTGCTCCTGCTGCTGCCGCGCTTCACCCCGCGGGCCCCGCGCTGGGCGGAGTCCTTCGTACCGCCGCGCTACCGCCGCCGTCCGCGCCCCGCGGCGCCCGTGCCGGCCCCGGCACCGGGTATCCCGGCCGGCCGGGCGGCAGCCCCCGCCGACCCCGCCGATCCCGCCGACGCGGCCGCCGTCGGTCCCGAGGAGGGGCGCATCCCGGTGCCCGCGGGGATCAACGGGGCGACGGCGATCGGGTCGCGTTCGCGGTTCACGGCGGCGAGGAAGTAGCCGTCAACCGGGATGACCGCGATCCGTCACACAATGTGATGAAAGGATGGCGGGGTGGAGCGGCCGACGGCCCTGCGGGCCCGCGCTGTCGGCATTCCGGTACCCCGGTACCCCGGCACCCCGGTCGTGCGGCAGCCCGGCCGTCCGGGAGCCCGGGACGACCGCCGCCAGAACGTGTTCACGGCCAATACCAGACAAAGCGGTAATTTGTCCTGCACACACGCGCGACCTCACTCTCATGTGTGAGAGTTGGCACACCGACGGGTAAAGACCTCTTCAAATAGTTTGTGATACGGTTCACGAGAACCGGCGACAGAGCCGAAGGACCGCAGTGCGACGGTCTCTTCGGTGCCCGAGACCCACCTCGGACCGGATCCACGCTCGTCCTCGACGACACCCCTGCCCCACCACCCAGCGGAGTTGACGCCATGCCGTCCAATGACGTCCGGACTCTCCTTCAGACCGTCGTGCCCACCGCCGCCGTCGGCGTGATCGCCGCGATCGTCAGCGGTGTGGTCGCCGGCGGCAAGGGGGCCCTCGGCGCGGTCGTCGGCACTCTGGTGGTCATCCTCTTCATGGGCATCGGGATCGTGGTGCTGCAGCGGACCGCGAAGAGCTTCCCGCAGCTGTTCCAGGCGATGGGCCTGATGCTCTACACGACGCAGCTGCTCGTGCTGTTCCTCTTCGTCGCAGCCTTCAAGGACACCACCCTGTTCAACCCCAGGACCTTCGCGGCCTCGATCGTCGCGTCGACGCTCGTCTGGGTGGCCGCACAGGCCCGTGCCCATATGAAGGCCAAGATCCTCTACGTCGAACCGGAGCCGTCGGAAGCCCGCAGGGGCGAGAAGACGGGGCCGTCGGCGTGACGGGTAGGGCCGGGATAAGTGCGCGTTCGAGAAACTGCTATCGTCCGGTGCCAACTGCGGCACTGCGGGCGCGGGCATCTGAGCTGACGCCTGCTCGATCGCGAGGCCTCGATGCCTGACCGCCGCCCCCACATCCGAAACACCAGTCCGGTGCCGACTCGCGGCTGCGCGCCGCGCCGACACAACGAGGTTGCCGAACCCATGCGTCACGCCGAAGGAGCCCGCGGTGAGTGCTGAACAGACCACGCTCGCCTTTGACTGGAGCTGCCGCATCCTGGCCGACAACGGCTGTGGCTTTCCGGCGCCGGGCCTGCACTCCTTCCTCTTCCAGCCCATCGCCACCGTCGGCGGCTTCGAGTTCAACAAGGTGATGCTGCTCGCGCTGATCACCACGCTCGTCGTCGTCAGCTTCTTCTACGCGGCGTTCGGCAGGGCGAAGGTCGTCCCGGGCAAGCTGCAGATGATCGGCGAGGCCGGCTACGACTTCGTGCGCCGCGGAATCGTCTACGAGACCATCGGGAAGCGTGAGGGCGAGAAGTTCGTCCCGCTGATGGTCTCGATCTTCTTCTTCGTCTGGATCATGAACATCTGGTCCGTGGTCCCGCTGGCGCAGTTCCCGGTGGCGTCGATCATCGCGTACCCGATGGTCCTGGCCCTGATCGTCTATGTGGTCTGGGTCTCGCTGACCTTCAAGCGCCACGGCTTCGTCGGCGGCTGGAAGAACATCACCGGTTACGACCCGTCGCTCGGCCCGATCAAGTGGCTGGTCTCGTTCATCGAGTTCTTCTCCAACCTGCTGGTCCGCCCGTTCACCCACGCGGTCCGGCTCTTCGCCAACATGTTCGCCGGTCATCTGATGCTGGTGATGTTCACCATCGCCTCCTGGTACCTGCTGAACAGCTGGCTCATCCCGGCCGCCGGCGTCTCCTTCGTGATGACCATGGCCATGATCGTCTTCGAGCTCTTCGTCCAGGCCGTCCAGGCGTACGTCTTCGTCCTGCTGGCCTGCTCCTACATTCAGGGCGCTCTCGCCGAGCACCACTGAGCCCCGCCTCGCCCGCACCACTCCCAGAACGTCCGGTGGCCAACCCCCACCGGTCCGTAGATGAAAAGGAAGAATCAGCATGGCTGCCACTGAGACCCTCGCCGCTGTCTCCGGTTCGCTCGGCTCCATCGGTTACGGCCTCGCCGCCATCGGCCCCGGCATCGGCGTCGGCATCGTCTTCGGTAACGGCACCCAGGCCCTGGCCCGTCAGCCCGAGGCCGCCGGCCTGATCCGCGCCAACCAGATCCTCGGCTTCGCCTTCTGTGAGGCGCTCGCCCTCATCGGCATCGTCATGCCGTTCGTTTACGGTCCGTGACCTGACCCCTCACCGACCACTTATCGACGAAAGGCACTGATGTGATCGCCAACCTCGTTCAGCTGGCGGCCGGGGAGGAGCAGAGCCCGCTCCTTCCCCCGGGCCCCGAGCTGCTCGTCGGCACGATCGCCTTCGCCATCGTCTTCTTCTTCCTCGCCAAGAAGCTCCTCCCGAACATCAACAGGGTTCTGGAGGAGCGCCGCGAGGCCATCGAAGGCGGCATGGAGAAGGCCGAGGCGGCCCAGGTCGAGGCCCAGAGCGTGCTCGAGCAGTACCGCGCTCAGCTCGCCGAGGCCCGTCACGAGGCCGCGCGTCTGCGCCAGGAGGCCACGGAGCAGGGCGCCGCGATCATCGCCGAGATGCGCGCGGAAGGCCAGCGGCAGCGCGAGGAGATCGTCGCCGCCGGCCACGCCCAGATCGAGGCCGACCGCAAGGCCGCGGCGTCCGCGCTGCGCCAGGACGTGGGCCAGCTGGCCACCGACCTGGCCGGCAAGCTGGTCGGTGAGTCCCTCGAGGACCACGCCCGCCAGAGCCGTGTCATCGACCGCTTCCTCGACGAGCTCGAGGAGAAGGCCGAGGCCGCCCGATGAACGGAGCGAGCCGCGAGGCACTGGCCGCCGCACGCGAGCGTCTCGACGCGCTGACCGACAGCACGTCGGCCGACGCGGCGAAGCTCGCCGAGGAGCTGGTCGCCGTCACCGCGCTGCTCGACCGCGAGGTGTCGCTGCGTCGGGTCCTGACCGACCCGGCGCAGCCCGGTGAGGGCAAGGCCGAGCTGGCCGCCCGGCTGCTGAGCGGTCAGGTGGGCGGCGAGTCCGCCGACCTGGTCTCCGGGATGGTCCGCTCCCGCTGGTCGCAGTCCCGCGACCTGGTGGACGCGCTGGAGAGGCTGGCGGCCACCGCCGAGCTCACGGCCGCGCAGCGGGCCGGCACCCTGGACGGCGTCGAGGACGAGCTGTTCCGGTTCGGCCGGATCGTCGCGTCCAACCCGTCGCTGCGTGCCGCGCTGACCGACCGGACCGCCACGGCGGCCGCCAAGTCCCAGCTGGTCCGAGGCCTCCTCGGCGGCAAGGTCGACCCCGTCACCGAGCGGCTCGTGGTCCGTCTTGTCACGGCACCCCGTGGACGTAGCCTGGAAGCGGGACTCGAGTCCCTCTCCAAGCTCGCCGCCGAGCGCCGGAACCGGCTGGTCGCCGTGGTCACCTCCGCGGTACCGCTGTCCGACCGGCAGAAGCAGCGCCTCGCAGCCGTGCTGGCGAACGTGTACGGCCGTGAGATGCATCTGAACCTGGACGTGGACCCCGGGGTCCTCGGCGGGATCTCGGTGCGGGTCGGCGACGAGCTGATCGACGGGACGGTCCTGGACCGCATCGCCGAGGCACAGCGCCGCCTCACGGGCTGACCGGCCACCCAAGTCAGAAAAGAATTGCTAGAGCGGCCCGGTTGGGCCGCAGAGGATTCCTGGGGGTCCCGCGGCGCGAGCCGTCATGGACACAGCCCCAGACCCCCAAAGAAACTTCGGGCCCAACAAGGAGAGCAGGGAACCCAGATGGCGGAGCTCACGATCCGGCCGGAGGAGATCCGGGACGCGCTGGAGGACTTTGTCCAGTCGTACAAGCCGGACGCGGCCTCGCGCGAGGAGGTCGGTACGGTCAGCCTTGCCGGCGACGGCATCGCGAAGGTCGAGGGACTTCCCTCGACGATGGCCAACGAACTGCTGAAGTTCGAGGACGGCACCCTCGGCCTCGCCCTCAACCTCGAGGAGCGCGAGATCGGTGCCATCGTCCTCGGTGAGTTCAGCGGCATCGAGGAGGGCCAGCCGGTCCAGCGCACCGGCGAGGTCCTGTCCGTCGCCGTCGGCGAGGGCTACCTCGGCCGCGTTGTCGACCCGCTCGGCAACCCGATCGACGGCCTCGGCGAGATCGAGACCTCGGGCCGCCGCGCCCTCGAACTGCAGGCCCCCACGGTCATGCAGCGCAAGTCGGTGCACGAGCCCATGGAGACGGGCTACAAGGCCGTCGACGCGATGACCCCGGTCGGCCGCGGTCAGCGTCAGCTGATCATCGGCGACCGCCAGACGGGCAAGACCGCCCTGGCCGTCGACACGATCATCAACCAGCGCGACAACTGGCGCTCCGGCGACCCGTCGAAGCAGGTCCGCTGCATCTACGTCGCCGTCGGCCAGAAGGGCTCCACCATCGCGTCCGTGCGCGGCGCGCTGGAGGAGGCCGGCGCCCTCGAGTACACGACGATCGTCGCCGCCCCGGCGTCCGACCCGGCCGGCTTCAAGTACCTGGCGCCGTACACCGGCTCGGCCATCGGCCAGCACTGGATGTACGAGGGCAAGCACGTCCTCATCGTCTTCGACGACCTGTCGAAGCAGGCCGACGCCTACCGCGCCGTGTCGCTGCTGCTGCGCCGCCCGCCGGGCCGTGAGGCCTACCCGGGCGACGTCTTCTACCTGCACTCCCGTCTGCTGGAGCGCTGCGCCAAGCTGTCCGACGACATGGGAGCCGGCTCGATGACCGGGCTGCCGATCGTCGAGACCAAGGCCAACGACGTGTCGGCGTTCATCCCGACCAACGTCATCTCCATCACCGACGGCCAGTGCTTCCTGGAGTCCGACCTGTTCAACGCCGGTCAGCGCCCGGCCCTGAACGTCGGTATCTCGGTCTCCCGCGTCGGTGGCTCCGCCCAGCACAAGGCCATGAAGCAGGTCTCCGGCCGGCTTCGCGTCGACCTGGCCCAGTACCGCGAGCTGGAGGCGTTCGCCGCCTTCGGTTCCGACCTGGACGCCGCGTCGAAGTCCGCCCTGGAGCGCGGCAAGCGCATGGTCGAGCTGCTGAAGCAGCCGCAGTACGCCCCGTACTCGACGGAGAACCAGGTCGTCTCCATCTGGGCCGGCACCACCGGCAAGATGGACGACGTCCCGGTCGAGGACATCCGCCGCTTCGAGTCCGAGCTGCTCGAGTTCCTGCACCGCGAGCACAAGACGCTGATGACCTCCATCCGCGAGGGCGGCAAGATGTCCGACGACCTGCTCGAGAAGCTCGCCGAGGCGATCGCCGACTTCAAGAGGCAGTTCGAGACGTCCGACGGCAGGCTGCTCGGCGAGGACGCTCCGGCGGCCGTCAACGTCTCGAAGTGACGACGGAAGGGACCTGACTCATGGGAGCCCAGCTCCGGGTCTACAAGCGTCGTATCAAGACGGTCAGCGCGACGAAGAAGATCACCAAGGCGATGGAGATGATCTCCGCCTCGCGCATCGTCAAGGCGCAGCGCAAGGTGGCGGCCTCCACGCCGTACGCGACCGAGCTGACCCGCGCGGTCACCGCGGTGGCGACCGGTTCGAACACGAAGCACCCGCTGACCACGGAGGCGGAGTCCCCGGCCCGTGCCGCGGTCCTGCTCCTCACCAGCGACCGCGGGCTGGCCGGCGGCTACTCCTCCAACGCCATCAAGACGGCCGCCCGGCTGACCGAGCGGCTCCGCGGCGAGGGCAAGGAGGTCGACACCTATGTCGTCGGCCGCAAGGGCGTGGCCTACTACGGCTTCCGTGAACTTCCGATCGCGGACTCCTGGACGGGCTTCACCGACAACCCGTCGTACGCCGACGCCAAGGAGATCGCGGCGCCCCTGATCGAGGCGATCGAGAAGGACACGGGCGAGGGCGGCGTGGACGAACTCCACATCGTCTTCACCGAGTTCGTCTCGATGCTGACGCAGACGCCGGTCGACGGCCGGCTGCTGCCGCTCAGCCTCGGCGAGGCGGAGGCCGGGGGCGGCGGGAAGGACGAGCTGCTTCCGCTGTTCGACTTCGAGCCGTCGGCGGAGGACGTCCTCGACGCGCTGCTGCCCCGGTACGTCGAGAGCCGGATCTACAACGCCCTGCTTCAGGCCGCGGCTTCCGAGCACGCGTCCCGCCGCAAGGCGATGAAGTCGGCGACCGACAACGCGGGTGACCTGATCAACACCTACACCCGACTTGCCAACGCGGCCCGCCAGGCCGACATCACCCAGGAAATCAGCGAGATCGTCGGTGGCGCGAGCGCCCTGGCCGACGCGACCGCGGGGAGTGACTACTAATGACCACCACTGTTGAGCCGACCGTTCCGGCCGGCGTGGCCACCGGCCGCGTCGCGCGGGTCATCGGCCCGGTCGTCGACGTGGAGTTCCCCGTCGACGCGATGCCGGAGATCTACAACGCGCTGTCCGTCGAGGTCCCGGACCCGGCTGCCCCGGGCACGACCAAGACCCTGACGCTCGAGGTCGCGCAGCACCTCGGCGAGGGCGTCGTGCGCACCATCTCGATGCAGCCCACCGACGGCCTGGTCCGCCAGGCCCCGGTGACCGACACGGGCAAGGGCATCACCGTCCCGGTCGGCGACTTCACCAAGGGCAAGGTGTTCAACACCCTCGGTGAGGTGCTGAACGAGCCGGAGGCCAACGGCCAGGAGTCCGAGCGCTGGGAGATCCACCGCAAGGCCCCGAAGTTCGAGGACCTCGAGTCCAAGACCGAGATGTTCGAGACCGGCCTGAAGGTCGTCGACCTTCTCACCCCGTACGTCAAGGGCGGGAAGATCGGTCTGTTCGGTGGCGCCGGCGTCGGCAAGACCGTCCTCATCCAGGAAATGATCATGCGTGTGGCGAAGCTGCACGAGGGCGTTTCCGTGTTCGCCGGCGTCGGTGAGCGCACCCGTGAGGGCAACGACCTCATCGCCGAGATGGAGGAGTCCGGCGTTCTGGACAAGACCGCGCTGGTCTTCGGCCAGATGGACGAGCCCCCGGGCACCCGTCTGCGGGTCGCCCTGGCCGGTCTGACCATGGCGGAGTACTTCCGCGATGTGCAGAAGCAGGACGTGCTGTTCTTCATCGACAACATCTTCCGCTTCACCCAGGCCGGTTCCGAGGTGTCCACCCTGCTCGGCCGCATGCCGTCCGCGGTGGGCTACCAGCCGAACCTGGCGGACGAGATGGGCCTCCTCCAGGAGCGCATCACCTCGACCCGCGGTCACTCGATCACCTCGATGCAGGCGATCTACGTCCCCGCGGACGACCTGACCGACCCGGCGCCGGCGACCACCTTCGCCCACCTCGACGCGACGACGGTGCTCTCCCGTCCGATCTCCGAGAAGGGCATCTACCCCGCGGTGGACCCGCTGGACTCCACGTCCCGCATCCTGGACCCGCGCTACATCTCGCAGGACCACTACACGACCGCCATGCGCGTCAAGGGGATCCTCCAGAAGTACAAGGACCTCCAGGACATCATCGCGATCCTCGGCATCGACGAACTGGGCGAGGAGGACAAGCTGGTCGTCCACCGTGCCCGTCGGGTCGAGCGCTTCCTGTCCCAGAACACCCACGCGGCGAAGCAGTTCACCGGCGTGGACGGCTCGGACGTTCCGCTGGACGAGTCGATCGCCGCGTTCAACGCGATCTGCGACGGCGACTTCGACCACTTCCCGGAGCAGGCCTTCTTCATGTGCGGTGGTCTCGAGGACCTCAAGAAGAACGCCAAGGAGCTGGGCGTCTCCTGAGTCCCGCGACTCACGACGGGGGGCGGGTCCCGCCCCGCCCCCCGTCCCACGCCCTCCCGGGGTCCTGAACCAGCCGCCCGCGCGGCGGCCCCCGGACGGCCCCCGGCGTTTCGCCGCCCGGGCCCCTACTAGACTTACGACCCAACACCCGGCAAGACCGCCGGGTGGTGACCCGAGGAGCCAACCTTGGCTGCTGAGCTGCACGTCGAGCTGGTCGCCGCCGACCGCCAGGTCTGGTCGGGCGAGGCCGACCTGGTCGTCGCGCGCACCACGTCCGGCGACATCGGCGTCATGCCCGGTCACCAGCCGCTGCTCGGTGTGCTGGAATCGGGCCCGGTGACCATCCGTACGAGCGAGGCGACGGTCGTCGCCGCCGTGCACGGCGGTTTCATCTCGTTCGCCGACAACAAGCTGTCGCTGCTGGCGGAGATCGCCGAGCTGGCGGACGAGATCGACGCCCAGCGCGCCGAGCGTGCGCTGGAGCGTGCGAAGACCGACGACGACGCCGCCGCCGGGCGGCGCGCCGAGGTCCGGCTGCGCGCGGTGGCGGTGCGCTGAGCGCACACCCGCCGATGAACCACTCTCAGCCGCGGCCCGGACTGGACTTCTCCAGACCAGGTCGCGGCTGAGGCAATGCAGGTGCAGACGCAGATGCAGGTCGTATTCCGCTACGGGACGAAGCGAGGAGGTCGGTGGAGATGTTCCTCGCTCTGCTTGTGAGCGGACTGGTCGTCGCACTGGTGGTGATCGGGCTCTTCGTCTTCGGCCTGCGCCGCAGACTGATCCAGCGCTCGGGGGGCACCTTCGACTGCAGCCTGCGCTGGAACGCGCCCGACGAGGACGACCACTCCGGCAAGGGCTGGGTGTACGGCGTGGCCCGCTACAACGGCGACCGGGTCGAGTGGTTCCGGGTCTTCTCCTACGCCCCCAGGCCGCGGCGCGCCCTGGAGCGCTCGGCCATCGAGGTGGTCTCCCGGCGCCTGCCCGAGGGCGAGGAGGAGCTGGCGCTGCTGTCGGACGCGGTCGTCCTCGGCTGCCTGCACCGCGGCATCCGCCTCGAACTGGCGATGAGCGAGGACGCCCTGACCGGCTTCCTGGCCTGGCTCGAGGCAGCCCCTCCGGGCCAACGAGTCAATGTGGCCTAAATAGAGGTGTCTCGTTGGTTGGGGGTGCCCCTGGACGGAGTCTGGGGGAGGGTCGATGTGGCCTGAAGTAGGGGTGTCTCGTTGGTTGGGGGTGCCCCTGGACGGAGTCTGGGGGAGGGGCGATGCGGCCTTGAGTGGCGAGGCCCCGGCCGTACGGAATCCGGGTGATGCTGGGCGGGTCTCCCCCCGCTTGGGCGACTGCGGGCCGGTTCGCGCCGCTTTCCGGGCCGCTGCGCGCATAGGCTCGCGCCATGAGCGCAGCGGACGGGCGTGCCGGGGAGGGCGCCGACGACGGGGGAGCGTACGGGGGAAGTGACGGGCCGGGAGGTCCTGGTGGTCCCGGAGGTTCCGGCGGCGGCGAGCCGGCGGAGAAGAGCCGCGGGAGGGACCGGATCGAGCTTTTCCTCACGGTCATCCTCGCCCTGGCCGCGGTCGGTACCGCGTGGGCCGGGTTCCAGAGCGCCAAGTGGAGCGGTGTGCAGGCGAACTCCTACGCGCAGGCGTCCGCGGCGCGCACCGAGTCCTCGCGGCGTTCGGCCGAGGCGGGCCAGCTGGTGACCATCGACGTGATCACCTTCACCCAGTGGCTCACCGCGCTCAACGACGAGATCGTCGCCGATCCGTCGAAGCGGCCGCAGGGTACGTACACACCGGACCCCGACAGCGTCTCCGGCTTTCTCTTCAACCGGTTCCGCGACGAGTTCGAGCCGGCCGTGTCCGCCTGGCTGATGAGGCGTCCTCTGACCGACCCCGAGGCGCCGTCGACGCCGTTCGACATGCCGGAGTACCGGGTCGCCGCCGAGGAGCAGGCGGAGCGCCTGGTGGGGGAGGCCGAACGCAAGTCGGCGACGGCGCGTCAGGCGAACCAGCGGTCCGACAACTACGTGCTGACCGCGGTGCTGTTCGCCCTCGTGCTGTTCTTCGCCGCGGTGGCGGGCCGGGCCAGGGCGGGGCGCGCCCAGTGGGTGCTGCTCGGGCTCACCGTGGCGGCTCTGCTGGCGGCCGTGAGCCTGCTGCTGTCCTATCCGGTGACCGTCTGAGCGGGGGCGTGCCGCGGGTGGGTGGGGAGCCGTCCGAACCCCGCCGTGTCGTAAGGGAATCGGGGGGTGGTGCGGTGCACCACCCCCCGTCCGGGTGCCGCGGCTATCCCAGCCCGCCGCTGATCGCGCTCACCAGCTCGCCGTTCGCGGTGTCGCCGCTGAACTCCCAGAAGAACGCGCCTCCCAGGTTCTGGCTCTTCGCCCAGCCCATCTTGCCGCCGATGGTCGCCGGGGTGTCGTAGCTCCACCACTGGGAACCGCAGTGGGCGTACGCGGTTCCGGCCACGGTGCCGTTGGCGGGGCAGGTGTTCTTCAGGACCTTGTAGTCCTCGATGCCCTGTTCGTAGGTGCCGGGGGCGGGTCCGGTGGCCGAGCCGCCCGGCGCGGACTGGGTGACGCCCGTCCAGCCGCGGCCGTAGAAGCCGATGCCCAGCAGCAGCTTGGCTGCGGGGACGCCCTGGGCCTTGAGCCTGGCGATCGCCTCCGCGGAGGTGAAGCCCTGTTGCGGGATGCCGGTGTACGAGGTGAGCGGCGAGTGCGGGGCGGTGGGGCCGTCCGCGTCGAAGGCGCCGAAGAAGTCGTACGTCATCACGTTGTACCAGTCGGAGTACTGCGCGGCGCCGGCGTAGTCGGTCTTGTCGATCTTGCCGCCGGTGCTGGCGTCGGCCGTGATGGCGGCCGTGACCAGATTGTCCGGACCGAACTTGGTGCGCATGGCCCGCATCATGTTGCCGAAGGCGGCGGGGCCGCTGGTGTCGCAGGTCAGGCCGCAGGCGTTCGGGTACTCCCAGTCCAGGTCGATGCCGTCGAACACGTCGGCCCAGCGCGGGTCCTCGACCAGGTCGTAGCAGGAGTCGGCGAAGGCGGTCGGGTTCTGGACCGCCTGGGGGAAGCCGCCGGACCAGGTCCAGCCGCCGAACGACCAGAGGATCTTGATGTGCGGGTAGCGCTGCTTGAGCTTGCGGAGCTGGTTGAAGTTTCCGCGCAGGGGCTGGTCCCAGGTGTCGGCGACGCCGTCGACCGACTGGTCGGCGGTGTAGGCCCTGTCGTGGTCGGCGTAGGAGTCGCCGATGGTGCACCGGCCGTTCTGGACGTTGCCGAAGGCGTAGTTGATGTGGGTGATCTTGGCGGCGGTGCCGGAGGTGACGAGGTTCTTCACATGGTAGTTGCGGCCGTAGACGCCCCAGTTGGTGAAGTAGCCGAGCTTGACCTTCGAGCCGGGGCCGGGTCCGGGGCCCGGGTCGCCGCCGGTGGTCCGCACGGCGCGGGCGCCGCTGGGTGGGCCGGTCTGGTCGGCGGTGTCGCGGGCCCGCACTGTGTACGAGTAGTCGGTGCCCGCGGTGAGCCGGGTGTCGGTGTGGCTCAGTCCGGTGACGGTGGCGACTCGTGTGCCGTCGCGGAGGACGTCGTAGTTCTTGATGCCCTTGTCGTCCGTGGCCGCGGTCCAGCTCAGTGTCACCGAGGTGTCGGTGACACCGCTCGCGGACGGGGTGCCGGGGGCGGACGGCGGGTTGTCGCCGGGAACCGTGCCGCCGTCGCAGGAGCCGCCGTTGACCCGGCAGCCGGACGGGGAGCCGGGGCCCGCGCCGTTGAAGCCGAAGGACACCGAGGAGCCGGGGGCGAGGGTGCCGTTCCAGCTCTTGTTTCGGGCGGTCCAGTGGGTGCCGGAGGAGGTGACGTCCGCGTCCCAGGCGGAGGCGACGGACGTACCGGAGGGGAAGTCCCACTCGACGGTCCAGGAGCTGATCGAGGTGGTACCGGTGTTCTTCACCGTCCACTTGCCCTCGAAGCCGGTGCCCCAGTCCTGGACCTTGGTGTAGGTGGCGGTGGCGGCGGTGGCCGCCTGGGCGGGTGTGGCGAGTCCGACCATGGCGGCGAGGGGAAGCAGCAGGGCGGTGAACCCTGCCGTCGCTCTGGACCTGAGGCCGGTTCTGGTGCGGGGGGTAGTCGTGCTCAAGGGTGCTCCTCGAGTTCGCGGACGGACGGGATGGGGGCGGTCCGTACAGAGCACTCCGCGGGGCCCACCGCGGTGTGTGTGCGGTGAGCGTAGGAAGGTCTGGACCAATCGTCAATAGGTCCAGACCATCGCCGGGGGATGGGGTCTCCGGCGCTCAGACTCCCAACTCCCGCGCCAGCACGGCGGCTTGAAGCCGGCTGCGCAGTTCGAGCTTGCCCAGGAGCCTGCTGACATGGGTCTTCACCGTGGCCTCGGCCATCCGGAGCCGTACGGCGATCTCGGCGTTCGACAGACCCCCGCCCAGACAGGACAGCACCTCGCGCTCACGCGGCGTCAGCGCGTCGAGCACGGCCGGGTCCCGCGACGGCCCGGGCACGGTGGAGGCGAACTCCGCGAGCAGCCGCCGGGTCACGGCCGGGGCGATCAGGCCCTCGCCGCGGGCGACCGTGCGCACCGCCTCGACCAGGTCCCGCGCCTCGGTGTTCTTCAGCAGGAATCCGGCGGCCCCCGCGCGCAGCGCGCCGAACACATACGCGTCGAGGTCGAACGTCGTCAGCACCAGGACGTCCGCCAGGCCCTCCCCGACGACCTGACGGGTCGCCGAGACCCCGTCCAGACGCGGCATCCGCACATCCATCAGCACGAGATCCGGCCGCAGCGCCCGGGCGAGCCGCACCGCCTCCTCGCCGTCCCCGGCCTCGCCCACCACCTCTATGCCGGGGGAACTGCCCAGGATCAGTACCAGACCGGCCCTGACGGACTTCTGGTCCTCCGCGACCACGACCCGGATCATGCCGAGGGCTCCTTGCCGTCCACCGTGGGCAGCACCGCCCGTACCCGCCAGACCCTCGCCGGACCGCCCGCCGGGCCGGGTCCGGGGCCCGCCTCGAACTCACCGCCCAGCAGCGCGATCCGCTCCCTCATCCCGACGAGTCCCGCGCCCGAGCCGGGCGCGCGCGGCTCCGGCCCGCCGCCGTAGGGGCTGGTCACGGTCACCGTCAGCGCACGGCCCGCCGCACCGGTGAGGCGTACGGCGACCTCGCCCGCGTCGGCGTGCTTCAGCGCGTTCGTGAGCGACTCCTGGACGATCCGGTAGGCGGCGAGCGCCACCGGTGCCGGCGGCGCCGCGTCCGCGTCGATCGCGTCGTCCAGGGTGCACTTCAGCCCGCTCGCGGCACCGCTGGTGGCGGCCTGGTCCACGAGCGCGTCCAGCCCGGCCAGGGTGGGGGCGACGGCGGGCTCGCCGTCGCAGCCGCTGTCGCTGCCGCCGCTGTCCCTCAGCAGCCCGATCAGCCGGCGCATCTCCGCCAGGCCCTCCACGCTGTTCTCCCGGATGACGGTGAGTGCCCGCCGGGTCGTCGCCGGCTCGTCCAGGGACAGCGCGGCGGTGGAGTGGATGGCGATCGCGGAGAGGTGGTTGGCGACCAGGTCGTGCAGTTCCCGGGCCATTCTGGCGCGCTCGGCGGTGATCGCCTCCCGGCGGTCCAGCTCGGCGAGCAACGCGGTCTGCTCCGCGCGCAGCCGTGCCGCCTCCGCGGCCTCGCGGTGGTTGCGCACAAGGGCGCCCGTCGCGGCCGGGACGACCGTCACCAGCCCCACGACCAGGCCGAGGAGCAGCGCGGAAGGATCCTGGAACCACGCCAGGGAGCAGACCGTGACCCCGGCCGTGATCAACCCGGCGGCGTAGGGGATGCGCCGGGCCGAGGCCGGCGGGCCGTACACCACGGCCGCGTACACGAGGTCCGTGAACATCAGGACCGTCGCGATGCTCCCCGGTGTGAACTGGTCCGCCGCGATCGCGGCCGTGCCGGCCAGGAGCGCCGTCCTCGGCATGGTCCGCCGCAGCAGTTCCAGGCCCGACATGGCGAGGAGCGGCACGAGCACCGGCCACGGCCCGGACAGCGGACGGACGCCCTCGGTGGTGTGCAGCCCCAGCGCCCACAGCAGCAGACCGCCGGCGAGGCCGGTGACGGCTATGAGGACGTCGTCGCGGTGGGGGCGGGGGAAGGTCACCGTCCCATGAAACACGCCGGGTGGGGCCGCCGGCCTCCCCCTCCCGGGGTGAGCCGGGGATACATCGAAGGATGCAGTCACGGTTCGTCACCGGCGACGACGCGTCCGTGGCCGGGGTCCGGCAGTCCGGCTCCGGTACGAAGGGGCCAACCGTGATCGTCACGCTGATCGTCGTCTGCGAGGTCGGCTTCTGGGTGCTGCCGGCCGCCGGTCTGGCCACGCGCTATCTGCTCCGGATGCGGAGGACCGGGCTGGCCTTGCTGCTCGTCCAGCCGCTGCTGGAGCCGGTCCTGCTGGCGGTGACGGTGCCCGACCTCAGGAGCGGGGCGGAACCGGGCCGGCGGCACGGACTCGCCGCGCTCTACATCGGCTACACGGTGGGCCACGGCCACCGGACCGTCACATGGCTGGACGGGCATGCCGCGCACCGCCCGGGCGGCGGCCCGCCGCCCGCGAGGCCCCCGCGCCACGGTGCCGGGCGCGCCCGGTACGAGGGCCGGGTGTGGCTGGGCACGGCGGTGGGCGCGGCCGTCGCCACCGGTCTGCTCCAGGCGGCCGTCTGGTACGTCGGGGACGCAGCCCGGACGGGCCCGCCGGAGGACTGGACGCACCTCTCGTGGCGGGTCGCGGCCTTCCACGGGCTGTTCGCACTGAGCTACGCGGTCTTTCCGAGGAGGGCTCCGAAGAGGGCTCCGAAGAGGGCTCCGAGGAGCGCCCGGAAGAAGGCCGTGGGAGGGTCGCCGCGGCATCAGTCAGACGGAGTGGGAGCCGCAGCCGCGGGCGCGGGTGGCGGCGTAGACGCAGGCGCGGACGCAGACTGAGGCGCGGGCGCGGGCGCGGGCGCAGTGGGAGTGGGAGCCGGGACGCGGGCCGGTCAGCGCCGGGCGCGAGTCGGCGCGCCCGGCGGTCCGGGGGCCTCCGGGCGGGCGGCGGCGGCCGGGAGCGCCGCCTTCCCGGGCCGGCCGCACATCCGCGGGGACCTGCGGGGACAGACCCTCAGGGACCAGCGGGGACAGACCCTCGGGAACCAGCGGGGACTCGCCGCGGTGACAGGCCGTCCGCCCGCCGGGCGCCTCCTCCACCCCACGGGGGTACGGCAGAGCCCTCAGCGCTCTCCGCCCGGCACCCAGAGGACGTCCCCGACTTCCTTGTTCGCGGTCCTGGCGAGGATGAAGAGGAGGTCGGAGAGCCTGTTGAGGTAGGTGGCCGCCAGCGGGTTCATCGTCTCGCCGTACACCTCGACGGCGGCCCAGGTGGAGCGCTCGGCCCGCCGCACCACCGTGCACGCCTGGTGCAGCAGCGCGGCACCCGGCGTGCCGCCCGGCAGGATGAACGAGCGGAGCTTGTCCAGGTCCGCCAGGAAGCGGTCGCAGTCCGCCTCCAGCTTGTCGACGTACTCCTGTTCCACCCGCAGCGGTGGGTACTCCGGGTTCTCCACGACGGGTGTGCACAGGTCCGCGCCCACGTCGAACAGGTCGTTCTGAACCCGGACGAGGACCTTGACGACCTCCTCCGGGAGCCCGCCGAGTGCGATGGCCGTACCGATGGCCGCGTTGGCCTCGTTGGCGTCCGCGTAGGCGGAGATGCGCACATCGGTCTTGCTCGTGCGGCTCATGTCGCCGAGCGCCGTGGTGCCCTTGTCGCCGGTGCGCGTGTAGATGCGCGTCAGGTTGACCATACGGTCAGCCTACGGCCTGTCGCCGCGGTCCCCGGGGGCGGACGACGACGGCCGCGGCTGCGGTGCGGCACCTCGCGCTGTCGCCGAGTCGCCCCGGTACCCCCGGCGTCGGTACGACCCTCGGTCCTGCGGTGCACCGCTCCCGACGCCGAGCGCCGAGCGCCGAGCGCCGAACGCCGATCCGTCGGGGACGGCGGGGACGGCGGGGACGGCGGGACGGGCCTTGGGACGGCCCGTGTTCGGCCGCCCGCCCCGTCTCCGGTGTGATGTCCGTCATCCGGGACGTGACGCGCATCTCTTCGCCGCCACACGGCGGCCCGTGGCCGATAGCCTCCGCAGGGATCCGGAAGGCAACGTGCGTTAAGGGGTGCAGTAGTGGCCAGGAAGCTCGCCGTCATCGGGGCCGGACTCATGGGGTCCGGTATCGCGCAGGTCTCCGCCCAAGCGGGCTGGGACGTCGTGCTGCGCGACGTCACCGACGCGGCCCTGACCCGCGGCACCGACGGCATCAAGGCCTCGTACGACAGGTTCGTCGCCAAGGGCAGGCTCGAAGCGGCCGACGCCGAGGCCGCGTTGGGGCGCATCACCACGACCACGGACCTCGACGCGGTCGCCGACGCGGACGTCGTGGTGGAGGCGGTCTTCGAGAAGCTCGAGGTGAAGCACGAGATCTTCCGTGCGCTCGACAAGCTCGTACGGGACGAGGCGGTGCTCGCGTCCAACACGTCCGCGATCCCGATCACCAAGATCGCGGCCGTGACCGGGCGGCCGGAGCGCGTCGTCGGCACCCACTTCTTCTCGCCCGTGCCGATGATGCAGTTGTGCGAACTCGTCCGCGGTTACAAGACCAGCGACGAGACGCTCGCCACCGCACGCGGGTTCGCCGAGTCCGTGGGCAAGACCTGCATCGTCGTCAACCGCGACGTCGCCGGTTTCGTGACCACCCGTCTGATCTCGGCGCTCGTCGTCGAGGCGGCCAAGCTGTACGAGTCGGGTGTGGCGAGCGCCGAGGACATCGACATCGCGTGCAAGCTCGGCTTCGGCCATGCGATGGGGCCGTTGGCCACCGCCGACCTGACCGGCGTCGACATCCTGCTCCATGCCACCGGCAACATCTACACCGAGTCGCAGGACGAGAAGTTCGCGCCGCCGGAGCTGATGCGCCGGATGGTGGACGCCGGTGACATCGGGCGCAAGAGCGGGCAGGGCTTCTACAAGCACTGAACGCCGACCCCGGGTGCGCGGGGGCCGTACGCCCCTGCCCACCTTCACCCCTTCGGGTGAATTCGGTATCGGTTCGCTTACAGACGGCAACTTCTCTGCACGTACGGCAGTCAGTTGGTGCAAACACAGAGGTAGTCGAAACCTCACGGTCGAACGCGACGGTCGAACGCCAGTCCGCGTCAGCGGGCCGGGCGCCGCGGAGTCGGACGATCGACGCGGGCGTCGGCGCTGACGGACAACAGCACTCTCGGGGAGCGCATATGCACATCAGGGGCGACCATGCCGAGCTGGTCGTCGGGGGCCGCCTCGACGTCCGGAGCGCGGCGGACGCCCGAACGGTCCTGCACTCGGCCGTAGACGGCGGAGCGGGCGACCTCGTGCTCGACCTGAGCCGTCTGGACTCCTGGGACGCCACCGGTCTCGGGGTCATCATGGGCGCGCACCGACGGGCCGGCCGCCGCGGCCGACGCCTCGTGCTGCGCGGAGTGCCGCCGCAGATGCAGCGTCTCCTGGTGGCCACCCGGCTGCATCGCATCCTGGCCATCGAGGGCGGAATCGCCGCGGAGTCCCTGCCCCGGGTCTGAGCGGGCGCACGCGCCAGGGCGCACAATCATCACGAGACCGTGACGTCCTGGACGGCCTGCCCCCCGGCTGTTCCCCGACACCCGCGGAACGTCTAGGCTCCGGTCGCCCGCCCTCTCCGACAACCCACACGGCGGGCACCGGACCAGAAGCGGCAGCGGAGCGTGCAGCCGGCCGGAGGGGCTTGCGCACGAGACGCCATCTGGGGGCTTTGACCATGGATCCGAGGAATCCGGAACCGGACGAGTACGGCCGCGACGGCGACCGCGCCGGCGCCGAGGGCGGCACCGCGCAACGGCCGCCGCGCGACGCGGTGCGCGACGCGGTGCCGCCGGAGTTCGCCCACCACAGGGCCGCGCCCGCGCGCATGGTGCGCGTGGTGGCCGGCGAACTCGCGCTCACCGTCAACCCGGTCGACGGCAGCGAGATCGAGCCCTGCCGCCCCGGTGAGCAACCCGCCGCGCCCGTACGGCGCACCCCCGCTGAGCGCGGGGAACTGCGGCGCGCCCTCCGGCCCCCGGTCCCACCGGGACCGGCCGCCCCCGCACTGCCGCTGCTGGGACGCCAGGAGGAACGCCGGAGGCTGGTACGCCTCCTGGGGCGCGGCCGCACGGTCCGGCTGACCGGGCCCGCCGGATCGGGCCGTACCGCCCTGCTCGACGCCGTCGCCGCCGACTGCGCGGACCTGGCCCCCGACGGCGTCGTCCGGCTCTCCGGGCACCACCGCACGCCCGCCGAACTGCTCCGCGAACTCTTCACGGCGGTCCACGACGCCCCACTGCACCGGCCCGGCCGGGCGGAACTACTCGCACACGTCGGCGAGATCGGTGCCGTCGTCCTCGTCGACGACCTGGAGTTCGGCGGCAGCGCCCTGGACGAACTCCTCGACGCCACCCCGGAATGCGCCTTCCTGCTCGCCGCGACGCCCGACGTGGCGGCACCCTCGGCCGGGTCCGAGGTCGAGGAGGTGTTCCTCTCCGGGCTCGACCGCGGCACCGCCATCGAACTCCTGGAGCGGGCCGTGGAGCGGCCGCTCACCGACGAGGAGGCGAACTGGGCCGGCGACCTCTGGTTCGAGTCGGAGGGGCTGCCCCTGCGCTTCGTCCAGGCCGGTGCGCTCCTCAGGCAGCGCGACACCCTGCGCGACGGCCGCGCGGAGCGGGACCGCGCCGCCGAGGCAGATGCCGGCACCGCCACCGCCACCGCCACCGGCACCGATGACGCCACCGCCACCGCCACCGGTACCGATGACGGCGATGACGACGAGGCCGGCGTCTTCGGCGACGGGGTCGACACCCCGCTGCCGACGCTCGGCGAGGGAGCCGCCCCCGCCGCGCTGCTCGCCTCCCGCCTCAGCGAGTCCGCCCGCGAAACCCTCCGGTTCGCGGTCGCCCTCGGCGGCGAGGTCCCGCACCAGGCGCACCTTCCGGCGCTCATCGGCGACACCCACGCGGACGCCGCGCTCGGCGAGCTGACCCGCTGCGCCCTGCTCGGTCCCGTCGGCTCCCGCTACCGGCTGGCGGCCGGGGTCGCCGCCCAGCTGGAGGACGCCGGCTACGACGAGGGAGCCCTCGGGCGCGCCGACACGGCCGCCCGGCACTACGCGTGGTGGACGGCGCACCCGTCGGTGACGCCCGCGCGGGCGTCCGGCGAGGCGGATGCGATCCTCGCGGCGCTGGGCGCCCTGGTGCCCGCGCAGGAGGTCGGGTACGCCGCAACGGCGGTGCTGCTGGCCCGCAGTGCCGCGCCCGCGTTCGCGGCCGGACTGCACTGGCAGGCGTGGGAGCGGGCGCTGCGGACCGGGCAGGAGGCGGCCCGCACGGCGGGCGAGGTCGCCGAAGAGGCCTATTTCCTCCATGAGCTGGGTGTACTGGCGCTCTGCTCGGGCAGCCTCGACCGGGCGCGTGCCGAACTCGAGGCGTCCATCGCCATGCGCGGAGCGCTTGCCGACAAGAGCGGCACGGTCGCCGGCCGCAGGGCGCTGGCTCTCGTCGCCGACCGCGAGGGCGCCCGCCCGCCCGGTGCGGGTGCCGCCGAGGCCGCGACCGCCCCGGTCGTACACGTCGAGGAGCCGGTGGTCCCGTCCCTGGGCACCACGGTCGTCTACGCACCGGCCGAGGCCGCGGAGGCCGGACGCCCCCCGGCCGGGCCCGCCGGCCTGGTTGCGGGGGCGCGCCGCCTCGTCGTCTCCGGCCCCCGGCGCCACCTGGTCGCGACCGGGGCGGGCGCACTGCTGGCCGTGGTCCTCGGCACCATGGTGACCCTCGGAGCGACTTCCGACGAGGAACCCCCGGCGGACCGGGTGACCGGCGAGCAGTCGGCGAACGAAGGGGAGGGGAGCGAGGGCCTCGACGCGGACGAGCCCGCCGACACCCCCACCGGCGGCCCCGCGGACGGCGCCACCGGCGGTAGCGGAGGCGCCCCCGCGGCACCGGGTACGGCGCGGCCCGGCGAGAGCGGCTCGGCGGGCGATCCCGCGGCACCGGGCGTCGGTTCCCCGGCGGGCGGTTCGGGCACCAGCGGCTCGGCGAACGGCGGTTCGTCGTCGGCGACGGGCGGTACGACCGGGAGTTCGCCGTCCACGGGTGGCTCGCCGTCTACCGGCGGCCCGTCGTCGGGCTCCACCGGTTCATCCGGCTCTTCGGGTCCGTCGGGTCCGTCGGGTCCGTCGGGTTCGTCAGGTCCGTCGGGCTCGTCGGGGGGGTCGCCGTCGGACGGGGGCACCTCCACGGGCCCGGGCGGTGGCGCATCGGACGCGGGCACCTCCGCCGGTCCGGGTGGTGGTGCCTCGGAAGGGGGTTCTGACGAGGGGGGCACCTCCACGGGTCCGGGTGGTGGTGCCTCGGACGGCGGTTCTGACGAGGGGGGCTCGTCCACCGGTCCGGGCGGTGGTGCCTCGGGCGGCGGTTCGGACGAGGGCGGTACGTCCTCCACGGGTGGCCCGGGGGCCACGGTGGGCGGCCCCAGCGGCAGTCACGCCCTGCCGAGCGGTTCGTCGCCCTGACCGCGCGCCGGTGCGGGTGCGGTACGGCGCCCCGGGTCCGTGCGGCGCCCTGTCCTTGGTGCGCCCTGTCCTTAGGGCCCCGGGTCCGTGCGGCGCCCTGTCCTTGAGGCGCCCTGTCCTTAGCGCCCCGGGCCCGTGCGGCGCCCTGTCCTTGGTGCGCCCCGTCCTTGAGGCGCCGGGCCCGTGGGGCGCGCCGGTCCGTGCGGCGCCCCGGTCCGCGTACGAGCGCGGGCGGCCCGCGCGACCGCCGGCCGCCCGCGTTCCCGGGGCCCGTCAGAACAGACGCAGCTTGTCGTCCTCGATGCCGCGCAGGGCGTCGTAGTCCAGCACCACGCAGCCGATACCCCGGTCCGTCGCCAGCACGCGGGCCTGGGGCTTGATCTCCTGGGCCGCGAACACACCGCGGACCGGGGCGAGACGGGGGTCGCGGTTCAGCAGCTCCAGATAGCGGGTGAGCTGCTCGACCCCGTCGATCTCGCCGCGGCGCTTGATCTCCACCGCCACCGTCGCGCCGTCGGAGTCCCGGCAGAGGATGTCCACGGGCCCGATCGCCGTCGGGTACTCGCGGCGGATCAGGCTGTAGCCCTCGCCCAGTGTCTCGATACGGTCTGCGAGCAGTTCCTGGAGGTGCGCTTCCACGCCGTCCTTGATGAGTCCGGGGTCCACACCCAGTTCGTGTGACGAGTCGTGGAGGACCTCCTCCATGGTGATGATCAGTTTCTCGCCCGTTTTGCCGGTGACGGTCCAGACCTTGCCGTCCCCCTCCTTGAGAGTGCAGGGAGGGGACATCCAGTTCAGCGGTTTGTACGCCCTGTCGTCGGCGTGGATGGAGACGCTGCCGTCCGCCTTGACCAGGATCAGGCGGGGAGCTGAGGGCAGGTGTGCGGTGAGCCGGCCGGCGTAGTCCACGGAACAGCGGGCGATGACGAGACGCATGGTGCGCAACGCTACTCGACCGACCTCCCCGCGCGCGATTCCTCCCACCGCCGCCCCGCCTCTGTCCGAGTCCCTACGGGTCGCCCCTCTTGTGCCCTTACGCAGGTGGCCGGTTGTGTTCCCATTCTCCTGGTGCGGACCAGACAGCGCGCATAACGTGGCAGCAGGAGGTCGCCGGTCGGGCACGCTGCGTCGTCCTCGACGCCGCAGCCGGGCACACGCGGCCGCCTCCTTCCCTGCCCGTAAGACCCCGCTCGGCGGGGTCGCGAGAGGAGAACCCATGTCGCTCGACGTCTCACCGGCGCTGTTGGAACAGGCCGAGCGAGGCGAGGTCGACGAAGCCGCATTCGTCGACTGCGTCCGGACCTCCCTGCCCTACGCATGGGAGATGATCAGTTCTCTGGTGGTTCAGCTGAAGGTGGACGGCGGCGACTTCGCCGACAACCAGACGCCGCCGCCGGACGAGCAGGCACGTGGCCAGCTGCTGCGCGCACTCGCGAGCGACGCCATCAGGGGTGCGCTGCAGCGGCACTTCGGAGTGCGGCTCGCTTTCCAGAACTGCCACCGAGTCGCGGTGTTCCCGCTGGACTCCTCGGTGGATGAGCGGCTCACCCGCTTCACCTCCGTCAGGGCCCAGCTGCTCAACCAGTCGCCGGAACTGCGCGACTGCTGATGTCTTCCGCTGCCGCTCCGTATCGCGCGAGGAGCCATGCACGCCGGGGCGGCAGCCTCCGCCGGACGACGGGCCGGGGGAGGCACGCGGGCCGCCGGGGGAGGCGCGCGGGCCGTACGGTCGTGCGGCCCGCATGCGCGCCGGCCCGGTCAGCGAAGTAGCGGCAGCACCTCGGCGCCCAGTCGCCGGACGTTGTCCTCCGTCGCCGCCAGATCGCCCGAGCCCTCGGAGAGGAGCGCGAACCGGGTGATGCCGGTGCGCTCAGCGGTCGCCGCGAGCCGGTCCGCGGCCAGCCTCGGCGGTCCCACCGGATGCAGCCGGCACAGCAGCTCGGTGTAGTGGACGGGGTCGCGCATCGCGCGCTGCCGCCCGTCGACCGTCACATGGGCCTCCAGGCCCTGCTTCAGCCAGCCCGGCATCGCCTTGGCGAGGGCCTCCTGGGCCGCCGCCCGGCTGTCCGCGATCTGCACCAGTCCGGCCGACACATGGCCGGCCGCCGCCACCGTCCCCGGATCGTGGCCCGACGCGAGGGCGTGGCTCCGCCACAGGGCGACCATGTCGGCCTTCTCCTCGTCGCCGCAGTGCATGCCGAGGAGCATCGCCAGCCCGCGCTCGGCCGCCAGCCGCACCGTCGCGGGGGAGGTGCACGCCACGACCACCTCCGGGCCCGCGGGGCCGTGGCCGTCCCCGCCGATCAGATCCCCGGGGCGCGGGACGACGGGGACCTCGCGGAAAGCGAATCGTTCCCCCTCGCCTCCCACACGGGCCTCCCGCAGCCAGCGCAGCAGCAGGTCCAGCGACTCGGGGAAGTGCTTCTCGTACGCCGCGAGACCGGCGCCGAAGACCTCCAGATCGACCCAGGGGCCGCCGCGGCCCACGCCGAGGGAGAACCGGCCCCCCGACGCGAGGTGCAGCAGTGCCGCCTGCTCGCCGAGTGCCACGGGGTGGACGGTGGGCAGCACGCTCACCGCCGTGCCCACCCGGATCCGCTCGGTGCGGCCGAGCAGCAGCGCGGCCAGGGTCACCGCCGACGGGCAGACCCCGTACGGTACGAAGTGGTGTTCGGCGAGCCAGACCGAGTCCAGCCCGGCGGCCTCGGCCACCTCGGCGGACCGCACGGCCCGGTGCAGTGCCTCCCCATGCCCCTGGCCCGGGAACTGTGCGGCCAGTACAAAAGCTCCAACGCGCATCGCCTGATGCCTCCTTGCGGCCGACGCGGCATTCCCCCCACACAGGCAATAACGTCTGACACGTGCCAAAGGCACGGCCGTACGTGAAGTTCTTGCGATTTTCCGGTAACCGGGCCCGGCGGGTGGATCGGGCTGCGCCGTTCGGGGCACCTGCCCGCCGCCCGGGACCGTAGGCTTGGGAGTGAACTGTCCGCATCTGCTCCCGAGGTGTCACGTGTCCCCGCGCAGAAACCGCCCCCGCGGAGGGGAGAAGCAGACCGACCGCGCCGGTGACATGGCCGACCGCTACGGCGGAGTGGAGCGGGCCGAGAGCTGGCAGGGCGAGGAGTGGCGGGTCCGGCACGTCGCGGGGGCGAGCGCCGCGGGCAAGCGCTACCGCTGCCCGGGCTGCGACCAGGAGATCCCGCCCGGCACCCCGCACGTGGTGGCCTGGCCCGACCACGGCGGGGTGGACGACCGCCGCCACTGGCACAGGGCGTGCTGGAACGCGAAGGACCGCCGCACCTCCCGGGTGCAGCGGTCCCGCAACGCGCCCCGCTACTGAACCCCGGTCCGGCCGCCGGGGCGTGCACGGTCCCGTGAGGCTGCCGGGGGCGCCGGTCCGGCAGGGGTCAGACGTCGCGCCGGTCGAGCGAGAGGTAGGCGCCGGCCATGGCCGCGCCCGCCAAACCCGCCATGGTCCACAGCGGCTGCCAGCCGTTCGGGCCCTCGTCCGAGACCGAGGTGTCGTAGAGCACCCCCAGTTGGCTCGGGATCGAGTACTCGAGCAGGAACTCCTGCACCGGCCGCAGCGATTCCGCGTACATGAACAGGGCCAGCACCAGCGGCAGCAGGACCAGACCGATCATGACCGTGATCGCGCCGGCCGAGTGCCGGATCAGTGCGCCGACGGCGAGCGACAGCAGTCCGAGCAGGGCGACGAAGAGCCCGGCGCCGACCGTCGCCCGGAACCAGTCCTCACCGGTGCTGACGCCCGTGTCGGCGATCGCCGTCTGGAGGGCGCCGACGATCGCCGCCGTCACCGTCGTGATCACGAACACCAGGAGGAAGAAGACCGTCGCCTTCGCCGTCAGCACCCGGGCGCGGCTGGGGCAGGCGGTCAGCGTGGTGCGGATCATGCCGGTTCCGTACTCGGACGCGATGGTCATCACACCCAGCGTGATCACGCAGATCGAGCCGAGCAGGACGCCGAAGAAGCCGAGGCCGAGCACGGACTCCTCGCCCAGCTCGGGCTCCGCCGCGGACACGGCCACCGCCGAGAGCACGCCGAGGCCGAACATCAGCACGATCATCACCCCGAGGGTCCACACGGTGGAGCGCACCGAACGGATCTTGGTCCACTCGGAGGCGAGCGCGTCGCCGAGGTGCGCCGCCCGGACGGGGATCGGGGAGTCGTAGGCGCCCTGCGGGTGCGCGCCCTGCTGCCGGTACGGGGTCGTCATCGGGCGTCCTCGGTGCTGCTCTTGGTCAGGTCTGCGGGGGCGGGGGCCGCAGGGCCGGCGGGAGCCGGGGCCGCCGCGGGAGGCGCTGCCGGGGCCGGCGCAGCGGTCACACCGGCAGCGGCGGTCGCAGCGGTCGCACCGGCTGCGGCGGTCGCGTACGGGTTCCGGCCGGGCGGTACGGTGGCCGGCGCATCGGCCGCGTACGGGTTCCGGCCGGGGGGCGGCGGCGCGTACCAGCCCTGCTGCGGCGCCTCGGGGACCAGCACCGCCGAGGGATCGTGCCCCAGCGGCGGCGGCTGCATCAGACCGGCCTTCTGGTCCTCCGTCGAGCGGTAGTCCACGGCCGCCTGCGTCATCCGCATATAGGCCTCCTCCAGGGAGGCCTGGTGCGGCGAGAGTTCCCACAACCGCACGTCGGCCTCGTGCGCGAGATCGCTGATGGCGGGCAGCGCGAGGCCGGTCACCCGCAGCGCCCCGTCCGGCTCCGGCATGACCTGGCCGCCGGCCTCGGTGAGGACGACGCTCAGCTTCTCCCGCTGCTGCGGCTCGGTCTGCGGGGTCCGCACCCGTGCGAAGCCCGCCGAGTTGTGCGCGATGAAGTCCTTCACGCTCATGTCGGCGAGCAGCCGACCGCGCCCGATGACGATCAGGTGGTCGGCGGTGAGGGCCATCTCGCTCATCAGGTGGGAGGAGACGAACACGGTACGGCCCTCGGAGGCCAGTTGCTTCATCAGATTGCGCACCCAGAGGATGCCCTCCGGGTCGAGGCCGTTGACCGGTTCGTCGAACAGCAGCACCTGAGGGTCGCCCAGCAGGGCCGCGGCGATGCCGAGACGCTGCCCCATGCCCAGCGAGAAGCCCTTCGACCGGCGCCTGGCGACGTCCTGGAGGCCCACGACCCCGAGGACCTCGTCGACCCGGCGGGCCGGGATGCCGGACAGCTGGGCGAGCGAGAGCAGATGGCTGCGGGCGCTCCGGCCGCCGTGCACCGCCTTGGCGTCGAGCAGGGCCCCGACCTGACGCGGCGCGTTGGGCAGCTTCCGGAACGGGTGGCCGCCGATCGTGACATGGCCGGAGGTCGGCTGATCGAGGCCGAGGATCATCCGCATCGTCGTCGACTTGCCCGAGCCGTTCGGCCCGAGGAAGCCGGTGACGGCCCCGGGCCGCACCTGGAAGGAAAGGTCGTACACGGCCGTCTTGGCGCCGTAGCGCTTCGTCAGACCGACTGCCTCGATCATTGCTCCAGCCCCATCGACAGGTCAGGTCGTCGGGGCACGGCCGCATACGGCCGCAGCCCCCCGTAAGAGTTAGGAGGATATCCGGGGGCTGACGGTTCCGGCCAAGGAGGACGGGCGCCCGGTCCGGGCGCCGCGCCGGTCAGGCGTCCCGCCTCTTCAGGACCGCGAAGCCGCCGAGCAGTGAGGCCGCCACCCAGAGCAGCATGATCCCGAGGCCGCCCCACGGCCCGTACGGGACCTCCTCGCTGTTCATCGCCTGCGGCACGACCTGCATGATCTTCGAGCCGGCCTGGTCCGGGAAGTAGCGGGCCACGTCCTTCGCGTACGGGACGGCGGCCAGGATCTGCGACACCAGGAAGAAGAACGGCATCAGGATGCCGAGCGAGAGCATCGAGCTGCGCAGCATCGCCGCGACGCCCATGGAGAAGAGCGCGATCAGGCCCATGTACAGCCCTCCGCCGATGACCGCGCGCAGCACGTTCTCCTCGCCGATGGAGGTGGCACGCTCGCCGAGCAGGGCCTGTCCGAGGAAGAAGCTGAGGAAGCTGGTCGCCATCCCCACCACCAGCGCCAGCAGCCCGGCCACCATGATCTTGCTGAACAGGAAGGTGGCGCGCTGCGGTACGGCGGCGAGCGAGGTGCGGATCATGCCGGAGCTGTACTCCGTGCCGACCACGAGCACGCCGAAGACGACCATGGCGAGCTGGCCCAGCACCATGCCGGAGAAGCTGACGAGCGTCGGGTCGAAGGTGCTCTGCTCGGCCGGCGGCAGGTCGTCGAAGGTCGAGGCCAGCAGCGCGCAGAGCAGAGCGCTGACGGCGACCGTCACCGCGAAGGCGCTGACGAGGGTCCAGCTGGTGGAGGCGACCGTGCGGATCTTGGTCCACTCGGACCGCAGAACGGCGGGTACCGAGGCCATGGGGCCGGGCGGGGCGTGCATGGCGTGCGGGGCCGTGCGGGGTGTGCGGGGCGTGCAATCCGTGCGGGGCCGGCGGGGTGTGCGGGCCGTGCAAGGGGGAAGGCGCGTGCGCCCGGTGCCTGGGCAGGCACCGGGCGCACGGGGAGCGCACTGCCGTGCGCCGGGGCTTCAGCGGGACTGCTGGGCCGGGACGCCGCGGGAAACCGGCTCGTCGTCGGTCGGCACGCCCGTCGCGGCGACCGCCGCGCCGGTCAGCGTGGCCAGCATCTCGCGGACGTTGGTCAGCTGGGCGTTGATGGAGTCGCGACGGTTGGTGAGGGCCGCGAGCTCGCGCTCCGACTCGCTGCGGATGCGGTCCGCCTTCGCGTTCGCGTCGGCCACGATGTCCTCGGCCTGGCGCTGCGCGGTCTCGACGGTCTGCCGGGCGCGGCGCTCCGCGTCCGTGCGCAGCTTCTCGGCCTCCAGACGGAGCTGCTCCGCGCGGTGCTCGATCTCCGCGAGACGCTTCTCCGCCTTCGCCTGACGCGACGCCAGATCGCGCTCGGACTGGTCCCGGCGCTTCGCCAGGTTCGTCTCGAAGTCCGCGGCGGCCTGGGCGGCCTTGGCGCGGGTCTCCTCGAAGAGGGCGTCCGCCTCCTCGCGCTTGGACTGCGCGTCCTTCTGCGCCTCGGAGCGCAGCGAGTTGGCCTCGCCCTGGGCCTTCTCGACGATCCTGACGCCCTCGTCCTCGGCCTTCTGCTTGCGCTCCGCGGCGAACGCCTCGGCGTCGTTGCGGACCTGCTGAGCCGCGCCCTCGGCGAGTTCGCGGTGCTGCTCGGCCGCGCGCCGGGCCTCCTCACGCAGGTCCTTGGCCTCCTCCTCGGCGAGGCGGAGGATCTTCTCCACACGTGCACCGAGCCCCGCGTAGGACGGCTCCGCTTCGTTGACCTGTGCCTGGGCGTTCTGCGTCTCGAGATGGAGCTCCTCGATGCGCTTCTCCAGCGAGGTGATTCGCGCGAGAGCGCTGTCACGGTCGGCGACGAGTTTGGTAATGCGGTCGTCCACCTGACCGCGGTCGTACCCGCGCCGCACGAGCTCGAAGCCGAAGGGGGAGGAAGTGTCGCTCATGGGGATCCTGTCGAATGAGACCGGCTGAGGTGTTAGAGGGAATCCTAGGCGCCCGAGCGGCGTGTCATCGAGAAGATGCCCGTTTGATATGGAGAATGTCCAGCCTTTCGGGTGGCTGGTGCCGCATCGGGCAACGTTCGCCCCGTCGCGACGCCCGGCACGGCGACTCGCCCCGTTGCCGAACCAACCGAGCAGACCCACTGCGAGGTCGATCCACCGCCCCGCGATCCACCGTCCCGCGATCGCACGCACCAGACGCCGCAGGCCCCGCCCCGCGGGCGGACGGGGCTACTTTCGCAACACGCCCTAGCTCTCGGAGGACTTGCCACTCGAACGGGTAATTCCTGCCGTGGCCCCCGCCTTGACGCCGCCGTCCTTGCCGCCCGGGGCCTCGAACGACTCCAGCGCCTCCAGCACGTCCTGCACCCGGGAGATCTCCGCCTGGATGTCCTCGCGCCGGCGTACCAGCACGTCCAGCTCCCGCTTGCCCTCCGCGATCATACGCTCGGCCTCGCGCTCCGCGTCCGCCTTGACCTTCTCGGCCTGCCGGACCAGCTCGGCCTTCTTCTGCTCGGCCTCCTTGAGCAGCGCCTCGGCCTTCCGCACCGCGGCGATCCGCACCTTGCCGGCCTCCGAATTGGCCTCCGACACCAGCTCCTTGGCCTTCGCCCCGGCCTCGGCCTGCTGTTCCTGAGCGGCCTTCACCAACTGGTCGCAGCGCTCGCCCGCGGCCCTCATCTGCTCGGCGGACTCCCGTCGGGCCCGCTCGTGCAACTCCTCGACGTCGTTCTCCACGCGCCTGCGCTGCTCCTCCGCCCGCTCCCGGATGGCGGTCGCGTCGCCCCGCGCCCCCACCAGCAGCTCGTCGGCGTCCGTACGGGCCTTCTCCACCAGGGAGTTGCCCTCGACGGTCGCCTCGGCGACCAGCCGGTCGGCCTCCTTCCGGGCCGCGCCGACCATCGTGTCCGCCTGCGCCTCGGCCTCGGTCGTGGCGCGCAGCGCCTCCTCCTGCGCCTTGGCCATCAACCGGTCGACCTGCTCGGCCGCGTCCGCGCGGCGCTTCGCCGCGTCCTTCCGGGCGGTGTCGAGCAGCCGGTCGGCCTCCTCGCGCGCCTCCGAGCGCATCCGCTCGGCGGCCCGCTCCGCGTCCCCGCGGTGCCGCTCCGCCTCGGCCCTGAGCCGGTCCGCCCGCTGCCGGGCGCTGCCCACGGTGTCGGCCGCCTCGGCGCGCAGCCGTTCGGCTTCCGCGCCCGCCTCGGCGATGAGCTGGTCGGCCTGTTCGGCCGCGCCGGTACGGCGCTTGTCCGCCGCCTTCCTGGCCTCGTCGAGGATCTTCTCGCCGTCCGAGCGGGCGGCCGCGCGCAGTTCCTCGGCCTGGCGCTCGCCGTCCTCCCTGGCCTGCTTCGCCTCGGCGCGCAGCCGCTCCGCGTCGTGCTCGGCGAGCGACAGCAGTTCGGACGCCTCGGTCGTGACGCGGTCGGACTCCCTCGTGGCCTCGGACACCAGCCGGTCGGCCTGGGCCGCGGCCTCGGAACGCATCCGGTTGGCGTCCTCGCGGGCCTCGGCCCGGGTCCGTGCCGCGTCCTGCTCGGCGGCGGCCAGGGCGTCGGACGCGTCCGTGCGCATCCGCTGGGCGTACTCCGAGGTCTCGGTGCGCAGCCGGTCCGACTCGGCGATCGCCTCGTTGACGGTCCGCTCGGCGAGCGACCTGGCGGCCTCCGCCTCCTCGTCGGCGCGCGCCCGGACGCGGTTGGCGTCCCCGGTGGCGCGCTCGCGCTCCGCGTAGGCGTCGGCGCGGACGCGGTCCGCCTCCTCCTGGGCCTCCGTCCTGGTGCGCTCGGCCGCGTGCTCGGCGGCGCTGCGCAGCCCGGCGATCTCCTGTTCGGCCTGCTCCTGCAGACCGGACACGGAGTCCCGCACCTGCTGGGCGGTCTGCTCGGCGGCCGACACCATCTCGGTGGCGCGCCGGTCCGCCTCCTCGACCAGCCGCTGTGCCTCGGTCTGGGCGTCCTCGACGCGCCTGCGGGCGGCGGCGAGCAGTTCCTCGCTCTGCTCGCGGGCGAGTTCCCGCTCCTGGTCGGCCTCCGACCGGGCCGCGCCCAACGTCTCCTCGGCCTCCCGGCGGCGCCGGTTCGCCTCCTCCTGGGCGGCGGCGAGTGCCTCGGAGGCCTCCTGGCCGACCCGCTCGGCCGCGGAGGCGGCCTCGGTGCGCAGCCGGTCGGCGGTCTCCTTCGCCTCGGACCTCAGCCGCTCGGCCTCCGTGGCGGCCTCGGTGCGCAGCCGTACGGCGACCGCCTCGCCCTCGGCGCGGGAGGCCGAGGCGTCGGACGCGGCCTCCGTCCGCAGCCGCTGGGCCTCCTGCTCGGCCTGCTCCACCAGCCCACGGGCGCGCTCGGCCGTCTCGGCCCGCAGCCGCTCGGCCTCCTCGGCGGCCTCCCGGCGGATCCGCTCGGCCTCCGCGCGCGCCCCGGTCAGCGCCTCCTCGGCCGACGCGAGACGGGTCTCCGCCTCCGAGTGCAGCCGGGCCAGCCCGTCCGCGGCCTCGGCCCGGCGGGCGGCGACCGCGCGCTCGGTCTCCTCGCGGAGTGCGGCCGCGGCCCGCTCGGCCGCGGCCTTCACCTCGTCGGCCTGCTCCTCGGCCTCGGCGCGCAGCCGGTCCGCCTCGGTACGGGTGCGCTCCAGCGTCTCCTCGGCCTGCCGGCGCAGCGCCGTGGCCCGCTCGATGGCCTCGGTGCGGACGCGCTCGCTGTCCGCGTTGGCCTTGGACCGCACGTCGTCGGCGTCGGCCTTCGCCTTCGTCAGCAGGTCCTCGGCGGTCTTCGCCGCCTCCTCGATCTGCTGGACGGCCTCCCGGCGCGCCTCGCCGCGGATCCGCTCGCCCTCGGCGACGGCCTCGGACCTCAGCTGCTCGGCCTCGCCGCGCAGCCGCCGGGCCTCCTCCTGGAGTTCGACGGTCTTGGCGCGGTACTCCTTGGTGTCGTCCTTCGCCGCGCCCTTGAGCTCCTCGGCCGTGTCATGGGCCTCGGCGCGCAGCCGGTCCGCCTCGGTCTCGGCCTCGCGGCGGATCCGCTCGGCCTCCTCGGCGGCCTTGCGGGTGGTGTCCTTGGCGTCCTCCGACGCCTTGTCCAGGACCTCCTCGGCGGTCCGCGCGGCCTTGGCGAGCTGGGCGGCGGAGTCTTCGGCGGCGACCGTACGGGCCTTCTCGGCCGCCTCCGCGACGAGCTTCTCCGCCTCGGCCCTGGCGTCGGCCAGCGCCTGCTCGGCCTCGCTCTTGAGGTTCTCGGCGTCCTTGGTGGCCTCGGCGACGAGCCGGGCGATCTCCGACTTGGCGGTCCGGGCCCGCTGCTCGTTCGCCGACTCGGCGTTCGCGAGCAGCCTGCCCGCGGACTCCTTGGCCTCGGCGACCGTCTTGTCGGCCTGCGCACGGGCCTCGCGGAGCCGGTCCTCCGCCTCCTGCATCCGCTGCCCGGCGCTCCGGCCGAGTTCGGCGGCCTGCTGGCGGGCCTGGTCGGACTCGGCGGTCGTCGCGGAGCGGAGCTGCTCGGCGTGGCTGGTGGCCTCGCGGGCCTGGACGGAGGCGGCGTTCAGCAGCCGTTCGGCGTCCCTGCGGGCGCGCAGCAGGACCGACTCGGCCTCGGCGCGGGCGGTCTCCGCCTCCGAGCTGAGCCGCTGCCGGGCCTCCTCGGCGACCCGGGCGGCCTCGGCGCGGGCGGCGGCGAGCGCCTGCTCGGCCTCGGCGCGCGACTCGTCCAGCAGCCGGCGGGCCTGGGCCTCGCTGCGGGCGCGGAGCTGCTCCGCCCACGCCACGTTCTCGTTGACGTGCGCCTCGACGGTCTGCCGGCGTTCCGCCAGCTCCTGGTCGAGCCGCTGGCGGCGCTGGTTCGCCTCGGTGTGCAACTCGGCCTGCAGGCGGGCCTGGTGCTCGGCGTGCTCCTGGAGGATGCGCTGGGTCTGGGCCCGGACCTCGCGCAGCTCCCGCTCGGCGTCCGAGCGCAACTGCTCGGCCTGGATCTGGGCGTTCCGGAGCAGTTGCTCGGCCTGGTAGCCGATGTCGGCGCTGTCGTAGGCGGGACGGGACGCGATGGTGCGGCGCGCCTCGTGGAGCTTGGCGCGCAACACCTCGACCTGGTATCCGAGGTCATCGGCGTGCTGGACGGCCTTCTCCCGCTCGGTCTTCAGCCGGTCCATCTCGGCTTCGAACCGCGAGAGGTGGTCGTCGTCAGCTCGGTGGCTCTCCTGGCGTTCGTAGCCCCGCACTGCGCGGTCCCATCCGTCCCCTGGTCGCAACTCTCTACAGACGAGCGCCGTTCGCCTGAACGGCCCCCCGGGGAAATGGTGTCAGATCAGTAACGAGGACGCGGCGCGGCCCCGACCCGGCCCCGGCCCGGAGCGGCCCACTCTACCGGGCCGGGAATCCCGGCGGTCAGTGCTCCGCTGATGAGGGGGCGGCGGAAGTGACCAGTTCGGTGAGGACTCCGTGGCAGTCCTTGGGGTGCAGGAACGTGATCCTGGAGCCCATCGAGCCGGTGCGGGGCTCGTCGTAGAGGACGCGTACGCCCTTGCCCCGGATGTCGTCGGCGGCACCGTCCACGTCCGCCGTGCCGAAGGCGATGTGGTGGACCCCCTCGCCGTTCCTCGCCAGCCACTTCCCGACCGCGGAGTCCTCGCGGGTGGGCTCGAGCAGCTGGAGGTAGGAGGCCCCGCCGTCCGAGGTCTCGTTGATCTTGAGCATGGCCTCCCGGACGCCCTGCTCCTCGTTGACCTCCGTGTGGAAGACCTCGAAGCCGTACGTGGCCCGGTAGAACTCGACGGTCCGCTCCAGGTCGAAGCAGGCGATCCCGATGTGGTCGATTCGCGTCAGCATGCCTCCAGTGCAGCGCTCCCGGCGGTGGTTACGCAACGTGCGCGCGATCACACGCGCAGCCCGGTGACCCGGATGCCGACCGCTCAGTACAGTTCGAGTAAACCCTCGTTCACTCCTCAGCCGCCGTGCTGGAAGGGGATCGCCTCTCATGACCGGAACGAAAAGCACCACATCCGTCATCGTCGCCGGGGCCCGCACTCCGATGGGGCGGCTGCTCGGCTCTCTGAAGTCCTTCTCCGGCGCCGACCTGGGCGGCTTCGCCATCAAGGCCGCGCTGGACCGGGCCGGCATCGGCGGCGACCAGGTGCAGTACGTGATCATGGGCCAGGTCCTGCAGGCCGGCGCCGGGCAGATCCCGGCCCGGCAGGCGGCCGTCAAGGCGGGCATCCCGATGAGCGTCCCGGCGCTCACGGTGAACAAGGTGTGCCTGTCCGGACTCGACGCGATCGCCCTCGCGGACCAGCTGATCCGTGCGGGTGAATTCGACATCGTCGTGGCCGGCGGCCAGGAGTCCATGACCAACGCGCCGCATCTGCTGCCGAAGTCCCGCGAGGGCTTCAAGTACGGCGCGATCGGGATGCTCGACGCCATGGCGCACGACGGTCTCACCGACTCGTTCGAGGGCATCGCCATGGGCGAGTCCACCGAGAAGCACAACACCCGCCTCGGCATCGCCCGTCCGGAGCAGGACGAGGTCGCCGCGCTGTCCCACCAGCGCGCCGCCGCCGCACAGAAGAACGGCCTGTTCGAGGCCGAGATCACGCCCGTCGAGATCCCGCAGCGCAAGGGCGAGCCGGTCGTCTTCAGCAAGGACGAGGGTATCCGCGCCGAGACCACCGCGGAGTCGCTGGGCAAGCTGCGCCCCGCGTTCGCCAAGGACGGCACGATCACGGCCGGCACCTCCTCGCAGATCTCCGACGGCGCCGCCGCCGTGGTCGTGATGAGCAAGGCCAGGGCCGAGGAACTCGGTCTGGACTGGATCGCCGAGATCGGTGCCCACGGGAACGTCGCAGGCCCGGACAACTCGCTCCAGTCCCAGCCGTCCAACGCGATCGCGCACGCCCTGGGGAAGGAGGGCCTGGAGGTCTCGGACCTCGACCTCATCGAGATCAACGAGGCGTTCGCCGCGGTCGCCGTGCAGTCGATGAAGGATCTCGGGGTGTCCCCGGAAAAGGTGAACGTCAACGGCGGGGCGATCGCCCTGGGCCACCCGATCGGCATGTCCGGCGCCCGTATCGTGCTCCATCTCGCGCTGGAGCTGAGGCGGCGCGGCGGCGGGATCGGGGCGGCGGCGCTGTGCGGCGGCGGCGGCCAGGGCGACGCGCTGATCGTGCGCGTGCCGGCGAAGTAAGCCTCTCGGAGATCGGAGCACGCACGATGGTGGACGTCCCCCAGCTGGTCGCCCAGGCGAGGGAGGGCAGGCCGCGGGCCGTGGCCCGGCTGATCTCACTCGTCGAGGGGGCGTCCCCGCAGCTCCGCGAGGTCATGGCGGAACTCGCGCCGCTGACCGGCGGCGCGTACGTGGTGGGCCTGACCGGTTCGCCGGGCGTCGGCAAGTCGACGTCCACCTCGGCGCTGGTGACGGCGTACCGGAAGGCCGGCCGGCGCGTCGGCGTGCTCGCCGTCGACCCGTCGTCCCCGTTCAGCGGCGGTGCGCTGCTCGGGGACCGGGTGCGGATGTCCGACCACGCCTCCGACCCGGGGGTCTACATCCGCTCGATGGCCACCCGCGGCCACCTCGGCGGCCTGGCCTGGGCCGCGCCGCAGGCGATCCGCGTGCTCGACGCGGCCGGCTGCGACGTGGTGCTCGTGGAGACGGTCGGGGTCGGTCAGTCGGAGGTGGAGATCGCCTCCCAGGCCGACACGTCCGTGGTGCTGCTGGCCCCCGGTATGGGCGACGGCATCCAGGCCGCGAAGGCGGGGATCCTGGAGATCGGCGACGTGTACGTGGTCAACAAGGCGGACCGCGACGGCGCCGACGCCACCGCCCGCGAACTCAACCACATGCTCGGGCTCGGCGAGTCCCGGGCGCCGGGCGACTGGCGCCCGCCGATCGTGAAGACGGTCGCCGCGCGGGCGCAGGGGGTCGACGAGGTCGTCGAGGCCCTGGAGAAGCACCGCGCCTGGATGGAGGAGCACGGTGTCCTCGCGGAGCGCCGCGCCCGGCGCGCCGCGCACGAGGTCGAGACCATCGCCGTCACCGCGCTGCGCGAGCGCATCGGCGACCTCGCCGGTGACCGCCGTCTGGACGCCCTCGCGGAGCGGATCGTCGCGGGCGAACTGGACCCCTACGCGGCGGCGGACGAACTGGTGGCGGGCCTGACCGGCGACTGAGCCCACCCCGCCGCCGCTCCCGCCGAGACCCGCAGGCGCGGCGCCTCGGATGGCCGCACGCCGCCGTACGGAACGCTGCCGGACAGGACGCCGCCGGACAGGCCGCATGCCGCCGACAGACGCCGCCGGACAGGCCGCATGCCGCCGGACAGACGCCGCCGGACAGGCCGCACCCTGTTCCCGGCCAGGTGCGGCATGGCGCGTCCGAGCAGGGCGCGAGGGGCCGCTCGTCGCCGGACCGGCGGCGGCGGTTCCGCGGCCGCCGCCGGTCCGGCGGGCCGCCCCGCTCGGCGGAGCCCGGGCCGGGTGTCCGGTAATCGCCGGTCGGCGGCGCACGACCGGGGTGCGGCGTGGCGCCGTCCGGCGATGCGTGCTGCAATGAGCCGATTCATCGAGGCTGTCACGTCGATGCGGGGTGTGGTGTGGGCGATCCGGCGTCGGCGGCACCTGCGGTCGCGCGGTCGGTGGGCGCGGCGCGAGTACCCCGGGGGCGGTCCCCGGGGCTCCGGCCGCCCGCCCCCGCGCCGGCACGGGCGGGGTCGTGCACATCGAGCAGGGCCCTGGGAACCCGGGCGTCGGCGGCACCTGCGGTCGCGCGGTCGGTGGGCGCGGCGCGAGTACCCCGGGGGCGGTCCCCGGGGCTCCGGCCGCCCGCCCCCGCGCCGGCACGGGCGGGGTCGTGCACATCGAGCAGGGCCCTGGGAACCCGGGCGTCGGCGGCACCTGCGGTCGCGCGGTCGGTGGGCGCGGCGCGAGTACCCCGGGGGCGGTCCCCGGGGCTCCGGCCGCCCGCCCCCGCGCCGGCACGGGCGGGGTCGTGCACATCGAGCAGGGCCCTGGGAACCCGGGCGTCGGCACGCCGCGCAGGGTGACGGACGCCCGGGGGACACCCTGTCCCGGCTGGTCGGGACCTCCGCGCCGCCGTCGCTCCCGCAGACGCGGGACCGGAGGAGCAACGGGGACGACAGCCGGGGAGGTCGGTCATCACCGGTGCCCGGGAGACGGCACGTGCGCCGCGCGGTCGTCCGCGGACCCGGGTGGTCTGCGATCCCGCCGTGCCGCACCGGGGGACCCTCCGGTCTCCGCCGCAGACCGTACGCCCGCCCGGCGGCACGGCGGAGAGTGCGGGCCGCGCCCCTCCCGGCCGCCGCCCGGCTGCCCCGTGCCGCCCCGGCCCCGTCGGTCCTCCCGGCCGCCGCCCGGCTGCCCCGTGCCGCCGCCCCGGCCGGTACCGCCCCTGCCCCGTTCGCCGACGGCCCCGGCCCCGCGTAGACCCCTGCCCGCCGCCCTCCGGACACCCTCACCGGCCGTGGCCCGGCCACGGCCTCTCTCGTGCGCGCCCGCGCGCCTCACCGAAGGAGAGGAAGACCGCCGTGAAGCATGTGCAGAAAGTGCTCCTCGTCAACGCCGGCACCGACGGAGACGTGTCCTCGATCGCCAACGACGGCACGTTCCCGGCCCTGGGCGTGGTCTCGCTCGCCACGGTCCTCCTGCGCGACCATCCGTATCTGGACGTGATCGCGCTCGACGGCCAGATCACACCCATGCCGGAGATCGAACAGCTCATCCGGGACTTCGAACCGGACGTCCTGGGACTGAGCGCCCTGGGCACCTCGTATCTGAACACGCTCCGCCTGGCCGAGGCCGGGAAGAACGCCGGGGCCGTGACCATCCTGGGCAACGACCAGGCGGCGGCCATGGCCCGGCAGATCCTGGCCCACCGCGAATGCGTGGACTACGTGTGCGCCGCGGACGTCGGCGAGTTCGCCCTGTCCGCCTTCGTCGACGCCCTGGACGGCGAGCGGCCCGTCACCTCCGTGCCGGGACTGCTGTACCGCACGGACGAGGGCGTCGTTCACAACCGCCTGCCGGAGATCCCCGCGCCCCTCGTCGACATCGGCGCCGGAGCCATGGTCGGCAACGTCCTGGACGCCATACCGGTACCGGACCGCTCCCTGATGCCCGCGGCCAACTGGGAGCGCTATCGGCAGAACTACCTGGCCCGGTACGGGAGCCTGCACGACGACGAGGAGGTCACCGGCGTCACCACCATCAACCGCGCCCGCGGCTGCGCACGGGTGAAGCACCCCTGCCACTTCTGCGGCATCGCCGACCTCAACCTGCGGTTCTCCTCCCCGGAAGTCTTCTGGCACGACGTCCGCGCCGCCCAGCAGCAGGTTGCGGCCACCATCTTCTACGAGGCGTTCGACAGCATGAGCAGTTCCCCGCGCTGGGTGGAACGGCTGGTGCAGGCCCGGCCGAAGGACATCGGCGACCCCAGGTTCTTCGTCTACACCCAGGCCGCCGAGACCACCGAGCGCATCGTCGACCTCTATCTGCGCCTGGGCGTGTACCGGGTCAACATGGGTCTGGAGTCCGGCGACACCCGCATGCTCAAGCTGTTGAAGGGGCCGCGCGACAGCCTGGAGAACAACCGGCGCGCCTGCGCCCTCTTCAAGGAGGCCGGCCTGCCCATCTACGGTTCGCTCGTCCTCGGCGGCCCCGGCGAGGATCACGAGAGCCTGGACAACACCGTCGCCTTCGCCCGCTGGCTGATCGACAACGAGATGATGGCCGCGCTCGAGGCCCAGCCCCTCTACCCCGACTTCGGCGCCCTGACCGGCCGCTGGATGATGAACCCCGATCTCGCCCGGGCCACGGCGAAGGACAAGGGCTTCGAGATCCTCGACGACGCGCTCCTCGATTCCATGCCCGAGAAGTACGGCCGCGGCGACATCGTCGACTTCGACGAGATCTCCATGGACTGGTGCAGGATCTTCAGCCGGGTCGGCTGGGACGAGCTGGTCGAGGCCACCCGCACCATCCGCGGCTACGCCGACCGGCACGGCACCGTCTCCGGATCCGCCCGCATCTCCGACAGCCGACTCGCCTGACCGTACTGCCCGGCCGGTGCCCGCCGCCACGACCGAGGAGCCGACGTGCTCACCCTCCTGCTCGCCACCGCCCTCTCCTGCGCCCTGGTGGTCCTCACCCCCGGGCCCGGCGTGCTCACCGTGCTGCACATCGGAACCGGCAGCGGGCGCCGTCCGGCCGCTCACTTCCTCCTCGGCCACCTCGCCGGCGACCTCATGTGGGCCCTGCTCGCCCTGGTCGCCCTGCGCTGGGTGCAACTCCTGTCCCCGGCGGTCTTCACCGCTCTGACCGTCGCCAGCGCCCTCTACCTCGTCTACCTCGGCGTCGGGGCGCTGGCCGCGGCCGCCGCACCGGACAGCGGCGCCTTCGCCTACGCTCGCCGCCCCCTCGCCCACGGCGCCGTGTTCGGCCTGACCAACCCCAAGAGCTATCCCGTCACCCTGGCCGTCTTCACGTCCGTGATCGCCGGGAACATCGAGCTGCTCACCGGGGCCACCGTCCCTCTCTTCCTCCTCGCCAGCGCCCTGGGCTGCATCGCCGCCGACGCCCTGCTCGTGTGGATCGTCGGCCTGCACACCGTCCGCAAGCTCTACGCCCGCGCGGCACCCTGGATCACCCGGGGCGTGGCCTTCCTCTTCTTCGGCTTCGCCGCCTACTCGCTCCTCCACCTCGGCTGAGCGGCCGCGGCCCGGGGACGTCCGTCCCGGACCGCTGCCACGCCCGGTGACGTGCGGCGGGGACGCGCGCCCGGCGGCATGCCGGGTGGCCGCGTCGACGCCTGGAGCGGGTGGCCGCGGCCGGGCACGCGCCCGTCCACGCACCGCGCCGGCTGCCCCCGTGCCCATTCCCCCAGGGCACGTGGTCGGACGGCGCGGCGCGGACGTCGGGCGCGGAGAGCGGCCCCGTACGGCCGGGCCCGTACGGCGGCGGTTTCAGCGGCCGTAGCCGTAGCCGTGTTTGCCGTGGCCGTGTTTGCCGTGGCCGTCGGTGTCCGCGGGCACCGTCAGACTCTGCCCCGGCGGCCGCGCAGGTGCTCCGCCACCGGCTTCAGGGACTCGTGGAGGTGGGCGAGAGCCTCCGGGGACAGCAGGTCGATGAAGTGCTGCCGCACGGAGTCGACGTGGTGCGGTGCGACCTTCTGCATGGTCTCCATGCCCTGGTCGGTGAGCACCGCGTACAGCCCGCGGCGGTCGGACTCGCAGTTCTCCCGGCGCACCAGGCCCGCGTTCTCCATGCGGGTGATCTGGTGGGACAGCCGGCTCTTGGACTGGAGTGTGGCCGCCGCCAGATCGCTCATCCTCATGCGCCGCTCGGGGGACTCGGAGAGGTTGACGAGGATCTCGTAGTCGTTGATGGTCAGGCCGAACGGTTGCAGATCCTTCTCCATCTGGTACGCAAGCAGCCTGTTGACGTCCAGATAGGTGCGCCAGGCGCACTGTTCCGCATCGCTCAGCCAGGGCGTGGCCGTCTCGGTTTCCATATATGAATGCTACCCTAAGAAGTTGAAATCGGGACGAAATGGGGACGGTCGCATCCGGCATCCCTGGTCCCCCGTGAAGGGCGCAGACGTTCGACGTCACACTCCGCAGCCTACCGCTCACAACCCGAAGCGGCGCTGGAGGTCCCCCAGCTGACCGGGCAGGCGCGGGGTGGTGCCGTGCTGACCGGGGCCGTGGCCACCGCCGGGCACCCCGTCCGCGTGCGGGACCGCACCCGTCACCACCTCCGGCATGAGCGCCTCGGTCGACTGCAGCAGCACCGTGCCCGCGCCCACGAACTCGAACTGGTGCTCCTCGCCGGAAGCCCCGCCGATCCCGGACAACTGCCGCAGACCGCCCATCACCCCGCTCATGTAACCGTGGTCGTAGTGGTGGCACGGAGAGGGGCAGTCCGCCCAGCCCACCAGCGCCTGCGGGTCCACCCGGATCGGCGGCTCCATGAAGACCACCGGCCCGTTCGACGCCGCGACGAACTTCCCGGTGCCGATCAGGGTGAGGAAGCCCGGCACGATCGACTGCTTCAGCGCCAGCGAGGGCTGGTACGCCAGCAGGTTCCCGGCGCGGATCGTCAGATTGCCGTCGTCGAGGTCGAAGGAGTTGACGTCGAAGGCCCGGTCGGCGAGCAGCATCTTGCCGCTGCCCTCGGCGACCACCCAGTCGCTCGCGTGCAGCGGCGAATGGAAACTGGTGCGCATCAGCCGGTCCAGCCGGCCATGGCCGATCCCGTTGAAGTCGATCCGCCCGTAGTAGGCGATCATCTTCCCCTTCTGCAGAAACCACTGGGAGCCCTTGAGCTCCACGCAGAAGGTGTACGAGTTGACGTTGTCGTCGCTCGGCAGCGACATCGGGTCATGGACCACCGGCGTGCTCACAGCTTCTCCTCCGACGCCTGGACGTACACCACACCACTGCCGCTCAGTTCCAGCTGGAACGCCTCGCCCGAGCCGCGCCCCACCATGTCGCGCCAGCCCAGCGCCGTGGAGAGCTTGTTCCGCACGTCGCCGTGGTGGGCGACGTACGCCTGCGGGTCGACATGGACCGGCCGGCCGGGTGTGATCGGCAGCTCGACCACCCCTCCGTGCGCCATGACCGCGACCGCGCCGTGGCCCTTCAGGGTGGTGGTGAAGAGGCCCTGGCCGGTGACCTGGCCGCGCACCATCCCCATGACCCCGCCCTGGGAGCCCATGAACATGGTGCCCTGCTGCAGCGTGCCGTCGAAGGCGAGCAGCCGGTCGGCCTCGACGTAGAGGGTGTCACCGGTGAGGTTGACGACCTGGATGTGGTGGCCGCCGTGGCCGAACATGACCGTGCCGGAGCCTTCCACCGTCATCAGCGGAGCGGCCTCGTTGGTGACCCGGCGCCCGATCATCGACATCAGGCCGCCCTGGCCGCCGGCGATGTTCGGGGTGAAGGAGACGTCGCCCTTGTAGGCGAGCATCGCGCCGCGCTGGCTGTACATCTTCTGGCCGGGGACCACCGCCGCCTCGACCATCTTCGAGTTGACCTCGCGGAACGGCATCAGACGTCCCCTCCCACCGTGTTCCGCTCACTCGGCTGCACGTACACGAGCCCGTCGCCCTCGAACCGGATCTGGAAGGCCTCGCCACCGCCCTCGCCCATGAACGTCCGGAACGTGACCCCGGACTGGAACTGCTGCTGCAGACTGCCCTGGTGGGCGACGTAGGCTCCCGGGTCCACGGAGAGCGGGTACTGGGGCGTCACCCGCAGCACCACGGCCGGGCCGTCCGACATGATCGCGGCCTGGCCGGTGCCCTCCACGGTCGTGGTGAACAGGCCGTTCCCCGTCGCGCCGCCGCGCAGTCCGGTGAAGCTGGTGCCGGTGCGCAGCCCGCCGTCCGTGCAGAGGAGGTTGCTGGACTCGACGTACAGCTTGTCGCCGTGCAGGGAGACGAGACTGATCTCGGAGGCGCGATCGGCGAAGTAGCAGGTGCCCTGGCCCTTCACCTCCATCAGGGCCATCTGCTCGCCGGTGAGGCGGCGGGTCACCATGCCGCGCAGGCCCTCGCCGCCGCCGGTCAGTTTCTTGAAGTCCATCCGGCCGTCGTACGCGACCATGGACCCGTTCTTCGCCTTGACGGAGTCCCCGGTCATGTCGACGGCGAGCACTTTGCTGCCTTGCAGTCGGAACATTGCCACGGGGGTGAAGGTACTGTGCGGGGCGCCTGTCCGGACAGGCCCCCCAGGCATGAACCCGACCCCGACCCCGACTCCGACATCACCCGACCCGGGCACGGGCACCGGCACCACCCGACCCCGACCCCGACTCCGATATCACCCGACCCGGGCACGGCGCGGGAGGAGCGCGATGCCAGAATGGCTACGCTTGTGCTTCCGTTCACAAGAACATCCCCTCCCCCCGAAGCTCTGAAGGTGCCTCCCGTGGACATCAAGACCGCCTCCGCCCTCCACCGCCTCCGGCTCGTCTCCGCGCCGGAGGCCGTGTCCTTCCTGCTGCTGCTCGTCTGCTCGGTCCTCAAGCGCACGACGGAGTTCAACGCGGTCCCGGTCATGGGCGCGATCCACGGCGCCCTCTTCGTCCTGTACCTGGTCTTCTGGCTGGACGCCTGGAACCGCGCCAGGTGGGACGTCGGGACCGCGGCGGTCTACTTCGTCCTGTCGGTGCTCCCGTTCGGCGGCTTCTACGCCGACCGCAAGCTCAAGCGCGCCGCCGAGGACGCGGTCATCGCCTCCCGCGCCCGCCGCGAGGGCACGGTGGAGGCGTGATCGCCGCCTTCTCCGTCACCCCGCTCGGGGTGGGCGAGGACGTCGGCGAGTACGTCGCCGACGCGGTCCGCGTCGTCCGCGAGTCCGGACTCCCGAACCGCACGGACGCGATGTTCACCTCGGTCGAGGGTGAGTGGGACGAGGTCCTGGACGTGGTCAGGCGTGCGGTGGCCGCGGTCGAGGCGCGCGCCCCGCGCGTCTCCCTCGTCCTCAAGGCCGACATCAGGCCCGGTGTCACGGACGGCCTGACGAGCAAGGTCGAGACCGTGGAGCGCCGTCTCTCCGGCTGAGGCTCCGGCCGAAGCTCCGCCTGAAGTCCCGTCTGAGATTCCGCCTGAGTTCCGGCCGCCACCGCTGCCCGCCCGCTGCCGGCCCCATGCCCGGCTCCGCCCGCCCGGCCGGCCGCCGTCCGCCCCGGCGGCCGGCCGCGGAGCGGGTCGCGCCGGCCGCGTCCGCGGGCACCGCCGGCGGTGGCGGCCGGCGCTCCTGCGCCTCCGCGCTCCTGCGCCTCCGCGTCCCCGCGGGGCCCGGGGTGCCGGGTGCGGCCCTGCGAGGACCGAAGTCCGAGACGGGGCTGACCGGCATATGACCAGTGGGTAAGGTCGGTGCCGTGCCGAAGCCGCTCAGCCTCCCCTTCGACCCCATCGCCCGAGCCGACGAACTCTGGCAGCAGCGCTGGGGCCCCGTGCCCTCGATGGCCGCCATCACCTCGATCATGCGGGCGCACCAGATCCTGCTCGCCGAGGTGGACGCCGTCGTCAAGCCGTACGGGCTCACCTTCGCGCGGTACGAGGCGCTGGTGCTGCTCACCTTCTCCAAGGCCGGAGAGCTGCCGATGTCCAAGATCGGCGAGCGGCTGATGGTCCACCCGACCTCCGTCACCAACACCGTGGACCGCCTGGTGCGGTCCGGTCTGGTCGCCAGGCGGCCCAACCCCAACGACGGCCGCGGCACGCTGGCCTCCGTCACGGACAAGGGGCGCGAGGTCGTCGAGGCGGCCACCCGCGACCTGATGGGGATGGACTTCGGCCTCGGCGCCTACGACGCCGAGGAGTGCGCGGAGATCTTCGCGCTGCTGCGGCCGCTCAGGGTCGCCGCGCACGACTTCGACGAAGGCTGATAGGGCCGACAAGGCAGGCAAGGCAGGCATGGCAGGCAAGGCCGACCCGCTTTCGCGGAGGGCCGCGGGGGCCGGTTGCCGGGGTGGCCGAACCGCCCGGGGGAAGGGCCGACCCGCTCGAAGATCGCCCAAAGCGGACCGTTACGCTCGGCGCCATGAAGAAGAGCGTCCTGACCCGCTACCGGGTGATGGCCTATGTCACCGCCGTGATGCTGCTCGTGCTGTCCACCTGCATGGTCTTCAAGTACGGATTCGGCATGGGCGAGGACATCACCTTCGCCGTCTCCCAGACGCACGGCGTCCTCTACATCATCTACCTGGTCTTCGCCTTCGACCTCGGCTCCAAGGCGAAGTGGCCGTTCGGCCGGCTGCTGTGGGTGCTGCTCTCCGGGACGATCCCCTTCGTGGCCTTCTTCGTCGAGCGCTCCGTCACGCGGTCGGTCGCTCCGCTGGTCGGCGAGCCGGAGCCGGCGGCCGCCAGGGCGTAGCCACTCCGCCGTACGCACGCGTACGGCGGTCTGCCATCGACATTTACTTGGACGTCCTAGTAAATTCGGGGGTATGGACGCAGACGCCATCGAGGAGGGCCGCCGCCGCTGGCAGGCCCGCTATGACTCCGCGAAGAAGCGGAACGCCGACTTCACCACGCTCTCCGGTGATCCGGTCGAGCCGGTCTACGGGCCCCGGCCCGGCGACGCCTACGACGGCTTCGAGCGGATCGGATGGCCGGGCGAGTACCCGTTCACGCGCGGGCTGTACCCGACCGGCTACCGCGGCCGTACCTGGACCATCCGCCAGTTCGCCGGGTTCGGGAACGCCGAGCAGACCAACGAGCGCTACAAGATGATCCTGGCCGCCGGCGGCGGCGGGCTCAGCGTGGCGTTCGACATGCCGACCCTGATGGGCCGCGACTCCGACGACCCCCGCTCCCTGGGCGAGGTCGGCCACTGCGGAGTCGCCGTCGACTCGGCCGCCGACATGGACGTCCTCTTCAGGGACATCCCGCTCGGCGACGTCACCACGTCGATGACGATCAGCGGACCCGCCGTCCCCGTCTTCTGCATGTACCTGGTCGCCGCCGAGCGGCAGGGCGTCGACCCGGGCGTCCTCAACGGCACGCTCCAGACCGACATCTTCAAGGAGTACATCGCCCAGAAGGAGTGGCTGTTCGAGCCGGAGCCCCATCTGCGCCTCATCGGCGACCTGATGGAGTACTGCGCCCGGGACATCCCGGCGTACAAGCCGCTGTCCGTCTCCGGCTACCACATCCGCGAGGCGGGCGCGACGGCGGCGCAGGAGCTGGCGTACACGCTGGCCGACGGATTCGGGTACGTCGAACTCGGCATCAGCCGGGGACTGGACGTGGACGTGTTCGCGCCCGGTCTCTCCTTCTTCTTCGACGCGCACCTCGACTTCTTCGAGGAGATCGCCAAGTTCCGCGCGGCCCGCCGCATCTGGGCCCGGTGGATGAAGGAGGTCTACGGGGCGAGGACCGACAAGGCGCAGTGGCTGAGGTTCCACACCCAGACCGCCGGTGTCTCGCTGACCGCGCAGCAGCCGTACAACAACGTGGTGCGCACGGCCGTCGAGGCCCTCGCGGCCGTCCTCGGCGGGACGAACTCGCTGCACACCAACGCCCTCGACGAGACGCTGGCGCTGCCCTCGGAGCAGGCCGCCGAGATCGCCCTGCGTACACAGCAGGTGCTGATGGAGGAGACCGGCGTCGGCAACGTGGCGGACCCGCTCGGCGGCGCCTGGTACGTGGAGCAGCTCACCGACCGCATCGAGGCCGACGCCGAGAAGATCTTCGACCGGATCAAGGAGCGCGGACTGCGCGCCCACCCGGACGGCAGGCACCCCGTCGGGCCCGTGACCTCCGGCATCCTGCGCGGAATCGAGGACGGCTGGTTCACCGGCGAGATCGCCGAGTCGGCCTTCCGCTACCAGCAGTCGCTCGAGAAGGGCGACAAGCGGGTCGTCGGCGTCAACGTCCACCACGGCTCGGTCACCGGCGACCTGGAGATCCTCCGCGTCAGCCACGAGGTCGAGCGGGAGCAGGTGCGCATCCTCGGCGACCGGAAGGGCCGCCGCGACGACGCCCGGGTCAAGGCGTCGCTGGAGCGGATGCTCGTCGCCGCCCGGGACGGCTCGAACATGATCGGACCGATGCTGGAGGCGGTCCGCGCCGAGGCCACGCTCGGCGAGATCTGCGACGCGCTGCGGGACGAGTGGGGCACCTACACCGAGCCCGCCGGATTCTGAGCGGGGCCGCGATCCGAAGGACCGGCCCGCCCGTCGGAAAGGTCCGCCTGCCGGGAAGGTCCGCCCGCCGGGAGGGTTCGGCCCGCGGCTCCGCCGACGCTGGTGGACACCGCGCCTCCCCGGGCCGGGCACGGCTGCCCCCGGGGGTCCGCGGCGGGCGGGCGGCGGTGCCGCCCGCCGGGAGCCCCCCAGCGGTGAACGGGCGGGCGGCCGCCGGCGCCGGGGCCCGGCCGGCACCGGCACGTCCCTACTGGCGGGTAGCCCTCTGGTGGGGTTCCCGCTAGAGTCCGGGTGAGCGATCGCTTAGCCGCTGGCGGGGTCCGTTCGCCGCAGCGGCCCGGAGGAGGGGCAGAGCCGTGCCGGTCATCGACGCGTGGATGCAGCATCCGACGCTGCGCCACTCCAATCACGAGATGTTCGACTCCCTGCGGAGGTGGACCGGGCTCGGGCTCCTGGAGGAGGCCCTGCCGGTGGAGCTGACGGTGGCCGCGCTGGAGGCGGCGGACGTGGAGATCGGCCTGTCCGCCGCCTGGTACGGGCCGCGGGGCGCGCTGATCGGGAACGACGAGGTGGCCGGGTTCGTCGCGGCCTCGGGCGGCCGGCTGCGCGGAGTGGCGGGCGTCGACCTGGCACGGCCCGTGGAGGCGGTGCGGGAACTGCGGCGGGCGGTGCGGGAGCTGGGGTTCGTGGGCCTGCGCGTGGTGCCGTGGCTGTGGGAGCTGCCGCCCACCGACCGGCTGTACTACCCGCTGTACGCGGCATGTGTCGAACTCGGTGTCCCCTTCTGCACCCAGGTCGGGCACACCGGCCCGCTCAGGCCGTCGGAGACCGGGCGGCCGATCCCCTACATCGACCAGGTGGCGCTGGACTTCCCGGAGCTGGCCATCGTCTGCGGGCACATCGGCTACCCGTGGACGACGGAGATGATCGCGGTCGCGGACAAGCACGAGAACGTCTACATCGACACCAGCGCCTACACCGCCCGCCGCTACCCGGCCGAACTCGTGGACTATCTGCGCGGCCGGGGTCGCCGCAAGGTCCTCTTCGGCACGAACTACCCGATGATCACGCCCGCCCGCGCCCTGGAGCATCTGGACCGGCTGGAACTCGACGAGGAAGCGCGCGGGTTGTTCCTGTCCGGCAACGCGCGCCGGGTCTTCGGCCTGTAGACCGGGGTTCGGCGCCCGCCGTCCGGGGCGCGAGCGGGGTGCCGGGTCCGGCGAGGACCCGGAGGGGGCGGCCGGAGCCGGGCCGTGTCAGGACTCCGCTGCCCCGAGTCCGCCCAGCAGGACCGCGGTGAAGCGGCCCGCCCAGTCCTGGTCCACGGGCTCGCAGCTCACCAGCGCGCGGTGCACGACCGCGCCCGCGATCATGTCGAAGATCAGGTCGGCCTCGCGACCGGCAGCGGCCGGGCCGGTCTCCTCCGGCAGCTCCCCGCGTGCCCGGGCCCGGGCACGGCCCTCCACGACGAGCCGCTTCTGCCGGTCCACGATCGACACCCTGATCCGCTCGCGCAGCGGGACGTCGGTCGTCGACTCCGCGACCACGGCCATCAGCGCGGTCCTGGCCTCGGGGCGTTCCAGCAGCGCGGCGAACTGCAGCACCACGCCCTCGATGTCCGCGGCCAGGCTGCCCCGGTCGGGCAGCTCGAGCTCGTCGAAGAGTTCCGCGACCGCGTCCACGACCAGTTCGCTCTTGCCCGCCCAGCGCCGGTAGACCGTCGTCTTCGCCACCCCGGCCCGGGTCGCCACGTCGCCGAGCGTCAGTCCCGACCAGCCCAGCTCCACCAGTGCCGCCCTGGTGGCCCCGAGGATGGCCGCGTCCGCCTCGGTGCTGCGGGGGCGGCCGGTACGGGTCGCGGCCTGACGGCGGTGACTGCGCATGGAGGCGACCATACCGGCCGGTAGGAAGATCGCTGTGAGCCACTTCACCGGAGGAAGGGCCCCGGCTCCTTGCCGGACCAGTTACGCTACGACTCGTAGCGAAAGCGACAACCGCCGGCGCCGGGTGGGGACCCGGCGCAGGATCGCTCGGCCGTCCGCAGGACCGGTGCACAGGCCTGGCGCTCCGATTTTTCACTCGCACGCGCGGAGGGGGGAGGATGTACTCATGCAGCCTAGGAACATGTCCATGAGCGGCGTCGTCGACCTCGCCGCGGTGAAGGCGGCCGGTGAGGCCAAGGCCAAGGCCGAGCAGACACGCGCGGAGGCCGCCCGGCAGGGCGGCGGCGGTGCGGTGCCCCCGTCCGCCTTGGTGATCGATGTCGACGAGGCGGGCTTCGAGGGCGACGTCCTCCAGCGTTCCGCCGAGGTCCCGGTCGTCCTCGACTTCTGGGCCGACTGGTGCGAGCCCTGCAAGCAGCTGAGCCCGGTACTGGAGCGGCTTGCCCTGGAGTACAGCGGCCGCTTCGTGCTCGCCAAGATCGACGTCGAAGCCAACCAGATGCTGATGCAGCAGTTCGGGATCCAGGGAATCCCGGCCGTGTTCGCGGTGGTCGCCGGCCAGGCGCTGCCGCTCTTCCAGGGGCTGGCGCCGGAGCCCCAGATCCGCGAGACCCTCGACCAGCTGATCCAGGTCGGTGAGCAGCGTTTCGGCCTCACCGGTCTGACCGTCGACACGGACGCCGCCGAGTCGGAGGCCGCCCCCGCGCCCGCCCCCGGCCCGCATGACGCGGCGCTCGAGGCGGCGGTCGACGCCCTCGACGCGGGCGACCTCGGCGGCGCCGTCCGGGCGTACAGGAACGTCCTCTCCGACGACCCGGGCAACTCCGAGGCCAAGCTCGGCCTCGCACAGGCGGAACTGCTGTCCCGGGTGCGGGAGATGGATCCGCAGAAGGTGCGGCAGGACGCCGCGGACCAGCCGGACGACGTGCGCTCGCAGATCGACGCCGCGGATCTGGACCTCGCGGGCGGCCATGTGCAGGACGCGTTCGGCCGGCTCGTCGAGGCCGTGCGCAGGACGGCGGGTGAGGATCGCGACGCCGCGCGGCTGCGGCTGCTGGAGCTGTTCGAGGTGATCGGCCCGGACGACCCGCGGGTCGCGGCGGCGCGCACGGCACTGGCGAGAGTCCTGTTCTGACCGCGCCCGGACCCGGGTGCCGCCATCCGGCTTCCCCGGCGCTCCCTCCGGCGGGGCGGCGGACCGGTCGGCCCGCCCGCCGGGCGGGTCGGCTGAGTGGGCCGGCTGAGTGGGCCGGCTGAGTGGTGACAGGCGGCGGCCCCGCTTTACCGAAAATTGGTAAAGCGCGGCCGCTGTTACTCGCAGTAAATCAGCCCCATTGTTCTGTCCTCTTTCCTCCCCGAACCTCCCTGTCCGGCGAACTCTTCCGGGGCACCCTGGGTGGCCGGACGGCATCGTCCCGTCGCGGCGTGGTTATCGGTCCGTTACTAGCGAGTAACGAACCCTCTTGTGCCCCGGCACGTAATGCACCACGATCGGCCACGCTCGGTCCATCACCGCATCCCGCCCGGCAGCCAGCCGCGTACCGCGGTCCTGGGTCCCCACCGAGCCGGTCGGCGGCAGAGGCGCCGGCCGCGGACAGGGGGGTTCCTGCCTCGCCGGCAGGGCCTGTCCGACGAGGCCGCGCGAAGGCGTGGCCGGTGGTTGTCGCTCGGGGGTGAACGCCGGTGGTTTTGGACGCGGCTCGCGACAGAGGCACGGGCGCTCTCCTTCCCGAGGACGTAGCACTTCTCCCATCCCAGGGCGGACCTGAAGGGTCCGTACCGGAGATGTACGTCCGAGAAGGAGGAAACATATGTCCCAGGTTCGTGGTGGGACCAGATGGAAGCGGTTCGCCGTCGTCATGGTGCCGTCCGTGGCCGCGACGGCCGCGATCGGCGTGGGCCTGGCCCAGGGCGCGCTGGCGGCTTCGTTCGCGGTGTCCGGCCAGGAGTTCAAGGTCTCGACCGACTCGCTGACGGGCAAGGGCTTCGCCCAGTACGGCGGCGTCGACATGGGCTACAAGAACGTCGCGGAGGGGGACGAGCAGGTCCTCCACCCGGTGGCCATCTCGGCGTTCAAGGACGCGTCGATCCGGGGCATGTGCCAGTCGGTGGTCACCGACGTGCCGCTCCTCGGCAAGATCACCCTGAAGCTCAAGGCGGGCGGTGGCAAGGAGCCCGTCCGGGCCACCAACCTGTACCTCGACGTCACCGAACTCGACGCGGACGCCGAGTTCAAGAACATCGACATCGGCGTCGCGGCCAAGAACACGGACGACCCCGGCGTCGGCAAGGGCCCGGCGGTCAAGGACAAGACCATCATGCAGAACGGGTTCGCCCAGCAGGCCGAGGAGGTCACGCTGACGGGCGTCAAGCAGAAGGCGTGGGCCACCACGGCAGGCACCTTCAAGCTGAGCGGTCTGAGCATGCGCCTGCACAAGGGCGCCGGCTCCGGCGTCGAGTGCTACTGACCCCTGGTCCGTGCGGGCGGGCGGGGTTGCCCGAGGCAGCCGCGCCCGCCCGTCTCCCTCTATCTCCGGCAAGCCAGTTCCAGGGAGCTATTCATGAGCGCCGAGTCACCGGGGCAGAACGAGCACCATGTCCGCGTCCTGAAGCGGCGGTTCCGAGACTGGCGGGGACAGCGGCCCTTCTGGGCGGGGCTGTTCACGCTGCTGGGCGGCATTCCGATCGCCTACTTTCCGTACGCGAGCCTCAACCTCGGTCAGATGACGGTCACCATGGCGACGACCGGGGGCGCCGGCGCGTTGATCATCGGGGTGCTGCTGGTCACGCTCGGCCTGACGATGTGGTTCCACCACATCGTCAGGGTCTTCGCGGGCGTCGCGGCGATTCTGCTGGCGTTGATCTCCATTCCCGTGGCCAACTTCGGCGGCTTCGTCGTCGGTTTCCTCCTCGCCCTGATCGGTGGCGCGCTCTCCGTCTCCTGGGTGCCGGGCGAGCCCGCCGAGCCGCACCCGGACACGGTGCGGCCGAAGGCACCCGCCCCGGCGGGCGACCGTTCCGACGTTCCGTTCGTGCCCGGCCCGCCGTACTCGGACACCGTGAGCATGACGAAGAAGCCCATCCACTCCGAAGGCGGGGGTAGCAGTGCCGGGTGACGGAGCATCACTGACCGCGGCCGACGGCGATCCCCGCCGCCGCGGGGGGCCGCGTCACGCGGCCCCGAGAAGGTCCTTGCTGACCAAGTTGCAGATACCCGCGGGCAAGGCGATGGCGATCGCCGCCATGCCCACCGCGGTCTTCGTGGGGATGGGGCTCACGCCCAAGCCGGCGCTCGCCGACGACAAGCAGGACATACCCTTCGCCCCCGGCCCCTGTGTGACGCGCTCGGACGAGCCGGAGGAGCCGGAGGCGTCGCCGTCCGCCTCGGAGCCGGAGGCGTCGCCGTCCGGGGAGCAGTCGGACGAGCCGTCCGAGGGGCGGTCGGACAGGCCCGTGCCGTCCCCGGGCGGTTCCGCCGACGAGCGGACCGACGAGCCGGAGCCCGGCGAGAGCCCTTCGGCCTCCGCGTCCGCCCGCACGGACGAGGACCCGCCCGAGCAGGCGGACCCGTCCCTCAATCCCACCCCGAGCGGGTCCGGGACCCGGAACCCGCTCGACCCGCCGGGTGTCGGTGACGTGATCGGGGACCTCCTCGACGGTCCCGGCGAGGCGCCGGAGGCCGCCCCGGCGGCGAGCGTGTCCGCCGGGCCCGCCGAGGAGCGGTCCGAGCCGGCCGAGGAGCGGTCCGAGCCGGCCGAGGAAGCGCCGAAGCCGGCCGAGGGGACCGCGTCGGAGCCCCTGGACGAGTTCTCCGGGAAGCCCGCCGCCCCGGTGGAGGATGCGGCGGGCGCGGCCGGCCAGTCCCTGGAGCAGACCAGGGAAGCCGTCGGGGACGCCATCAGGCACGCCGCCGGGAAGGCCGGCGTCGAGGTGGAGGAACTGGACGACGAGGTCAAGGGACTCGACCCGGTCGAGGACGAGGACATCCCCGAGGGCGCCGAGGGCAAGCCGCGCTTCCCGTGCCCGACCGCCGACCCGGAGGCACTCGCCAACGCCGAGGCGGAGCCCGGCATCCCGGCGCTCCCCGACGACCCGTGGGTGCTGGAGAGTTCCCGGCTCACCCTGAAGGGGCTCGACTACAAGGGCATCGTCGAGGTGCGCACCGGCAGCGGCAAGATCAAGAAGGTTCTGAAGTTCACCGCGTCGGGCGTGGACATCAGGGACCTCCACCAGCTGGTCGAGGGTCCCGAGGGCACCACGATCCACGTCGAGGCGCGCCGCGGCTCCACCTCCACCATCCGCAACGGCACGGTGACCATGTACACGGAGGAGCTGAAGGGCAACCTCTTCGGCATCATCCCCGTGACGTTCAGCCCGAAGACCCCACCGCCGCTGAACGTACCGTTCGCCATGTTCACCGATGTCAGGGTGACCCAGGCCGGCCAGTTCGGCGGCACACTGACCGTGCCCGGCCTGCACAACTACTTCACCGGATAGCGCCGCGTCGGGCAGCGCCCGCCCCGCCCCGCCCCGTCGCGACGCCCGCGCCCGGAACCGGCTGCGGGCCGCTGCGGGGGCGGGTCTCCGGGGGTGTGGGCTCCGAGCCGCCCCGGTCTCGCGGAGTCCGGTCCCGATCGGCCCGGGCGGACTGCGGGGTCCGCGCACGGCCGTACCGCGGGAGCGGTACGGCCGTGCGGTACCACCTGTCCGCCCGGTGCGGCCCCGCGCGTGCGGACGGCCGTGGACGAAGGAGCGCCGTGCCTCGACGTCCTCGGTACGGCCCCCCGCGCGAGCGGACGGCCGGGCCGGGTCAGGCGGACTTGTGGCCGTCGCCCAGGTGGTGCACCCGGACCATGTTCGTGGTGCCCGGGACGCCGGGAGGGGAGCCCGCGGTGATGATCATGGTGTCGCCCCGGCTGTAGCGCTGGAGCTTCAGCAGGGCGGCGTCCACGAGGTCGACCATCGCGTCCGTGGTCTCCACGAAGGGGGCGATGAAGGGCTCGACGCCCCAACTGAGCGTGAGCTGGTTGCGGGTGGAATCGTCCGTGGTGAAGGCCAGGATCGGCTGTTCCGCGCGATAGCGGGAGAGGCGCCGGGCGGTGTCGCCGGACTTGGTGAAGGCGACGAGGGCCTTGCCGTCGAGGAAGTCGGCGATCTCGGCTGCGGCGCGGGCCACCGAACCGCCCTGGGTGCGCGGCTTCTTGCCCGGGACCAGGGGCTGGAGCCCCTTGGAGAGCAGTTCCTCCTCCGCCGCGGTGACGATCTTGGACATCGTCTTGACGGTCTCGATCGGGTACGCGCCCACCGACGACTCGGCCGAGAGCATGACCGCGTCGGCGCCGTCCAGGATCGCGTTGGCGACGTCGGACGCCTCGGCGCGGGTCGGGCGGGAGTTGGTGATCATCGACTCCATCATCTGGGTCGCGACGATCACCGGCTTGGCGTTGCGCCGGCACAGCTCGATCAGCCGCTTCTGCACCATCGGGACCCGCTCCAGCGGGTACTCGACGGCCAGGTCGCCCCGCGCCACCATCACGCCGTCGAAGGCCATGACGACGTCCGCCATGTTCTCGACGGCCTGCGGCTTCTCCACCTTGGCGATGACGGGGACCCGGCGGCCCTCCTCGTCCATCACCTTGTGGACGTCCTTGACGTCGTCGGCGTCCCGCACGAAGGAGAGCGCGACCAGGTCGCAGCCCATGCGCAGGGCGAATCGGAGGTCCTCGACGTCCTTTTCCGACAGGGCGGGGACGTTCACCGCCGCACCGGGCAGGTTGATGCCCTTGTGGTCGGAGATGACTCCGCCCTCGATGACGACCGTCTTCACCCGCGGTCCCTCGATCTCGACCGCGCGCAGCTCGACGTTGCCGTCGTTGATCAGGATCTGGTCGCCCTTGGAGATGTCGCCGGGCAGCCCCTTGTAGGTCGTGCCGCAGACCGACCTGTCGCCCGGTACGTCCTCGGTGGTGATCGTGAACTCGTCACCGCGGACCAGTTCCACCGGCCCCTCGGCGAAGGTCTCCAGCCGGATCTTCGGGCCCTGGAGGTCGGCGAGCACGCCCACGGCGCGGCCGGTCTCCGCCGCCGCGCGGCGGAGGCGGTCGTACCGCTCCTGGTGCTCTGCCCGGGTCCCGTGGCTCATGTTGAAACGGGCCACGTTCATGCCGGCCTCGATGAGCGCTTTCAGCTGCTCATAGGAGTCGACGGCGGGGCCCAGCGTGCAGACGATTTTGGAACGGCGCATAGGGCGGATCCTATCGGTTTGTTTCTACGCGGAATATTCCGTCTGGTGGAATGTACAAATGGGCGCCGGGCTGCTCAGTCGTTGCCGTCTCGCGCCGCTTTCGCGAACCCTTTCCCAGATCCCTCAGGCTCCTCGATCGACGCCACCGCGGCCCGCGGCGACCAGCGCGAAGGTCTGCCCGGCGATCTCCAGTTCCTCGTCGGTCGGCACCACGGCGACCGCCACCCGCGCGCGGCCGGGCGAGATCAGCCGCGGCACGTCCGACCGTACGGCGTTGAGGTCCGCGTCCACCGCGATCCCCAGCCCCTCCAGGCCGGCGACGGCAGCCTCCCGCACCTGGGCGGAGTTCTCGCCGACCCCTGCCGTGAACACCACCGCGTCCACCCGTCCGAGCACCGCGTAGTACGCGCCGATGTACTTCTTCAGCCGGTGGACGTAGATCTCGAAGGCGAGCCGGGCGGGCTCGTCGCCGTCCTCGATCCGCCGCCGGATCTCCCTCATGTCGTTGTCGCCGCAGAGGCCGACCAGTCCGCTCCTCTTGTTCAGCAGCACGTCGACGTCGTCCACGGACATTCCGGCCACCCGCCTGAGGTGGAACGTGACCGCCGGGTCGACGTCACCGGACCGGGTACCCATGACGAGCCCCTCCAAGGGGGTGAGCCCCATCGACGTGTCCACGCAGCGCCCGCCCCGGACCGCGGACGCCGACGCCCCGTTGCCCAGATGCAGCACGATCACGTTCACCTGCTCCGGGGCCCGGCCCAGAAGCGCGGCGGCCCGGCGCGACACGAACGCGTGCGAGGTGCCGTGGAAGCCGTAGCGCCTGATCCGGTGCGCGTCGGCGGTCTCGACGTCGATCGCGTAGCGCGCCGCGTACTCCGGCATGGTGGTGTGGAACGCGGTGTCGAACACGGCGACCTGGGGCAGGTCGGGGCGGAGCGCCCGGGCCGTGCGGATGCCGGTGAGGTTGGCCGGGTTGTGCAGCGGGGCCAACGGGACCAGGCGCTCGATCTCCCCCAGCACCTCGTCGGTGATCACGGTGGGGGCGGAGAACCGCATCCCGCCGTGCACCACCCGGTGGCCGATCGCCGCCAGCCCGGGGGAGTCCAGGCCCAGCCCGTCGCGCGCCAGCTCCTCGGCGACGGCCTTCAGCGCGGCGGCGTGGTCCGGGACGGGGCCGCCGCGCTCCCGCCTTCCCGCCTCGCCGGCCGGCGGGGTGTGCGACACCCGGGAGGTCTCCTCCCCGATCCGCTCGACGAGCCCGGCGGCCAGCCGGGTGCCGTCCGCCATGTCGAGGAGCCGGTACTTCACCGACGAGGAGCCGGAGTTGAGGACCAGGACGCGGGTGGCGGTGGCGGGACCGGTCATGCGGTGGACTCCTGACCCTGGGACTGGATCGCGGTGATCGCGACCGTGTTGACGATGTCGCTGACGAGCGCGCCGCGCGAGAGGTCGTTGACGGGCTTGCGCAGACCCTGGAGCACCGGCCCCACGGCGACCGCGCCGGCCGAACGCTGCACGGCCTTGTAGGTGTTGTTGCCGGTGTTGAGGTCGGGGAAGACCAGGACGGTGGCGCGGCCCGCGACCTCCGAGTCCGGCAGCTTGGTCGCGGCGACCGAGGGCTCGACCGCGGCGTCGTACTGGATCGGCCCCTCGATCCGGAGTTCCGGGTGGCGCTCGCGCACCAGCTTGGTCGCCTCGCGCACCTTGTCCACGTCCGCGCCGGAGCCGGACGTGCCGGTGGAGTACGACAGCATCGCGATCCTCGGCTCGACACCGAACCGGGAGGCCGTCGCAGCCGACTGCACCGCGATGTCCGCCAGCTGCTCGGCGTCCGGGTCCGGGTTGACCGCGCAGTCGCCGTACACCAGCACCCGGTCGGCCAGGCACATGAAGAACACGGAGGAGACGATCGACGCCCCCGGCCTGGTCTTGATGATCTCGAAGGAGGGGCGGATCGTGGCGGCCGTGGAGTGGGCCGAGCCCGACACCATGCCGTCGGCCAGACCCTCGTGCACCATCAGCGTGCCGAAGTAGTTGACGTCCGAGACCACGTCGTAGGCCAGCTCCACCGTGGCGCCCCTGTGGGCGCGCAGCCGCGCGTACAGCTCGGCGAAGCGCTGCCGCAGCTCCGAGGAGGCGGGGTCGATCAGCTGGACCCCACCGAGGTCGATGCCGAGGTCGGCGGCCTTCTTGCGGATCACGTCGGTGTTCCCGAGCAGCGTCAGATCGCAGACGTCACGCCGCACCAGCACGTCCGCGGCGCGCAGCACCCGCTCCTCGGTGCCCTCCGGCAGCACCACCCGGCGGCGGTCGGCCCGCGCCTGCTCCAGCAGGTCGTGTTCGAACATCATCGGGGTGACCCGTCCCGTGCGGGCGACCTCCAGCCGCGCCAGCAGGCCCGCGGTGTCGACATGGCGCTCGAAGAGGCCGAGTGCCGTCTCGGCCTTGCGCGGGGTGGCCGCGTTCAACTTGCCTTCCAGCGAGAACAGTTCGGCCGCGGTGGGCCACGAACCGCCCGGCACGGAGATGACCGGGGTTCCCGGGGCGAGGCGGGACGCCAGGGTGAGGATCGAGTCCCCCGGGCGTTCGTCGAGGGTCAGCAGCAGACCGGCGATGGGCGGGGTGCCCGCGGAGTGGGCGGCCAGTGCGCCGACCACCAGATCGGCGCGGTCCCCGGGGGTGACCAGCATGCATCCCGGCTTAAGGGCGTTCAGCACGTTCGGCAGCATCGCGCCGCCGAAGACGAAGTCGAGCGCGTCACGGGCCAGCCCGGAGTCGTCCCCGAGCAGCACCGTGGCCCCCAGGGCCTGGCCGACCTGGGCGACCGTGGGCGCGGCCAGCGCCGGCTCGTCGGGGAGGACGTAGCAGGGGACGGGGAGCCGGGCCGAGAGGCGCCCGGCGATCTCGTCGCGGTCCTCGGCCGCCGCCCGGTTCACGATCATCGCGAGGACGTCGCAGCCCAGTACCCCGTAGGCGCGGTGGGCGTTGCGGGCCTCGGCCCGCACGGCCTCGGCCGGCTGGCCCTTGCCGCCGACGACGGCGATCACCGACGCGCCGAACTCGTTGGCCAGCCGGGCGTTGAGGGCCAGCTCGTCGGGGAGCTGGGTGGCGCGGAAGTCGGTCCCGAGCACCAGGACGACCTCGTAGTCGCGGGCCACCTCGTGGAAGCGGTCGACCAGCCGGGACACCAGCTCGTCGGTGCCCTTCTCGGCCTGCAGCGCCGCCGCCTCGTGGTACTCCATGCCGTACGCGGTCGCCGGGTCCTGGGTGAGCCGGTAGCGCACCCGCAGCAGATCGAACAGGCGATCGGGGCCGTCGTGGACCAGGGGCCGGAACACCCCCACGCGGTCCACCTGGCGGGTCAGGAGTTCCATGACTCCCAGGTCCACCACCTGGCGGCCGTCCCCGCGGTCGATCCCGGTCACGTACACGCTGCGCGTCACGCGTGCTCTCCTGTCCTGCTGGGCTGCTGCTGGGTCCTGCCGGGTCCTGCCGGGTCCTGCCGGGTCCTGCTGGGTCCTGCTGGCGTCCTGCCGGAGTCCTCCGGGCCGCGGTCGAGCGCGAGGTGCGGGCTGCGCTCAAGGGCTCAGGAAAACCCGATAGGGTGGCAATATCCCCTTGACAATACCTCTACGGCTGGGTTAGGCGCCCGCCGGGTCGCAGGCCGCCGGGCACCGCCGGACCGGCGTGTACCCGGACCCGCGTGTGAGAATCGAAACGAGGCTCACCGGTCCCACGAGCGAGCAGGAGACACGGCACCATGCGCATCGGAATTCTGACCGCGGGGGGCGACTGTCCCGGCCTCAACGCGGTGATCCGGTCGGTCGTGCACCGTGCGCTGACCGGCTACGAGGACGAAGTCATCGGATTCGAGGACGGGTTCAAGGGCCTGCTCGAAGGCCACTACCGCACCCTGGACCTCAACGCCGTCAGCGGCATCCTCGCCCGCGGCGGCACGGTCCTCGGCTCGGCCCGGCTGGAGCGCTCCCGGCTGTGCGAAGCCGCCGAAACCAGCCTGGAGTTGGCGCGCAAGTACGGACTGGACGCGCTCATCCCGGTGGGCGGCGAGGGCACGCTGACCGCGGCGCGGATGCTGTCGGACGCCGGCATGCCCGTGGTCGGCGTACCCAAGACCATCGACAACGACATCTCCTCCACGGACCGCACCTTCGGCTTCGACACCGCCGTGACCGTGGCCACCGAGGCCATCGACCGACTCAAGACCACCGCGGAGTCCCACCAGCGGGTCATGGTCGTCGAGGTCATGGGGCGGCACGCCGGCTGGATCGCGCTCGAGTCCGGCATGGCCGGCGGCGCACACGGGATCTGCCTGCCCGAGCGGCCCTTCCAGGTCGAGGACCTGGTCAAGATGGTCGAGGAGCGCTTCGCCCGGGGCAAGAAGTTCGCGGTCATCTGCGTCGCGGAGGGCGCGCACCCGGCCGAGGGCTCCATGGAGTACAAGAAGGGCGAGATCGACCAGTACGGGCACGAGCGGTTCACCGGCATCGGCACCCGGCTGGCGGCCGAGTTGGAGCGGCGGATGGGCAAGGAGGCCCGCCCCGTCATCCTGGGCCATGTCCAGCGCGGCGGTACGCCCACCGCCTACGACCGGGTGCTCGCCAACCGCTTCGGATGGCACGCGGTGGAGGCCGTCCACCGCGGCGAGTTCGGGAGGATGACCGCGCTGCGCGGCACCGAGGTGGTCACGGTGCCGCTCGCGGAGGCGGTGACCCGGCTGAAGACCGTGCCGGAGGACCGGGTCCACGAGGCCGAGTCGGTCTTCTGAACCGGCCGTCCGGTCGTACCGGCCTCTCCGCCGTACCTGCCTCTCCGCCGGACGGGCTTCTCCGCCGGACGGGCCCCTTCCCCCGACTGCCCGGACTGTCCCGACTGCCCGGCGGCCCGGACGGGTCCGGGCCGCCGGGTGGATGCGGTGCCCGCCCGTGCGGGGGGTGACGGGGGTGACGGGGGCGACAGGGGCGCGGCCCCCCGGGCCGGCGGACGCTGTCCGCGACTGCCGAGCGGCCGCGGCTCCGGTCAGGACAGCTTGCCGCCGTAGTCGGGCAGCTTGAACGTCCGCTCGGCGTGGCCGCCGGCCAGGTCGCTGGACCGGTTGCCCACATTGGCGATGATCGTGTAGCCCTTGGCCTCGATCTCCTTGCGCTTGCCGGTCTTGTAGGCGCTGACCTCGTCGAACAGGTCCGGCAGGCCGCGCACGTGGAGCCCGTCGACCGGGAAGCCCGCCTTCCTGAGGTTGTACGAGGTCAGCGTCTCGATGATGCCGGGGCGGGCGGTGACGAAGAAGATGTCCACCCCTCGGGAGTCCGCGTAGCGGACGAGGTCCAGCACCTGCCCGACCGCGGGCGTCGGGTACTCCCAGAAGTAGTGGAAGTCCGTCTCCAGCGAGGTGTTGTCGATGTCCAGCACCATCGCCAGCCGCTCGCCGGAGGCTCCGGCCGTGCGCTGCTCGACGTAGGGGCGGGCGTCGGCGAGGGCCGCCGTGACGTCCCGCCGCCAGGTGGCGTAGTCGACGCCCGCCAGTCCGGCGGCGGTGAGGTCGGCCGTCCTCGGGGTGTGGGTGCCTCCCGCGGTCGCGGCCGGGTACGGGGCCGGGGAAGTCGCCGAGGAGGCCGCTGAAGCCGCCGCACTCGCCGATACCGCGGCACTCGCCGGTGTCGCCGGTGTCGCCGGGATCGCGGGGATCGCCGGGATCGCCTGGGTCGCGGGGACCGCCGGGGCCGCTGAAATCCCGGCGGCGGGCGAGGTCCTCGGGGCGGTGGGCGAGGTCCTCGGGGCGGTGCTCGCGGTGCCGGCCGAGGCCGTGGCAGCCATGGTGGCGGTGAGGGTCAGCGCGCCTGCCGCGACCGCGGCGCGGGTGGTCCATCTGCGTACATGCATGGGGGGTTCGCTCCTGGGGGAGGTCCGGTGGACGCCCGTCGGCCGGGGAGCACCGAGGGCCTCGGCATGTTCGCGTTCAACGATGGACGGAACGGAGCGTTCCATCCACCCCCTGGCAACCATGCGATGGCGGAAGGGGATTCGGCCCCGCGGCCGCCCGTACCGCGTGCCGGCCGCGCTATCCGGAGAGGAGCGCCCAGAAGTGTTCCGCGATCCGGTCGAGGAAGTCCCGTCCCGACTTCCCCGAGCCGGCCGAGGCGCCCCAGCTGGAGGTAGCGGCCATCCGCGCATGGTAGTCCGCGTGCAGCCGCTGCAAAGCGTCCTCGAGCCGCCGCCGGGGCAGGGGCAGCATCTTCGCCACCGGGCGTACATACGCCTGCCACCGCGTGGTCGCCGCGCTGCGCAGCAGCTCCGCCAGCTCCTCGCCGCGCCCGGTGGCGGTCAGCAGCTCGCGCGGGGTCAGCGACAGCGTCTCGGCGAGCGCGGCGGTCTGCCGCTCGTTTCCGCGCCATCGGCCGGCGTCCTCCATGCGCCGGTACGTCGACGGGTCCATGCCCACCCGGCGGGCGAGTTCCTCCGGGTCCAGGGCGCGGGCGATCCGGTGCTCGCGCAGGCTCTGGGGCATGCCCAGCAGCTCGCCGGGCGAGCACCACAGCACTCCCGCGAGCGCGGTCAGTTCCCGGGACTCCGGCGCCTGGAGTCCCCGTTCCCAGGCGACCACGGTGTCCGGGGCGACGTGGAGTCCGTACTGGGCCCGGAGCCCGTAGGCGACATGGCCCGGCGCCATCCCCAGGGCCTCGCGCAGTCGGCGGGCGGCAGGAGCGTTGAAAGGCGGGGTGGAGTGCACGCGCACACCGTAGGAGCGGAGTGTCACTGCCGCCTACGGTGCGTTTGCACAAGGCGGGATCTCGTAGGAAGGTCCAGCGGGAGGCCCCGCCCGTCGACCCGCAGGATTCCCGTCGACCGTCCTGACGGCTCCCGCACCCGGCACGCCATCCGCCGCACGCCGCGCCCGCGCCGTGCCCCTGCCGTCCGGCCTCCTCACCGGCCTCCCGCATCCGCCCCTGCCCCTGCCCCTGCCGAGCCCACAGCAGCCGAGCCCGTGCTCCCGCCGCGCGTTACCGCTGCCGCGTGCTCCCGCTGCCGATGCGGTCCGCCGGCGCGCGACGGCCGGACCGCCCGGCGCCGGCTGCGCGGCTGGCTCCGTCGTAGCGGTGCAGCCGTTGCCGGGGATGTCGGTGGCCCTGCCTGCGCTCCGGCCGCACGCCTTCCGCCGCACGCCGCGCCCGCGCCGTGCCCCTGCCGTGCCCCGCCGCCCGCGGGCGGCGGCGTCCGCTCAGCGGCCGGAGCGGATCCAGCGGTACTGCAACTCGGGCCGGCCGACCTGGCCGTACTGCGGGCTGCGCGCCGCCCGGCCCTCGGTGACGAGATGCTCCAGATAGCGGCGCGCGGTGATGCGCGAGATCCCCACCGCGGCACCGGCCCCGGTGGCGGTGAGGCCGCCGTCCGTGTCCCGCAGGGTGCGGGTGACCGCCTCCAGGGTCGGTGCGCTGAGGCCCTTGGGGAGGGCTGCGGGCCGCGGGGCGCGCAGCGTCGCCAGGGCACGGTCCACCTCGTCCTGCCCGGCGGCCTCGCCTGCGGCGGCGCGGAACTCGGCGTACCGGTCGAGGCGGTCGCGCAGTGTGGCGAAGGTGAACGGCTTCAGGACGTACTGGACGACCCCCAGGGACACTCCCTCGCGGACCACGGCCAGATCCCGGGCGGAGGTCACGGCGATCACGTCGGCAGGGTGGCCGGCGGCCCGCAGGGCGCGCAGCAGGTGGAGTCCGTGCCCGTCCGGCAGATAGAGGTCGAGCAGGATCAGTTCCACGGGCGTGCGCTCCAGCGCCCGGTACGCCGCGGCCCGCGAGTGCGCGACCCCGGCCACGGCGAATCCCGCGACGCGCCCCACGTACAGTGCGTGCGCGTCGGCGGCGACGGGGTCGTCCTCGACGACGAGCACCCTGATCGGGGCGGGAGCGGTCATGCCGCCGCCTCCGTCCTGTGTCTCTGGCCGCGTCCCTGGCCGCGTCTCCGGCCGGTTCTGTGGCTGGGACTGATTCTGGTTCTGGAGCGGGGGCAGGGGCGTCCGTTCATAGGGCGGCCTCCGGGGTCCGCAGGGGCAGCCGTACGGTGAACTCGGCACCGCCGCAAGGGCTTCGGGTCGCCTCGACGGTGCCCCCGCCCCGGTGCACGGCCTGCCGCACCAGCGCGAGCCCCAGCCCCCGTCCCGGGCCCCTGGTCGACCAGCCGCGTGCGAACACGGCCTCCGCCTCGCCGGGCCCGAGCCCCGGCCCCGTGTCGCTGACGCGCAGCACCAGCTCGTCCTCGTCGGCGCGGGCGGTGACCTCGACACGCGGGCGCGTGCCCGCGGCACCGGTGTGCGCAGTGTGCCCGGCGGGCGCGGCGGGCCCGGCGGCGTCCCCGGGGCGGCCGGCTGCGGACCGGGACGGTGCGGTCCCGGCTGCGGACCGGGACGGTGCGGCCCCGGCGGGGGACCGTGCGTCGCCGCGAGGCGAGGGTACGGCCGGCGCCCGCGAGGGCCCCGGCGCGGAGGACGCCTCGACCGCGTTGTCGATGAGGTTGCCGAGTACGGTGACCAGGTCCCGGGCCGGCAGCCAGGGCGGGAGGACGCCGTCGTCGATGCGGCTGTCGTCGGTGAGGACCAGTTCGACGCCGCTCTCGCCGGCCTGCGCCGCCTTGCCGAGGAGCAGGGCCGCCAGGACCGGCTCGCCGACCGCCGTCACCACCCGGTCCGTGAGCACCTGGGCCAGCTCGAGTTCGGCGGTCGCGAACTCGACCGCCTCGCCCACCCGGCCCAGTTCGATGAGCGAGACCACGGTGTGCAGCCGGTTGGCCGCCTCGTGGGCCTGGGCGCGCAGCGCCCGGGTGAAGCCGCGCTCGGAGTCCAGCTCGCCGGTCAGCGACTGGAGTTCGGTGTGGTCCCGCAGGGTCACCACCGTGCCGCGCCGCTCGCCGCCGACCACCGGCTGGGTGGAGACGACGAGCACCCGCTCGGCCGTGAGGTGCAGTTCGTCGACCCGGGGCTCGCTCCCGAGCAGAGCCCCCGTCAGCCCGGGCGGCAGACCGAGTCCGCCGGCGTTTCGGCCCACCGCGTCCGGGCCGAGGCCCAGCAACTCCCGCGCCCCGTCGTTGATCAGGGCGATACGCCGCTGGCCGTCGAGCATCAGCAGCCCCTCGCGCACCGCGTGCAGTGTGGCCTCGTGGTAGTCGTGCCTCCGGCTCAGCTCCGCCGCGTTCATGCCGTGAGTGTGCCGCCGCAGCCGGGAGTTGACCACGTACGTCCCGAGGCCGCCGAGCGCCAGTGCCGCGCCCGCCATCCCGAGCAGTGCGCCGACCTGCCTGCCGAGCTGCTCGCTGATCTTGTCGATGGTGATGCCCGCGCTGACCAGCGCGACGGTCCTCCCGGAGCCGTCCCGCACCGGGGCGACCGTCCGCACCGACGGCCCGAGCGTCCCCGTGTAGGTCTCCGAGACCGTGCGCCCCTTCCGTGCCTCGTCGATATGGCCCAGGTAGACATGGCCGATCCGGCCGGGTTCGGGATGGGTCCACCGCCTGCCGTCCGGCGTCATGACCACCACGAAGTCGACCCCCGCGTCCTTCCGCAGCCGCTCGGTGTAGGGCTGGAGCAGCGCCGTCGGGTCGGCGGACCGGACGGCCGCCACCACCGACGGGTGGTCCGCCACCGCGGCGGCCGCGGCCGTCGTCTGCCGGCGTGCGGTCTCCTCCGCCTGCGAGCGGTCCATCGCGTACGAGAAGAGCGCGAAGCCGCCGACGATCGCGGCGACCAGCACCACCTGCATCGCGAAGAGCTGGCCGGCGAGGCTCCGCGGGCGGGGTGTGCGCATGGCCCAAGTCTGCCCGTCCGGTTTCGTGTGAACGAAACGTACGCAACGGTGACCGGGGTCGCAGGGTGCTGCATAGTCACGGGCGTCCGCCGGGACGTGGACGCACATCAGGCCGAGGAGGAATCCCCGTGGCAACCCCAGCAGCCGCAAGGCGGGACCGCACCCACTATCTGTATCTCGCCGTCATCGGCGCCGTCGTGCTCGGCGTCTTCGTGGGCTTCGCCGCCCCGGGCGTGGCCGTCGGACTCAAGCCGATCGGCACGGGGTTCGTGAACCTGATCAAGATGATGATCTCCCCGATCGTCTTCTGCACGATCGTGCTCGGCGTCGGATCGGTCCGCAGGGCCGCGAAGGTCGGTGCCGTCGGCGGGCTGGCCCTCGGGTACTTCCTGGTGATGTCCACGGTCGCGCTGGCCATCGGGCTGGTGGTGGGCAACCTGCTCGACCCGGGCCACGGGCTGCAGTTGACGGACGCGGCGAGGGCGGCGGGCGGCAGGCAGGCCGAGGGCGCGAGCGCGGGCACCGTGGACTTCCTCCTCGGCGTCATCCCGACCACGCTGGTTTCCGCCTTCACCGAGGGCGAGGTGCTCCAGACCCTCCTGGTGGCGCTGCTCGCGGGGTTCGCGCTGCAGGCCATGGGTCCCGCGGGGGAGCCGATCCTGCGTGGTGTTGGACACCTCCAGAAGCTGGTGTTCCGCATCCTCGCGATGATCATGTGGGCGGCTCCGGTGGGCGCCTTCGGCGCGATCGCCGCCGTGGTCGGCGAGACCGGCGTCGACGCCCTGAAGTCGCTCGCGGTCATCATGATCGGCTTCTATGCCACCTGTGCGCTGTTCGTCGTCCTCGTCCTCGGTGCGCTGCTGCGGGTCGTCGCCGGGGTGAACCTCTTCTCGCTGCTGCGCTACCTCGGCCGTGAGTTCCTGCTGATCCTCTCCACCTCCTCGTCCGAGTCCGCGCTGCCGCGCCTCATCGCGAAGATGGAGCACCTGGGCGTCTCGAAGCCCGTCGTCGGCATCACCGTCCCGACCGGCTACTCCTTCAACCTGGACGGCACCGCGATCTATCTCACGATGGGCTCGCTGTTCGTCGCCGAGGCGATGGGCACCCCGCTCTCGGTCGGCGAGCAGATCTCGCTGCTGATCTTCATGATCATCGCCTCGAAGGGTGCCGCCGGTGTCACCGGCGCCGGCCTCGCGACCCTCGCGGGCGGCCTCCAGTCGCACAAGCCCGCGCTGGTCGACGGCGTGGGCCTGATCGTCGGTATCGACCGCTTCATGAGCGAGGCGCGCGCCCTCACCAACTTCGCCGGCAACGCCGTCGCCACGGTCCTGGTCGGCACCTGGACGAAGGAGATCGACAAGGAGCGCGCAGCCGAGGTGCTCGCCGGCCGCCTCCCCTTCGACGAGGAGGCCTTCGTCGACGACCACGCCCCGGCCGCGCCCTCCGGCGGGCTGCCGGAGCGGCGGGACGGGGAACGCAGGGAGCCGGCCGTCACGGTCTGAGGCGGCTGCCGTGTGTGCGGGTCCGGGTGGTCTGCGCCCGGGCCCGCGCCTCAGTCCCGGGCCCGCGCTCTTGTCCGGGCCCGTGTCCGCGTCCGTGTCCGTGCCCGCTCCCGGGCCGTGCTCCTGCTCGGTCCCGAGGACATCGACACGGCGGCGCGGAAGCCGGTCGACTTCCGCGCCGCCCCCGGTGTCTGACTCCCCGGGGCGCTCGGAGGTGCCGCCGGGGCGGGGACCCGGCGGCATCCGCCGTGCAGCGCGGCTGCCGAGGCACCGTGCCGGACCGCCCCGGGGCCCCGTGGACCACTCGCCGGGGATCGGCCCGGACCCGTCCGGTCAGCCGAAGGGGATGCGAACGAAGGACTGGTTGCCGGCGCCCAGGGTGCTGGCGCCGCTGCCGATGGCGTTCCACACCTCGATCCGCACCCGGCCGTTCCTCAGGTCTCCGTGCGTGCCGGTGGCGGACCGCAGGCCGCGCGTCTGGGTGTAGTGCTCGTAGCCCGGGACGGGATCGGTGGCGAAGTAGTGGTACGTCTCGGTGCGGTCCCACGTCCCGTCGCCGGTGCGGTCGTAACTCACCCGTATCTGCTGCCCGTTGGCGACGGTCGTACCGGCGTCCACAAGGAGATCGAACTGCGTCGTACCGCCGTTGTACGCGCGGGTGATCGGCCCGGAGGCGAACACCTGCGGGTTGTGCGGGGTGCCGTCGTGGTTCGCGCCGCCCGCCGAGGCGAGCCGGACGGAGGTACCCGAACCGGCCGCGTCCCCGGCGGCGCCGTCGCCGCGCAGGTACAACTGCGCGGAGCCGGACGGCGGCGGGTCGGTGGGCGGCGGGGTCGTGCCGCCGTCGCGGGTCCACACGGCGACGTAGTCGACGAGCATCGGGTGGCCGGGGACGGTCGCGGCGGTCGGGGTCCTCCCCGCCAGGGCGTCCGGGAAGGCGCCGCCGACGGCGACGTTGAGGAGGATGAAGTAGCCCGCGTGCTCGGTCATGTCGGCCCAGGTGCCGGCGTCCATCCGGCTCTGGTCGACGGTGTGGTAGAGCCGGCCGTCGACGTACCAGCGCAGGGCGTTGGGGGTGGTGGAGCGGTCCCACTCGAAGCGGTAGGTGTGGTAGGCCGACTGGCAGCTCGCGCCGGGGCAGGCGCGGCTGGCGCCGAGGCCGCTGGTCTCGTTGCACGGCCCGCCGGGGTTCACCCCGCAGTGCAGCACGCCCCAGACCGAGTTGAGGCCGTTGACGTTCTCCATGATGTCGAACTCGCCGATACCGGGCCAGTTCCAGTAGTTGCCCCGGTAGGGTGCGCCGAGCGCCCAGAACGCGGGCCAGTAGCCGAGTGCCGCGTCGCCGGTGACATCGGGCATCCGGATCCGGCCCTCGATGCGCAGGGTGCCGCCCGCCGGTGCCTTGAAGTCGGCGCGCCGGGTCTCGATCCGTGCGGAGGTCCAGTTGCCGGCGCCGTCGCGCAGCGGGGTGATGCGCAGGTTGCCGCTGCCGTCGAGGCTGACGTTGTCCGGGCTGTTCGTGTAGTTCTGGATCTCTCCGGTGCCCCAGTTGGCGGGGCCGCCCGGGTAGCCGTGACCGGTGTCGATCTGCCAGTCGGCGGAGGACGGCAGGGAGCGGTCGGGGCCGGTGAAGTCGTCGCTCCACCGCAGGTTCCAGCCGGGTGCGGGGGGTACGGCACCGCTGGCCGGGCTCGCGGGGCCGAGGGCCAGGAGCCCGGTGAGGGCGACGGCGAGGGCCGTGAACGCGGTGACGAGCGGGGTGCGGGAGATTCTTGTGACGCGGCTCGTGGTCAAGGATGACCTCCGGGAGGGGGTGGTACCGGAAGTGGATGAGAGCGCTCTCAGGTTTTGTAGATGGACGCAGGGTCGGCGTCAATGCCTTGCGTGCGTTGACTTCCCGAATGCACAAGGCACTTGGCGGCGGGCATCAGCACCGGCTACCGGACGCGCCGGTTTCCCCCGCCCCTGCCGTGCGGTGGGCGGACCCGCCGCCGGGACCCGTCGCGGTCGGCCCGCAGTACCGGACCGCAGCCGGTACCGAACCCGAAGCGGCCGGCCCGCTCCGGGCTCCGTCCGGCGGGATCGGCGCTCCATGGCCGCGCGCTCGCTCGGGGCGCGGTGCGGCACCACGGGATGCGGCGGCGTCGGCGGTGCGATCGCGGCCGGGCGTGACGGCTCACAAAAAACCGGTCCGCATTGACGGCCCGGGTATTTCTTCGCGTATATTGAATGGTTCCGCGTTCAGGCGGAAAATGTAATACGGAAAGCCTTGATAAAGGAACTCTAGCGTGTCAGGAGCTGAATTGTCAACCGAGGAAATCCGGCAGGAACAGCAATTCGTCTCCCTCGCCCACGAGCGGCTCGATCAGCTGCGCAGGGAGGCCGAGGCTGCCGTGCGCGCCACGATGGCGCAGGTCGGCACCGGTCGGCAGGCGCGGGTGGAGCGCGATATCGAGGTGGCGGAACACTCCGCCTCACTCGCCGCGCTGAATGCCGCAGACACCGGACTCTGTTTCGGGCGTGTCGACCGGCGGGACGGAGTGACGCATCACATCGGGCGTCTCGGACTGCGCGGCGACGACGCCGAGCGCACCCCGCTGCTGATCGACTGGCGGGCGCCCGTCGCGCGCCCCTTCTATCTCGCCACCGGATACGAACCGATGGGGCTGCGCCGGCGCAGGCACATCACCACCGAGGGCCGCACCGTCACCGCGCTGCACGACGAGATCATGGACCTCGGCGACCCGACCCGCACCGGACACGAGTCGCACGACGCCGACGAGGTGCTCCTCGCCGCCCTCGACAGCGCACGCACCGGGCGGATGGCGGACATCGTGTCCACGATCCAGGCCGAGCAGGACCGCATCATCCGCGCCCCGCGGCACGGGGTCCTCGTCGTCGAGGGAGGCCCCGGCACCGGCAAGACGGCCGTCGCGCTGCACCGCGCCGCATACCTGCTGTACGCCCACCGGGAGCAGCTCGCCAGGCGGGCGGTGCTGGTCGTCGGGCCCAACCCGGCCTTCCTCGGCTACATCGGCGAGGTGCTGCCCTCGCTGGGCGAGACCGGTGTCCTGCTGTCGACCGTCGGGGAGCTCTACCCCGGGATCCACGCCACCGGTACCGACAGCCCCGCCGCCGCGGCGGTGAAGGGCCGCCCGGAGATGGCGGCCGTGCTCGCCGAGGCCGTACGGGACCGGCAGCGGGTGCCCGGGAAGGGGGAGCCGATCGTCATCGCCCACGACGACGGCGAGCTGGTCCTCGACTGGGACACCGCAGTGGAGGCGCGGCACAGGGCCCGTGAGACCGGGCTGCCGCACAACCTCGCCCGGCCCTACTTCGCCTTCCACGTCATCGACGACCTCACCACCCGGCTCGCCGACCGCATCGGCGAGGACCCGTACGGCGGCCCCAACTTCCTCGGCCCCGACGACATCGCCCAGCTCGGCAAGGCCGTCGCCGCCAGTGCCGGGGTGCACTCCGCCATCGCCTCGCTGTGGCCGCCGCTCGACCCGGAGGAGTTCCTCGCCGGCTACCTCGCGGACCCCACGCACCTCGACGACGCCGACGCGGACCTGATCAGGCGCCGCGGTGGCCCGTGGACGCCCGCCGACGTGCCCCTCCTCGACGAGGCGGCGGAACTCCTCGGTACGGACGACTCCGCCGCCCGGGCCGCCGCGGAGGCCGAGCGCTCCCGCCGGATCGCCTATGCCCAGGGCGTGCTGGACGTCTCCTACGCCTCCCGCACCTACGAGTTCGAGGACAAGGAGGACGTCGACGCCGACGCCTCCGAGGTGCTGGCCGCCCATGACGTCATCGACGCCGAGCGCATGGCCGAGCGCCAGGAGGAGGCGGACCACCGCACCGCCGCCGAGCGTGCCGCAGCCGACCGGACCTGGGCGTTCGGGCACATCATCGTCGACGAGGCGCAGGAGCTGTCGGCCATGGCGTGGCGGCTGCTGATGCGCCGCTGCCCGACCCGCTCGATGACGCTCGTCGGCGACCCGGCGCAGACCGCGGACCCCGTACAGACCGCGGACCCCGCGCAGACCGGCGAGCCCGCGCAGACCGCGGACCCGGCGCGGGCCGGGGACCGGGCGGCGCCCGCCGCGCCGGGGGCCGCGGGGGAGGGCGGGGACTTCTGGCAGCGGATCCTCGCCCCCCATGTCGGGGACCGCTGGCGGCTGGCGCGGCTCGGGGTCAACTACCGCACGCCCGCGGAGGTCATGGACTACGCGGCCGAGCGGCGCCGGCACACCGACCCGGACTTCACCCCGCCCCGCTCCATCCGGTCCACCGGGACCGCCCCCTTCGAGCGCACCGCGGCCCTGGCCGACGTGGCGGCCCTCGCCGCCGCCGAGGTCCCGGAGGAGGGCCGGCTCGCCGTCATCGCCCCCCGGGAGCTGCACGGCGCGCTCACCGGGCTCGGCGGCGAGGGGCCGCTGGACCTCTCCCGGCCCGTCGTGCTGCTCGACCCGCGCGAGGCCAAGGGCCTGGAGTTCGACACGGTGCTGGTGGTCGCGCCCGAGCGGATGCCGCCCAACGACCTCTATGTGGCGCTGACCAGGGCCACCCAGCGGCTCGGGGTGGTCACGCCGGCTTGAGCCAGACCGTCGCCAGCGGCGGCAGGGTGAGCTGCACACTGGTGCGGTGGCCGTGGGCGGCGACGGACTCGGGTTTGACCGGGTCGTCGTTGCGGACGTCCCCGCCGCCGTAGCGCGCGGCGTCGGTGTTCAGCGCCTCGGACCAGGCGGGCACGGACGGCGGCACGCCGAGCCGGTACTCGTGCCGTACCACCGGTGAGAAGTTGGAGACCGCCAGCAGCGGGGTGCCGTCGGCGTCGAAGCGCAGGAACGCGAAGACGTTGTCGTCGGCGGCCCCGCCGTCCACCCAGGAGAAGCCCTCGGGGACGGTGTCCCGCTGCCAGAGCGCCGGGGTGGCCGCGTAGACCCGGTTCAGGTCGCGCACCAGGTCCCGCACGCCCCGGTGGTCGGCCTCGGCCGAGTAGGAGGGGTCGAGCAGCCACCAGTCCGGTCCGTGGCTCTCGGACCACTCCGCACCCTGGGCGAACTCCTGTCCCATGAAAAGCAGTTGCTTGCCGGGATGGGCCCACATGAAGCCGAGGTACGCACGGTGGTTGGCGCGCTGCTGCCACCAGTCGCCCGGCATCTTCGACACCAGGGCGCGCTTGCCGTGCACGACCTCGTCGTGGGAGATGGGCAGCACGTAGTTCTCGCTGTACGCGTAGACCATCGAGAAGGTCATCTCGTTGTGGTGGAACCTGCGGTGCACCGGCTCGTGCCCGACGTAGCCGAGCGAGTCGTGCATCCATCCCATGTTCCACTTCAGGCCGAAGCCGAGCCCGCCGAAGCCTCCCGGGCCCACATGGTGGGTCGCCCGGGTCACACCGTCCCAGGCGGTGGACTCCTCGGCGATGGTCACCGCACCGGGGCAGCGCCGGTAGACGGTGGCGTTCATCTCCTGGAGGAAGGAGACGGCGTCGAGGTTCTCCCGGCCGCCGTGCTCGTTGGGGCTCCATTCGCCGTGCTCGCGGGAGTAGTCGAGGTACAGCATCGAGGCGACCGCGTCGACCCGCAGCCCGTCGACGTGGAACTCCTCGCACCAGTAGACGGCGTTGGCGACCAGGAAGTTGCGGACCTCCCTGCGTCCGTAGTCGAACTCCAGGGTGCCCCAGTCGGGGTGGGCGGCGCGGGCCGGGTCGGAGTGCTCGTACAGCGGGCGTCCGTCGAACTCGGCCAGCGCCCAGTCGTCCCGGGGGAAGTGCGCCGGGACCCAGTCCATGATCACCCCGATTCCGGCGCGGTGCAGTGCGTCGACCAGGTGGCGGAAGTCGTCCGGCGTGCCCATCCGGGCGGTGGGCGCGTAGAAGCCGGTGACCTGGTAGCCCCACGAGCCGCCGAAGGGGTGCTCGGCCACCGGCATCAGCTCGACATGGGTGAAGCCGAGGTCCCTGACGTAGGCGGGGAGCTGCTCGGCCAGCCGGCGGTAGGTCAGACCCGGTCGCCAGGACGGCAGATGCACCTCGTACACGGAGAACGGGGCCTCGTGGACCGGGCGGGCGCCGCGGTGCGCCATCCACGCCTCGTCGTGCCAGACGTGGTGGGACTCGGTGACGACGGACGCCGTCGCGGGGGGCACCTCGGTCCGGCGTGCCATCGGATCCGCCCGGAGCGTGCGGGAGCCGTCGGGGCGGGTGATCTCGAACTTGTACAGCGCGCCCTCGCCGACGCCGGGCAGGAACAGCTCCCACACCCCGGAGGAGCCCAGCGAGCGCATGGCGCAGGCCGTGCCGTCCCAGTGGTTGAAGTCGCCGACGACCCTGACCCCGCGGGCGTTCGGCGCCCAGAGGGTGAAGCGGGTGCCCGTGACGCCCTGGTGCGTCATCGGCCGGGCGCCGAGGGCGTGCCACAGCTCCTCGTGGCGCCCCTCGCCGATCAGATGCAGATCGAGTTCGCCGATGGCGGGGAGGAAGCGGTAGGGGTCCGCGAACTCCAGGGCGGCGCCCTCGTACGCGACCTGGAGCGCGTACTCGGGGATCCTGCGCAGCGGGAGCAGCGCCGAGAAGAAGCCGTCGCCGTCGTCGTGCAGCTCGGCGCGCAGCCCCTTGGCCAGGACCGTCACCGACTCCGCGTACGGCCGCAGTGTCCGGAAGGCCACCCCGCCGCGCCCCAGGTGCGCCCCCAGGAGGGAGTGCGGGTCGTGGTGCGTGCCGCCGAGCAGCCGTTCCCGGTCGGATTCGTCGAGCGGTGCGGCGGGGCGTACGCCGTTGCGGGGAGTCACGGGGGACGGCCTCCTTGTACTCGGGGGGAAGATCGGGGCTGGGGATCGGGCTGGGGCAGTGGCAGTGGCAGTGGCAGTGGCGGTGCGAGTGGCAGTGGCGGTGGGAGTGGCGGTGCGAGTGGCGGTGGCGGTGGGAGGGCGTGAGCGGGACGGTGCGGGCGTCAGCCCGCGGGACCGGCCAGCCGCTGGATGGCGGACATCGGGACCGGGAGCCAGTCCGGCCGGTGGCGGGCCTCGTAGACGACCTCGTACACGGCCTTGTCGGTCTCGTAGGCGCGCAGCAGTTCCGCCTCTGCCCGCGGGTCGGAGCCGGAGGCGTCGGCGTAGCCCTCGCAGTACGCGGCCCGGCAGCGCGCCGCCCAGGCCGGGTTCCAGGGGCGGTACGAGCGGGCCGCGTAGTCGAAGGAGCGCAGTATCCCGGCGATGTCGCGCACCGGGGGCTGCACCCGGCGGCGTTCGTCGAGCGGGCGGGCCGGTTCCCCCTCGAAGTCGATGACCGACCAGCCCCCGCCGGGTGTGCGCAGGGTCTGGCCGAGGTGCAGGTCGCCGTGGATGCGCTGGGCCCTGCCGTCGCCGTCGAAGGTCGCGCCGGCGATGGCGTCGAAGGCGGCGCGCAGCCCGCGGACGTACGGCAGCAGCGCGGGCACCGCCCGCAGCGCCGCGTCCAGCCGCTCGTTCATCGCCGTGGCCAGGTGCCGGGTCTGGGACCCGCTCAGCGTGACGGTGGGCAGCGCGGCGGCGAGTGCCGTGTGCACCTCCGCCGTGGCCCGGCCCAGGGCCTGCGCCTCCCCGGTGAAGTCGTCCCCGTCGGCGAGCGCCTTGAGCGCGAGCCGCCAGCCGTCCTGGGAGCCTCGGAGGAACGGCTGGAGGACACCGAGGGTGCAGGGCTCGGGGGTGTGCGACTCGAACCAGGCGACGGGCGCGGGCACCCGGCCGCAGCCCGCGCGGGCGAGCGCGAGGGGCAGCTCCAGGTCGGGGTTGATGCCCGGGTACACCCGTCGGAAGATCTTCAGGATCAGTGAATCCCCGTACACCAGCGAGGAGTTGGACTGTTCGGCGTCGAGTACGCGGGCGCGCAGACCGCCTGGCACGGGGGCGGCCCGCTCGAAGCGCAGCGGACCGAACCGGCCGGGTGTGCGCAGCCGCTCCAGCAGCAGTCCGGCGAGCCGGGGGTCGTGCAGTCCCTCGTAGACGGTCCGTCCGGCGAGCGGCCCCTCGGCCACCCGGCCGATCAGCGCCGGGGCGAGATGCGGGGGCACCGCGGCGCGCACGCCCAGCAGCAGCTGGTAGCAGTCGCCGCCCGCGGCCGCGTCGCGCAGCGCGGACGGTGCCCGCCCGGCGGTGGTCCGCAGGCCCAGGGTCTGGCCGGGCTGCCTGACGCGGAGCAGCAGATGCAGCAGTCCTGGGCCGGCCGAGTCGACCGGCAGCAGTTCGACGGCCGCCACCAGCGCGAAGCCGGTGACCGGGTGCCCCTTTCCCGCGAACCACCGTTGCCGGGGCAGCCACTCGCGCAGCAGGGGCGAGAGCGAAGGCAGCAGGGCGACGGGGGTCCGGGTGGATGCAGCCTCCGACATGGCATCGCGTCCTTTCCCCGGGCACACCACAGTTTGCGAAGAGTGTCCCGGATTGCGGCAAATAATAGCTGTCCGGGCTGTGCGTGGGGGTCCCCCCGCCGCAGGCGGGGGGAGTGTCGGCGGAGGATGGTCCGTACGGACTCGGACCGGGTTTCGATATGACGGGGAGCGTGCCCGGTACGGGGTGGTCCAACCGCCCCGCACCCGACATGGCATGTGCCCGGGTCAGCCGCCCTCGGGCGTCCGGGTCCTGCGCGCGGACCGGTGCGCGGGGCTCTCCGCGGCCACCGGCTCCCGGTGCAGCCGGAACCAGTAGAAGCCGTGCCCGGCCAGCGTCAGCAGATAGGGCCACTCCCCGATCGCCGGGAAGCGGACCCCGCCGATCAGCTCCACCGGGTGGCGGCCGTTGTACCGGCGCAGGTCCAGCTCGGTGGGCTGGGCGAAGCGCGAGAAGTTGTTCACGCACAGGACCAGGTCGTCGGAGCCGTCCCCGGTGGCGGGCGCCTCGCGCAGGTACGCCAGCACGGCGGGGTTCGACGACGGGAGTTCGGTGAAGCTGCCCAGGCCGAAGGCGCGGTTCTGCTTTCTGATCTCGATCATCCGCCGGGTCCAGTGCAGCAGCGACGAGGGCGACGCCATGGAGGCCTCGACGTTGGTGACCTGGTAGCCGTAGACCGGGTCCATGATGGTCGGCAGGTACAGCCGGCCCGGATCGCAGGACGAGAAGCCGGCGTTGCGGTCCGGGGTCCACTGCATCGGTGTGCGCACCGCGTCCCGGTCGCCCAGCCAGATGTTGTCGCCCATGCCGATCTCGTCGCCGTAGTAGAGGATCGGGGAGCCGGGCAGGGACAGCAGCAGGGCGGTGAACAGCTCGATCTGGTTGCGGTCGTTGTCCAGCAGCGGGGCCAGTCGGCGGCGGATGCCGATGTTGGCGCGCATCCGCGGGTCCTTGGCGTACTCCGCGTACATGTAGTCGCGCTCCTCGTCGGTGACCATCTCCAGGGTCAGCTCGTCGTGGTTGCGCAGGAAGATGCCCCACTGGCAGTTCTTGGGGATCCGCGGGGTCTTGGACAGGATCTCGGAGACCGGGTACCGCGACTCCCGCCGCACGGCCATGAAGATGCGCGGCATCACCGGGAAGTGGAAGGCCATATGGCACTCGTCGCCGCCCGACGGGTAGTCGCCGAAGTAGTCGACCACGTCCTCGGGCCACTGGTTCGCCTCGGCCAGCAGCACCGTGTCCGGGTAGTGGGCGTCGATCTCCTTGCGCACCCGCCTGAGGAAGGAGTGGGTGGCCGGGAGGTTCTCGCAGTTGGTGCCCTCCTCCTGGTACAGGTACGGCACGGCGTCCAGCCGGAATCCGTCGATGCCCAGGTCCAGCCAGAAGCGCAGGGCGGAGACGATCTCCTCCTGCACCGCCGGGTTCTCGTAGTTGAGGTCCGGCTGGTGGGAGAAGAAGCGGTGCCAGTAGTACTGCTTGCGGACCGGGTCGAAGGTCCAGTTGGAACTCTCCGTGTCGACGAAGATGATCCGGGCGTCCTGGAACTGCTTGTCGTCGTCGGCCCAGACGTAGTAGTCGCCGTACGGGCCGTCCGGGTTGCTCCGGGACTCCTGGAACCACGGGTGCTGGTCGCTCGTGTGGTTCATGACGAAGTCGATGATGACCCGCATCCCGCGCTGGTGGGCGGCGTCGACGAACTCGACGAAGTCGGCGAGGTCGCCGAACTCCGGCAGCACCGAGGTGTAGTCGGAGACGTCGTAACCCCCGTCGCGCAGCGGGGACTTGAAGAACGGCGGCAGCCACAGGCAGTCCACGCCCAGCCACTGCAGGTAGTCCAGCTTGGCGGTGAGGCCTCTGAGGTCGCCGATGCCGTCGCCGTTGCTGTCCTGGAAGGTGCGCACGAGCACCTCGTAGAAGACGGCGCGCTTGAACCAGTCGGGGTCCCGGTCCTTGGCGGGGGTGTCCTCGAAGGTGTCGTGGACGGGCTCGTTGACGATCATGATGTGGGTGACCCTCCGGTCGGCGGGGACGGTCGCAGGACGGCGATGTGCGCAGGCGTGACGCCCGGCTCGAGGCGCACATAGCTGGCCCTGCCCCAGTGATAGGTCTCGCCGGTGAGCTCGTCGCGCACCGGTGCGGTCTCGTGCCAGTCGAGGCCGAGTTCCGGCATGTCAAACGAGACCGTCGCCTCCTGGGTGTGGTGGGGGTCGAGATTGACGACCACCAGAACGGTGTTCGAACCCGTTCGCTTGCTGTAGGCGATCACGGAGTCGTTGTCCGCGTGGTGGAAGCGCAGGTTCCGGAGCTGCCGAAGCGCCGGGTTGCGCCGCCGGATCCGGTTCAGCGCGGTGATCAGCGGGGCGATGCCGCGCCCCTCTCGCTCGGCCGACTCCCAGTCACGCGGCCGCAGTTGGTACTTCTCCGAGTCGAGGTACTCCTCGCTGCCCGGCCGCAGCGGGGTGTTCTCGCACAGCTCGTACCCCGCGTACACGCCCCAGCTGGGGGAGAGGGTCGAGGCGAGCACGGCGCGCACCTCGAACGCCGGCCGGCCGCCCTCCTGGAGGTAGGCGTGCAGGATGTCCGGGGTGTTCACGAAGAAGTTGGGCCGCATCCAGGCGGCAGCCTCGCCCGACAGCTCCGTCAGGTACTCCGTCAGCTCCTGCTTGGTGGTGCGCCAGGTGAAGTACGTGTACGACTGCTGGAAACCGACCGCGGCGAGGGCGTGCATCATCGCCGGGCGGGTGAACGCCTCCGCGAGGAAGACGACGTCCGGGTCGGTCCGGTTGATCGTGCCGATGACCTTCTCCCAGAACACCACCGGCTTGGTGTGCGGGTTGTCGACGCGGAAGATCCGCACCCCGTGCGCCATCCAGTGGCGCAGCACCCGCAGGGTCTCGGCGACGATTCCCGGCATGTCGCGGTCGAACGCGATCGGGTAGATGTCCTGGTACTTCTTCGGCGGGTTCTCCGCGTAGGCGATGCCGCCGTCCGCCCGGCGGTGGAACCACTCGGGATGCCCGGTCACCCACGGGTGGTCGGGGGAGCACTGAAGGGCGAAGTCGAGGGCGACCTCCATCCGCAGGTCCCGCGCGTGCCCCACGAACGCGTCGAAGTCCTCGATGGTGCCGAGGTCCGGATGGACGGCGTCGTGGCCGCCCTCGGCCGAGCCGATCGCCCAGGGCACCCCGACGTCGTGGGGACCGGCGTCGAGCGCGTTGTTCGGTCCCTTCCGGAAGGTGCTGCCGATGGGGTGGACCGGCGGGAGGTACACCACGTCGAAGCCCATCGCGGCGATGGCGGGCAGCCGCTGCGCCGCCGTGCGGAAGGTGCCGGAGACGAGCCTTCCGCGCTCGGCCCGGGCGCCCTCAGAGCGCGGGAAGAACTCGTACCAGGAGCCGAACAGCGCGCGGGTCCGCTCCACCTGGAGCGGCAACGGGTACGAGGCGGTGACCAGTTCGCGCAGCGGATGGCGCTCCAGCGCGGCGAGCGCGTCCGGGGCGAGCGCCGCCTCCAGCCGCTCGCGGTCCGGCCGGCCCTTGTCGCGCAGGGCGTCGGCGGCGGCGAGTACGGCCTCCCGGCCCGCCCGCTTGGGGACGCCCGCGGCGGCCCGCTCGTAGAGTTCCGCCCCCTCGTCGAGGACCAGGGCGGTGTCGATCCCGGCGGGGACCTTGATGCCGGCGTGGTGCCGCCAGGTGGCGAGCGGATCGCTCCACGCCTCGACGCTGTAGGTCCACCGGCCCTCGGCGTCCGCGGTGACCTCCGCGCCCCAGCGGTCGGTTCCGGGCGCGAGTTCCCGCATCGGGGTCCAGGGGCCCTGGCGGCCCCGGGGGTCCCGCAGGACGACATTGGCGGCCACCGCGTCGTGCCCTTCGCGGAACACGGTGGCACTGATCCGGAACGTTTCGCCGACCACCGATTTCGCGGGCCTTCGGCCGCAGTCGACGAGGGGGCGTACGTCCAGCACGGGAATGCGGCCAATCAGCGTTTTCACGGCATCACCTGGGGGCTGTGCGGGCTCGGCGGGTCGAACGGACGCTCCCTCTTCACGGGGGGCGGGTGTTCTTTGTAGCTGCTCCGTTGACGGCTGGCGGGCTGCGGGCATGGCCGCTCCTGTCCGCGTTCACTCGAATGGAAGGGTCGCGAGTGCACTCCGGGCGTACCGGGGGAGCCTTCCCCCGCGATTCGGGTCGGCAATCCGGTGGTGCGTTAACTACTAGGGCGTAGGCGGGCGACACAAGGCCGGCGCCGTCCGGAGGCCGGTGCCGGGCGCTTCCGGAATCGTTCACCCTATGTGGGAAGCGACCGTCCTGAACATTTGAAGTCAACTTCAGTCATCTTCTAACCGTGTTGAGTTCGGTAATTCCTGATCGGTAATGCAAATCCGATCGCCGGGGTTCTTTCCGGCCAATCACCGAGGGGCGCCGGAATGATCGTGGGGCGCGGGAATCATGGTGGGGCACCCCGGACGCCGTTTGCCGACAGGCCGCGAAACGGCCGTGCCGCCTCTGCCGGGACGGCCGCGGTGAACCCCTGCCCGGAGAGGGACCGCGGCGGCCGGCGGCCCGAGTCGCGTGCACCCTCACCCGGGCACTTCGCCACCGGGCCGGCGGTCCCGGCATCGGCGGCCCGGCGGTGAAGCGCCCGCAGGGACCGGAACCCGGCGGCCGCCCCGCCCGTCAGGGTCCCGGCACGGCCGCCGCCGCAGACCCGGGGCCGTCCCCGGCACGGCGGCCGCCCCGCCCGTCCCGGCACGCCGAGACCGCCGGGGGCCGGGTGCCGCCGCAGCGCCGAGACCGCCGGACGGGCCTGGCGCGCCCCGTGCTCCGGCCATCAGCGGCCCACCGTGCGCCCGCGGGCCCGGCATCGACACGGCGCCGGTACCGTCCGGGCGCCGGGGGCCCACCGTGCGCCCGCGGGCCCGGCTGCGCGGCAGAGGCCCCAGGTTGTGTACGGCACCGGCCCGGCTGTGGGGCACCGGGGCCCGGGTGTACGGCATCGTCGGGCTCCCCGGCACCGGCCTGCTCCCCGGCACCGGCCTGGCTCCCCCGCGTCGGCCTGCTCCACGGCACCGCCCGGGTGCCCGGGGCGCACCGGGGTGGGCCGCGCGCCCCGCCCGCCCCGAGCCGTTCGAACCCCGTCCGCGGCGCGGAACGCGGCACGGCCGGGATCGGCCGATGGTGGCACGGCTCGATGCGCCCTCCTCGCGCCGTGGTTGAGCCGGGCGGCGCGCCACTACGGTCGAGGAGTCGGACGGGCGCACAGCGTCGTGCGTCCCCGGATGAACCTCAGCCTCGAAGGTGGGACCCGTGAAGGCCATTCGTCGATTCACCGTCCGCCCCGTCCTCCCCGGGCCCCTCGCCCCGCTCAGCGAGCTGGCCCGCAACCTTCGCTGGTCATGGCATGCGCCGACGCGGGAGCTGTTCCGCCGCGCGGACCCCGCCGGCTGGCGGGCGGCCGGCGGCGACCCGGTGCGGCTGCTCGGATCGGTGACCGCGGGCCGGCTCGCCGAACTCGCCACCGACCCGGAGTTCCTCTACCGCGTCTCGGAGTCCGCCCGCGATCTCGACGCCTATCTGCGCGGGCGGCGCTGGTACCAGGAGCGGTCCGGGGACGGGGTGCCGCTGCCCGCCGCCGTCGCCTACTTCTCGCCCGAGTTCGGCATCACCGCCGCGCTGCCGCAGTACTCGGGCGGCCTGGGCATACTCGCCGGCGACCATCTGAAGGCGGCCAGCGACCTGGGGGTTCCGCTGATCGGCGTCGGACTGCTGTACCGGCACGGCTACTTCCGGCAGTCGCTGTCCCGCGACGGCTGGCAGCAGGAGCACTACCCCGTACTCGACCCCGACGAACTGCCGCTGACCCTGCTCCGGGAGCCGGACGGCGGCCCCGCCCGCGTCTCCCTCGCCCTCCCGGGCGGCCGCACCCTGCGGGCCCGCATCTGGCAGGCGCGGGTCGGCCGGGTACCGCTGCTGCTGCTGGACTCGGACGTGGAGGAGAACGCCCCCGGGGAGCGCGACGTCACCGACCGGCTGTACGGCGGCGGCAGCGAGCACCGCCTGCTCCAGGAGGCGCTGCTCGGCATCGGCGGCGTCCGCGCGGTCCGTGCGTACTGCCGGCTCACCGGGCATCCGGAGCCGGAGGTCTTCCACACCAACGAGGGCCACGCCGGCTTCCAGGGACTGGAACGGATCCGCGAGCTGCTGCCCTACGGCCTCGACTTCGACGCCGCCCTGGAGGCGGTCCGGGCCGGTACGGTGTTCACCACCCACACCCCCGTCCCGGCCGGCATCGACCGCTTCGACCGCGAGCTGGTGGCCCGTCACTTCGGTGACGGCGGCGAACTCCCCGGCATCGACACGGAACGCGTGCTGAGACTCGGCACGGAGAGCTACCCCGGCGGCGAGTCCCGGGTGTTCAACATGGCCGTCATGGGGCTGCGCCTCGCCCAGCGCGCCAACGGGGTCTCCACGCTCCACGGCGCGGTGAGCCGTGAGATGTTCCGCGGGCTGTGGCCGGGCTTCGACGTTCCGGAAGTGCCGATCACCTCGGTCACCAACGGGGTGCACGCCCCGACCTGGGTGGCTCCCGAGGTGCTCGCCCTCGGGGACGACATCGCGGCCACGCCGGCCGCCGACCTCTGGGAGCTGCGCCGGACCCTGCGGGAACGGCTGGTGGGGGAGGTCCGCGAACGTCTGTACGCCTCCTGGCGCCAGCGCGGCGCCGGGACGACGGAACTGGGCTGGATCGACGGGGTGCTGGACCCGGACGTGCTCACCATCGGTTTCGCCCGCCGGGTCCCCGCGTACAAGCGGCTCACCCTGATGCTGCGCGACCGGGAACGGCTGGCGGAGCTGCTGCTCCATCCGCGGCGCCCGGTGCAGATCGTCGTCGCCGGCAAGGCGCACCCCGCCGACGACGGCGGCAAGCGGCTGGTCCAGGAACTGGTGAGGTTCGCTGACGAGCCCCGGTTCCGGCACCGGATCGTCTTCCTGCCCGACTACGGCATGGCGATGGCGCGGAAGCTGCTGCCGGGCTGCGACGTATGGCTGAACAACCCGCTCCGCCCGCTGGAGGCGTGCGGCACCAGCGGGATGAAGGCGGCCCTCAACGGCGGCCTCAACCTGTCCGTACTCGACGGCTGGTGGGACGAGTGGTACGAGCCGGACTTCGGCTGGGCCGTGCCCACGGCCGACGGCACCGCCGCCGGCGAACAGGACCGCCGCGACGATCTGGAGGCCGCCGCGCTGTACGGGCTGGTCGAGGAGCGCATCGCGCCGCTGTTCTACGAACGGGGCGGGGACGGGGTTCCCGCCCGCTGGACCGAGATGGTCCGGCGCACGCTGACCGGGCTGGGGCCGAAGGTGCAGGCCGACCGGATGGTCCGCGAGTACGTGGACCGGCTCTACGCCCCCGCCGCCCGGGCCCACCGGGTGCTCGCCCTGGACACCGGCGCGGCCGGCGACCTGGCCGCCTGGAAGGCCCGGGTGCGCGCGGCCTGGCGCGGAGTCTCGGTCGACCATGCAGAGGTCGGCGCGCAGGTGGGCGCGCAGGTGGGTGTCGAGGCGGGTATCGAGGGGGGTGCTGAGGTGGGCGGGGGCACGGGATCGGACACCTGTGCCGTGGAGCTGGGTTCGACGCTGGCCCTGCGGGTGTGCGTCACCCTCGGTCTGCTCCGGCCGGAGGACGTGGAGGTGCAGGCCGTCGCGGGCCGGGTCGACGCGGACGACTCGATCACCGATCCCCAGACCTTCCCGCTGAAGCCGGCGGCGGGCGGCCCCGACACGGCCGGCCGACTGGTCTACGAGGGCCCGCTCGCCCTCGACCGCACCGGCCCGTTCGGATACACGGTCCGGGTGCTGCCCGCGCACCCGCTGCTGCCGCACGGGGCGGACCTCGGCCTCGTGGCGTGGCCGAACGGGGCGGCGGGGGAGGGCGCGGGGGTGCTGATGCGCTGAGTCCGGCCGATGCGTCGGCCCGGCCGCCCGTGTGGGTCCGGCCGCCCGTGTGGGTCCGGTTTCCCGTGTCTGCCGGGCCGCTTGGGTCTGCCGGGCCGCTTGTGTCGGTTCGGTGGTCCGAGCGGGTCCCGTACACCGAGCCGCTCCGGCGGCCCACCCGGCCCACTCGGCTCGGCGGCCCACCCGGCCCGGTGGTCCGGGCAGGTCCTGTCGGCTGAGCCCGCCCGGGGGACCGAGCCCCCGTGCCAGGCCGCCCGGGGGAGCCTACGCTCCCCCGGGCGGCCGGGGCGGTGCCGGGGCGGTGCCGGGGCGGTGCCGGGGCGGTGCCGGGGCGGATGAACCGCAGGGTGCCTACGGGAACGTCAGCTTGAAGTTGCTGATGTAGCCGGTGTCATAGCGGGCGACGTCCTGGACCCGCAGGTTCCAGGTGCCGTTGGCCACCTCGCTGGAGGCGTTCACGGTGTACGTCTCGATCACGTCGTCGGCGGAGTCGCTGCCGCTGGAGTTCTTCAGGCGGTAGGCCGTGCCGTCCGGGGCCACCAGGTCGATCACCAGGTCACCCCGCCAGGTGTGCCGGATGTCGACGTCGACCGCGAGGTTCGACGGGGCGTTTCCGGCGATGCCGGTGACCGCGACCGGGGAGCTGACCGTGCCGAGGTCCGGGATGCTGATGTCGCCGGTGTTCTCGAAGACCTTGCCGGGTCCGGGCTCGCCGCCGGGCCGGGAGCCGACGTTGATGGCCGCCCAGGCGTCGGTCACGGCCTTGACCTCCGCGCTGCTCGCCCCGTACAGCTCCGTCGCGACCGCGAGGGTGCCGGTGCGGGCGCCCGCGTAGTTGGTCGTCGAGTTGAACTTCGTGGTGAGCGCCTTGTACCAGATCAGCGAGGCCTTGTCGCGGCCGATGCCGGTGACCGGCAGGCCGTCCGAGGTCGGCGAGTCGTAGTTCACGCCGTTGATGGTCTTCGCCCCGCTGCCCTCGGAGAGCAGGTAGTACCAGTGGTTCGCCGGGCCGGAGGAGTAGTGCACGTCGATGCTGCCGATGCCCGAGTACCAGGAGTCCTTGGACTTGCCGTCCCTGCTCGGCTTGTCCATGTAGCGCAGCGGTGTGCCGTTGCCGTTGATGTCGATCTTCTCGCCGACCAGGTAGTCGCCCTTGTCCTGGGTGTTGGCCGCGTGGAACTCGACCGCGGCGGCGAAGATGTCGGACGTCGCCTCGTTGAGGCCGCCGGACTCGCCGCTGTAGACCAGCTTGGCGGTGTTGGAGGTGATGCCGTGCGTCATCTCGTGCGCGGCGACGTCGATCGACGTCAGCGGCTTGGCGTTGCCGGCGCCGTCGCCGTAGGTCATGCAGAAGCAGCTGTCCGACCAGAACGCGTTGACGTAGTTGTTGCCGTAGTGGACCCGGGAGTACGCGCCGACGCCGTCGCCCCGGATGCCGGAACGGCCGTGCACGTCCTTGAAGTAGTCCCAGGTCAGTGCCGCGCCGTAGTGCGCGTCGGCGCCGGCGGTCTCGGCGTTCTGCGGGGTGCCGTCGCCCCAGACGTCGTCGGTCCCGGAGAACAGGGTGCCCGAGCCGGACGTGCCGCGGTTGAGGTTGTTGGTCTTGTGGTTGCCGCGGGTGGTGTCGGTCAGCGTGTACGACGGCGCGGTGCCCAGGGACACCTGTCCGCTGTACATCGTGTTGCCCGTGCCCTGCTGGATCGCCTGCCACTCGTACAGCTTGCCGCCGGTCGTGGCGTCGGTGACGACGTGCAGCTCGTTGGGTGTGCCGTCGTGTTGCAGACCGCCCACGACGGTCTCGTACGCCAGCTTCGGCTCGCCCTGGGCCATCCAGACCACCTTGCGCGGAGCGCGCTCGGCGGCGGTGTCCTTCGAGCCCTCCGCGCGTGCGGCGGCCACGGCCTGCTGCTCCGCGGCGGCCGGGGCGACGTCGGCGCCGGTGTCGATGTTCCGCAGCGCCGACGCCGACGCCTTGCTGACGGACTCGGCCCTTCCGGCCTCCGACTCGGTGACCACCAGGTCACCGCCGAGCACGGGCAGGCCCGCGTAGGTGCGCTCGTAGCGGGTGTGCGTGGTGCCGTCCCGGTCCTGGACCACGTCGCGCACGACGAGCTTCTCCTGCGCACCGAGGCCGAGTTCGGCCGCGGTCGCCGCCTTGGTGGCGTTGGCCTCGCGGATCAGCTCCGCCCGCTGGGCGGGGGAGAGCGCCACGGGCAGCGCGCCGGGGTCCGCCCCGGAGGCGGTCTGCTGCTTCGGGGCGATCGGCGCGGGGGCCGCGGCGGCGGAGCCGGCCTGGACTCCGGCGGCCAGGAGGGCTGCGACTGCCAGCAGAGCGCCGGTCGCGGACGTGCGACGGCTGGACATGGGTCTCACGCGGACTCCTTCTGCGAGGGGGGTCACGGGCGGCTGGGTGGGCCGCCCGGCAGAACCGAGGAGCATGTTGTGCGTGGCTCGACGGAAGCGTGGCAGGAGTGAACAGTTTCTGTCAGGGTCGCGTCAAAAGAATGGCCGGATCGTGTTCGCTGAGTGAGAGGTCATGTTCGTTGAGAGGACGTTTCGCCTGGCGTCCCGCGGGTGCCGTCCCGCGGCCGTGGCGGGCCTGGCTCGGCGGCGTCGGCGGGGATGCGGACTGAAGACATCCGCTACGGGATCCCGGAGGGCAGATGCTACGCGCCGCCCGCCCGGCCGACGCCCCGGCATGGCGCGTTCCGGCCGTGCGGCCGCCCCGCGGGGCCCCGCTGTCCGCCGCGAGCCGTCGAACCGTACGGCTGCCTCCGGTCGCGCCGGGTGCGGTGAACGGCTTTGCCGAGGGCCCTGGGGAATGTCTGAAAAGGCGTCAGCCATATGGCGGCGGGGACAGCTCTCGGACGGGAGCCGAGCCTGTCGGAGGCAACCCGGTACGAGCCGCGCGGACCCCGACCCTCGGACCCCGACCCTGACCTCTGACCTCCGAACCCGAACCCCGAAACCCCGAAACCCCGAATCCCGCACCCACAACCGCACCTGACCCGTGCGACCCGCCGCGGGGCCGCCTCCCCGGGGCAAGGAGGGCGAGGGCGGGGTGAGGGCTGGGGCGAGGACCTGTCGCACCGTCACGGCCCGCCTACGGAGTCGGACCGTCCTGGCGAGGACATGCACCCGCCTCGCCGCCGAGTGAGGTCCGCCGCGCACCCCACCCCGGCTTCCGGCCCTCCGCGGGGGTGATCGCCACCCCGGTCGGCCCGGCGCCGACGCCGACGGTGGCGACGACCCGGTTGCGGCGGGTGTCGATCACGGAGACATCGTCGTCCGCGAAGTCGGTGACGTACGCCCGCGAGCCGTCCGGGGTGACGGCGATCCCGTTGGGCCGTTCGCCGACGGGCACGGTGGCGACCACCTCGTCCCGGCAGGTGTCGATCACCGAGACGTCGTCGCCGGCCGTGTTGGCGACGTACACGCGACGGCCGTCGGGGAGCACGGCCACCCCGGCCGGTCCCGCGCCAGCCTCGACGGTGGCGACCACCGCGTCCCGGCGGGTGCTGACGACCGACACATCGCCGGAGGTGAGGTTGGAGACGTACACCCGCGAGCCGTCCGGGGCGACCGCCAGGGCGGTCGGTCCCCGCCCGACGGGAACGGTGCCGAGGATCCGGTTGCGGTTGCGGCCGGTGCCGATCACCCACACCTCGTCGGAGCCGGCGCTCGCGACGTAGAGGCGCGAACCGTCGGGGAGGAACGCGAGACCCAGAGGGGCGTCGCCGACGTCGAGGGTGGCGACGACCCGGTTGCGGCGGGCGTCGATGACGGAGACGTCGTCGGACGCGACGTTCGCGACATAGACGCGGTGGCCGTCGGGGGAGACCGCGACCCTGCTCGGTTCGTCGCCGACGGGCACGGTGGCGACGACCTCGCCACGGCGGGCGTCGATCACCGACACCGTGTCCGCACCCGAATCGGTGACGTAGACCCGCGAGCCGTCCGGGGCGACCGCGGTGCTGTCCGGCCCGTCCCCGACGGCCACGGTGCCGACGACCCGGTTCGTGCGGGTGTCCACGATGGACACCGAGTCCGAGTGGAGTTCGGCCACATAGGCGAGGGTCCGGGACCGCGGTCCGCCCGGGACGGAGCGCGCGGCCGGCACGGAGCGCGCGGCCGTCATCGAGGGAGCGGTCAGCGCGGAGGGCCCGGCCGTCGTCGAGGGAGCGGTCGACGCGGAGGGTCGGGCCGCGAAGGGCGGTGCGGCGGTCGTCCCGGGTGCCACGTGAGCAGCGCCCGACCGGACGGGCATCAGCAGGGCCGCCAGCACCGCGGACACCAGCGTGCGTGACACGGGACCGGGCATGGGAACCTCCCGAGAGACATGAGTGACGCCCCGTCATGGGAGCAGGTGCCGGTGTCGGAACCGAGACCCGGGCCGAGGCCTGAATTCAGAGCCAGAGCCAGAGCCGGAGCCGGAGCCGGAGCCGGAGTCGGAACCGGAGCCGGAGCCGCCCGAGCGTGCGCCTCAGCCGCCCGGGCCCGGGCCCGGGCCGGTACCGAGCCGGAAGGCGGCGCAGGCCGCCGTGCCCCGACCCCCGAAGCTAGGCCCTCGCCGCCCGGCCGGCAGACGGGGCGCGCGCTCGGCCGCGGGAAATCGCCTGACGGGCGGACGCACGGACGGGTGGCCCCGCGGACGCGCCCCGTCGTGGGCGCCGGGGGCGGTCACGGAACGGCTCCGGGTTCACGGGGCCGCGGTGCCTTCCGTGGCGCCCAGCTCGCGGATGATGCGGATCAGGTTGGCCGGGGCGGCCGCGAGGCGGACCGGCCGGCCCGCGTCGTCGAGTTCGGCGATGTGCCAGCCTCTGGGGACGGTGTCGCCGTCGCCGCCCCGGACGCGCCGCACGTCCTGGACGGTGAGCCGCTCGACCGGGATCCGTTTCGCCGCGAACCGGCCCGGGCCGGGGTGGGGCGTCACCGCCGGCGGTCCGTCTCCGAGGACGATGTGGGTGCCGAAGCCGTTCGGGTTGTAGTCGGTGTGCTCCAGGAAGCAGGCGGCCAGAAACACCGGGCCGGAGAACCCCCGGGCCGCTTCGGCTGCCTCGGCCTGCCCGGGCGTACGGACGCGGGTGGCGCGCCAGGCGCCGGTGAGGAGCCCCAGGGTGACGAGCGAACCCGCGGCCGCCCAGGTGATCGCCACGGGAGGGGCGAGCGGGGCCGAGGGGTGGAGGTAGCAGAGCGGCAGCAGCCACAGGGCCGTACCGGCGAGTGCACCTGTGAAGGGATGGGCCGAGGGAAGGACCTCGTCGTCGGGCAGCCGGCGCCCGCGCAGGCGCAGCAGCACCCGGGCGCCGGGATAGCCGGCGGCGAGGGCGCACGCGGCCGCGGCGACGGCCACGTCTCCGGCACCGGTGAAGTGCTCCCGCCACACGTGGTGTTCTCCGACGACCTCCCTCACCTCACCGCGCCAGAGGATCAGTTCGACGCTGTCGCCGGGCCGGAACCCCTGGACGCCTTCTCGCGAGATCGCGAGCCGCTCCGACGGCGTGCCGTCGGCGAAGTACAGCCGGCTGGGTCCCCTCACCCTGCCCACCTCGGTCCGCGCGATCACGGCCGGCAGGGTGGTCAGGCAATCGCCGCGCCCCGCAGTGCCGGCGGTGCACGGGACGGCCGAACTCCAGGCCGCCTTCTGCGATTCGGCGACCGGCACGAACCACGCGGTCAGGCCCGCGCCCGCGAGCAGCAGCGCGCACAGGACCAGCCACCCGGCCAAGCCGCGCCCGGCGGCCCGGTACGAGACGACCGGGACGTGGCGTGACTCCGGGTCTCCGTAACGGCGGTGCACCGCGCGGAGCGCGTCCAGCTGCGCGTCGAAGTGCGTGCGGTGGTGCACGGCACGGTCCCACGGCAGCGGCAGGCGCCGCCTGTGTCCGTCGCGCAGCACCACGCTGACGCGACGGACGTCGCGGTGTCTGCTGTTCTGCATGTACACGTGCAGGTCGGCGACATCGTGCCAGGGCAGGCTCCGGCGGCGCAGCAGCGTCCGGGAGTGCAGGCCGCGCGCGTCGGCGCTCACCCGGGCGGTGGCCGGGTAGAGGTACGCGAACCCGACCGACGCGACGAACAGGCCCCCGTGCGCCCAGGGGTCCAGGAGGTTGCCCCGGCACACCAGCCGCACCGCGGCCAGGATCGCCCCGGCCGCCCCGAGCCCGAGGACGAACCGCAGGCCGCGGCTCGGATGGGGGCGGCAGACCACTTCCCGGATGTCGGTCATACGCGGGATCGTGCCATCGGCCGGGCCGCACCGGCTTGTGCGGTGTGCGGCAGTTCTCCCGCCCGCAGGCTGCCGACCTGACACGACGTGCGCACGGCCGGCGACTTCGCGGACTCCGCTCCCCCGCCGTCAGACCAGGCTCTCCCGCCACGCCCGGTGCAGCCCCGCGAAGCGGCCCGCGCCGTCCACGAGGGCGGCGGGTCTGCCGTCCTCGACGATGCGGCCGCCTTCCATCACCAGGACCCGGTCGGCGATCTCCACCGTCGACAGCCGGTGCGCGATGACGATCGCCGTACGCCCCCGCAGCACCGTGTCCATGGCCCGCTGCACCGCGCGCTCGCCGGGGATGTCCAGTGAGCTGGTGGCCTCGTCCAGGATCAGCACCGCCGGGTCCGCCAGCAGCGCCCGGGCGAACGCGACGAGCTGGCGCTGCCCCGCCGAGATCCTCCCCCCGCGCTTGCGCACGTCGGTGTCGTAGCCCTCCGGCAGGCCGCAGACGAAATCGTGCGCCCCGATGGCCTTCGCGGCCTGCTCGATCTCGGCGCGCGTCGCCTCCGGCCGGCCGATGGCGATGTTCTCGGCGACCGTGCCGGAGAACAGGAAGGCCTCCTGGGTCACCATCACCACCCCGCGCCGCAGCTCGGGCACCGGCAGATCGCGCAGATCGGTCCCGTCGAGCAGCACCCGCCCGTCCGTGGGGTCGTAGAACCGGGCCAGCAGCTTGGCCAGCGTGGACTTGCCCGCCCCGGTCGAGCCGACGACGGCGACGGTCTGCCCGGCGGGGATGGTGAGGCGGAAGCGGGGCAGTACCTCTCCGCCGGTGCGGTAGGCGAAGCGCACGTCCTCGAAGACCACCTCCCGGCCCGGACCGGTGGCTCCGGCGCGCTCCGGCAGCGCCGCGGGCCGGACCGGCTCCGGAACGGACGGCGTCTGGGCGAGCAGCCCCGCGATCTTGCGCAGTGACGCGGCCGCCGACTCGTACGAGTTGAGGAACATGCCGAGCCGGTCGATCGGGTCGTACAGCCGCCGCAGATAGAGCACCGAGGCCGCGAGCACACCCAGCGCGAGCGTCCCCTCGGTCACCCGGTACGCGCCCCACAGCACGATGCCCGCGACCGCGGTGTTGCCCACCAGCCGGGATCCCACGACATAGCGGGCCATCTCCAGCATCGCGTCTCCGTTGCTGCGGGCGTGCCTGTCGTTCAGGGCGCGGAAGTGCTCGTCGTTCGCCCGCTCGCGCCGGAAGGCGCGCACCGGCCGGATGCCGTTCATGGTCTCCGCGAACTTCACGATGACGGATGCGATGGCGGTGGACCGCGTGGAGAACACCGCCGCCGCGCGCCGCCGGTACAGCTGCACCAGCAGAAACAGCGGGACGAAGCTGAGCGCGGCGAGGCCGCCGATTCCGGGGTCCAGCCACAGCAGCATCGCCGAGATGTAGACGAAGGACATGGCCACGGCGAGGAGCTCCTGCATTCCCTCGCTGAGGAGTTCGCTCAGCGACTCGACGTCGGTGGTGGAGCGGGAGATGAGCCGGCCCGAGGTGTAGCGCTCGTGGAAGTCCAGACTCAGCGCCTGGGCATGCCGGAAGATCCGGCCGCGCAGGTCGAGCAGGGCGTCCTGGTTGACCCGGGCCGACGCGCGGATGAAGGCGTACTGGAACGCGCCCGAACCGAGAGCGCACACCGCGTACCCGGCACCGATCACGACCAGGGGCCCGCGGTCGCCGTCGCGCAGCGCGGGCACGCCGCGGTCGATGGCGAACGCGACGAGCAGCGGACCGGCCTGGGCCGCGGCCTGCTGGAGCAGCAGCAGGACCGCGGCGACGACCACCCGGCCGCGGAGGGGGGCCAGCAGCGAACGCAGCAGGGCACCGGTGGCGCCGTCGGGTGCGGGCAGGGCGTCCCGGTCGAAGGCGTCGCCACCCGTGCCTGTGCCCGTTTCGTCTGGTTCTGTTTCATCTGGGTCCGTCGCGTCCGGTCGGGTCGCGTCCGGGCCCGTGCCGTGCGTACGGTCCGTCCCGGCCGGTTCCGGTTTCGGTGACGCACCGTCAGGTCCGCTCCCGTCCGTCCCGGTCGAGCCGGGGCCGGTCGCGTGCCGTGTTGCCGTTCCACCCGTGCCCGCGCCCGCGCCCGCGCCCGTGCCCGCGCCCGTGCCCGTGCCCGCGCCCGCGCCCGTGCCCGCGCCCGTGCCCGCGTCCGTACTCGTGCCCGTGCCCGCGTCCGTACCCGTGCCCGTGCCCGTGCCCGCGTCCGTACCCGTGCCCGAACCGTCCGGGCCGGCGGCCTCGGGGGCCTTCGGCACGGCATCGGCCGAGGCGTCCCCGCCGTCCGGCTGCGGCGTCGTGGCCGTCGATGACGTCATCGATCTCGCTCCTCGGCATGAGCGCCCGACATCAGCCAGGCGTACTCGGCGCTGTCCCGCAGCAGTTCGTGGTGGGTGCCGACGGCCGCGACCCGGCCGCCGGACAGCAGCGCCACCCGGTCGGCGAGCAGCACCGTGGACGGCCGGTGCGCCACCACCAGGGCGGTGGTGTCCCGGAGGACCCGGCGCAGCGCGGCCTCCACAAGGGCCTCCGTCTGCACGTCGAGCGCCGAGAGCGGGTCGTCGAGCACGAGGAAGCGCGGCTCCCCGACCACGGCGCGGGCGAGGGCGAGCCGCTGCCGCTGGCCGCCGGAGAGGCTGAGGCCCTGCTCACCGACCTGGGTGGCGCATCCCCGCGGGAGGGTGTCGACGAACCGCGCCTGGGCCACGTCCAGCGCCCGCCGCACCTCCTCGTCACCGGCGTGCTCGGCGCCCATCCGCACGTTCTCCCCGACGCTCGCCGAGAAGAGCGTCGGCTCCTCGAACGCCACCGACACCAGGGTGCGCAGCTCCTCGCGCGGCATGGCGGCGATGTCCCGCCCGTCCAGCGTGATGCGCCCCGCGGTCACCTCGTACAGCCGCGGTACGAGCGCGGTCAGCGTCGTCTTTCCGCTGCCCGTGCCGCCGACGAGAGCCATGGTCTCGCCCGACCTGATGTGCAGGTCGACATCCTTCAGCACCGGTTCGGTGTCCTCGGACGCGTCGGGGTAGCGGAAGCGGACCCCCTCGAACCGGAGGCCGCCCCCCGCGCCGTTCTCCGCCGGCCCCGGCTCCTTCGCGGGTGTGGCGGGCGGTATCGGCCGTTGTCCGGGTGAGGTGGCTGCGCCCCCGGGCTCGTCCCCGTGGCTCTTCCCGTCCCCGGGCGCCTTCCCGTCCCCGGTCCCCTGCTTCCCCTCCCGTTCCACCTCCGCGTCCAGGACGTCGAAGTAGCGGTCCGTGGCGGTCGCCGCCTCCTGGCTCATCGCGAGCAGGAAGCCCATCGCGTCCACCGGCCAGCGCAGCGCGAGCGCCGTGGAGAGGAAGGCGACGAGCGTGCCGGCCGACAGGGCGCCGTCCGCGACCTGGATCGTGCCGAGCACCAGGGCGGCGCCGATGGCCAGCTCGGGGACGGTCATGATGACGCCGAAGATCCCCGCCAGCAGCCGGGCCTTGACCAGTTCGGTCCCCCGAAGCCGCTCGGACAGTGCACGGAAGGCAGCCGCCTGGCTGCGGTGGCGCCCGAAACCCTTGATGACGCGGATGCCGAGGACGCTCTCCTCGACGACGGTGGTCAGGTCTCCCACCTGGTCCTGCGCCGTCCGCGCCTGGGACGAGTAGCGCACCTCGAACCGGGCGATGACGAACACCAGTGGCGCGACCGGGGCCAGCAGCACCAGGCCGAGCGTCCACTGCTGGGCCAGCAGGATGCCCGCGCCGACGATGATCGTCACCCCGTTGACGAGCAGGAACGTCAGCGGGAACGCCAGGAACAGCCGTACCAGCATCAGATCAGTCGTCCCGCGCGACAGCAGCTGCCCCGACGCCCACCGGTCGTGGAAGGCCACGGGAAGCCGCTGGAGATGCCGGAAGAGATCCCCTCGCATCGCCGCCTCCACCCTGGCCAGCGGACGGGCCACCAGCCAGCGCCGGAAGCCGAACAGCACCGCCTCCGCGACACCGAGCAGCAGCAGGTACAGGGCCCCCAGCCACACCCCGCCCACGTCCCGGTCGGCGACCGGACCGTCCACCATCCACTTCAGGACCAGGGGGATGACCAGGCTCAGGCAGGAGGCGACGATCGCGACGGCCGCCGCCGTGAACAGCCGGGCCCTGACCGGGCGTACGTACGGCCAGAGCCTCAGCAGGGAGCGGACGGCGGACCGGTCGGTCCGGGCGGCTTCAACTGTGGTGGACATCAGGAGCGAGCCTACGGTTCACCACTGACACAGCCCACCGGGTTTTTCCCGCCGTACTGTCCGGCCACGGTCCGGCCGTCGACCGGCGGTCCTACCGCCCTGGGCCCTCGGGACCGGTAGGCACGCATGCCGAGGTGTCGCGTATTCGCCGCTGACTTGGCCGGAAGAACACCCTGTGTGCCTGTCGCCCTATCGGGTCCGGTGCGTGCCCGTTCATCGCTCCGGCTCCTGGTGGGTGTTGGGCCGTGGGAAGCGGTGGAGGATCAGGATCAGGTACGGGGTGGTGAGCCCGCCGGCCGCGCTGCACCGCACCGCGCCGCCCGTTCCGCGCCCGGCCGCCCTGCCCTCCCGCGTCACCCCGCCCGCCCTCTGCCGCCCTCTGCCGCCCTGTGCCGGTCTGTGTCGGTCTGTGCTGCCCCCTGCTGCCCCTACGCAGGAACGGGCCCGGTGCCGCGGCTGTCGGGCGGGCACGGCCGCGGCACCGGAGCAGCGCGGTCAGCACGGCAGGGACGCCCGACGGCGAACCGCGAACGGATCTCAGCCCCCGTCGCGCTCCCGCACCCGCAGCAGCAGCACCGAACGCGCGGGCACCGCCATCCGCTCCCCGCCCCGGTACACCGTCCCCGGCGCCGCCGACTGCTCCTCCAGCGAGGTGTCCACGACCAGTTCGTACTCCTCCGCCCACGGCGGACCCGGCAGCCGGAAGGCCGTCGGCCGGCCCGCCGCGTGCAGGATCGTCAGGAAGCTGTCGTCGGTGACCTGCGCGCCCCGGGCGTCCCGGCCCGGGATGTCCCGGCCCGACAGGAACAGCGCCAGTGTGGAGGAGGGGGAGTACCAGTCCTGCTCGGTCATCTCCGCGCCATGTGCGGTGAACCAGGCCAGGTCGCGCAGCCCGTCCGCGGTCTGCGGCCGGCCGGAGAAGAACGCCCGGCGCCGCAGCACCGGGTGCGCGCCGCGCAGCGCCAGCAGCCGGGAGGTGAGGGCCAGCAGCCCGCCCGGCCCCGGCTGGTCCGGGAGCGACCAGTCGAGCCAGCCGGTCTCGTTGTCCTGGCAGTAGGCGTTGTTGTTGCCGCCCTGCGTACGGCCCATCTCGTCGCCGGCCACCAGCATCGGCACGCCGGTGGACAGCAGCAGGGTGGTGAGCAGGTTGCGGACCTGCCGCCACCGCAGGGCGTTGACCTCGGGGTCGTCGGTCTCGCCCTCAGCGCCGCAGTTCCAGGCGCGGTTGTCGTCGGTGCCGTCCCGGTTGCCCTCGCCGTTCGCCTCGTTGTGCTTGCGCTCGTAGCTGACCAAGTCGCGCAGGGTGAAGCCGTCGTGGGCGGTGACGAAGTTGACCGACGCGTACGGGCGCCGGCCGCCCCAGGCGTAGAGGTCGCTGGAGCCGGACACCCGGTAGCCCAGGTCCCGCAGATCGGGCAGCGCGCCGCGCCAGAAGTCCCGCACGGCGTCCCGGTAGCGGTCGTTCCACTCCGTCCACAGCGGGGGGAACGCGCCCACCTGGTATCCGCCGTTGCCGACGTCCCACGGTTCGGCGATCAGCTTCACCCGGCGCAGTACCGGGTCCTGGGCGATCACGGCGAGGAAGGGGGACAGCATGTCGACGTCGTGCATCGACCGGGCGAGCGCCGCCGCCAGGTCGAAGCGGAAGCCGTCGACGCCCATCTCCGTGACCCAGTAGCGCAGCGAGTCGGTGATGAGCCGCAGCACCTGCGGCTGGACCACGTGCAGTGTGTTGCCGCAGCCGGTGTAGTCGGCGTAGCGACGCGCCTCGCCGGTGCGGAGGCGGTAGTAGCCGCGGTTGTCGACGCCCTTCAGACTCAGCGTCGGCCCCAGCTCCCCGGCCTCCGCGGTGTGGTTGTAGACCACGTCGAGGACGACCTCGATGCCCGCCTCGTGCAGGGCGCGCACCATCCGCCTGAACTCGCCGACCTGCTGCCCCGCGGTCCCGGACGCGCTGTAGCCGGCGTGCGGCGCGAAGTAGCCGATCGAGTTGTAGCCCCAGTAGTTCCGCAGGCCCCGCCGCAGCAGGTGGTCCTCGTGCGCGAACTGGTGGACCGGGAGCAGTTCGACCGCCGTCACCCCGAGCCGTACGAGGTGGCCGATCGCCGCCGGGTGCGCGAGGCCCGCGTAGGTGCCGCGCAGCTCCGGGGGGACGCCGGGGTGCAGCCGGGTGAAGCCGCGCACGTGCAGTTCGTAGATGACGGAGTCGGCCCAGGGGGTCTTGGGCCGCCGGTCGTCCGCCCACTCGTCGTCCGGGGCGTCGTCGTGGACGACCACGCCCTTGGGGACGTACGGGGCCGAGTCCCGGTCGTCGCGCACGGTGTCCGCGACGTGCTGCTGCGGCCAGTCGCGGACGTGCCCGTACACCTCGGGCGGCAGCGCGTACTCACCGTCCACCGCCCGGGCGTACGGGTCGAGCAGCAGCTTCGCCGGGTTCCAGCGGGCACCGGTCCACGGGTCCCAGCGGCCGTGCACACGGAAGCCGTAGCGCTGCCCGGGCCCGACGCCGGGCACGAAGCCGTGCCAGATCTCGTGGGTCAGCTCGGTCAGCGGCAGCCTGGACTCCGCGCCCGACTCGTCGAAGAGGCAGAGTTCCACGGCCTCGGCGCCCCCCGCCCACAGGGCGAAGTTGGTGCCCGCGGCCCCGTCGGGACCGACCCGGTACCGGGCGCCCAGCGGTGTCGGGGCCCCCGGCCACACCCGGGGGCCTGAGCCGCCCGCCCTGCCCGGCGGCCGCCCGTGCGGGGCCGGATGCGGTCCCACGGCGGGAAGAGGCCGCTCCCCTTCCCGTACCGCCTCCTGATCGGCTGCGCTCGACACCTGCCGGCCTCCCGCGGCTCGTCGGGCCCGCGCGGCTCCCGGCCACGGCGTCCCGGCCGTGGCTCCCCGCGTGTGGTCCTCCCACCATCTCTGCCCTACGCCGTGGCGCTCCCAACATGCGCCGCCCGCGGCACGGCCCGCTTCCTGTGTGCCCGCGCCCTGCGCTGGGACGCCCGTGGTACGGCCCACCCGTGGTGCGGCCTGCCTGTCGTGCGGCCTGCCTGTCGTGCGGCCTGCCTGTCGTGCGGCCTGCCTGTCGTACGGCCTGCCTGTCGTACGGCCTGCCTGTCGTACGGCCTGCCCGTGGTACGGCCCACCCGCCGTGCGGCCTGACCGTCGTACGGCCCGCCTCCCGCATCGCCCGCCCGCGGCACTGCCCGCTCCCCGCATCGCCCACTCGCCGTGCGGCCCGCCTCCCGCATCGCCCGCTCGCCGTATGGCCTGCTCCCCGCATGCCCAGTGCCGACGTTTCCCCGGGAGGGTGGCCGTCGTTGGGCGGGACGTGCTGTGTCTCTGCGACCCCACGAGGTGGACTCTGTGAGCAACGCGGTGAGGCGGACGAGGGCCACGCTGGCCGTCGCCGCGCTGTGGACGGTACTGCTCTCCGGCGCGGCCGGCTGCACCGGCGGAGCCGGGAGCACCGGTGGCGGTCCGGCCGCCGAGGGCGACAAACCCCGGGCGCCCGGCGACACCATCCGGATCACTCCGGCGGACGGGGCGGGGGCCGTGCCGGCGGACGGCAGGCTCGAAGTGGCACTGGCGGGTGGGCGGCTGGAGCGGGTCAAGGTCACCCGGATCGAGGACGCCCAGCCCGCCGAGGTCCCGGGCGCCATCTCCCCGAACGGGCTGACCTGGCGGCCGAAGCCGGGCACCCGGCTCGCGCTGGCGGCCAAGTACAGCGTCGAAGCGGTGGCGCTGGACGCCCGCGGCCGCCGGTCGGCGCGGCACACGACCTTCACCACCGTCGTCCCCGACCACCGGTTCATCGGTTACTTCACCCCGGAGAACCGCTCCACGGTGGGCGTCGGGATGATCGTCTCGTTCGACTTCAACCGCGGTATCAGGAACCGCGCCGCGGTCGAGCGGGCCATCCGCGTCACCTCCGTCCCGCCGGTGGAGGTCGTGGGCCACTGGTTCGACGCGGAACGGCTCGACTTCCGCCCGCGCGAGTACTGGAAGCCGGGCACCACGGTGACCGTCGACATGGCCCTGCGCGACGTCGAGGGGGCGTCCGGGGTGTACGGCGTCCAGCGCAAGACCGTCCGCTTCACCGTCGGCCGGTCCCAGATCTCCCTGGTCGACGCCCGTGAGCGGACGATGGAGGTACGCCGCGACGGCAAGGTGCTGACGACGCTGCCGGTCACCACGGGCGGCAGGAAGACCCGGACGTACAACGGCAGGATGGTCGTCAGCGAGATGCACGACGTCACCCGCATGAACGGTGCCACGGTCGGCTTCACCGACGACGACGGCAAGAGCGAGTACGACATCAAGGACGTGCCGCACGCGATGCGGCTCACCACGTCGGGCACCTTCCTGCACGGCAACTACTGGGCCGACCCGGCGGTCTTCGGCATGCGGAACGTCAGCCACGGCTGCATCGGGCTGCGCGACGAGAAGGGCGGCAGCCAGGACTCCCCGGCGGGCTGGTTCTTCGACCGGACGCTCGTCGGCGACGTGGTGGAGGTGGTCAACTCCCCGGACCGGGTGGTCGACCCGTGGAACGGGTTGAGCGGCTGGAACATGGGCTGGGAGGCGTGGAAGGCCGGCTCCGCGCTGCGCTGAGCGCCCTCCCGCATGGGCGGCGCCCCCGCCGGGCAGATTTGCGACTGAACGGTGACATCGGCGGGAAGCCGCAGCGACCCCCGGTGTGATTGTCTGGCGCAGTGCGCGCCGTTCGAGCGCGCGGGGGGTGCGGGCCCCGGCGGGACCGGGCCGTGCGAGGGGAGACAGCTCATCGTGAACGGGCAGCCGATATCGGGGGCATCGGTCAGGACGGGCCGGCGACGCGGGCGCACCGCGCTGCCGGCCCTCGCCATGGGTGCGCTGCTGCTGGTCTCCGCCTGCGGCGGCGGCTCCGAGCGCCCGGCCGGCGGCGGAGCCGAGAAGGCAGAGGACGCCGCCAAGGTCGTCTCGGCGGCGTCACAGGCGGTCGTGACGGTCTCGCCCGAGGACGGGGCGAAGGCCGTCGCCACCAGCGGCGCGCTGAAGGTGTCGGCCGGCAGGGGCCGGCTGACCGAGGTCGCCGTCAAGGACGACAGGGGCAACGCGGTCGAGGGGAGGATCGCGGCCGGCGGCGCGAGCTGGGAGCCGCTCCAGCACCTCGCGTCGGCCACCAGGTACCAGGTGCACGCCGTGGCCGAGGACACCGAGGGCCGCGAGTCCGCGAAGGACACGACCTTCACCACGCTCGTCCCCGAGAACACCTTCATCGGCCACTACACCCCCGAGAACGGCTCCACGGTCGGCGTCGGCATGCCCGTCTCCATCAACTTCACCCGGGGCATCACCGACCCGGAGGCCGTCGAGAGGGCCATCAAGGTCACCGCCGAGCCGTCGGTGCCGATAGAGGGGCACTGGTTCGGCAACGACCGCCTGGACTTCCGGCCCGAGAAGTACTGGGCCGCGGGCACCAGGGTGACGGTCCGGCTCAACCTCGACGGTGTCGAGGGCCGCCCCGGCGTGTACGGCAAGCAGGCCAAGACGGTCTCCTTCACCATCGGCCGCAGCCAGGTCTCCACGGTCGACGCCAGGGCCCACACCATGAAGGTGGTGCGGGACGGCAGACTCCTCAAGACCATCCCGATCACCGCGGGCGCCCCGTCGACCACGACGTACAACGGCCAGATGGTGATCAGCGAGAAGTACGAGGTGACGCGGATGAACGGCGCCACCGTGGGCTTCAGCGGCGAGTACGACATCAAGGACGTGCCGCACGCGATGCGCCTGTCGACGTCCGGCACCTTCATACACGGCAACTACTGGGCCTCCCGCGGCACCTTCGGCTCGGCGAACGTCAGCCACGGCTGCGTCGGTCTGCGGGATGTGCGCGGCGCCCACGACAGCGGTACACCGGCCGCGTGGATGTACGACAACTCGATCATCGGCGACGTGGTGGTCGTGAAGAACTCCAAGGACAAGCAGATCGCCCCCGACAACGGCCTGAACGGCTGGAACATGTCCTGGGCGGAGTGGACCGGGTAGTCCCGGGACGGCACGGACGAGGGGCCCGGGGCGCTCGTCCGTCCCGGAGTCCGGGCGGCGTCGGGCTCCCGCTTCCCCTTCCCCTTCCCCTTTCCCTTTCGCTTTCCCTTCCCCTTCACCGGTGTCCGCGGCCTCCGTGACACCCCTGCGACCCGGGCGGCATCGGGCTCCTGCTGCCGGCTCCTGCGCCCCGGGCGGGATGGCCGGGTGCCGCTGCCGGCTCCCGCTGCCGGCTCCTGCTTCCCCGGGTGTCCGCGGCCCTCGTGACACCCCTGCGACCCGGACCGTACCGGTTCCCACGGGGTGAACGGGCGCTAACCTCCCCGTATGACAGTCACTCTCGAAGTCTCCGAAGGCGTCGGCACCATCCGGCTGGACCGCCCCCCGATGAACGCCCTGGACATCGCGACCCAGGACCGGCTGCGCGAGCTGGCCGCCGAGGCCACCGGCCGGGACGACGTGCGCGCCGTGGTCCTCTACGGCGGGGAGAAGGTGTTCGCGGCCGGAGCGGACATCAAGGAGATGCAGGTGATGGACCATCCCGCGATGGTGAAGCGGTCGAAGGCCCTGCAGGACTCCTTCACCGCCGTCGCCCGCATCCCCAAGCCCGTGGTCGCGGCCGTGACCGGCTACGCCCTGGGCGGCGGCTGCGAGCTGGCGCTGTGCGCCGACTACCGGATCGCGGCGGACAACGCCAGGCTGGGTCAGCCGGAGATCCTGCTGGGCCTGATTCCGGGCGCCGGCGGCACCCAGCGGCTGGCCCGGCTGGTGGGCCCGTCCAGGGCCAAGGACCTCATCTTCACCGGCCGCCATGTGAAGGCCGACGAGGCGCTGGCGATCGGACTGGTCGACCGCGTCGTACCGGCCGCCGAGGTCCACGGGCAGGCGCACGCCTGGGCCGCGAAGCTGGCCCAGGGACCGGCGCTCGCGCTGCGGGCGGCCAAGGAGTCGGTCGACGCCGGACTCGAGACCGACATCGACACCGGACTCGCGATCGAGCGGAACTGGTTCGCCGGGCTGTTCGCGACCGAGGACCGCGAGCGGGGCATGCGGAGCTTCGTCGAGGAGGGCCCGGGGAAGGCGAAGTTCCTCTGAACCGGCCCCGGAGCGGCGGGGATTGGACGCGGATGCCTGCCTCGTCAACATGGCGCCCTGGGTGATCGAACCCTGACGGAGCCTCTGGACGCCCTCGTCCGGCGCTCTTGGCGATCATGCGTAAGCGCTGCGTCATCGCAGGTCGGTCGGGGTGTAGGGCCTCCGATTGCCGGGGGCATATGTCAAATCGGAGGCTCCGGGCACCGCTCCCCGGGGTGCCGATTCCCCCGGAACGGTCACGGGAGGGCCGCTGGGCGGCCATGATGGGGGGCATGGCGGGGCTGGAAGGTATGGAGCAACCGCGGGCGCGCGGCAGCGCGACCGCCGCGCGGTGGGCGCCGGCCGTCGACGGCCGGCGGGCGCTCGAGGCGCTCGAGGCGGTCGAGTTGTTCGGTGATCCGTCCGAGGGGGAGGTCGAACTCCCCTCGCGTCCCGAATCCGCCGCCGTCGCGCGCCGGCTGACGCAGAGTGTGGTGCTCCGGCAGTGGGCGCTCTCGCCGCAGACCGCCGAGCACGCGGTCCTGCTGGTCTCCGAGCTGGTGGGAAACGCCGTACGGCACACCGGGGCGCGGGTGTTCGGGCTCAGGATGGTCCGCAGGCGCGGCTGGATCCGCGTCGAGGTGCGCGACCCCTCGCGGGGGCTGCCCTGCCTCATGCCGGTCCGCGAACTCGACATCAGCGGCCGGGGTCTCTTCCTGGTCGACAAGCTGTCCGACCGGTGGGGCGTCGATCTGCTGCCGCGCGGCAAGACCACCTGGTTCGAGATGCGGACGGACGACCGCTGAGACCGGGCCCTCACCAGCGCACCCCGGGGCGGGCGCGGCCCCGAAGGCCCGAGAGCGCGCGAAGTGGCGCCCGGAGCGGGCGGAACTCGGCCATCCGGAGCGGGCGGAGCACGACCACCCGGCGTGTGCGAGAGGCGGTCCTGGAGTACGCGAGGCGTGGCCGGCGGCGTCGTGAAGCGGCGGCGGAGGGTGTCACGGAGCGGCGGCGTAGGAGGGTGTCGCGGAGCGGCGGCCGGGAGCGGACGAAAGCCCCCTCCGGCGCCGCGGCGGATTCTCGGCGGCGCCGGAAGGGGCTTTCGCGTGTGCGGGTGCGGACGGGGTGGGGTGTATCCGCGCTGCCGCTCTTCTTGACGACCTGGCCCGGGTCGGTGGGGGTCGCGCGACCGACTATGGCAGACATTCGACCTTTCATCAATGGTGCATTTCGGTTGTATATATACCCAAGCCGACAATGTGATATTGAATCAAAGGTAAATTCGGCTATCTATCTGGCAAGCGATGAGTAAAAGAGAGCTGACTGGCTGAATCTTCGGATCGGAGGTCTCCCGGGGTGCGTCGGACGACGGCCGTCGGCCGCGCGTCTCGCTACTTCTCGTCGGCATCGCACCCGCCGCGCGGACACACGGGCCGCCCGCTGAGCCGGCACGGTGCCCGCCGCCCGGGCGTCCACCGGTGCCCGCCCGGCCGCCCCCGGTCGGGACGGCTACCCGGAGGGGGTCAGAGCCGCGGCCGGCATCCCCCGCACGCAACTCGGGGCCCGCCGCAGGTCGACGGTCCCGCCGCAGGTCGCCGGTCCCGGCACGGCTACCCGGCCACGAGCAGGGCCTCCGAGCCGACCGGCCGGTACCCCGCCCGCTGGAACGTCCGCACGCTGCGGGCGTTACCGGGCGACTGCTGGGCCCAGACATGCGTGCCCGGCACCAGATGACGGGCCGCGACGGCGAGCCGCACCCCCAGTCCGGCGCCGCGCGCCTCCGGGTCCACCTCGATCGCGGCCTCCCACCGCCCGGCCACTCCCCGGCCCAGCACCAGCACGCCGCCGTCCGCGGCCCACACCCGTACCTCGTCGCGGAACTTCAGCGCCCGCGTCACCCGGGGATGGTCCGGGTCGGCGATCTCCCTCAGCTCCAACCCGGGTTCTCCGGCCCGGGCGGCGGCGACCGTGAGCAGGTCGACGGTGTTCACCGACCGGCCGGTCCTCGCCGTCAGCGCGCCCAGGAAACCGGGGCTCATGCTCGCGGAGAGCGGATCGCTCGCCGCCGCGGCCAGGGCCTTCCGCACCCACGCCGGGTCCTCGTCCGTGAACACCACCGAATGGGCGGTGAAGGCCAGCACCCCCGCGTCCCGCGGGCTGGGCTGCGGCACCACCGTCGTACCACCGTCCGGCGGCGGGAACTCGTCCCGTGCCGCCGCCTCCAGTATCCGTGCCACCGCGTCGCTCATACACCCATCCTCCCCGACGCCCCGCGCACGCCCGAAGACCCCCGTCCGCGCCGTCCGCGCCGTCGGCCCCGTCGACCCCCGCGGCCCCCGCCGGCCGGACCGCCCCTCCGCCGATAACCTGGCCGGCGTCAGTAATGCACCGAGAAGGGGTGGGCTGTGGCGGACATCGAGTCGGCACGCAAGGCTTTCGATCGATTCGACCTGAACGGCGACGGGCTGATCTCGGCCGCCGAGTACAAGAGCGCCATGGCGCAGCTGGGCGACTTCCACGTGACCGAGACGGTCGCGGAGGCGGTCATCAAGTCCAAGGACGCCAACGGCGACGGCCTGCTGACCTTCGACGAGTTCTGGGGCGCGCTGCACCAGGACTGACAGCGAGGCGCCCCATGCGCCCGGCGCGCCCTTCGGCGCGCGGGGCGCGTCGGCGCCCGGGCATGTCGGCCCCGCGGGTGCGGGGAGCAGTTGCCGTTGGAGGAGCCCTTCTGGGATCCGCCGGGACCATCCCCGCGGGTGCGGGGAGCAGGGAAACGGCGCCCTCCACATCACCAGCACCCTGGGACCATCCCCGCGGGTGCGGGGAGCAGTCCCGGCGGAGCCCCCCGGCGACACCGCCCCCGGACCATCCCCGCGGGTGCGGGGAGCAGAACAGGCCCATCGGGCCCCCCTCTCGTGGTGGGGGACCATCCCCGCGGGTGCGGGGAGCAGGACGATCGCGCACGGGCCGTGTTCGACGACCAGGGACCATCCCCGCGGGTGCGGGGAGCAGCCGTCGGAGTCGTACGAGCTGGAGTCCTCAATGGGACCATCCCCGCGGGTGCGGGGAGCAGATGAAGACCGCTCTCGTCACCGGCTCGGCCGGGGGACCATCCCCGCGGGTGCGGGGAGCAGTTGACGTTTCTGATCACCCCACACGCCTTGGTGGGACCATCCCCGCGGGTGCGGGGAGCAGCACTGGCACAAGGAAGTGTCGGACGCGGAGGCGGGACCATCCCCGCGGGTGCGGGGAGCAGCCAGCGTGGACGGTAACGCACGATTTTACGGCGGGACCATCCCCGCGGGTGCGGGGAGCAGCTGTCCACGGTCACCGGAGCGACCTCCCCGCTGGGACCATCCCCGCGGGTGCGGGGAGCAGTGGTCATCGACCACTGCCACACCACCGGCAAGGGGGACCATCCCCGCGGGTGCGGGGAGCAGAGCACGCGGGACGGCGACGTGAGCCGATAGGGGGGACCATCCCCGCGGGTGCGGGGAGCAGAACCTCTACGTGGAGAAATTTGCCACGGACACGGGACCATCCCCGCGGGTGCGGGGAGCAGGGCACCGAGTAGACCTTGCCCCGGTACGGCAGGGGACCATCCCCGCGGGTGCGGGGAGCAGACCCACGAGAAGTTCCGCCTCTCCTCGCTCGTGGGACCATCCCCGCGGGTGCGGGGAGCAGACGTTCTCCGGTTCGGACGTGGCCACGATCGCGGGACCATCCCCGCGGGTGCGGGGAGCAGCGGTTACCCCTTGAGGTGTCGTGGGTGTAGTGGGGACCATCCCCGCGGGTGCGGGGAGCAGACGTTGACCAGGCGGGCGCTCCCGGACGGCCCGGGACCATCCCCGCGGGTGCGGGGAGCAGCCGATGTTCTGGTAGACGCCCTTGATGGCGAGGGGACCATCCCCGCGGGTGCGGGGAGCAGCAGCACCAGGTCACGGCCCGCGTACAGCAGCCGGGACCATCCCCGCGGGTGCGGGGAGCAGCTCGGCTCTCTCGGCCCCGCCCGGCGGCGGCAGGGACCATCCCCGCGGGTGCGGGGAGCAGGCCGCGGCCGCCGCGGTGTTCCCGGTGCGGAGGGGACCATCCCCGCGGGTGCGGGGAGCAGCCGAACTGGCCGCGGAAGAGGCCGATGAACTGGGGACCATCCCCGCGGGTGCGGGGAGCAGGACAGGCGCGGCCGGGTGAACTTCCACACCTCGGGACCATCCCCGCGGGTGCGGGGAGCAGCTCCCAGAGGTTCTTGATCGTCACCCGGACGCGGGACCATCCCCGCGGGTGCGGGGAGCAGGGTGACCAGGCGTGTGGGTCGCCCGGTCGGTGGGGACCATCCCCGCGGGTGCGGGGAGCAGCCTCCCTGGCCCCCCACTCCGGCATCCGTGCCGGGACCATCCCCGCGGGTGCGGGGAGCAGGCGCACACGCTGGGCACGGCCATGGCATTTCAGGGACCATCCCCGCGGGTGCGGGGAGCAGAACGTCACCGGAGGGGGCCGGTACGTCAACCGGGGACCATCCCCGCGGGTGCGGGGAGCAGAGCAGCGGCTACCGGCCGGTCCCGGGACGGCGGGGACCATCCCCGCGGGTGCGGGGAGCAGGGCCAGGCCCATGCGCGGGCGCCGTCGAGTCCGGGACCATCCCCGCGGGTGCGGGGAGCAGGCAGCGTTTGTGGCGGCGCTCTCCTCGGCGACGGGACCATCCCCGCGGGTGCGGGGAGCAGCTGGACGAGACCAAGCGGCGGGGGCCGTACTGGGGACCATCCCCGCGGGTGCGGGGAGCAGCGGTCCGCGTTGAACGTCCTGCGCGGGGGACCATCCCCGCGGGTGCGGGGAGCAGTTGCCCGCGCCCTGCCCGATCAGGCGGACCTCGGGACCATCCCCGCGGGTGCGGGGAGCAGACGGAGGGTGTTTACCCGGTCATCGCTCAGTAGGGACCATCCCCGCGGGTGCGGGGAGCAGTGCACAGGAAGGCCCGGACCGCGACGTTGCCGGGGACCATCCCCGCGGGTGCGGGGAGCAGATGGCCCGGTTCGTCGGGAAGACGATCAGGCCGGGACCATCCCCGCGGGTGCGGGGAGCAGGTCGGCCCGGACGCCCTGACGATCCCTCTCCAGGGACCATCCCCGCGGGTGCGGGGAGCAGCCACCCATGGCGTGGGCGTCGAGTAGGCATCGGGGACCATCCCCGCGGGTGCGGGGAGCAGCCGCGCGGGCCGGGGCGGGCCGGGCCCGCTGGGGACCATCCCCGCGGGTGCGGGGAGCAGAGCCGGAGGATGTCGCGCGCCTCGGGGGTGACGGGACCATCCCCGCGGGTGCGGGGAGCAGGGCGGTCCACTTCCCGCCCTCTCCGGCCGGGAAGGACCATCCCCGCGGGTGCGGGGAGCAGCAGCTGGACACGGCCGTTGAAGATCCGCCGCTGGGACCATCCCCGCGGGTGCGGGGAGCAGTCGTGCTCCCTCAGTGCAAGTGAGTGCGACCCGGGACCATCCCCGCGGGTGCGGGGAGCAGCGCCGGCCTCCGGCCGGCCCGCGCTCCGGCGCGGGACCATCCCCGTGGGTGCGGGGAGCAGGACGGGGCGGGCAGCAGCGCGTACCTGCTGACGGGACCATCCCCGCGGGTGCGGGGAGCAGTGATCTCCCCAACTCGGGTCCGCTGTACGGAAGGGACCATCCCCGCGGGTGCGGGGAGCAGCCGAGGATCACGGCCTGTACACCTTCTGGACGCGGACCATCCCCGCGGGTGCGGGGAGCAGGGCGGCCAGCTGACCGCGCCGACCCTGCCGAAGGGACCATCCCCGCGGGTGCGGGGAGCAGGGCAGGAACTTGCGCACGTCGGGATTCACCCGGGGACCATCCCCGCGGGTGCGGGGAGCAGTCGAGCATCGACGTGCCCGAGCCGGTGCATAGGGGACCATCCCCGCGGGTGCGGGGAGCAGTCGGACGCCCACAGGGGCAGCGGGCCGACGTAGGGACCATCCCCGCGGGTGCGGGGAGCAGGTCGTGCGGTACAGGAACAGGTGCGAGCACTGGGGACCATCCCCGCGGGTGCGGGGAGCAGTTCGCGCGGTCGGCGTTGAACGTCCTGCGGGGGGGACCATCCCCGCGGGTGCGGGGAGCAGGGCGAGAAGCTGATCCATGGGGTTACTCCACTGGGACCATCCCCGCGGGTGCGGGGAGCAGGTCGATGGCACCACCGCGGGAGTGCTCCGGCTGGGACCATCCCCGCGGGTGCGGGGAGCAGGACGCCGCGGCCGGCGCGGGTGACCGGGTGGCGGGACCATCCCCGCGGGTGCGGGGAGCAGGGGGACCAACTTCCCCGCGGACATCTCGATGGGACCATCCCCGCGGGTGCGGGGAGCAGATGGCGCGCGGCTCCGCGTAGGACGACAGGTAGGGACCATCCCCGCGGGTGCGGGGAGCAGCCGCTCCATCACCGTGGTGTGGTTCAGCCCGAGGGACCATCCCCGCGGGTGCGGGGAGCAGGTGCGCTGCGCGCTGAGGGACCACCGCCCGCCGGGACCATCCCCGCGGGTGCGGGGAGCAGGAAACCCGCAAACTGCCGGGAACCCCGCCCGTGGGACCATCCCCGCGGGTGCGGGGAGCAGAAGGTCTCCCGGCCGGTCGCGAACTTGGGCAAGGGACCATCCCCGCGGGTGCGGGGAGCAGTAGGGCTGCGTTTCGACCGGGGCCGGACCCGTGGGACCATCCCCGCGGGTGCGGGGAGCAGGTGTAGCTCCATCGGTCCGACGCCACCAGCTGGGGACCATCCCCGCGGGTGCGGGGAGCAGGTTGGCTCTCTCGGCCCCGCCCGGCGGCGGCAGGGACCATCCCCGCGGGTGCGGGGAGCAGGAAACCCGCAAACTGCCGGCGGTCCCGCCCGTGGGACCATCCCCGCGGGTGCGGGGAGCAGCGAGGGCCTGTGGATAACCGGGCCGTCGGGACGGGACCATCCCCGCGGGTGCGGGGAGCAGATGGCCCGGCCTGTCGGGAAGACGATCAGCCCGGGACCATCCCCGCGGGTGCGGGGAGCAGGTAGGGGGTCCTAGCCCTTCGGGCCCCTTACGCCCTACGGGCGGGACCATCCCCGCGGGTGCGGGGAGCAGCCACAGCAGATGTACTCCCAAGCCGAGCATCTGGGACCATCCCCGCGGGTGCGGGGAGCAGCTCCCGCGCGTCATCAGCTTCGCCAGCGCCAAGGGACCATCCCCGCGGGTGCGGGGAGCAGTCCATGAAGATCGGGCCGGCCGGGGCCACGTCGGGACCATCCCCGCGGGTGCGGGGAGCAGTCCCTTGGGGTCATGCAACCCCCCGGCGGAGGGGGACCATCCCCGCGGGTGCGGGGAGCAGCCTCGTACCGGTCCGCGATCCGCTCTGTGGTGAGGACCATCCCCGCGGGTGCGGGGAGCAGGCGGGGGCGGGGGCGATCCTGCGAGGCGAGACGGGACCATCCCCGCGGGTGCGGGGAGCAGTTCACCCGGACCCGTCCGCCGGACCAAACCATGGGACCATCCCCGCGGGTGCGGGGAGCAGCTGGAAGAGACCCGCCGTCGGGGGCCGCACTGGGGACCATCCCCGCGGGTGCGGGGAGCAGACTCGTTGACCTGGTAGTTCACCGCAGCGCAGGCCCCGTTCGACCTACTTCTGCGGAGTCGGGCAGATAGGTCATTCGGGGCATTCCTTCGGTTCCGATGGCCTGGCAGACCGGGTGTCAGAGGATCGGTATACCAGCCGATATCACCTGGATGACTGCGTTTACCCATTTCCGTGCGCGGAGCCCGGCCGTGCATGTATCAATCTCTGCATGAGCAACGGGGAGCGTACCCGTCTCGGCATGCTGCCCCGGCTCGGGGACCCGGCACGGTCGGTGTGGGCCAAGCATGACCGCGACACCGACGGTTGGTTGCCGCTGTGGCGGCATATGGAGGACAGCGCCGAGGTGGCTCGCCTGTTGTGGGACCGGTGGCTGCCCGCGGGCGTGAGGGGGCTGGTCGCCGAGGCGTTGCCGCGCGGTGATTCGGACGCGCGGGCCCTCGTCGGTTGGCTGGCCGCTGTGCACGACATCGGCAAGGCAACCCCGGCGTTCGCCTGTCAGGTCGACACGCTCGCCGACGCCATGCGTGGCAGGGGACTTGAGATGCGTTCGGCGAAGGCGATGGGGCCGGACCGTCGGATCGCGCCGCATGGTCTGGCCGGGCAGGTGCTGCTCGGCGAGTGGCTTGAGGAGCGTTACGGGTGGGCGCCTGCGCGGACCGGGCAGCTCACGGTCGTTGTCGGCGGGCATCATGGCGTGCCGCCCGAGTACGGGCAGATCAAAGCCCTTTACGACCGTGGGGAGTTGTTACGCACTCCCGGTGCGAGCGGACGCGTCTGGCGTCAGGTGCAGACCGAGTTGCTCGACGCATGCGCCGAATGCTTCGGTGCGAGCGGACGGCTGGGGGACTGGCGGTCGGTGAGGCTGCCGCAGCCGGTGCAGGTGCTGTTGACCGCGCTGGTCATCCTCGCCGACTGGATCGCCAGCTCGCCGGACCTCTTCCCGTACTTCCCCGACGCGGCGTCCCGCAGCGATCGGGAACGCCTCGAGGCTGCCTGGCGTGGACTGGACCTGCCGGAGCCCTGGCGGGCGGAGGAGCCGGTCGAGAGCGCGCGGGAGCTGTTCGCCTCCCGGTTCGCCCTGCCGGCGGGGGCGAGGGCGCGCCCGGTCCAGGAAGCGGCCGTGGAGTTGGCCCGGGAGATGGAGCAGCCGGGCCTGATGATCGTCGAGGCCCCGATGGGGGAGGGGAAGACGGAGGCGGCGCTCGCCGTGGCCGAGGTCTTCGCGGCGCGCTCGGGTGCGGGAGGAGTGTTCCTCGCGTTGCCCACCATGGCGACCGGGAACGCCATGTTCCCTCGTCTGCTCGACTGGCTGCAGCGGGTGCCGGGGGTGTCGGGGACACGTCGTTCGGTGCACCTGGCCCATTCCAAGGCCGCCCTCAACGAGGACTTCGCCGACCTGATGGCACGCGCCGGACCGGTCGCGGCCATCGGCGTCGACGAGGCGGTGCCGGTGTCGTCCGGGAGGCAGGCGGAGGGCCGGCGTCGTGCGAGTGGCGAACTGGTGGCGCACGCCTGGCTGCGGGGGCGCAAGAAGGCCATGCTCGCCTCGTTCGTCGTCGGCACCGTCGACCAGTTGCTGTTCGCCGGTCTGAAAAGCCGCCACCTGGTGCTGCGTCACCTCGCCGTGGCGGGCAAGGTCGTCGTGATCGACGAGGCGCACGCCTACGACACGTACATGAGCGTGTACCTGGACCGGGTGCTGTCGTGGCTGGGTGCGTACCGGGTACCCGTTGTGGTGCTGTCCGCGACCCTGCCGGCCGCGCGCAGGAGCGCGCTCCTCGCCGCGTACGCCGGCCGGAGCGGCGCGACCGCCGCGGAGGAGGCCAGCGCGGAGGAGGCCAGCGCGGAGGAGGCCACCGCGGAGGAGGCCACCGCGTCGCAGGCGGCGTACCCGCTGCTGACCGCTGTCGCTCCGGGCGGACTACCGGAGGTCCGCTGTCCACGCGCATCGGCCCGGGCGACGAGGGTGCGGGTGGAGCGCCTGGCCGACGGCTTGGACGTCCTCGCGGGGCGGCTGGAGGACGAACTCGTCGACGGTGGCTGCGTCCTGGTGATCAGGAACACGGTCAGGCGGGTGCTGGAGACGGCCGAGGCGCTGCGTGCCAGGTTCGGCGCGGAGAACGTCACGGTCGCCCACTCGTACTTCGTCGACCTCGATCGGGCCGACAAGGACCGTGCGCTGCTGCGGCTGTTCGGTCCTCCGGAGAAGACGGGCGACCGGCCGGCGGGCCGGCACATCGTGGTGGCCAGCCAGGTGGCCGAGCAGTCGCTGGACGTCGACTTCGATCTGCTGGTCAGTGATCTCTGCCCGGCCGATCTGCTCCTGCAGCGCATGGGGCGTCTCCACCGCCACCGGCGCGGGCCTGACCAGCAGGAGCGGCCCAGCCGCCTGCGTACCGCGCGCTGCCTGGTGACCGGGACCGACTGGGCGGCGGAGGTACCCGTTCCGGTGCGGGGGTCGGTCGCCGTGTACGGGCGGTACGCGCTGCTGAGGTCGGCCGCGGTCTTCCTCCCCCACCTCGACGACCCGGCCCGGCGGCCGGTCGAACTCCCCACGGACATCGATCCGCTGGTGCAGGGCGCTTACGGGGAGGGGCCGGTCGGTCCCGACCACTGGCAGGGCGCCTTGGAGGAGGCGCGTGAGCAGTTGGGGCGGCACCGCGTCGACCAGGCCGAGCGGGCGGCCGTGTTCCGTCTGGGGGACGTCGGGAAGCCCGGGCGGCCCTTGTTCGGGTGGGTCGCCGCCGGTGTGGGGGACACGGACGACACGGCCACCGGTCGCGCCCAGGTGCGTGACAGCCGGGACGGCCTGGACGTCGTGGTCGTGCAGCGGCGCGGTGACGGAAGCCTTGCCACCCTGCCGTGGTTGACGCCGGACGTGAAGCGGGAGCGTCGCGCCGGTGTGGAGCTGCCCCAGGGTGCGACACCGTCACGCTTCGCTGCCCGCACCGCGGCGAGTTGCGGTCTTCGGCTTCCCCCGCGGTTCTCCGGCGAGACGCTGGACCGGGCCATCGAGGAGCTGGAGCGGCTGTATCTCCCTCACTGGCAGGGCAAGGACAGCCCCTGGCTCTCCGACCAGTTGATTCTCGCTCTCGACGAGGACTGTCAGACCCGGCTGGCAGGCTTCGTACTCCGGTACAGCCCGAGTGACGGCCTTGAGGTGACCCGTGACGCAGACGACCGATGACCCGGAGGCCCGTGAGGTGCCGTCCTTCGATCTGACCAGCAGCTCCTGGATCCGCGTGGTGCGGAGTGACGGCTCACAGGACGAACTGTCGCTCCGTCAGGTGTTTGCGCAGGCCGACGATCTGCGCTGCGTCGTCGCCGGTCTGGCCACCCAGGAGTTCGCCCTGATCCGGCTGCTCCTGGCCGTCGCGCACGACGCCTTGGACGGTCCGCGTGACATCGAGGAGTGGGCGGAGCTGTGGGAGGACCGGGAGAGCCTCGCGCCCGTCCAGGAGTATCTGACGCGGCACGCCGACCGGTTCGATCTGCTCCATCCGCAGACGCCCTTCCTGCAGTCGGCCGGACTGCGCACGCTGAAGGACGAGGTGTTCTCCCTCGACCGGATCGTGGCGGACGTGCCCGCCGGTGAGAAGTTCTTCAGCGCACGGCTGCCGGAAGTGGAGCGGCTGTCGTTCGCCGAGGCCGCCCGGTGGGTCGTCCACGTCCACGCCTACGACACCTCCGGCATCAAGACCGGCATGGCCGGCGACGACCGGGTCAAGGGCGGCAAGGTCTTTCCGCTCGGCACCGGCTGGTGCGGCGGACTCGGCGGCGTCTTCGTCGAGGGCGACACGCTCCGCGAGACCCTGCTGCTCAACCTGGTGGCGGCGGACACCACCGAGTTGGAGTTCCCGGCCGACGACCGGCCGGCGTGGCGGCGCGACCCCAGCGGACCGGGCTCCACCGGCCGTCCCGCGACCGGTCTTCGCGACCTGTACAGCTGGCAGTCGCGGCGCCTGCGACTGCACTACGACGCCGACGGCGTCCACGGTGTCGTCCTCGGCTACGGAGACCAGCACACCCCCCGGAACATGCACCGGCGCGAGCCGATGACCGCGTGGCGCCGCAGCAAGGCGCAGGAGAAGAAGCTGGGGCAGTCGCCGGTGTATCTGCCGCTCGAACACGATCCGGCCCGCTCGGCCTGGCGGGGCATCGCCGCGCTCGTCGCCGACCGGCCGGGCGACGGCGGTGGCGGTGGCGGTGGCGCAGAGCCTGCCGCACGTCTGCGGCCGAGGATCCTTGAGTGGATCGCCCGACTGGTGAGCGAGGGGCATCTGAAGCCTCGATACCTCGTCCGCGCCCGACTGGTGGGCGTCAGCTACGGGACCCAGCAGTCGGTCGTCGAGGAGGCCGTCGACGACCGACTGCAGATGCCGGTCGTCCTGCTGCACCGGCAGGACCCCACGTACGCGGTCCAGGCCATCGCCGCGTCGGACGACGCCGACCGCGCGGTACGGGCCCTGGGGGACCTGGCGGCCGACCTGGCCCGGGCGGCCGGAGTCGGCCAGGAGCAGCCGAGGGCCGCGAGCCTCGCCGAGGGGTTCGACGCGCTGGAGCAGCCGTACCGAGACTGGCTGTCCGTGCTGGCGGACGTTCCCGACCCCTTCGCCCACCGGGACACATGGCGGCGTCAGCTGCGGAAGGCCGTCGGCCGTCTCGGAGACCGCCTCATCGCCGCCGCGGGCGACGCGGCATGGGAGGGGCGCCTCTGCACCGGCACCGGCAGCACCGGCACCGGCACCGGCAGCACCGGCACCGGCAGCAGTAAGGGCGCCAAGGGCAGCACGTACTGGCTGAACGCGGGCCTCGCCGACGTGTGGTTCCGCGGGCGGCTGGCCAGGGCGCTGGGAGCCCCCGGTGATCCCGAATCCCCGAGCCCGGCTGGAGGCGGTACAGACGCCAACACCCCGGACGGTGCTGGGCCGCCCGCCCACGCCGGCGGTGGGCCGCCCGCCCCCGACGGTGCTGGGCCGAGCGCTCCGGAACCGGCCGGCACACCTGGCTCCGAACACGCCGCGACCACCCCGGAGGTGCCCGTATGACCACCGCTTCACCCCCTCCCGCCTCGCCCCCGTCCGCCTCGGCCCTTCCCGCCTCGCCCCCCTCCGCCTCGGCCCCGGTCCACCAGAGGCTCGCCGAACTGACCGCGGCGACGATCGTCCCCCTCCAGCAGGGCTATCTCGCGGACCGGTCCCCGGCCGTCGCCGCTCTCGCCCGCCTGCGCCGCGGCGCGGGCCGCGAGGCGGGCGAGCTGCCCGACCTGTGGAACCTGGTCGACACCGGCCCGCTCCACACCCGTACGGACGGGTCACGGGCGTTGAGCGAGCGCGAGCTGACCGGCGCCGAGAACGCCCTGCACGCGGCCCTCACGCTGTGGGCGTTCCACCAGCAGTCCCGCGGCACCCCCATGCACTGCCGGCACACCCGTGACCGGCCGCGCGGTCTGGGTGCGGCGGTCCGGCGCCTGATGCCGGCCGACGGCGTGGACGAACCCGTCCGCAAGCGCCTGGTCCGCGCGGGGACCGCTCCCGACCTCACCACCCTCACCCAGCGGCTGCGCGACCTCGTCGCCCTGCTGCGCCGTGACGACATCCCGCTCGACTACGCACTCCTCGCCGGCCAGCTCTACACCTGGCAGTGGCCCGACGGGCCCGCCGCCGTCCGCCGCAGCTGGGGCCGCTCCTTCCACGAGCAGGCGCGGGCCGCCGCGGCCGCGGACGAGAACACCACCAAGAACAGCCACACCGACAAGGACGCCTCGTGAGCCGCATCTTCCTCGACGTGCACGCCCTCCAGACCGTTCCGCCCAGCAACCTCAACCGCGACGACACCGGCGCGCCCAAGACCGGCCTCTACGGGGGAGTCCCGCGTGCCCGCGTCTCCAGCCAGGCCTGGAAGCGGGCCATCCGCACCTCCTTCAAGGACGAGCAGCTGCTCGACCCCGCCGAGCTGGGTGTACGGACGAAGAAGATCGTGGAACTCCTCGCCGACCGGATCACGGCGCTCGACCCGTCCGCCGAGCGGGAGACGGCGCTGAAGCTGGCCGACGAGACCGTCAGGGCCGCGGGCTTCAAGACCGAGGTGCCCAAGCGCAAGGCCGACCAGGCGAAGAAGGAGGGCGGCCGCACCCCCGCACCCGAGAGCAAGTACCTGGTCTTCCTCAGCTCCCGGCAGCTCGACGGCCTGGCGCGCCTCGCTCTCGACGGCGCCTCCGACATCACGGCCTTCCTGAAGACCAAGGAGAACAAGGCACGCGCCAGGGAACTCGCGGACACCCGGCACTCCGTCGACATCGCCCTCTTCGGACGCATGGTCGCCGACGTCGCCGACATCAACGTCGACGCCGCCGTACAGGTCGCACACGCACTCAGCGTCCACCGGGTCGACAACGAGTCGGACTACTACACCGCCGTCGACGACGAGAACACCGACGAGGAGACCGGCGCCGGAATGATCGGCACCGTCGACTTCAACTCCGCCACGCTCTACCGGTACGCCTCACTCGGAGTGCACCAGCTCGCCGCCAACCTCGGCGCGGGCCTGCGCGACGACGAACACCACAGCGAGCCCGTCCGGCGCGCGATCGAGGCGTTCGTGCACGCCTTCACCTCGTCCCTGCCCACCGGGAAGATCAACACCTTCGGTCACCACACCCAGCCCGACGCCGTCGTCGTCAGGCTCCGCACCACCCGGCCCATCAGCTACGTCGCCGCGTTCGAGGACCCGGTCCGCAGCGACGGCGGCGGCCACCTCCGCGAGGCGTCCGACCGGCTCGCCGCCTACGCCGCCGACGTCGAGCGCGCATACGGCGACCCCGGCAGTACCCGTACCTGGGTGCTGCGCGTCGGCCCCGCCACACAGAAGCTGGCCGGGCTCGGCACGGAGACCGAGACGCTGCCCGAACTCGCGGCCGACGTCGCCCGCGCCGTCGCGGAGCGCCTGGAGAAGCCCGCATGAGCGTGCTCGTCCTCCGCCTGGCCGGTCCGCTGCAATCCTGGGGAGCCTCCTCCCGGTTCACCCGCCGCACCACCGAATCGGCTCCGACGAAGAGCGGCGTGGTCGGCCTGCTCGCCGCTGCGGCCGGCATCGAACGAGGCGACGACGAGCGCCTCGCTCCGCTCGCGGCACTCCGGTTCGGGGTGCGCATCGACCAGCCGGGCACCCGCATCCGGGACTTCCAGACCGCCCACCACGGCGTCACCGGCACGTCCATGCCCCTGTCCGAGCGGTTCTACCTCGCCGATGCCGTCTTCGTCGCCGCCGTCGAGGGTGACCACGCCCTGCTCAGCGAACTGCACGCCGCCCTGCACGCGCCGGCGTACCCGCCCTTCCTCGGCCGGCGCTCGTGCCCGCCCGCCGAGCCGCTCGTCCTGCAACTGCACGAGCACGCAGACGGCATCGAGGACGTGCTCAGGACCACGCCGTGGCAGGCCGCGGACTGGTACCGCAGGCGCCACCGGCCCCCGGACCACCTGACCGTGCTGCGTGAGGCGTCCGGCGGCGAGAGCATCGAGACGGCGGACCTGCTCCGCGACCAGCCCGTCAGCTTCGACGCCGGCCGCCGGTTGCACGCGCCGCGCACCGTCGTCACCGACCCCGTGCCCGTCCCGATCCCCGCGGGCGGCGATCCGCGGTACGCGCACGACCCCTTCACCGCCCTCGACTCCCTGGAGGAGGAAAGCGCCTGATGTTCATCTCCCGATTCCGCGTCAACACCGCGCGATCCGGCGCGCGCCGCCTCCTGTCCTCGCCCCAGCCCCTCCACGCCGCCGTCATGTCGTCGTTCCCCGGCATCCTGCCCTCCGACCGCCCGGCGCCCGCCGCCCCCCGTGTGCTGTGGCGCCTGGACCAGCGGAGCCGCGCCGAGGTGCTCCTCCACATCGTCAGTCCCGACCGCCCCGACCTGACACATCTGGTCGAACAGGCCGGCTGGCCCGCCGCCGCCGACCCCGCGAACCCGGGCTGGCAGACCCGGCCCTACACACCGCTCCTCGACCGGCTGGGAGCGGGCGACCGCTGGGAGTTCCGGCTGACCGCCAACCCCGTGCACAACATCCGCCGCAAGGAGGGCGAACCACGCAAGACCACCGCCCATCTGACCCCCACGCACCAGATGGGCTGGCTCCTCGACGAGAAACGCCAGCAGCGCCTCGGCTTCCGGGTCTGCGAGAAGCCCGCCGAGCGCAGGCTCCTGCCCGAGGGCACCACACACCATAGGCGCCCCCACCCGGGTGACCGCTACGAGCTGACCGTACGGGACACACGGTCCCTCTCCTTCACCAAGTCCCGCGACCCGGGCAGCAGTCAGGGCAGACAGGTCACCGTCGTCACGGCCACCTTCGAGGGACGGCTGGAGGTCACCGAGCCGGACGCCCTGCGCCGCGCGCTCACCCAGGGTGTCGGACGGGCCAGAGCGTACGGCTGCGGTCTCCTCACCCTGGCCCCCGTCGCCCACCCCGCCCCACGGACGCCATGAGCACGGTCTCCCGGCGCCCGGCACTCACCCCGAGACACCTCACCCGCACCGGTGAACGCCTCTCCTTCGTCTATCTGGAACGCTGTACGGTCCACCGCGACGCGAACGCCATCACGGCCCAGGACGCCGAGGGAACCACCCACATTCCCTCCGCGACCATCGGCACCCTGCTCCTCGGCCCCGGCACGCGGATCACCCACCAGGCCATGAGCGTTCTGGGCGAGACCGGCGCGGCGGTCTGCTGGGTCGGTGAACACGGCGTGCGCTACTACGCGTCCGGCCGGGCCCTCAGCCGTACCTCCGCCCTCGTGGAGGCGCAGGCCCGGCAATGGGCCAATCCCCGAAGCCGCCTCGCCGTGGCACGCGAGATGTACCGGCTGCGCTTCCCGGACGAGGACCCCTCCGGTCTCACCCGGCAGGAACTCCTCGGCCGTGAGGGGAAACGGGTCAAGGACCACTACCGGGCCGAAGCCGCCCGCACGGGCGTCCCCTGGCGGGGCCGCCGCTACGTTCCCGGCGACTTCAGCAGCGGTGACGCCGTCAACCAGGCCGTCACCGCCGCCGCCCAGTGCATGTACGGGATCGCCCACGCCGTCGTCACCTCGCTCGGCTGCAGCCCCGCTCTCGGCTTCGTCCACTCCGGCCACGAACTCTCCTTCGTCCTGGACATCGCCGATCTCTACAAGACCGAGATCGGCATCCCCGTCGCCTTCGACGTGGCCGCACAGGACGAGGAGGACGCCGGCTCTCGCACCCGCCGCGCTCTGCGGGACCGCATCAACGACACATCGCTGCTGAACCGGTGCGTAGACGACATCAAGCGACTGCTGCTCCCGGAACCGGCCGGCGACACCGCAACCGGCGGCCACCAGGACGCGACCCCGGGCGTGGCACCCGACGTGGTCACCCTCCACAGCGACGGCGGCCGCCAGGTCCCCTCCGGCGTCAACTACGGCGGAGGGGACGACTACGGAGAGTCGCTCTGGTGACCGTCATCGTCCTCACCAACTGCCCCGCCGGTCTGCGTGGCTTCCTGACACGCTGGCTGCTGGAGATCTCCGCGGGCGTGTTCGTGGGCAACCCCTCCGCCAGAATCCGCGACCTGCTCTGGGAAGAAGTCCGGCAGTTCGCGAACCAGGGCCGTGCCCTGCTGGCCCACACCACGAACAACGAGCAGGGCTTCACTTTCCGCACCCACGACCACGCGTGGCACCCGACCGACCTCGAAGGAGCCACCCTTATCCGCCGCCCCGACCCGACCGCACCGCCCCCGGCGGCGACTCCCCGCAGCGAACCGCCATCGGGCTGGAGCAGGGCCGCCAAACGCCGCCGCTTCGGCAGGAGCTGACGCCACATCATGACCCACATGCCGGATTCGCCGGAAACTGCGAAAGTCCCCGGAAACCGCCCCCGCCGCCGCTAAACCCCCAGCTCAACCAGTCTGCTCCCCGCACCCGCGGGGATGGTCCCTGATATCCGAGCCACGTTTTCCCGCACCCCGTCTGCTCCCCGCACCCGCGGGGATGGTCCCCCGCTGGCAGATGCGGTAGTGCGCAGTAAGCGCTGCTCCCCGCACCCGCGGGGATGGTCCCGTGAACGCCACACGGCAGATCGTTGACGCGCTCTGCTCCCCGCACCCGCGGGGATGGTCCCCTGTACGCGGGACTCGACGTAATCCTGACCGCCTGCTCCCCGCACCCGCGGGGATGGTCCCCGCCGTGCTTGACGAAAATCATCAGTTCCCAGCTGCTCCCCGCACCCGCGGGGATGGTCCCGTCCGGGCATTCCAGCGCGCGCAGAGGTGGAACTGCTCCCCGCACCCGCGGGGATGGTCCCTCGGAGCCACCCACCTACCGCGCCATCTGCGGCTGCTCCCCGCACCCGCGGGGATGGTCCCCGCCTGGCGGCCCCGGCCGAGCCGATCGGGCTCTGCTCCCCGCACCCGCGGGGATGGTCCCGAACACCGTCGCGCGCTCCACCCACGTCCGGGCTGCTCCCCGCACCCGCGGGGATGGTCCCGACCTTGCGGCTCTGCGCGGTGCCCGATTTGTCTGCTCCCCGCACCCGCGGGGATGGTCCCACGATCTGATAGCGGTTGTCAGCGCTGGTCATCTGCTCCCCGCACCCGCGGGGATGGTCCCCCGGTCGGGCGGTGGACGCAGGGCGAGGGCGACTGCTCCCCGCACCCGCGGGGATGGTCCCGGACGCCACCGGCTTTCATCTGTTCTGGTTCGCTGCTCCCCGCACCCGCGGGGATGGTCCCGGCGGGAAGTCGAGCACGTTGCCAAACTCCCCCTGCTCCCCGCACCCGCGGGGATGGTCCGGCGAGTCCCGGCACCAGGTCGGCTCCGGTGAGCTGCTCCCCGCACCCGCGGGGATGGTCCTCGGATCTTGGCCTGGTCGATGACGATGCGCTGCTGCTCCCCGCACCCGCGGGGATGGTCCCAAGTGGTTCGGGTACAACCTCGGGGACCCGAACTGCTCCCCGCACCCGCGGGGATGGTCCCCAGGCCGGATACCAGCTCGCTGCCGGGCTGCCCTGCTCCCCGCACCCGCGGGGATGGTCCTCCGCCGCCCAACGGCTTCCAGGCGCTGAGCCACTGCTCCCCGCACCCGCGGGGATGGTCCCTCGGCGACAAGGGCAAGCGCGCGCTCGCGTCGCTGCTCCCCGCACCCGCGGGGATGGTCCCGGCGCGTTTGTCATCACGCTGGACAGTAGTACCTGCTCCCCGCACCCGCGGGGATGGTCCCTGTGCTCGCTGTGCACGAGACATCTCTAGCTGCTGCTCCCCGCACCCGCGGGGATGGTCCCATCACCAACGACATCGAGCGCGCGCTCCTCTGCTGCTCCCCGCACCCGCGGGGATGGTCCCGCCGGCATCCTCGAACCCCGGGTCGACCGCGGCTGCTCCCCGCACCCGCGGGGATGGTCCCGCGCGGCTGCGGGCGCGCGTGGCGGAGCTGGACTGCTCCCCGCACCCGCGGGGATGGTCCCCGCCACCAGGGCGACCGTTGCCCACTCGGTGGCTGCTCCCCGCACCCGCGGGGATGGTCCTCATGTGGCCGCTCCTCGGGCAGGTCGTCCCGTCTGCTCCCCGCACCCGCGGGGATGGTCCCACGGCCAGGTGGTGCTCGCCGGGGGCACACATCTGCTCCCCGCACCCGCGGGGATGGTCCCTCTAAGGCCGCGCTGGAGGAGTTCAAGCGGAACTGCTCCCCGCACCCGCGGGGATGGTCCCTGTCCCGGCAGGGCAGGCAGATCGACGGGCTACTGCTCCCCGCACCCGCGGGGATGGTCCCGTCCTGCACCATCTGCCACCGGTCCGTCGACGCTGCTCCCCGCACCCGCGGGGATGGTCCCGGCCGCTTATCGACCGTACAGCCCCTTAGTGGCTGCTCCCCGCACCCGCGGGGATGGTCCCTCCATGTACGCGTCCGGGGACCCGTGCGAGGTCTGCTCCCCGCACCCGCGGGGATGGTCCCGGGATGGACCGCGTCTACCTGAACCACTTCGCCTGCTCCCCGCACCCGCGGGGATGGTCCCGCGCTCGGGACCACAGGGTGACCAACTCCGGTCTGCTCCCCGCACCCGCGGGGATGGTCCCCGGACCGGTGCCGACTGCCGCCCGGTCGACCGCTGCTCCCCGCACCCGCGGGGATGGTCCCTCCAGCGTCACGTACTCCAGCGTCACGGGGTTCTGCTCCCCGCACCCGCGGGGATGGTCCCGTGCACGTGATCCGCTCCCACGCGTCGTTCAGCTGCTCCCCGCACCCGCGGGGATGGTCCCACCTGCAACAGCGGATCCGGGGCGTCCCAGCACTGCTCCCCGCACCCGCGGGGATGGTCCCGACGATTTCGGCACCGCCGTCGCCCTGTTCGACTGCTCCCCGCACCCGCGGGGATGGTCCCGGGTCGGGGAATTCGGAATCCCCCTGCTGTCGCTGCTCCCCGCACCCGCGGGGATGGTCCCGTCATCACTTCACGCGGCAGGGAAGCGACGCACTGCTCCCCGCACCCGCGGGGATGGTCCCGCGTGGGGCGACTCCGTCGAGACGGTGAACCTCTGCTCCCCGCACCCGCGGGGATGGTCCCGAGATCCGCACCCGCGGAGGCCACTGGACCGCCTGCTCCCCGCACCCGCGGGGATGGTCCCGGGATCGGGCAGAACGGCGGCCAGGAGACGGACTGCTCCCCGCACCCGCGGGGATGGTCCCAGTCGCATATTCCACTACAGGGCTGTACGGTCCTGCTCCCCGCACCCGCGGGGATGGTCCCCTGATCTATGCCGCGGGCACCACGGTGCTCCCCTGCTCCCCGCACCCGCGGGGATGGTCCCGACACGATGGTGCTGCGCAACGGGTTCGTCGGCTGCTCCCCGCACCCGCGGGGATGGTCCCGACACGATGGTGCTGCGCAACGGGTTCGTCGGCTGCTCCCCGCACCCGCGGGGATGGTCCCTTCGGCCACAACACGATGCGTTGCGACTTCGCCTGCTCCCCGCACCCGCGGGGATGGTCCCATGTAGCCCAGGAACGGCTCGATCTCCCGGCCGCTGCTCCCCGCACCCGCGGGGATGGTCCCGAGATGCGGCCGAGGTTGTCCAGCTCGATGCGCTGCTCCCCGCACCCGCGGGGATGGTCCCAAGGCGTCTTCGGCTGGAGGGTTGCTCAGATCCTGCTCCCCGCACCCGCGGGGATCGTCTCACCCCTGCCGGCTCCGTGCCCGCCCCGCTCCCGGGCTCCCCGGCTCCCGTGCCCGGAGGGCCCGTGTCAGCACTCGATGATGTTGACCGCCAGTCCGCCGCGCGCGGTCTCCTTGTACTTCACGGACATGTCCGCGCCGGTGTCCTTCATGGTCTTGATGACCTTGTCGAGGGAGACCTTGTGGCTGCCGTCGCCGCGCAGCGCCATCCGTGCGGCGGTGACGGCCTTCACCGCGGCCATGCCGTTGCGCTCGATGCACGGGATCTGGACGAGCCCGCCGACCGGGTCGCAGGTGAGGCCGAGGTTGTGCTCCATGCCGATCTCGGCGGCGTTCTCGACCTGTTCCGGGGAGCCGCCCATCACCTCGGCGAGCGCGCCCGCGGCCATCGAGCAGGCCGAGCCGACCTCGCCCTGGCAGCCGACCTCGGCGCCGGAGATGGAGGCGTTCTCCTTGAAGAGCATGCCGATCGCGCCGGCCGCGAGCAGGAAGCGGATCACTCCGTCCTCGTCGGCTCCCGGCACGAAGTTCGTGTAGTAGTGGAGGACCGCCGGGATGATGCCCGCCGCGCCGTTCGTGGGGGCGGTCACGACACGGCCGCCCGCCGCGTTCTCCTCGTTCACGGCCATCGCGTAGAGCGTGATCCACTCCATCGCCAGTGCCTTCGGGTCGCCCTCGGAGCGCAGCTTGCGCGCGGTGTTGGCGGCGCGGCGGCGGACCTTGAGTCCGCCGGGGAGGATGCCCTCGCGGGACATGCCGCGCGAGACGCAGGCCTGCATCACCCGCCAGATGTCCAGCAGCCCCTCGCGGATCTCGTCCTCGGTCCGCCAGGCCTTCTCGTTCTCCAGCATCAGCGAGGAGATGGACAGTCCCGTCTCGCGGGACAGCCGCAGCAGTTCGTCGCCGGTGCGGAAGGGGTACCTCAGTGCGGTGTCGTCCGGCACGATCGGGTTCTGGCCGGCCACCGCGTCCTCGTCGATGACGAAGCCGCCGCCCACCGAGTAGTACGTCTTCTCCAGCAGCGTCCCGCCTTCGGCGTCGTATGCCCACAGGGTCATGCCGTTCGCGTGGTACGGGAGTGCCTTGCGGCGGTGGAGCACGAGGTCGCGGTCGAAGTCGAAGGCGATCTCGTGTGCTCCGAGGAGCCGGATCCGTCCGCTGTCCTTGATCCGCTCGACCTCGTCGTCGGCGGTCTCGACGTCGACCGTCCGGGGCGAGCTGCCCTCCAGGCCCAGCAGGACGGCCTTGGGGGTGCCGTGGCCGTGCCCGGTCGCGCCGAGGGAGCCGTACAGCTCCGCGCGTATCGCCGCGGTGTGGGCCAGTACGCCCTCGTTCTTGAGCCGGCGGGCGAAGATGGCGGCCGCCCTCATCGGGCCGACGGTGTGGGAGCTGGACGGCCCGATGCCGATCGAGAACAGGTCGAAGACCGAGATGGCCACGGGTGGTACTCCTTGTGGATGGCTGTGCTTTCCCGGGGGACGCGGTGTCCCGGTGCGGCTGTGCCGCGGTCCGGACCCCCGGCGGCGTGGCCGGGGCAGGGGGGCGCGTGGGTGCGCGCCGGTGCACGGTGCGGGGCACCGCACTCACCGTCCGCGGTGTGCGCGGTGTGCGCGGTGCCCCGTCGGTCGTGCTCTGGTCTGCTTACAGACCAGGGTAGAGGGGGTGCTTCGCGGCGAGTGCCGAGACGCGTCCCTTCAGGGCCTGTGCATCGTACGAGGGCTTGAGCACCTCGGCGATGACGTCGGCGACCTCGCGGAAGTCCTCGGCCCGGAAGCCGCGGGTGGCGAGTGCCGGGGTGCCGATCCGCAGGCCTGAGGTGACCATCGGGGGGCGCGGGTCGTTCGGGACGGCGTTGCGGTTGACGGTGATGCCGACCTCGTGGAGGCGGTCCTCGGCCTGCTGGCCGTCGAGCTCGGAGTGCCGCAGGTCCACGAGCACGAGGTGGACGTCCGTGCCGCCGGACAGGACGGAGACCCCGGCGCCGCCGACGTCGTCCTGGACGAGGCGCTCGGCGATGATCTTCGCGCCCTCCACGGTGCGCTGCTGGCGCTCCTTGAACTCCTCCGAGGCCGCGACCTTGAAGGACACCGCCTTGGCGGCGATCACATGCTCCAGCGGGCCGCCCTGCTGGCCGGGGAAGACCGCGGAGTTGATCTTCTTGGCCAGCTCGGCCGTGCAGAGGATCACACCGCCGCGCGGGCCGCCCAGCGTCTTATGGGTGGTCGTGGTCACGACATGGGCGTGCGGCACCGGGTTCGGGTGCAGCCCGGCGGCCACCAGACCCGCGAAGTGGGCCATGTCGACCATCAGGTACGCGCCGACCTCGTCCGCGATCCGGCGGAACGCGGCGAAGTCCAGCTGGCGCGGGTACGCCGACCAGCCGGCGACGATCAGCTTCGGCCTGGACTCCTTGGCGAGCCGCTCCACCTCGGCCATGTCGACCTGGCCGGTGGCGTCGTCGACGTGGTAGGCGACCACGTTGTAGAGCTTGCCGGAGAAGTTGATCTTCATTCCGTGGGTCAGGTGCCCGCCGTGCGCGAGGTTCAGGCCCATGATGGTGTCGCCCGGCTTCAGCAGGGCGAACATCGCCGCCGCGTTGGCCTGGGCACCCGAGTGCGGCTGGACGTTCGCGTGCTCGGCGCCGAACAGCTCCTTGATGCGGTCGATCGCGATCTGCTCGACGACGTCGACGTGCTCGCAGCCGCCGTAGTAGCGGCGGCCGGGGTAGCCCTCGGCGTACTTGTTGGTCAGGACGGAGCCCTGCGCCTCCATGACCGCGACCGGGGCGAAGTTCTCCGAGGCGATCATTTCCAGGGTGGACTGCTGGCGGCGGAGCTCGGCGTCGACGGCGGCGGCGACATCCGGGTCGAGCTCGTGGAGAGGGGTGTTGAGAAGCGACATCATGCGTTCCCTAGGGTCGGGTCCTGCTCAGCTGGCGAAATCGGTGTACTCGGCGGCGGAGAGCAGGTCCTCCGGCTCCTGCGCGACCCGCACCTTGAACAGCCAGCCGCCCTCGAAGGGGGCGGAGTTCACCAGCGACGGGTCGTCCACGACGTCCTGGTTGGCCTCGACGATCTCGCCCGTCACCGGGGAGTACAGATCGCTGACCGACTTGGTCGATTCCAGTTCGCCGCAGGTCTCGCCCGCGGTCACCGTGTCACCGACCTCCGGGAGCTGGACGTAGACGACGTCGCCCAGGGCGTTCGCCGCGTGCTCCGTGATGCCGACCGTCGAGACGCCGTCCTCGGCGGCCGACAGCCACTCGTGCTCCTTGCTGTACCGCAGCTGCTGGGGGTTGCTCATGACCTGAATTCTCCTGTACGCGGGGACGTGCTGCTGATGGGGGGATGCCGGAGTGAGTGCTCCCGGCGCCGGCGGAACCCGAGGGACTACTTCCGGCGCTTGTAGAAGGGGAGCGCCACGACCTCGTACGGCTCATGGGTACCGCGGACGTCCACGCCGACGCCCTCCGTGCCGGGCCCGGCGTGCGCGGCGTCCACGTAGGCCATGGCGAGCGGCTTCCCGAGGGTCGGCGAAGGGGCTCCGGAGGTGACCTCGCCGACGGCCTCGCCACCGGCGACCACGGTCATCCCGGCCCGGGGGACCCGGCGGCCCCGGGCGACCAGGCCGACCAGCCTGCGCGGCGGGTTCGCGGCGGCGCGCTCGGCGGCGGCCTCCAGCGCCTTGCGGCCGACGAAGTCGCCCTCCTTCTCGAACTTCACGACCCGGCCGAGACCGGCGTCGAAGGGGGTGAGCGACGTGGTCAGCTCGTGCCCGTACAGCGGCATGCCCGCCTCCAGGCGCAGCGTGTCCCGGCAGGACAGGCCGCAGGGCACCAGGCCGGCCGGGGCGCCGGCCTCGGTCAGCGCCCGCCACAGCGCCTCCGCGTGCCGCGGCTCGACGAACAGCTCGAAGCCGTCCTCGCCGGTGTAGCCGGTGCGGGCGATCAGCGCCGGGACGCCGGCGACGGTGCCGGGGAGGCCGGCGTAGTACTTCAGTCCGTCCAGGTCGGCGTCGGTGAGCGAGCCGAGGATGCCCGGTGACTCGGGGCCCTGTACGGCGATGAGCGCATATGCGTCACGGTCGTCGCGTACGGCGGCGTCGAAGCCCTCGGCACGCTCCGTGAGGGCGTCGAGAACGGTCTGCGCGTTGGAGGCGTTGGCGACGACCATGTACTCCGTGTCGCCGAGGCGGTAGACGATCAGGTCGTCGAGGATGCCGCCGTCCTCCCGGCAGATCATCGTGTAGCGGGCGCGGCCGGTGGCGACGCCGCCGATGTTGCCGACCAGCGCGTAGTCCAGCAGGGCGGCGGCCTGCGGCCCGGTGACGGTGATCTCACCCATGTGGGAGAGGTCGAAGAGACCGGCCTTCGTCCGGACGGCGTGGTGCTCGTCGCGCTCGCTCGTGTACCGCAGCGGCATGTCCCAGCCCGCGAAATCGGTCATGGTCGCGCCCAGCGAGCGATGCAGGGCGTCGAGTGAGGTGAGACGGGGGGCGTTGCTCATGGATGGGGCTCCCAGGGCATGACTGGCCAGGACGATCCTCCCCATCTGTCATCAAAACCTGAGAGGTTCGTCACGACCACACGTAAGCGGACGTACGCGGAGGGCGTGACTTGCACCTTGGGTGGAACCGCAGGAGCTGCGGTCCGCTTTTCAGATCTGCCTCGTCGCGCGCGGTACGGGGCCTGAGAGATTCAAGGGAGGGACTTGCTCCTTCGGCGCCCGGGCCCACACAGTGGCCGGGACTCTCCCGCGCGGATTCAAGCGGCCGGTATGCAGTTTGCGCGGCCATCATTGCACGGGCGCTCGCGTCGGCAAATCACCCGGTGGCCATTACCTTTTCTTTAAGCTTCTTGGGCAGGGTCTCGAGACCCTACAGGGGGAGAGTGAGCTGATGACGTTGCAGCAGTCCGGTGCGTATCCGGCGACCGCAGGGGTGCCCGCCCGGCCCCGATTCCCCGCGCGAGCCGCCGGGGCCGCCGGGCGCGGCCTGCCGGCCGGCCTCACCGCGGCCCCGCCCCCCGTACGCGACCTGCGGGAACGGCAGGGGCACGGCCCGCGCGCCCTGGTCTTCCGCCGCGGCGACCTGGTGGTGATCTCCGGGCTCCCGGGCAGCGGCAAGTCCACGCTCATCCGGCGGGCGGCCGAGGGCGGCGGGATCGACTCCCAGGACACCCGGGACCGCTGGGACCGGCGGATGCCCCGCGCCGTGCCGTACGCCGTCTACCGCCCGCTCGTCCGCCTCGCCCACTACGCGGGGCTGCGGCGGGCGCTGCGCTCCGGGGAGAGCGTGATCGTGCACGACTGCGGTACGCAGTCATGGGTCCGGCGCTGGCTGGCCCGCGAGGCCCGCAGGCGGGGCGGGGGCCTCCATCTGCTGCTGCTGGACGTCGCCCCCGAGACCGCCCGCGCGGGGCAGCGGGAGCGCGGCCGCGGTGTGTCCGGCTACGCCTTCGCGCGCCACCGCCGAGCGGTCTCCCGCATCCTGCGGGCCGTCGAGGGCGGCCGCCTCCCCGCGGGCTGCGCCTCCGCGACCCTTCTCGACCGGACCGCGGCCTCCGCGCTGAGCCGGATCGGCTTCGCCGAGCAGGCCTGAGCCGAGGGCGGGCCGAGGGCCTGTCGGGGCTGGGCCGGGCCGGGCCGAGGGCGTGTCGGGGAGGGAGTGTCCGGGAAGGGCCTGTCGGGGAGGGAGTGTCGGGGAGAGCGGGCTCCGGGCGGGCGAGGCTCCCCTCAGTCGGGGCTCCGCCCGGGCGTGGCTCAGCGCCGTGCCGCGCCGTCCGGGCGGTTCCGCGTCGTCCGGGCGGTTCCGCGCCGCCCTGCTCCGCGCCGCCCGGGCATGGCGGAGCGCCGTGCGCACCGAGGCTCCGCGCCGGGGCGCCCCGCCGCTTCCACAGGCTTCCGCCGAGGCGAGGGGCGGAGGTCCGCGCGGGCCGTTCCCGCACCCGCGCCCGAGTCCGAGCCTGCGCCCGCGCCCGAGTCCGAGCCTGCGCCCGTTCCCGCGCCCGCGCCCGAGTCCGCACCCGTTCCCGCGCCCGAGTCCGAGCCTGCGCCCGTTCCCGCGCACCGGTCCGCGCCCGCGCCACCATCGCGGCGGCCGCTACCCTGCTTCGCAGGACGTCGCGGCCGGCCCGTCCGGGTCGGCGGGGGGAGCAGGGATCGCAGTGGACACGACATGGCCCGCCAATGAGCTCGAAGAGGTGCTGGCCGCATCGGTCGGGAACACCTCGGCCGGGGCGCGGCTCGTGGAGGTGCTGGCGCGGAGCCCGGTGTGGGTACCGCTGCCCAACGGAGGTGGTCCCGACAGTGCCGGCCTCGACCTGCCGACAGTCGAGATCGACGGCATCCCCTACGTCCCCGTCTTCAGCTCCCGGGAGCAGTTCCGCCTCTGCGCGGGCGACCAGATGTCCGGCACGGTCGCGCCCGCCGTCGAGTTCGCCCGGGGGCTGCCCCCGCAGCTCGGCATCGCGGTGAACCCCGGTGGCACGGTCGGTGTACCGCTGCCCCCGCCCGCGGTGGCCGAGCTGTGCCGGACGGATTCCTCGCCGCTGGGCGGCTCCTCCGCTCCCGGGGGCCCTCGGCAGGGCGCGGCGAGCGGCGGCCGGGTCCGGCTCTTCGAGCCCGACTGGCAGGAGGAGCCGGTCGACTTCCTCGCCGCCGCGGCGGGCGAGTTCGAGTCGACCCGGGTCGTCCAGACCGCCCGCAGGATCCTGGCCAGCATCGAGGGCGACCCGCCGGTCCTGTTCGTCGGCGTCCAGCTCTCCGCCTTCGACGATTCCGACCGCGCCGCCCCCATGGACGCCCTCGGCCGGGCCCTCGGCCGGGTCGCCGTGAAGTGGCCGGTCAACCTGGTGCTGCTCGACATCGCCCAGGACCCCGTCGGCGACTGGATGCTGACCAGGGTCCGGCCGTTCTACACCCGGCAGTACGCGTAGAGGTCGCGTTGGTGTCGTTACGGCCGCTTAAGCTGGTTTGATGACGTGGCCGCCGCACTCGCGTGCCCAGGGCGGCGCGAGGGAACGGCGGATCGAAGAGGGGCGGGACCCAGAGTGAGTGCGTCAGGCACCGCGGCGGCCGGGCAGGTCGAGCACATGCTGCGCCAGGTGACGCCCGGGCGCTACGACGCCTACGAGGCGCTGCTCCAGGCCCTCACCGGCGGCCGGGTGTGGATGCTCCTCTGGCACGGCCGGGCGGGTTCGCCCGACGCCCAGTACGGCAACATGGAGGTGGACGGCCTCGGGTACGCCCCCTGTGTCACCTCGGCCGAGGAACTCTCGGCGTCCGGCTGGACCAGGGCCCACGAGGTGGTAGCCGGCGCCGACGTCGCCCGTGCCCTCTTCCCCGACCGCTGGGGCATCTGGCTCAACCCGCACGCGCAGGGCGGGGGCGTCGGCATCCCCTGGCCCGATCTGCGACGGATCGCCACCGGCCTCGACCGGATGCCCGCCGGGCCCCTGCGGCTGGCGGAACCGGCCATCGAGATCCCCCAGTTCTACGCGCTGCTCACACAGAACGCGCACCGCACCCCGGTCGTCCGGTCGCTGCGCAGGGCCTGGGTGCAGCCGTCGCTCGGCGCTCCGTACCTCGCCATCGGCCTCGACCTCTACGACACGGGCCAGCAGTCCGTCGAGTCCGTGCGCGCCATGATGCAGCAGTCGATCGCCGCCGTGCCGGACGGTCTTCCGGTGTCCACCGTCGCGATGTCCGACGACTACGACCCGGTGGCCATGTGGCTGAGGGCCAACACCCGGCCGTTCTACGACCGGGAGGCCCACGCGGGCCCTCCCCGGCAGCCCGGCTACGGATACCCGCCCGCCCAGTCCCGCTGAGTCCCGCTGAGTCCCGCTGAGTTCGGCTGAGTTCCGCCGCGTTCCACAGCGTTCCCCCCGGATCCTCCCTTGAGTTGGCCCCTGAGGTCACCTCAGTTCCCCTCAGGTTTTTCAGGTCCTCCCAGGTCCTCCCGGTGGCTCTGAGCGCCTCCCGGTCCCCGCACGCCCCCAGTGCCTCTCGGCGCCCCCAGCGCCTCTCGATCACCCCTCGGTTTCCCTCAACCGCATCTGAGTTCGCCCCAGTTCACCTGTTCCCCCGGGTGTCCCCGTGGTTCCCGTGGTTCCCGTGGTTCTCGTGGTTCCCGTGGTTCCCCTGAGCCGCCGGGCTGAGGCTCCAGGCGGCGCCCGGGGTCCCACCCCGTACCCGTACCCGCACCGTCACCGGCACCGCCCACCCGGCCAACGACACGGTGTAGCCGGGAAAGCCGACGGGAGGAGGTCCGATGTCCCGGATCGCGCCGTTTCGGCGACTGTCCGGGTCTCGACTGTGCATCACCGCTATGCGGACTGTTCTCCCGTTCGGGACTCGTCTGTAGTGTTCGGCCGGTCAAGACCTCCTCCACAGGCGGATTCCAGGGGTGGACCATGCCAGCATTCAAGTCCAGAGCCGTCAAAGTGATCACAGCGGCCGTAGCGGTCGGCCTCGTCGCGACCGGCTGTGCGAGTGAGCGCGACAAGGACGGTGACAAGGGTGGCGACAAGGACACCTTCGTCTTCGGCGCACCGGGTGACCCGGGCTCCCTGGACCCGGCGCTCGCCAGCGACGGCGAGACCTTCCGCGTCACCCGCCAGGCCTTCGAGGCGCTGCTGGAGCACGAGTCCGGTGGCAGCGAACTGGTCGGAGGCCTCGCGGAGAAGTGGTCCAGCAATCCCGAGGGTACGGTCTGGACGTTCAACCTGCGCCAGGGCGTGAAGTTCCACGACGGTGAGGCGTTCAACGCGGCCGCGGTGTGCGCCAACTACGAGCACTGGTTCAACTGGAAGGGCACCTACCAGTCGAGCGCGGTCTCCTACTACTGGCAGACCATCATGGGCGGCTTCAAGGCGAACGAGGACAAGGAGACGCCGAAGGCGAACTACAAGTCCTGCACCGCCAAGGACGAGAACACCGCGGTCATCGAGGTCAACGAGCCCTCCGCCAACCTGCCCGGCGGCTTCTCGCTGCAGGCGCTCGCGATCCACTCGCCGAAGTCGCTGGAGGAGTACGCGAAGCAGGACGCGACCGCCAAGGGCGACGCCATCACCTACCCCGAGTACAGCCAGGTGGCCGGTACGGTCGCCGGCACCGGCCCGTACCGGATCATGAAATGGAACAAGGGCAACAAGGAAGTCTCCCTGGAGCGCTTCGACGACTACTGGGGTGACAAGGCCAAGGTGAAGAACCTGGTCTTCCGCACCATCGACACCGAGGAGGGCCGCCGCCAGGCGCTCCAGGCCGGTGACATCGACGGCTACGACCTGGTCGCGCCCGCCGACATCAAGACGCTGGAGGGGGCCGGCTTCAACGTGCCGACCCGTGACGTCTTCAACCTCTTCTACCTCGGTATGTCCCAGGAGAAGAACCCGGCGCTGAAGAAGCCGGCCGTGCGCCAGGCCATCGCGCACGCCATCGACCGCGAGAACCTGGTCAAGACCCAGCTGCCCGAGGGCGGCAAGGTCGCGACGCAGTTCATGCCCGACACGGTCGCCGGCCACTCGGACAAGGTGAAGCAGTACCCCTTCGACACGGCCAAGGCCAAGTCGCTGCTGGCCGGCGCCAAGGAAGAGGACCTCTCCCTCGACTTCTGCTACCCGACCGAGGTCACCCGCCCGTACATGCCCGCCCCGCAGGACCTCTTCGAGCTGATGAAGGCCGATCTGGAGAGGGCCGGCATCAAGCTCACCCCGAAGCCGATGAAGTGGGCCCCGGACTACCTGGACGCCACCGAGGCCGGCTCCTGCTCCCTGCACATGCTGGGCTGGACCGGTGACTTCAACGACGGCTACAACTTCATCGGCACCTGGTTCGCCGGGTACGACAAGCAGTGGGGCTTCAAGGACCCGAAGGTCTTCGCCGCGGTGAAGGCCGGTTCCGTCGAGGCCGACCCGGCCAAGCGCACGGAGCTGTACAAGAAGGCCAACGAGGCCATCATGGAGTACCTGCCGGGCGTGCCGCTGTCCTCCTCGCCGCCGGCCATCGCCTTCGGCAAGAACGTCAACCCGCCGAACGTCTCCCCGCTGACGCAGGAGAACTTCGCCGAGGTCTCCTTCAAGTAGCACACCGCACCAGGTCCGCCCGGTCACGGAGCACCCGTGGCCGGGCGGACCCGCATCCGAATCCCGTACCACTCGTATTCGTACAACACACGCAAGAAAGGGGCACGCGGGGTGTTGCGACTCGTCGTACGACGACTGCTACAGCTGATACCCACCCTGCTCGGCCTGTCGGTTCTGCTCTTCCTCTGGCTGAACCGGCTGCCCGGCGGACCCGCCTCAGCGATCCTGGGCGAGCGGGCGACCGAAGCCGAAGTGGCGCGCATCAACCGGGCGCTCGGACTCGACCAGCCGCTGCACGTCCAGTACGGACGCTTCCTGAAGCGCATCTTCGAACTCGACCTCGGCACCTCCACCCAGACGGGGCAGCCGGTGTGGGACGAGTTCGTCCTCCGGTTCCCCGCCACGGTCGAACTGAGCCTCGCCGCCATACTGATCGCCGTGGCGGTCGGGATTCCGCTCGGCTATCTGGCGGCCCGCAGGCGCGGCGGCTGGCTCGACGTGGCCGCGGTCTCCGGATCACTCGTCGGGATCTGCATCCCGGTCTTCTTCCTCGCCCTGCTCCTCAAGGGCGTCTTCGCCGTCAACCTCGGCCTCTTCCCCACCTTCGGCCGTCTGACCACCGGACTCGACGCCACCAGCGTCACCGGCTTCGCCGTCTTCGACGGAATCCTCACCGGTGAGTTCGACGCCTCGTGGGACGCGATCATGCACCTGGTGCTGCCCGCACTCGCCCTGTCCTCCATCCCGCTCGCCGTCATCGTGCGCATGACCCGCGCCAGCGTGCTGGAGGTCCTCGGCGAGGACTACGTCCGCACCGCCGAGTCCAAGGGACTGGAGCGGAGGACCGTCCGGGGCCGCCACATCCTGCGCAACGCGCTGCTGCCCGTGGTCACCGCGGTCGGCCTGCTCACCGGAAGCCTGCTGTCGGGGGCGGTGCTCACCGAGTCGGTCTTCTCCTTCGGCGGCATCGGGTCCTTCATCCGGACGGCGATCGACGCCCGTGACTACCCCGTGCTCGTGGGCTTCATCATGTTCATCGCGATGGTGTACGTCCTGATCAACCTGCTGGTGGATCTCGCGTACAGCGTCATCGATCCGAGGGTGCGGGTGCACTGATGAGCCTGGCTACCACCAAGACATCGAAGATCGACCGCCTCGCCGAACTCACCGCGAAGAAGGAGACGTCCAGCGGCGCCAGCCTCTGGCGGGAGGCCTTCCGCCGGCTGCGCGGCAGCAAGATGGCGATCATCGGCGCGGTCGTCATCGCCGCGTTCGTCGTGGTCGCGATCGTGGGCCCCTGGCTCGCCCCGTACGCCCCGACGGCGCAGACCTGGCGCGGCGAGGTCTTCCCCAACCAGGGCAGGTTCGTCGGCGCCCGCGGCGGGAACTGGTTCGGCCTGGACCACCTGGGCCGCGACATGTTCTCCCGCATGCTCGTCGGAGCCCGGCAGACACTGCTGGTCGGTGTGGTGTCGATGCTCATCGGCCTGGTCCTCGGGGCCCTGGTGGGCGCGGTCTCCGGCGCGGCGGCCACCCTGGGCGGACGCGCGGGCCGGCGCCTCGACGACGTCGTCATGCGGATCACCGACATCATGCTGGCGCTGCCGTCGCTGCTGCTCGCCGTCTCCGTCGCCGCGGTGCTGGGGCAGTCGCTGACCACGGTGATGATCGCCGTCGGTGTGGTGCAGATCCCCATCTTCGCCCGGCTGCTGCGCGGTTCGATGCTCGCCCAGGGAGGCAAGGACTATGTGCTCGCCGCCCGCTCCCTCGGGATCCGCAAGCGGCGCATCGTACTCACCCAGATCATGCCCAACTCGCTGAGCCCGGTGATCGTCCAGGCCACCCTCAGCCTCGCCACCGCCATCATCGAGGCCGCGGCACTGTCCTACCTCGGTCTCGGCAATCCCGACCCGGCCGTCCCGGAGTGGGGGGTCATGCTCTCGCAGGCGCAGCGCTTCTTCGACAACGCGCCGATGATGTCGATGTACCCGGCGGTCGCCATCATCATCACCGCCCTGGGCTTCACCCTGCTCGGCGAGGCCATGCGCGAAGCCCTCGACCCGAAGCTGCGAGGTTGATGTCATGCCACTGCTCGATGTGGACGAACTCACCGTCACCTTCGGCGGCCGCGACCGCGGTCGTGGCCGTGGCCGTGGTCCCAAGCCCGTCACGGCCGCCGGGCCCGCCGGGCCTGCCGGGCCCGTGAAGGCCGCCGAGCCTGCCGAGGCCGTCAAACCCGTCAAGCCCGACGGGACAGCCGAGGACAAGTCCGTCAAGCCCACCGAACCCGCCGGGGCAGCCGAGGGCAAGTCCGTCAGGGCCCCCGGGGACAACACCGTCATGGCCGTCAACGGAGTCTCCTTCTCCGTGGACGAGGGCCAGATCGTCGGACTCGTCGGCGAGTCGGGCTGCGGAAAGTCCGTCACCTCGCTCGCCCTGATGGGACTGCTCCCGCGCAAGGGCGTGGCCCTCGGCGGACGGGCGGACTTCGAAGGCACCGACCTGCTGGCGATGAGCCCCGGCAAGATCAGGGACCTGCGCGGCAGCAAGCTGGCGATGATCTTCCAGGACCCGCTGTCCTCCCTGAACCCCGTCGTCCCGATCGGCGTCCAGGTGACCGAGATCCTCAAGCGCCACCGCGGTATGAAGGGCGAGGCAGCCCGCAAGGAGGCCGTGCACCTGCTGGACCGGGTCGGCATCCCCGATCCGGACCGGCGTCTGAGGGAGTATCCGCACCAGCTCTCCGGCGGAATGCGGCAGCGGGCGCTGATCGCCATGGCCGTGGCCTGCGCGCCGCGCCTGCTCATCGCCGACGAGCCGACCACCGCGCTGGACGTCACCATCCAGGCGCAGATACTCGAACTGCTCAAGGAACTGGTCGACCAGGAGGGCACCGCCCTGCTGATGATCACCCATGACCTGGGGGTCGTCGCCGGGCTCTGCGACCAGGTCAACGTGCTGTACGCGGGCAAGGTCGTGGAGTCCTCCGGGCGGCGGGAGCTGTTCGCGTACCCGACCCACCCCTACACCCACGGCCTGCTCGGTTCCATCCCGAGGCTCGACGCGCCGCGCGGCGAGCCGCTCAACCCCGTTCGCGGGTCCATCAACGACCAGATCGCCTGGGCCGACGGCTGCGCCTTCGCGCCCCGCTGCGACCGCTACGAGATGGGCTGCCTGACCGGTACGCCCGAACTGACCGAACCCCGCGAGGCCGGGCACCAGGCCCGCTGCGTCAACCCGGTCCCGGCCACGACGGAGGTCCCGGCATGAGCCTGCTCGAACTCGACGGAGTGAAGGTCCACTTCCCCGTCAGGAAGGGCGTCCTCTTCGACCGCACGGTCGGGCACGTCTACTCCGTGGACGGCATCTCGCTGTCCGTCGAGGCCGGCCAGACCTACGGGCTCGTCGGCGAGTCCGGCTGCGGCAAGACCACGCTCGGACGGGCGGTGCTGCGGCTGGTCGACGTGACGGACGGCCGGGTCGTCCTCGACGGCACGGACGTGGCACAGCTCCCCGAGAAGGAGATGCGGTCGTTCCGCAGGCGGCTCCAGATGGTCTTCCAGGACCCCCTGGGCAGCCTCAACCCCCGGCAGAACATCGAGTCCATCCTGTCCGAGGGCATGGCCGCGCACGGCATCGGCGCGAACCGCGAGGAGCGCCGCGAGAAGATCAAGGAGATCCTGGCGAGGGTGGGCCTTCCCGGGAACGCCCTGTCCCGCTACCCGCACGAGTTCTCCGGCGGCCAGCGCCAGCGCATCGGCATCGCGCGGGCGCTGGTGCTCGAACCGGACCTGATCATCTGCGACGAGCCGGTCTCGGCGCTGGACGTCTCCATCCAGGCGCAGGTCGTCAACCTGCTGGAGGAACTCCAGAAGTCCATGGGGCTGACGTATCTCGTCATCGCCCACGACCTCGCCGTCGTCCGGCACATCTCCGACGTCATCGGGGTCATGTACCTCGGCTCCCTGGTGGAGGAGGCGCCGAGCGACGCGCTGTACGAGGAGCCCAGGCACCCGTACACCAGGGCCCTGATGTCGGCGGTGCCGGTGCCGGACCCGGAGGTGGAGGACCGCCGCGAGCGCATTCTGCTGCTCGGTGACCTGCCGTCGCCCGCGAACCCGCCCGCGGGCTGCCGCTTCCACACGCGCTGCCCGTGGAAGCAGGACACCCGGTGCGCCACCGAGCGCCCGGAGCTGCGGGACCTGGGCGGCGGTCACCGGGTGGCCTGCCACTTCGCCGCGGAGATCGCGTCGGGTGAGATCGCCCGCACCTCGGGGGAGGTCGTCCCGGCCGTCCGCGGGGGCGCGGAGGTGCCCGCGGTCGTAGAGGTGCCCGAGGCGGTCGAGGCGGTCGAGGCGGTCGAGGCGCCTGAGGCCGCCGAGGTGCCCGGGGCCGTCGACGTGGACGAGAGCCCGGAGACTCCGGAGGCCTCCGAGACCCCGGAGGCCTCCCAGACCCCCGGGGCTTCCGGCGGCGGGGCGGAGAAGCACGCGACGTCCGGGGAGAAGGCATCGGAGGCCCCCACGGGTACATAGCGGTACGCCTGCCGGGACGCGGGCCGCCGGTCCGTGTCCCGGCCGGTCTCCCCGTTCCGGGCCGTGGCCCGAGTCCCCACCCGCGCTCGACCCGGCCCCGTGTCCGGCTCCCGTCCGTGCGGTCCTGCCCGTGCGGTCCTGCCCGTACGGTCCCGTCCCGGACCGGGAACCCGGACGGGGCCCGAGCGGGTTCCCGGTCCGCAGGCGGCACAATTGGCCGGTGCTCCAGGAACTGTTCACCCCCTCCGTCCAACACGCTCTCGACCTCGCCGGCATCTTCGTCTTCGCCATCTCCGGCGCCCTGCTCGCCGTGCGGAAGAACTTCGACGTCTTCGGCATCGCGGTGCTGGCCGAGGTCACCGGGCTGGGCGGCGGGCTGTTCCGCGACCTGGTCATCGGCGCCGTCCCGCCCGCCGCGTTCACGGACCTCGGCTACTTCGTGATGCCGCTGGTGGCGGCGGTGCTGGTCTTCTTCCTCCATCCCGAGGTCGAGCGGATCCAGGGCTCGGTCAACGTCTTCGACGCCGCCGGTCTGGGGCTGTTCGCGGTCACCGGCACGACCAAGGCGCACGAGTACGGCCTCGGCCTGACCGCCTCCGCGACGCTCGGGCTCGCCACGGCGGTCGGCGGGGGTGTGCTGCGTGACGTCCTCGCGAACGAGGTGCCGTCGCTGCTGCGCTGGGACCGCGACCTGTACGCCGTTCCCGCGATCGTCGGTGCCACCATGGTCGTACTGTTCATCCGCTTCGACGTACTCAACGGACTGACCAGCGGAATCGCCGCACTGACCGCCTTCTTGGTGCGCCTGCTCGCGATGCGGTTCCACTGGCGGGCGCCGCGCGCCTGGAACCGCCGGTCCGCCGCGAGCGAGCCGGGGAACGAGGGCTTCGGCAAAGCTACCGCTTAGTAATTATGTGTTGTACGATTTGGCCATGGCACAGGTGGCACAGGCAACCATCGGTAACAGCGAGTTCGACCGCGACACCGCTGTCACCCTCCGCGATCCCGGCGTACCCGGCGTCTACGACGCGGAACTCTCCGCGGGCTGGACGATCATCACCGCGGTCAACGGAGGCTATCTGCTGGCGTTGCTCGGGCGCGCCCTCGGGGACGCCCTTCCGCATCCGGACCCGTTCACGGTCTCGGCGTACTACCTCACTCCCTCCACGCCCGGCCCGGCGGTGATCCGTACCGAGGCGATCCGTACCGGCCGCACCCTCTCCACCGGCCAGGCCTCCCTCTTCCAGTACGCGGAGGACGGCACCGAGGTGGAGCGCATCCGCGTCCTCGCCACCTACGGCGACCTGGACGGACTGCCCGGCGACGTCCGGACGGCCGCCCTGCCCCCGGCCGTCCCGGCCTACCAGGACTGCCTCGGCCCGTCCGACGGTCCGGCGCCCGCGATCCCGGGCTCCTCCGCCATCACCGACCGGCTGAACATCAAGCTCGACCCCGCGACCGTCGGCTGGGCGGTCGGAGCCCCCTCCGGCAAGGGCGAGGTCCGGGGCTGGTTCGGACTCGCCGACGGCCGCGACGCCGACCCGCTCTCCCTGCTGCTCACCGTCGACGCACTCCCACCGACCGCGTTCGACCTGGGGCTGAAGGGCTGGACGCCGACCGTCGAACTCACCGCCCACATCCGCTGCCGTCCGGCGCCGGGTCTGCTGCGCGTCTCCATCACGACCCGCAATCTCGCGGGCGGCTTCCTGGAGGAGGACGCCGAGGTCTGGGACAGTGCGGGCCGTCTCGTCGCACAGTCCCGCCAGTTGGCGAAGGCACCGCTCCCGCGCGGCTGATCCGCCGGCTCGCGGACTGGTCCGCCGGCGCCCGCGGGCTGGTCCGCCGGCTCGCGGGCTGATCGTCGGCCGGGAGCCGGTCGGAGGCCGACACCCGCTCGTCGCGGGCGACGGCGCGGTCGTCGTCCGCGGTCCGGTCCACCGGCCTGCTCGGCCCCGTCGCCGAAGCCGGGTTCCGGCACCTGCCCGGCCCCCGGGGCGGAAGCCGGGCTCCGGACGGCTCGTAGAATCGTCTCCACCATGGCCTACCTCGACCACGCCGCGACCACTCCGATGCTTCCGGAGGCGGTCGAGGCGATGACCGCCCAGCTCGCCGTCACCGGCAACGCCTCGTCGTTGCACGCAGCGGGCCGCAGGGCCCGCCGTACCGTCGAGGAGGCCCGCGAGACCCTCGCCGAGGCGCTCGGGGCGCGCCCCAGCGAGGTCGTCCTCACCTCCGGCGGCACCGAGGCGGACAACCTCGCCGTCAAGGGCCTCTACTGGGCCCGGCGAGCCGCCGACCCGCGCCGCACCCGCGTACTCGCCAGCCCCGTCGAACACCATGCCGTCCTCGACGCCGTGCACTGGCTCGCCGAGCACGAGGGAGCGAACGTCGAGTACCTGCCCGTCGACGCCCTCGGCCGGGTGCACCCGGAGTCGTTGCGGGAGGCCCTCGCGAGGGACCCCTCCGACGTGGCGCTGGCCTCCGTGATGTGGGCCAACAACGAGATCGGCACGGTCATGCCAGTCCGCGAACTCGCCGGTGTCGCGGCCGAGTTCGGTGTCCCGCTGCACTCCGACGCGGTCCAGGCCTTCGGGCAGCTCGACGTCGGCTTCGCCGCGTCCGGGCTGGCCGCCATGACCGTCAGCAGCCACAAGATCGGCGGCCCGTACGGCGTCGGCGCGCTGCTGCTGGGCCGAGAGCACACCCCGGTGCCCGTGCTGCACGGCGGCGGCCAGGAACGCCATGTGCGTTCCGGGACGCTGGACGTGCCGGCCGTGGCGGCCTTCGCCGTGGCCGCCCGGACCGCCGCCGAGCGCCGTGAGGACTTCGCCCGCGACATCGGCGCCCTGCGCGACCGGCTCGTCGGCGCCGTCCTCGACGCCGTGCCCGACGCGATCCTCGGCGGAGACCCGGAGGGCCGGCTCCCCGCCAACGCACACTTCGCGTTCCCCGGCTGCGAGGGCGACTCGCTGCTGCTGCTCCTGGACGCGCAGGGCATCGAGTGCTCCACCGGCTCGGCCTGCACGGCGGGTGTCGCCCAGCCCAGCCATGTCCTCCTCGCCACCGGCACCGCCCCGGACCTGGCCCGCGGCACGCTCCGCTTCAGCCTCGGCCACACGTCCACCGAGGAGGACGTCCAGGCCGTCGCCGAGGCGATCGGGCCCGCCGTGGAGCGGGCTCGCGCCGCGGGCCTCAGCTAGCGCCGCGGGCCTCAGCTAGGCCCGTCCTCCGCACGTAACTCGGACGAGTGAAGATCGAATGCACCACTCGCCCAGCTATGGGCTGGTTTCACCCTCCGGCATGGCGTCCACATCGGGAGATATCGTCCTCGCCGCCAGCCGGCAATCGACCTCTTCCCCCATGTGCGGAGAATGGGGCTAAGGCGGGGTCCGCCCCGTCGCGCCGCCCGGCAGGCCCGGATCGCCCGCACGGCCGGAACGCCCGGCACGGCCGGACTCCGGATCGCCCGGCACGCCCGGAGCCCGGATCGCCCGGTGTGGCCGATCGCCGCTCCGCCGGATTGACCGAGTAGCCCCACGACGAGGCCGGCCCGGTGTCCTACGACGCACCGGACCACCGGACCGCACCGGACCACCGGACCGCACCGAGCCACCGGACTGGACCGGACCACCGGCCCGGACCGGACCACCGAACTTGACCGGGCCACCGGACCGGACCGCACCGAGCCAACGGACCGGACCACCGCACCGGACCGCACCGAGCCAACGGACCGGACCACCGCACCGGACCGCACCGAGCCACCGGACTGGACCGCACCGGACCACCGCACCGCACCGGTCGCCGAGGCCGCACCGCACCCCAATGGCCGCCGCGGCCGGACCGCACCGCACCGGTCGCCGCGCCGCTCCCCGGCGGCCACAGCCTGCGCCCGTCGCGGCGCCGGAGCGCGCTGTCCGGGGCCTCAGCCGGGGTCCGTCGTCCCGGGCCTCAAGTCAGCGCCCGTCGCCCCGTCGCCCCGTGGCAGCGGTGGGGCCCGCCGCCCCGGGACGGAACGGCTAGAGCGGCGTCGCGGCGGGCGACGGCCCGGCCGCCGCCCGCCGCACCATCGGTATGTACCGGTCCCAGTCCCAGTGCGGGCCGGGGTCGGTGTGGTCGGTCCCGGGCACCTCGACATGGCCGATGATGTGCTCCCGGTCGACCGGGATCCCGTACCGCGCGCAGATGCCGGCCGTCAGCCGGGCCGACGAGGCGTACATCTCGTCGGTGAAGTCCTCGGGACGGTCGACGAAGCCCTCGTGCTCGATGCCGATGCTCCGCTGGTTGATGTCCCGGTTCCCGGCGTGGAAGGCGACGTCGAGTTCGCGGATCATCTGCGCGACCCGCCCGTCCCCGCCCACCACGTAGTGCGTGGCGGCGCCGTGGCCGGGGTCCTGGAACACCTTCAGCGCCGTGCGGTAGCTGCCCTGGACGACATGGATCACCACCCGGTCGATCGTGTAGTCGTCGGGCCGGTCGGCCCGCCGCCAGTTCGCCGAGGAGGCCGCCGTCCACACCGCGCCCGCGTGGTCCAGCTCACCCTCGACCCGGGGCTTCTCCATGCCGGGCACCCGCCACCACAGCCGCCTCAGCTCGTCCTGGGCCACCACACCCGCACCCACGAGCGCCGCCGCGCCGCCGATCAGCGCGGCCCGCCTGCCGACGCCGCGCTCTGCCTTCCTGCCGCCCATGCCACCCCTCTCCGCACCCCGTCACCTCCCGAACGCCTACTCGCGGGCTTTCGGTTCCCGGCGCCCCGTACCCTGATAGGGCTATGACTGACACACGCCAGCGCCCCCTCCGCGTCCTCGCCGCCATGTCCGGCGGTGTGGACTCCGCCGTCGCCGCCGCCCGGGCCGCCGAAGCGGGACACGACGTGACCGGGGTGCATCTGGCGCTCTCGGCGAACCCGCAGTCGTTCCGCACCGGCGCGCGCGGCTGCTGCACCGTCGAGGACTCCCGCGACGCCCGCCGCGCCGCGGACGTCATCGGCATCCCCTTCTATGTCTGGGACCTCGCCGAGCGGTTCCGCGAGGACGTGGTCGAGGACTTCGTCGCGGAGTACGAGGCGGGCCGCACCCCCAACCCCTGCCTGCGCTGCAACGAGAAGATCAAGTTCGCGGCGCTGCTCGACAGGGCGCTGGCCCTGGGGTTCGACGCCGTGTGCACCGGCCACTACGCCACCGTCGTCGTGCGCGAGGACGGCCGCCGCGAGCTGCACCGCGCGAGCGACCAGGCCAAGGACCAGTCCTATGTGCTCGGAGTGCTCGACGAGCGGCAGCTCGCCCACGCCGTGTTCCCGCTCGGCGACACCCTCACCACCAAGGACGAGATCCGCGCGGAGGCCGAGCGGCGCGGACTGGCCGTGGCGAGGAAGCCCGACAGCCACGACATCTGCTTCATCGCCGACGGCGACACCCAGGGGTTCCTCGCGAAGCGCCTCGGCAGGGCGGAGGGCGACATCGTCGACGAGTCCGGGACGAGGCTGGGCACCCACGACGGCGCGTACGGCTTCACCATCGGCCAGCGCAAGGGACTGCGCATCGGCCACCCCGCGCCCGACGGCAGGCCGCGCTACGTCCTGGACATCTCACCGGTGGACAACACCGTCACGGTCGGCCCGGCCGAGGCCCTGGAGGTGTCGGCGCTCACCGCGGTGAGGCCCCGCTGGTGCGGCACGGCACCCTCCGGCCCGGGTACGTACACGGCGCAGCTGCGCGCCCACGGCGGCGAGACGGAGGTCTCGGCCGAGCTGGTGGGCGACGAGCTGAGGGTGGCGTTCGCCGAGCCCGTCCGCGGGGTCGCCCCCGGTCAGGCGATCGTGCTGTACGACGGCACCCGCGTGGTCGGCTCGGCGACGATCGCGGCGACGACGCGCCGGCCGGGTACGGTCACGGCCTGAGACCGCACCCGCGCGCCGGACCGAGGCCATCCGGCTCTTCCAGCGCCGCGAATCCGCGACCGCGCCGAGCGCTTCCCGCCCGTGCTCCTCACCGGCCCGGTCCTCTTCGCCGAGGGCACGTCGGCCGCCCTCCTCCACCTCGTGGCGAGCGCGCGGCCGCGGTGATGCGAGCATGGCCGCTATGGCTACACATCTGATCACCGGAGCGGGCTCCGGCATCGGCGCGGCCGTCGCGCGCCGGCTGCACGAGCGCGGCGACGACCTCGTGCTGCTGGCCAGGGACGCCGGCCGCGCCCGGGAGCTGGCCCGGGCCTACCCCGGCTCCCGCACCCTCGTCGGCGACCTCGGCACGCCGGACCGGCTGTCCTGGGCGTTCTCGCACCAGACGCTGCCCGAGCGGGTCGACTCGCTGCTGCACATCGCGGGCGTCGTGGACCTCGGCCGGGTCGCCGACCTCACGCCGAGGACCTGGCGGGCACAGCTCGACGTGAACCTGGTGAGCCCTGCGGAGCTGACCCGGCTGCTGCTGCCCCAGCTGCGGGATTCCCGGGGCGCGGTGGTCTTCGTCAACTCCGGTTCGGGGCTTAACGCCCATGCAGAGTGGGGCGCGTACGCCGCCTCCAAGCACGGCCTCAAGGCGCTGGCCGACGTCCTGCGGCAGGAGGAGAAGGAGCACGGCGTGCGGGTCACCTCGGTGTACCCGGGCCGCACCGCGAGCCCCATGCAGGAGAAGGTGCACCGGCAGGAGGGCAAGGAGTACGACCCGTCGCGGTGGATCGACCCCGAGTCGGTGGCGACGGCGATCCTCACGGCCCTCGACCTGCCGCGCGACGCCGACATCCACGACCTCACCGTCCGGCCTGGGCGGTGAGCGGCGCCGTGTGGGGTCCTGCGACCGGAGTCGGCTCGCTGCCCGGCGGGGACGCGCGCGAGGCCGCGAGGACCGTCACCGGGTCCTTCGGGGACTTCCCCCACCTGCCCGAGCTGCCCGGCCGCGGCCCCGGCGCCGACATGGTCGGCCGGACCGCGGGGCTGCTGGTGGAGCTGTACGCGCGCGTCGAGCCGAGCGGTTGGCGGATCGGTGACCGGCCGGGCCGGGACACCCGGCGGGCCAGGTCCTGGCTCGGTGAGGACCTGGACGCGCTGGAGGAGTTCGCCCAGGGCTACGAGGGCCCGCTCAAGGTCCAGGCCGTCGGGCCGTGGACGCTCGCGGCCGCGCTGGAACTCAGGAACGGCGAGGCGGCCCTCGCCGACCCCGGCGCCTGCCGGGACCTCGCGGGCTCGCTGGCCGAGGGGCTGCGCGGCCATCTCGCCGAGGTGCGGCGCCGGGTGCCGGGTGCGCGTCCCGTGCTGCAACTGGACGAGCCCTCCCTGACGGCGGTGCTGGGCGGCGGGGTGAGGACCGCCAGCGGATACCGGACGCACCGCGCCGTGGACCGGCAGCTCGCCGAGAGCACGCTGCGGGAGGTCGTCGCCACCGCCGGTGTGCCGGTGGCCGTGCACTCCTGTGCTCCTCGGGTGCCGTTCGCCCTGCTGCGCCGGGCGGGCGTCGCCGGGATCTCGTTCGATTTCTCGCTTCTCACCGAGCGTGACGACGAGTCGGTCGGTGAGGCGGTCGAGGGCGGCACGAAGCTCCTGGCGGGGGTCGTGTCCGCCACCGACGGCCCGTTGTCCGACCCTGCTAGTAGCGTCATGGGTGTCAGGACGCTGTGGCGCAGGCTGGGGCTGAATCCGGGGACTCTCGCCGAGTCCGTCGTGATCACCCCGTCGTGCGGGCTCGCGGGCGCTTCACCCGGCTATGCCCGTGCGGCCCTCGCGCACTGCGTCCGGGCGGCGAGATCGCTCGTGGACAACCCTGAGTGATGGACCGAGGGCCGAGGTGGCGGGAGGACGTGACGGTGGCTGTCGAACAGCAGGGGCCGGTGCCGGCGGAGGTGCGGGACGAGCATGCCCGGCTGGCCGAGCAGATCGAGGAGCACCGCTTCCGGTACTACGTGAAGGACCAGCCGGTCGTCAGCGACGCCGAGTTCGACCGGCTGATGCGGTCCCTGGAGGCGCTCGAGGGCAGGTATCCGGAGCTTCGGACGCCCGACTCGCCGACCCAGCGGGTCGCGGTCGCCTACGAGACGGAGTTCACGGCGGTCGAGCACCGCGAGCGGATGCTGTCCCTCGACAACGCCTTCGACGAGGCGGAGCTCGCCGCCTGGGTGGACCGGGTCGCCAAGGAGGTCGGCACGTCCGCGCACCGCTTCCTGTGCGAGCTGAAGGTCGACGGCCTGGCGGTCAACCTCACCTACGAGAAGGGCCGGCTCACCCGGGCCGCGACCAGGGGCGACGGCCGCACCGGCGAGGACATCACCCCCAACGTCCGGACGATCGCGGACATCCCGGTCCGCCTGCGGGGCGACCGGGTCCCCGACCTGGTGGAGATCCGGGGCGAGGTCTACTTCCCCATGGAGGCCTTCGAGGAGCTCAACGCCCGCCGGATCGCGGCCGGTGAGCAGCCCTATGCCAACCCCCGGAACTCGGCGTCGGGTTCGCTGCGGCAGAAGGACCCCAGGGTCACCGCGACCCTGCCGCTGCACATGGTGGTGCACGGGATCGGCGCGCGCGACGGCCTGGAGATCGCCCGGCTCTCGGAGGCGTACGAGCTCCTGCACGAGTGGGGCCTGCCGACGGCCCGGCACTACAGGGTGGTGGACTCCCTGGAGGAGGTGCGGGAGTTCATCGCGTACTACGGCGAGCACCGGCACTCCGTGGAGCACGAGATCGACGGGGTGGTCGTCAAGCTGGACGAGATCCCGCTCCAGGGCCGGCTGGGTTCGACGTCGAGGGCGCCGCGCTGGGCGATCGCCTGGAAGTACCCGCCGGAGGAGGTCAACACCAAGCTGGTGGACATCCGCGTCGGGGTGGGCCGTACCGGCCGGGTGACGCCGTACGCGCAGGTGGAGCCGGTGACGGTCGCGGGATCCGAGGTCGAGTTCGCGACCCTGCACAACCAGGACGTGGTCAAGGCCAAGGGCGTCCTGATCGGCGACACCGTGGTGCTGCGCAAGGCGGGCGACGTCATCCCGGAGATCCTCGGCCCCGTGGTCGACCTGCGGGACGGCGGCGAGCGGGAGTTCGTCATGCCGGCCGAGTGCCCCGAGTGCGGTACGGCCCTGCGGCCGATGAAGGAGGGCGACGTCGATCTGCGCTGCCCCAACGCCCGCAGTTGCCCGGCCCAGTTGCGGGAGCGGCTGTTCTATCTGGTGGGCCGCAAGTCCCTGGACGTGGAGGCGTTCGGCTATGTGGCCGCGGCGGCTCTGACGAAGCCGCTGGAGCCGGCCGAGCCGCCGCTGGCCGACGAGGGCGACCTGTTCGACCTGACGGTCGAGCAGCTGCTGCCCATCAAGGCGTATGTGCTGGACCAGGACAGCGGACTGCCCAAGCGCGACCCCAGGACCGGCGAGGAGAAGGTCGTCACCGTCTTCGCCAACCAGCAGGGTGAGCCCAAGAAGAACACGCTGGCGATGCTGGAGAACCTCGCGGCCGCCAGGGAGCGGCCACTGGCCCGCATCCTCACCGGTCTCTCCATCCGCCATGTGGGGCCGGTGGCCGCCGAGGAGCTGGCCCGCGAGTTCCGTTCGATCGAACGCATCGAACAGGCGTCCCAGGAGGAGCTCGCGGCCGTCGAGGGCGTCGGGCCGACCATCGCCGCCTCGGTGAAGCAGTGGTTCGAGGAGGACTGGCACCGCGAGATCCTCCGCAAGTGGCGGGCCGCAGGCGTCCGGATGGAGGAGGAGGGCTCCGGCGAGGACGAGGGACCGCGCCCGCTCGAGGGACTCACGGTCGTCGTCACCGGCACGCTCGAGAAGCACACCAGGGATGGCGCGAAAGACGCGCTCCAGAGCCGTGGAGCGAAGGTGACGGGTTCCGTCTCGAAGAAGACCTCGTTCGTCGTTGTGGGTGACAACCCTGGATCGAAATACGACAAAGCGGTGCAACTGAAGGTGCCCGTACTGGACGAGGACGGCTTCGCGGTCCTTCTCGAGCAAGGGCCGGACGCGGCCCGCGAGGCGGCCGCACCGATCGGGGAATAGTACGGTCGTGCGAACCGACCCCCCGTCAGGATCACTCGTTCGGCGCATATCAGAGGGATAAGGGTGGCCGGGTCGCATTCGGGCAAGAGCTGTAGAGCGCTGCCCGTCGGAGCCCGCCGCGGCCTACTGTTGGGGTATGCGCCTGTTGTGCACGGCCGCGTGGTGAGGTTTCGGCCGTGGTCGCACGACACGGAAGCCACCACGTGGCATCGGCACCGCCGGCTGTGAGAGGGACGGGAATGGAACCGACCGAGAGCGCCGCCCCGGTCTCACGGCCGCGTGGTCTCGCGGGGCTCGCGTTCGTCGCGGGCATCGCGTCGAAGCTGCCGCTCGTCGTCACGGGCATCGCCGCACTCGCCCTGGCGGCCGGGCTCTTCGACGCCCTGCGCGAGGGGCGGGCGCTCTTCCCCGCGGGCGCCGAGGGCTGGTCCCTCGCCGCGCTGACCGCCGTCATCGTCGGCCATCTGGTCGCCCTCGGGCGGGACCGCTGGTGGGGCGGCACGGGTTCCGGTGCCGCCCTGACGCTCGCGGTGCTGCTGCTGTACGGCTGGGTTCCGGCCGCCGTGGTCAGCCTCGCCGTGGTGGTGCTGGTCGGCGCAGCCCGGCGGCACCGCTGGCGGCAGGGCGCCCTGCACGGCGCGGTGGACGTCCTGGGCATCGGCGCGGCCGCACTCGTCCTCGCCGCGTTCGGCGAGGCACCGACCGTCGAGGCCCCCTGGCAGCCCCTGCAGTGGGGACCGGAAGCGATCCCCGAGGTGGTGCTGGCCGCGGCCGCGTACATCGCCGTCACCCGGATGCTGCTCTGGTACGCCCTGGTGCCGCAGGGCAGCGGACTGCCCACGGTCGCCCGCACCGCGCTGCTGCGGCAGGGACTCGTGGCCGTCGCCCTGCTCGGCATCGCCCCGTTGATCTGCGTCGTTGCGACCACCGTGCCGGCGGTGCTCCCGCTGTTCGCCGTGCCGCTGATCGCCCTCGACTCCACCCTGTGGATCGCCCGCGCCCGGGCCGAGGAGCAGCTGCGCGACCCGCTCACCAAGCTCCCCAACCGCCAGTGCCTGCTGGAGCGCACCTGGACGGCGCTGGAGGAGGCCGAGGGGATCGGAGCGCGCTCGGCCCTCGTCCTGATCGATCTCGACCGGTTCCGCTCGGTCAACGACACGCTCGGCCACCTCGCGGGCGACCGGCTGCTGCTCCAGATCGCCGAACGGCTGAAGCTCGCGCTGCCGCGCGGAGCCGAGGCCGCGCGGCTGGGCGGCGACGAGTTCGCCGTGCTGCTGCCCACGACCGACTCCACCACCAGCGCCCAGCGGGTCGCCCGGCACCTGGTGGGCCAGCTCTCCTCACCCCTCGACCTCGACGGGCTCACCCTGGTCCTGGAGGCCAGCGCCGGCCTCGCCGTCTTCCCCGACCACGCCCTCGACGCCGAAGGGCTGCTCAGGCGGGCGGATGTGGCGATGTACCAGGCGAAGCGCGACCGCACCGGCGTCGAGGTGTACGAGTCCAAGCGCGACTCGAACACACCGGACCGGCTCGGACTGCTCGGCGATCTGCGCCGGGCGCTGGACGCGGGCGAGGTGGAACTCCACTACCAGCCGAAGGTCCGCTTCGACGGCCATGTCGCCGGGCTCGAGGCACTGGTGCGCTGGGTGCACCCGGACCGCGGCCGGGTTCCCCCCGACGAGTTCATCGCCATCGCGGAGTCCTCGGGGCTGATGCCGCATCTGACCGAGTACGTGCTGGAGTCCGCGCTGGGCCAGGTCGCCAAGTGGCGCTCCCAGGGCCTCGAGGTGCCGGTCGCCGTCAATGTGTCGCCGCGCGACGTCCACACCCCGGGCTTCGCCGGCTCCGTCGCGGCACGGCTCGCCCGGCACGGCGTCCCGGCGGGCGCGCTGCAACTGGAGATCACCGAGCATGTGCTGCTGGAGGACCCGCAGCGGGCCGGGGACACCCTCGCGGCGCTCACCGGCCACGGCGTGAAGATGTCGCTGGACGACTTCGGCACGGGCTACTCCTCCCTGGTCCATCTGCGTCGGCTGCCGGTCAGCGAACTCAAGATCGACCGGTCGTTCGTCGCCCGGCTCGCGGTCGACGCTGAAGACGCCGAGATCGTCCGCTGCACCGTCGACCTCGCCCACTCCCTCGGACTGCTCGTGGTCGCCGAGGGCGTGGAGGACGACGAGACCTGGGAGCGGCTGCGCGACCTGGGCTGCGACGCGGTGCAGGGCTGGCTGGTCGCGGCGGCGATGCCGCCCCAGGAGACCACGGCCTGGCTGCGGGCCCGGGGCCAGCACGGCTGGCGCCGCCCGGTGGGCGAGCTTCCCGCCGCCCCGTCCGAGGTGGACCGCCCGTCGGGCCTGGTGAACTGAGGGGCGCGTCGAGGCCGACTGCCGGCTGATCCTCCGGCTGGTGGCGTGGTGGCGTGGTGGCGTGGTGGCGTGGTGGCGTGATGGCCCGGTGGCGCGGCCCTGGTGGTGCGGCGGTCTGGCGGCTGGCGGTGCGTGGCCTGCCTGGCCTCACGGTGGCTCGGTGGCTCGATGGCCGGGGGTTTGGGTGCTGGGTACCCGGTTGGCTTGGCGGTGTCGAGGTGTCGAGGTGTCGCGGTCTGGCGCGCTCGGTGGCGCGGCGGTGCGTGGTCTGCCTGGCGGTCCGGTGGCCGGGGGTTTGGGTGCTGGGCGCCCGGTTGGCTTGGCGGTTTCGCGGTCTGGCGCTCCCGGTGGCGCGGCGGTGCGTGGCCTGCCTGGCGGTTCGGTGGCTCGGTGGCCGGGGGTTTGGGTGCTGGGTACCCGGTTGGCTTGGCGGTGTCGAGGTGTCGAGGTGTCGCGGTCTGGCGCGCTCGGTGGCGCGGCGGTGCGTGGTCTGCCTGGCGGTTCGGTGGTTCGGTGGTTCGGTGGTTCGGTGGCCGGGGGTTTGGGCGCTGGGCGCCCGGTGGCCTGGCGGCTTCGCGGTCTGGCGCTCCCGGTGGCGCATGGCCTGCCTGGTGGCATGATGGCGCGGCCCGCGGCCCCGCGGCCCGGCGGCCCGTGACCCTGTCCACCGGGGGCGGTCCCGCCCGGGCGGCGGGCCTCCGCCGTGCGACCCGAGGCACCCTCCGCCTCGGGTGCCGGCCGGGTCCCGCGGCAAAGGGTTTCGCGGGCACCCGGACCTGGCCCATAGGATTGGGCCACAACCATCACACTCACCCCTGAGGATCGCTGCATGCCTGGCATCACGCGCGAGGAGGTCGCCCACCTCGCCCGGCTGGCACGTCTGGAGCTGAAGGCCGAAGAGCTCGACCACTTCGCCGGACAGCTCGACGACATCATCGGCGCGGTCGCCCGCGTCGCCGAGGTCGCCGACCGAGACGTACCGCCGACCTCCCATCCGCTGCCGCTGACCAACGTCATGCGCGCGGACGAGGTCCGTCCGTCGCTCACCTCCGAGCAGGCGCTCTCCTGCGCCCCGGCACAGGAGCAGCAGCGTTTCAAGGTGCCGCAGATCCTGGGGGAGGACTGACCAGCGATGACGGACAGCCCCATCATCAAGCTCACCGCGGCGGAGATCGCCGCCAGGATCGCCTCAGGCGCGCTGACCGCCGTCGAGGTCACCGAGGCGCACCTCGCCCGGATCGAGGCCGTGGACGAGAAGGTCCACGCGTTCCTGCACATCGACCGTGAGGGTGCCCTCGCCCAGGCCCGTGCCGTCGACGAGAAGCGCGAACGCGGCGAGACGCTCGGCCCGCTGGCCGGCGTGCCGCTGGCGCTGAAGGACATCTTCACCACCGCGGGCATCCCCACCACCGTCGGCTCGAAGATCCTCGAGGGCTGGATCCCGCCGTACGACGCCACCCTGACGCGCAGGCTGAAGGAGGCCGACGTCGTCATCCTCGGCAAGACCAACATGGACGAGTTCGCCATGGGGTCCTCGACCGAGAACAGCGCGTACGGCCCGACCGGCAACCCCTGGGACCTGACCCGCATCCCCGGCGGCTCCGGCGGCGGTTCGTCCGCCGCGCTCGCCTCGTACGAGGCGCCGCTCGCCATCGGGACGGACACCGGCGGCTCCATCCGCCAGCCCGCCGCCGTCACCGGCACGGTCGGTGTGAAGCCCACCTACGGTGCCGTGTCCCGCTACGGCATGGTCGCCTTCTCCTCGTCGCTCGACCAGGGCGGTCCCTGTGCCCGCACGGTCCTCGACGCGGCGCTGCTGCACGAGGTGATCGCCGGCCACGACCCGCTCGACTCCACCTCCATCGACGCCCCGGTCCCGCCGGTCGTCGAGGCCGCGCGCAACGGCTCGGTCGAGGGCATGCGCGTCGGTGTCGTCAGGCAGTTCCGCGGCGAGGGCTACCAGGCCGGTGTCGTACAGCGGTTCGACGAGTCCGTGCGGCTGCTGAAGGAGCTGGGCGCGGAGATCGTCGAACTCGACTGCCCCTCCTTCGACCTGGCTCTCTCCGCCTACTACCTGATCGCGCCGTCCGAGTGCTCCTCGAACCTCGCCCGGTTCGACGGTCTGCGCTACGGCCTGCGCGTCGGCGACGACGGCACCCGCTCGGCCGAGGACGTCACCTCGCTGACCCGCGAGGAGGGCTTCGGCGACGAGGTCAAGCGCCGGATCATGCTCGGCACTTACGCCCTGTCGTCGGGCTACTACGACGCGTACTACGGCAGTGCCCAGAAGGTGCGCACCCTCATCAAGCAGGACTTCGAGAGGGCCTTCGAGCAGGTCGACGTGATCGTCTCCCCGACGACCCCGACCACCGCCTTCCCGATCGGCGAGCGCGCCGACGACCCGATGGCGATGTACCTCGCCGACCTGTGCACGATTCCGACCAACCTGGCCGGCAACGCCGCGATGTCGCTGCCCTGCGGACTGGCGCCGGAGGACGGTCTCCCGGTCGGTCTGCAGATCATCGCCCCCGCCATGAAGGACGAGCGGCTCTACCGGGTGGGTGCGGCCGTCGAGGCGGCCTTCGTGGCACGCTGGGGCCATCCGCTGCTGGAGGAGGCACCGTCACTGTGAGTAGCTTGCAGAAGGCCAAGGGCTTCACGAAGTCCCGTACCGGCACGTATGTGTCCATGGCCGCCACCGCGTTCGGAGCCATCGGCGTCGCCAAGCAGGCCAGGAAGGCCCGCCTGGAGCACGACACGCTCCGGCTGGTCGACGCCGCCGTGTCCGCCGCCGCCATCGTCACCGGACTCGCGATCCTCTACCGGGAGCTGAAGCGCCTGGGCGACGACGACGTCCTGCTGGGCTGAGAGGGAAAGTTTCACCGTGACCGTCACGACTGACCTGGTGTCGTACGAGGACGCACTCGCGTCGTACGACCCCGTCATGGGCCTGGAGGTCCATGTCGAACTCGGCACCAGGACCAAGATGTTCTGCGGCTGCTCGACCGGGCTGGGCGCCGAGCCCAACTCGCAGACCTGCCCCACCTGCCTTGGCCTGCCCGGCTCGCTGCCGGTGGTCAACGCGGTCGGCGTCGAGTCCGCCGTCAGGATCGGTCTCGCGCTGCACTGCGAGATCGCCGAATGGTGCCGCTTCGCCCGGAAGAACTACTTCTATCCGGACATGCCGAAGAACTTCCAGACCTCGCAGTACGACGAGCCGATCGCCTTCAACGGCTATCTGGACGTCCAGCTCGAGGACGGCGAGGTCTTCCGCGTGGAGATCGAGCGCGCCCACATGGAGGAGGACACCGGCAAGTCGACGCACGTCGGCGGTGCCACCGGCCGTATCCACGGCGCGTCGCACTCCCTGCTCGACTACAACCGGGCCGGCATCCCGCTGATCGAGATCGTCACCAAGCCCATCGTGGGCGCCGGTGACCGCGCCCCCGAGGTCGCCAAGGCGTACGTCGCCGAACTGCGCGAGCTGATCCGCGCCCTCGGCGTTTCCGAGGCCCGGATGGAGATGGGCCAGATGCGCTGCGACGTCAACCTGTCGCTGATGCCGAAGGGCTCGGAGACGTTCGGTACCCGCAGCGAGACCAAGAACGTCAACTCGCTGCGCAGCGTGGAGCGCGCTGTCCGCTTCGAGGCCCGGCGCCATGCCTCGGTGCTGGGCGACGGCGGCACGATCGTGCAGGAGACCCGCCACTTCCACGAGGACGACGGCTCCACCACGTCCGGCCGGGTCAAGGAGGAGGCGGAGGACTACCGCTACTTCCCGGAGCCCGACCTCGTCCCGGTCGCCCCGTCCCGTGAGTGGGTCGAGGAGCTGCGCGCCGGACTGCCCGAGCTGCCGCGGGTGCGCCGCAACCGCCTCCGCGAGGAGTGGGGCATCTCAGGGCACGACATGCAGTCGATCCTGAACGCGGGTGCGATCGACCCGATCGTGGCCACCATCGACGCCGGCGCCGACCCCGTCTCCGCCCGCAAGTGGTGGATGGGCGAGCTGGCACGCAACGCCAACGAGTCGGGCCGCTCGCTCGAGGAGCTGCCGATCTCACCGGGGCAGGTGGCCCGGGTGACCGCCCTGGTCGCGGACGGCTCGCTCAACGACAAGCTGGCCCGTCAGGTCATCGAGGGCGTGCTGGCCGGCGAGGGCGATCCGGACGCGGTCGTCGAGAAGCGGGGCCTGAAGGTCGTCTCCGACGAGGGCGCGCTGGGCGCGGCCGTCGACGAGGCGATCGCCGGCAACGCCGCCGTCGCCGACAAGATCCGGGGCGGCAAGGTCGCCGCGGTCGGCGCGCTGGTCGGCGCCGTCATGAAGGCCACGCGCGGTCAGGCCGACGCGGCCCGGGTCAAGGAGCTGATCCTGCGGAAGCTCGGTGTGACCGAGGGCTGATCCCGGGCGCTTCGGCACGAGGGGTGGGACACCGAGCCGGTGTCCCACCCCTCTCCGGTTCCCGCCGGCCGGGCGCGCCGTCCCGGTGACCGGTATGCACGGGGCCGGACCGGCATACGGGGGCCGTCCGCGGGCGGGTACCGGCCGGGCGGGTCGCGGCCCGGCCCCGCGGTGCGGACTTCGGCGTGGGCCGTGCCTGCGGACTTCGGCGTGGGCCGCAGGGGCGAGACCGTGCGGACTGCGCGGCGTGAGTCACGCGCGCCTGCCATCCCCGTAGGGCCGGCTCTGCCTGGACGCAGGAGGCCACGCGGCAGCCGGCCGCGGCCCACCGCCAGGCCCGGTCCCTCGCGGGCCGGTACTTCAGCGCCGGGTCAGGTCGACTACGTCCGTATCCCCAGGCCCGGCAGCCACAGCTCGCCGCGGCCGTCGACACCGGCTTCCCGGGCGGACAGCTCCTGCGGCCCGAGCGCGCCGCGCGAACGGAGTTCCGTGACGGCCAGCCGCGCCGCAGCGGTCGGGGAGTTCTCCGCGGCCTCCGGGAACGCCGAATGCCACCAGCCTCGGTCGTGGCCATGCCAACCGCATTGCCGCATGAGCCAGTCCCGCTCCGGGCACTGCTTCGCGTCCCGGTCGTCGATCGCCACCCCCAGTCCCTCGCCCGGACTGTACGAGACGACGAGGTCGCGGCCGGGATCCCGGTCGGCCACCACCGTGAACCCGGCCCAGTCGCCCGGCACCTGCACGGGAAGCTGTTCCGCCCACGCGGCGAGGAGCAGCTCCAGGGCGCTCTCCAACTGCTCCCAGTCGCCGGCGAGCCGATGGTCCGGTCGCCGCCACGGCGACTCGCCCGGCCCGCCGCGGTACAGCTGCCAGCTGTACGGCAGCAGGTCGAAGTCGTGCCGCCGGTCTTTCGACCAGGCGCCGCCCCAGGTGAAGCAGCGGTACTCGCCGCCCTCCAGTTCCTCGGGCCGGTGGACCGAGAGCGTGACGTGGAACCGGTCTCCCGACAGCAGCACCAGCCGGTCCGCGTCGCGCCAGCGGACACTGGGCCCCAGAGCGGATCCGCCGTACAGCGTCGGCTCCCCGATGGCGGCGACGATCGGCCCGTAGACCTCCCGGAACGCCTCGCGCCGCTCCATCCGGGTCGCCTCGGGCGGATGGTGCACGATCGCGACCGGCGGCCCGCCCAGATGATCCCAGGGCGACCGGTGCAGGCGCCGGGCTATCTCGGCGGCCGTGATGGACGAAGTGGCCGTGGTGGCGACGGCGATACGTGATTCCCCCCTACTGGTCATGAGCCCATGGTGGCAGTCCGCGGCGACAGCGCCACCGAATTGGCCCCGACGGCCCGTCGGCCAACGGCGGGATTCCGCCAGGGCCTTCGGGCGGGCGCGCCCCGCGGGCCCGCGCGACCGGCGGACCCGGCCGGGGTGGGTGCCGGATTGTCACGCCGTGATACTGCGGGATCGCGCGACCGCGGACCCGGCCCGAGGGGGCCCCGGCCCGAGCGCGGGCCCGCGTGACCGCGGACCCGGCCCGAGCGAGAGCGGGCGCTCACCGCGTCGCAGGAGGTCGTGGCCGCGCCGGCCCCGGCGGGGAGGCGGTGCTTCGGGCCGGGCTGCGGCGCGGCGAGACCGGCAGCCCCGGCCTCGGGGGAGCGGTTCCGTTCCGATGCGGCGGCGGGCGCGCTGCCGGAGGTCCCGTATCCGGCGCCGGGCGCGATCGACTGCGAGAGCCCCGGCTCCTCCTCGCCGATCGCCTCCGCGACCATTCCCCCACCCCTGTGAGTATGGCCACGAAACGGGCGAAGGGTCCCTAACGATCACTTTCTCCTGAGAGAGTGTTGCGCTGTAGGTCATGTGTTCTTTGCGGGCAGTTCCCAGTGAAGATCCACGAACCACCAGGGAGCTCGTCCGTGTCCGCCATCGCCCGGTGGTGCATCAGGCACCGACTCGTCACCGTCCTGCTCTGGCTGTCGGCCCTCTGCGGCGTCTCGTCGGCCGCGGCGTTCGCGGGTACGGCGTACTCGAACGACTACGACATACCGGGCACCGAGTCGGGCCGGGCCGCCGACCTCCTCCGGGACGGCTTCCACGGTGGCTTCGACGGCGGGGACACCATCGTCTGGCACAGCGCTCAGGGCAGTGTCCGGGCTGCCGCCGTCGAGCAGCGGATGGCGGCCATGCTGGAGGAGGTCGAGCGCCTGGACGGCGTCGCCTCGGTCACCGGCCCGTACGGCGCGTCCCCCGAGCCCCGGTTCGGGGAGGCGGCGGGCGGGTCTTCCGGCGGTGCCCCGGGTGGTACGGGCGGTACGCCGGAAGGCGCGGGCAACACCGGCGACACGGGCAACACCGGCAACACCGGCAACACCGGCAACACGGAGAGTGCAGCCGATGCAGCCGGTGCCGAGGGTGCCGAGGGTGCCGCCGGGGCGGAATCGGCGAAGGACACCGGGACGAGGTCCGGGACGGGCTCCGGGAACGACTCCGGGCAGAGCGCCGGTCAAGCCGCCGGGACGGGCTCCGGGAACGACTCCGGCTCCGGCGCGGGCTCCGCCCAGGACCTCGGCGCGAGTTCCGACAAGCCCGGCGGATCCGCGCAGATCAGCGACGACGGCCGTACCGCCTATGCGACCGTCGCCTTCGAGGGGAAGGCCGGGCACGTCCCAGAGGCCCAGGCGCGAGCCGTCGTCGACACGGCCAGGTCGGCTGCCGGCGACGGTCTCCAGGTCGAACTCGGCGGTCCCGCCACCGCACTCACCGAGACGCCCACCTCGCACCTCGCGGAGATCGTCGGCGTCGCCGTGGCGGCGGTGGTCCTCTTCCTCGCCTTCGGGTCGCTGGCCGCCAGCCTGCTGCCCGTCGCCACCGCGCTCATCAGCGTCGGCGCCGCCTACGCGGGCATCGTGCTCCTCGGCCACGCCATGGACGTGGCGGACTTCGCGCCCGTGCTCGGGTTGCTGATCGGGCTCGGCGTCGGGATCGACTACGCCCTGTTCATCGTCACCCGGCACCGCAAGGGCCTCCGGCGCGGGCTCCCGGTGGCCGAGGCGGCCGAGAACGCCGTGGCGACGACGGGCCGCGCGGTCGTCTTCGCCGGCCTCACCGTCTGCATCGCGCTGCTCGGAATGCTGGTCCTGCGGCTGTCCTTCCTCAACGGAGTGGCGATCGCCGCCTGTCTGACCGTGCTGCTGACCGTGGCCGCCTCCGTGACCCTGCTGCCCGCCCTGCTGTCCTTCATCGGGATGCGCGCGGTCAGCGGCCCGGAGCGCAGGCGGCTCGCCCGGTACGGGCCACGGCCGGAGCTGCCGACCGGGTTCGCCGCCCGCTGGTCCGCCTTCGTGGAGCGCCGCCCGAAGCTGCTCGGGCTGGTCGCCGCCGTCGTGATGGCCGTGCTCGCGCTGCCCGCGTTCTCCCTTCACCTCGGCACCTCCGACCAGGGCAACGCCCCCGCCGCCAGCACCACCCGCAAGGCGTACGACCTGATCGCCGAGGGGTTCGGGCCGGGCACCAACGGACCGCTCACGCTGGTCGCCGCCCTCGACGGTGCCGACGACCGGCTGGCCATGCAGCGGCTGCCCGCGGCCCTGCGGGACACCGAGGGCGTCGCCTCCGTCAGCCCCGTGACGTTCAACAGCCGCTCCGACACGGCCCTGGTCGTCGTCGTCCCGGACTCGGCGCCGCAGTCGCATCGGACCAGCGAACTCGTCGACCTGCTGCGCGCCGATGTGCTGCCCGCCGCCGGGAGCGGGACCTCTCTGGAGGTCCTTGTCGGCGGCGTGACCGCGAGCTACGACGACTTCGCGGACGTGATCGTCGGGAAGCTGCCGCTGTTCGTCGGAATCGTCGTCGCGCTGGGCTGCGCGCTGCTGCTCCTCGCGTTCCGCTCGGTCGGGATTCCGCTCAAGGCCGCGGTGATGAACGTGGCCGCGGTCGCCTCCGCGTTCGGCGTCGTCGTCGCGGTCTTCCAGTGGGGCTGGGGCGCCGAACTGCTGGGCTTCGGCGGCGCGGGACCGATCGAGCCCTTCCTCCCCGTGATCATGGTCTCGGTGCTTTTCGGGCTTTCGATGGACTACCAGGTGTTCCTGGTCAGCCGGATGTACGAGGAGTGGCTGGAGACGCGGGACAACCGGCGGGCCGTAAGGGTGGGCCTCGCCGAGACCAGCCGGGTGATCAACTCGGCGGCGGTCATCATGATCTCCGTCTTCCTCGCGTTCGTCCTCAGCGGTGACCGGGTCATCGCGATGTTCGGCATCGGCCTGGCCACCGCGGTCGCGCTGGACGCCTTCGTCCTGCGCACCCTGCTGGTACCGGCGCTCATGCACATGCTGGGCAGCGCCAACTGGTGGCTGCCGCGCTGGCTGGAGCGCCGGCTCCCGCGCATCAGCATCGAAACCCCCGAGAGCCCGCCACCCCCTCATGCGAAGATCACCGGAGTGCGGGTGGGCGAGGACGGCCCGCTCGCCCGGTAGACCGGTACGAGGACCAACGGCATACCGGTACGAGGTCCATCGGCATACCGGTACGAGGACCACAGAGCGGCCCCGGCACGCGTGACGCGCCACGGGGCGTGAGGAGCGGGATGTTCGCGATACCCCTTGGCGACGGCGCCGAACTGCGGCCCGTCGAACCCTGGCAGGCGCAGGAGTTCCTGGAGCACATCGAACGCGCCCGGGAGTACGCCCGCCCCTGGGTGCCGCTGATGGTGAGGGTGAAGGACGTCGAGTCGGCCCGGGCCCTGCTCCAGGACTTCGCCGACAGGCAGGCCGCGGACACCGGCCGCCTCTGGGCCGTCCGGCAGAACGGCACGCTCGTCGGCGGGGTGCTCTTCCGGGTCTTCGACACCGCGAACGAGACCTGCGAGGTCGGCGTCTGGCTGGAGCCCTCCGCCGCCGGGCGGGGACTGATCGGCAGGGCCGTCGAACCGCTCATCGACTGGGCCGTCGAGGAGCGCGGCATGCACCGCGTCGAATGGCTCGCATCGTCCGCCAACCACCGGTCCATCGCCGTGGCGAAGCGGCTCGGGATGAGCCGCGACGGGGTGCTGCGCGAGAGCTTCCCGTGGCAGGGCGTCCGCCATGACATGGAGGTCTGGTCGGTGCTTGCGCCCGAGTGGCGGGCACGCCGCGCGGCCGGCGGCCGCTGAGGCACCGGCCGCGCGGTGCCGCTGAGCGACGGGCCGCGCGGGGCGGGGAGTACACGGGGACGGCCTCCGGCGCCGCCGGGCGAGCGGCCGTCCGGCGAGCGGGCGGCGTGCCCGCGGCCGGGCCGGACCACCGGATCGCGCCGTTGCCTCCGTCGGGTTCCTCAGCGGTCTGAGGAGTCGGCGTACCCGAAGTCGTACGCGGACCAGTCGGCGATCGGGACATACCCGAGGCGCTGGTAGAGGGCGTTGCTCGTCGGGTTGGCCGCGTTGGTGAACAGCACGACCTCCTTGGCGCCCGAGGCCCTCGCGGCCCGGCTCACCTCGGTCGTGACGGCGCCCGCGTAGCCGCGACCGCGCAGGTGGGCCGGGGTGTAGACGGGGTCCACCTGGATCACTCCGGCGACCATGGGGTTCGCTCCCGCCATGGCGACGGGGGTGCCGTCCGGGGTCTCCCAGAACGTGTAGTCCTTGTCCGCGAAGCGGGTGCCGGCCCAGGAACCGGCGTCGACGGAAACGGCTTCCCCGACGTCCGCGGCGAACTCTCCGCACCATCGCATGAGTTGCCCGCGGTCGCTCTCGCCCACGAGCCGGCCCCGGCCCGCCGGGAACGGCTCCGGTGGAGTGAGTGCGCCGAGGCGGTGCAGGCGCAGCCGGACGCGCGGTACCGGTGTTGCGCCTGTGCGCCGGTGCCAGGCCGCGGCGAACGCGGCGGCGGTGCCGTGGTCCGCGCTGACGGACGGGAGGGAGTGCCCGAGGGCGGCCAGCCGAACGGCGAGGCCGTCCGCCTGCTCGGGAGTGAGGGAGGTGAGGCCGAGGCCCAGACGGGGCGGGACGCGGTGGAACGCGGCCAGGACCTCGCCCGCCCGCTCCAGCAGGCCGAAGAGGGGCGCCCTGCCGCCGTACGCGGCCGCCCCGCGGGTACGCAGTCTCTCGGCCCAGGTCAGCGGCATGATGTGCAGGGCGAGCCGCGAGCGCAGGAAGTCCCCGGCTCGGGCGAGGAATTCGTCGACGTCTCCGGTGAGGTGCCAGTCGTCCGCGTGCATGCTGCATGATCTCCCAGGTCTCGCCCGCGCATCAATCGCCGGCCGCATCCGGCCCGCGTATCCACCGCCGGCCGCGCCCGTTCCCGGTCCACCGCCGGCCGCCCGGCTCCCCTCGGCCCCGCCCGGCCCTGCCATCCGTCCTCACGGGCGCCACCGCCGGGCGGCACTCCGCTGGCGGGCGGCCGACGTCACTCGACCGTCAGCCGCAGGATCCTGTCGTCCCCGGCCTCCGGTGTGCCCCTGTTGTCCGTCTCGCTGGTGACCAGCCAGAGGTCGGCTCCGCCCGCGGTCCCGGCGACCGGCAGGACCGTGCGCAGCCGGCCGTACTCCTCCTCGAGGAACGCCTGAGGGGCCGCGGACGGTTCGGTGCCGGCGAGCGGGATCCGCCACAGGCGCTCGCCCCTGAGCCCCGCCATCCAGATGGAGCCCGCGGCGTAGGCGATCCCGCTCGGTGACGCCTCGTCCGTGCGCCACTGCGCCACGGGGTCCACCAGGCCGGCCTTCCCGGCCCTGCCCTCGGCGTCGGGCCAGCCGTAGTTCCCGCCCGGCTCGATGAGGTTCAGCTCGTCCCAGGTGTTCTGCCCGAACTCCGAGGCCCACAGCCGCTTCTGCGAGTCCCAGGCGAGGCCCTGCACATTGCGGTGCCCGTACGAATAGACCACGGAGTCGGCCGACGGGTTGCCGTGGACGGGCCGCCCGTCGGGGGTCATCCGGAGGATCTTGCCGCCGAGGGACTCCCGGTCCTGGGCCAGCCCCGGCTCGCCGGCCTCGCCGGTGCCCGCGTAGAGCATCCCGTCCGGGCCGAAGGCGATCCGCCCGCCGTTGTGGATGCGGCCCTTGGGGATGCCCCGCAGGATCGTGTCGGGCGCGCCGAGTTGCTGCCCCTCCGGTTTGCGCTCGTCGTACAGCATGCGGGCGACGCGGTTGTCCGACGCGGTGGTGAAGTACGCGTACACCAGCTGGTCCGAGGCGAAGCCGGGGGAGACGGCGAGGCCCATCAGCCCTCCCTCGCCGGCCGGGGCCACGCCCGGCACCGAGCCGATCACCGTCTGCTTGCCCGTCTCGGCGTCGACGCGGGTGATCGTGCCCTCGTCCCGCGACGACACCAGCAGGTCGCCGCCGGGGAGGGACGCGAGGCCCCAGGGCGACTTCAGACCGCGGGTCAGCGTGGCCGCGACCTTCACCGACCCCTTCGCCGGGGGTGCCGTCTCGGAGGGGCCGCCGGCCGTGGCCGACGGCGCCGCCGGACGGGAGGCGGCGCCGTCGCGGCCGGCGGCGGCCCCTGCCCCGCCGTCGGACGAGCATCCCGCGGAGAGCATCAGCGCGGCAGCTGCGAGCAGGGCCGTCACCACTGAACGTTGCACTGTCCTGGTTCCCTTCGCCGGTGAGCGGTGGGGCGCGCGAACCGCGGGAGCCGCCGGCCCGCAGGCCCCGCGCCCGGGGCTCGGCCGGGCCGGCCCGCGGGGTCCGGCCCGGTGTTCCCGTCGTTCACGAACCTACTGGTCCCAGGATCCCAGGGCCGGCGGCAGCGCCGCGATCTCGGCGACGTCCCGAGGCGTCAGCTCCAGCCGGGCCGCGGCCGCGTTCTCCACGGCCCACCGCTCCCGTTTGGCGCCCGGCACCGGTACGACATGGCGGCCCTGCCCCAGTACCCAGGCCAGCGCCACCTGGGCCGGAGTGGTGCCGGGGCCGTGCCGTTCGGCGATCCTCCGCAGCCCCGCGACGAGCGGCTGGTTCGCGGCCATCATCTCCGCCGTGAAGCGCGGGTGCCGGGCCCGCAGATCGTCCGGCTCGAAGCCCTCCCCGGGCCTCAGCGTGCCGCTGAGGAAGCCGCTGCCCAGCGGCATCGCGGCCATCAGGCCCACGCCCCGCGCCGCGCACCAGGGCAGCAGCGAGTCGAGGGCCTCCGGCGACCACACCGACAGCTCCGCCTGGACCGCGCTCACCGGGAAGACCTGCTGTATCCGCTCCAGCTGCCGGATCGTTTCGTCGTGGCGCCCCGCACCGGGCCTGCGCGAGGCGCGCGCCCCCACCGCGCACAGCCCCAGGGCCCGGACCTTCCCGGCCGACACGAGTTCCGCCATGGCCCCCCAGGTCTCCTCCACGGGGATCTCCGGGTCCGCGCGGTGGAGCTGGTACAGGTCGATGACGTCGGTCCCGAGCCGGCGCAGCGACGCGTCACAGGCCCGACGCACGTATCCGGGCCGCCCGTTGGCGACGATGTGCTGGTCGCCGACGAGCAGCCCGACCTTCGTCGAGAGGAAGACGTCGGCCCGCCGCTCCTTGAGCACCCTGCCCAGCAGCAGCTCGTTGGTGAAGGGGCCGTACATGTCGGCCGTGTCGAGCAGCGTCACCCCGGCGTCGAGTGCCGCGTGCACGGTGCGCAGCGACCGGTCGCCGCGCTGCTGGGAGCCGGTGTACCCCCAGCTCATCGGCATGCATCCGAGGCCGATCGCGCCCACCCCGAGCGCCGCCGCACCGATTGTCCTGCGGTCCACCTGCGCGTATCCCTCCTCGTGCCGCCCCCAAACTAACGTCCGGCTCACGCCCCGGCGCGCCCAGCCTCCCGGCGGTTAGCCTCCTGACCATGACTGCTGACGTGTGGCTGCCGATTCCGGCCGGTGAGATCGAAGGGCTTCCCGCTCTCGCGGAGGCGGGGCTGAACCACCGTTTCTGGGACGGCGGACAGGACTTTCCCGCGGACCCCGGTGACTGCGCCTTCTACGCCGTGCCGTACATGAAGGGCACGGAGGTCGCCGTGCGGCCGCTCGCGGCGATGACGCGTCTGCGGGTCGTGCAGACCCTCTCGGCGGGCATCGACCACGTCGAACCGGGACTCGGCTCGCTGCCGGCCGGAGTGCGGTTGTGCAACGCCAGGGGCGTCCACGAGGCGAGCACGGCGGAGCTCGCCCTCGCCCTGGTCCTCGCCTCCCTGCGCGGCATCCCGCGCTTCGTGGAGGGCATGCGCCGGGAGGAGTGGCACGCGGGCTTCTACCCGGCCCTCGCCGACAGGTCCGTGCTGATCGTCGGCTACGGCTCGATCGGCGCGGCCATCGAGGACCGGCTCGCGCCGTTTGAATGCGCGCGGGTGGCGCGCGTCGCGCGCTCCGCCCGTACTACCGAGCGCGGCGAAGTGCACGCACTCACCGATCTGCCGGCGCTGCTTCCGGAAGCGGACGTGGTGATCCTCTCCACGCCCCTCACACCGGCGACGCGCCATCTCGCCGGCGCCGGCTTCCTCTCCCGGATGAGGGACGGCGCCCTGCTGGTGAACGTGGCGAGGGGACCGGTCGTCGACACCGAGGCACTGCTCAAGGAGGTCGAGAACGGCCGGATCACCGCCGCGCTCGACGTCACCGACCCCGAACCGCTGCCCGCCGGGCACCCGCTCTGGCACGCCCCCGGCGTCCTCGTCAGCCCGCATGTCGGCGGATCCACGTCGGCGTTCATGCCGCGCGCCAAGCGGCTGCTGGCCGGTCAGCTGACCCGGTACGCGGCGGGCGAGCCCCTGCGAAACGTGGTCCTCACGACCGGGTAGGCGCCACACTGGGACATCCGGACACCCTGCGGAGTCGCCCGGATGCGCACGGTGTCGACAAGTGTCGACAAACTGCCTTGCCGTCACGGAGCGTAGAGGTCCTATGTCCCTGAGTGACGGCTCTGGTGTATCGTCCCGACTTGGGGGCTGCGTCGGGTTCGGGAACGGCGCTGCGGAGCGACCAGACTTCGAGGGGGGTCGACGGGCGATGCACGGCCAGTGGACGAACCATCCGACGCGGCGGGAGCGCCGCCGACCACCCTCGCACGTAGCGGCGCCGGGGCCGGCCGCCGCGGCCAGGCCCGATCCGCCGGACGTGCCCCGCAAGCGATTCCGGGGCGGCCCGAACGGGCGGCCCCGCAGTCGGTGCCGGATGAAAACGCTGTCAGGGGCGGTACGGTGATCGCCCCCGCGGCGCTCCTCGCCCGCCGCCAGGTGCAGGAAGGCGGCGGGACGGGGCTGCTGCCCCAGATCCTGCTGGTGCTCGCGAGCGGCGGCTATGCCATCGGCGCGGCGTTCGGCTGGGGTTCCCGGCAACTCGCGCTGGTCATGGGCGACTTCGGGCTGAGTTGCGCAGCCGGGCTCGCCGCGGTCTCCTGCTTCCTCTACGCGCGTGCGCGGGGCAGCCGCTTCCGTCCGGCCTGGATGCTGTTCTCCGTCTCCTCCGCCATGGCCGCCTGCGGAAACGCGGTCTGGGGCTGGTACGAGGTGGTCCTCGGCCGGCCGGTTCCCAGTCCGTCCCCGGCCGACCTGTTCTTCCTCTGCTTCGCCCCGCCCGCCATCGTCGGGCTGCTCGTCCTCGCCAAGCGGCCCGTCACCCGGGCCGGCTGGGTGTGCCTGGGGCTGGACGCCTGGCTCATCGGCGGCTCGCTGCTGACGCTCTCCTGGAGCCTCGCTCTCGCGCACACCGCGCACTTCGAGGGCGAGAGCGTGTCCGAGGCGGCGCTGTCCCTCGCCTATCCGCTGCTCGACATCGTTCTCGTCAGCATGGTGCTGGCCCTGCACTTCCGGCGCTCGCACGCCAGCAGGTCCGGCATCAACACCGCGATCGCCGCCCTGGCCCTGACCGTGCTGTGCGACGCGCTGTTCACCTCGCCCCTGCTGCGAGAGAGCTACCGCTCGGGCCAGTTGCTGGACGCGGGCTGGTTCGCGGCCTCGCTCCTGCTCGCCTATGCGCCCTGGGGGGTGCGCCGACCGGAGCCGCCCCCCGCACCGGTCCGCGGTCCGCGTCCGGCGGTCCGGCCCATCACGGGCTCGCTCGCCGCTCTCACCCCCTATCTGGCCGCCGCCGTCTGCACACTCGGCATCCTGTACAACGTCATCGAGGGCCGCCGGGTGGACCGGGTGGTGGTCTTCACCGGATGCACGGTCGTCCTCGCCCTGGTCGTACGGCAGGGCATCATGCTGCTTGACAACATCGCCCTCACCCATGAACTCGCCCAGAAGGAGAACCACTTCCGCTCCCTGGTGCAGGGCTCCAGCGACGTGATCATGATCGCCGCCCCGACCGGTGTACTCCGCTACGTCAGCCCGGCCGCCGCCGGTGTCTACGGCCGCGACGCGGACGAGCTCATCGGCTCGGAGCTGTCGTCGCTCATCCATCCCGAGGACCTGGGGCGCGTCGTCCACGAGGTGCGCAGATTCCTCGCGGCCCCGCCCGCCGACGAGCCCACGACCCGGATCGAGTGCCGCTTCAGGTCGGGTACCGGCCAGTGGCTGAACGTCGAGTCCACGGTCAAGCGCCACCAGGGCGGCCTGATCTTCAACAGCAGGGACGTCACCGAACGGGTGCGCCTCCAGGCCCAGTTGCAGCACAACGCCGAGCACGACCCGCTCACCGACCTGCCCAACCGGGCCCTGTTCACCGAGCGGGTGCGGCAGGCCCTCTCCGGCCGGCGGGCCGGGGACGCCGGCGCGGCCGTGCTCTTCATCGACCTGGACGGTTTCAAGGGGGTCAACGACCGCCACGGGCACCAGGCGGGAGACGAACTCCTGGTCCAGGCCGCCCGCCGGCTCCAGGAGTCCGTGCGGGCGGGCGACACCGCCGCCCGGCTCGGCGGTGACGAGTTCGCCGCCCTCATCCTCGGCGACGGTTCACGCGACCAGGCCGCTCGGGAGCGCCAGGTGCAGGAGATCGCCGACCGGCTGAGGCTCATGCTCTCGCAGCCGTACCGGGTGGAGGGCCGTGAGCTGCGGGTCGCCGCGTCCATCGGGGTCGCCTTCGCCGAGTCCGGCATCACCGCCGGTGATCTGCTGCGCAACGCCGACCTGGCCATGTACCGGGCCAAGGCCGGCGGCAAGGACCGGGTCGAGCTGTACGCACCCCAGATGCAGACCGGGGCCGGCGCGGTCATGGACCGGTCCGCCAGATCCCGGCCCGTGCTCCAGGACGGCGAGTTCACCCTGCTCCACCAGCCCGTTGTCGGCCTCTCCGACGGCCGGATCGAGGCCGTGGCGGCGCAGGCGCGCTGGAGATCCTCCCAGGGCATCCTGTTCACCCCCGACGAACTGCGCCGGGTCGCCGAGGACGGCGACCCGACCGCCCGGTTCGGCCGCCGGCTCCTGGAGGAGGCCGTCGAGCAGGCGGCGGAGCGCGGCCGTCTCGGGCACGGCGTCCCCGTCTCGGTGCGGATCCCCGCCCGCAGGCTGCTCGACCGGTCCACGCCGCTCGGCTCCATCGAGAGCCTGCTCACCCGCCACGGACTGCCGTCGGGATCGCTGGTGATCGAGCTGGCCGACAGCGACCCGCGGATCTCCTTCGACGAACTGGAGCACCGTCTCGTGGCGCTGCGCAGACTCGGTGTGCGGATCGCCCTGGACGGCTTCGGCAGCGGCTACGCGGCGATCATCGCCCTCCGCCGGCTGCCGATCGACGTGCTCAAGCTCGACCGCGGGCTGGTCGAGGGCGTGGTGGAGTCGGCCAGGCTGCACAAGATCACCGCAGGACTGCTGCGGATCGCCCGGGACCTCGGCATGAAGTCCGTGGCGGACGGCGTGGACGTTCCCGAGCAGCTGCTGGCCCTTCGCGCCATGGGTTGCACCCACGGGCAGGGCATGGCGTTCTCCGGGCCCCTCGACGAGCACCGGCTGCGCCGTGTGCTGGCCCGTGGCGAGTTCCCGGTGCCCGGCGGGTCCGCCCTGCCGGTCCTGTCCGGCCGGGCACTGCCCGCCCGGCGCTCCCCGGCGGCGCCCGAGATCGTCGGCGGACCCCCGATCTGCTCAAATAATGAGACGCCTGTCCCACCCACTTGACAGCCGCGGTGTGCCGGGGAGAGGGTCAGTGCCATGCGCACCCGAATTCTCGTACTTGGACAGCGCGTCGGCTGAAGCACGGCCCCGCACGGGCCCTGCAGACCGCACCGGCGCGCTCCCCTCGCTTGCCTCCCGGCACGAGGGGTTTTTTGTTGCACTGGTACTACCAAAACCCCGCAAAATCCTCCGCCGCACCACCCTCAGCTACGAGAACCGCTACAACCCTCAGCTTCGAGAAGAGAATGCCGATGACCGAGCAGGCCACCGGGGCCCACCATCCGCAGCCGCGGGCCCGCACCGGCGGGCACACCCCCGCCACCGTTGAGCACGTCACGGGCGCGCAGTCCCTCATCCGCTCTCTCGAGGAGGTCGGGGCCGAGACGGTGTTCGGCATCCCCGGCGGCGCCATCCTCCCGGCGTACGACCCGCTGATGGACTCGTCCCGGGTGCGCCACATCCTGGTCCGGCACGAGCAGGGCGCGGGTCACGCGGCGACGGGATACGCGCAGGCCACCGGGAAGGTCGGGGTCTGCATGGCCACCTCCGGCCCGGGGGCCACGAACCTGGTCACACCGATCGCCGACGCGCACATGGACTCCGTCCCGCTGGTCGCGATCACCGGCCAGGTGGCGAGCAAGGCCATCGGCACGGACGCCTTCCAGGAGGCGGACATCGTCGGCATCACCATGCCGATCACCAAGCACAACTTCCTGGTCACCAGGGCCGAGGACATCCCGCGGACCATCGCCGAGGCCTTCCACATCGCCTCCACCGGCCGCCCCGGCCCGGTCCTGGTCGACATCGCCAAGGACGCCCTCCAGGCGCGGACCACGTTCAGCTGGCCGCCCCAGGCCGAACTGCCGGGCTACCGGCCGGTCACCAAGCCGCACGCCAAGCAGATCCGCGAGGCCGCCAAGCTGATCACCCAGGCGAGGCGTCCCGTCCTGTACGTCGGCGGAGGCGTCCTCAAAGCCCGCGCCACCACCGAGCTGAAGGTCCTCGCGGAACTCACCAACGCGCCCGTCACCACCACCCTGATGGCGCTGGGAGCCTTCCCCGACAGCCACCCGCTGCACGTGGGAATGCCGGGCATGCACGGTTCGGTCACCGCCGTCACCGCGCTGCAGAAGGCCGATCTGATCGTCGCCCTCGGCGCCCGCTTCGACGACCGCGTCACCGGAAAGCTGGACAGCTTCGCGCCCTTCGCCAAGGTCGTCCACGCCGACATCGACCCGGCCGAGATCGGCAAGAACCGGGCCGCCGACGTCCCGATCGTCGGCGACGCCCGCGAGGTCATCGCCGACCTCGTCCAGGCCGTCCAGGCCGAGTACAGCGAGGGCAACACGGGCGACTACACCGCCTGGTGGCAGGACCTCGACCGCTGGCGCGAGACCTACCCGCTCGGATACGACCTGCCGGCGGACGGCAGCCTCTCGCCGCAGCAGGTCATCCAGCGGATCGGCGAACTCACTCCCGAGAACACGATCTTCGCGGCCGGCGTCGGCCAGCACCAGATGTGGGCCGCGCACTTCATCGGCTACGAGAAGCCGGCCACCTGGCTGAACTCCGGCGGCGCCGGGACCATGGGCTACGCCGTCCCGGCAGCCATGGGCGCCAAGGCCGGGATGCCGGACCGCGCCGTGTGGGCGATCGACGGCGACGGCTGCTTCCAGATGACCAACCAGGAGCTGGTCACCTGCGCCCTGAACGGCATCCCGATCAAGGTCGCGATCATCAACAACGGCGCGCTGGGCATGGTCCGCCAGTGGCAGACCCTGTTCTACAACGAGCGCTACTCCAGCACCGTCCTGCACTCCGACGAGACCGGTCACCACACGATCGGCTCCCAGGTCGGCGCCAGCCGGACCCCCCGCAAGGGCACCCGCATCCCGGACTTCGTGAAGCTGTCCGAGGCCATGGGCTGCGTCGCCCTGCGCTGCGAGGACCCGGCCGAGCTGGACAAGGTCATCGCCGAGGCCAACGCGATCGACGACCGGCCCGTCGTGATCGACTTCATCGTCCACGAGGACGCCATGGTGTGGCCGATGGTCGCCGCCGGCACCTCCAACGACGAGGTCATGGCCGCGCGCGGGGTCCGCCCCGACTTCGGCGACAACGAAGACGACTGAGCGAAGAGAGAGACACGACGACCATGTCCAAGCACACGCTCTCCGTCCTGGTGGAGAACACCCCCGGCATCCTCGCCAGGATCGCCGCCCTCTTCTCCCGCCGCGGTTTCAACATCGACTCGCTCGCCGTCGGAGTCACCGAGCACCCCGACATCTCCCGGATCACCATCGTGGTCAGCGTCGCGGACCTGCCGCTTGAGCAGGTGACCAAGCAGCTGAACAAGCTGGTCAACGTGCTGAAGATCGTCGAGCTGGAGCCCGGCGCCGCGATCCAGCGCGAACTCGTGCTGGTGAAGGTCCGCGCCGACAACGAGACCCGCTCCCAGGTCGTGGAGATCGTGCAGCTGTTCCGCGCCAAGACCGTGGACGTCTCGCCCGAGGCCGTCACGATCGAGGCCACCGGTTCGAGTGACAAACTCGAGGCCATGCTGAAGATGCTGGAGCAGTTCGGCATCAAGGAACTCGTCCAGTCCGGCACGATCGCCATAGGGCGAGGCGCCCGGTCCATCACGGACCGCAGCCTGCGCGCCCTGGACCGCAGCGCCTGAGCCGGGCGGCGCGGCCCGGCCGCGCCGCCCGGATGGCGAGACCCCCGGACCCCCTCACCCCTCCCCGCCGTACGGTGGGACGCAACACCGGAACACCCAAGGAGAAACCCAGTGGCCGAGCTGTTCTACGACGACGACGCCGACCTGTCCATCATCCAGGGCCGCAAGGTCGCGGTCATCGGCTACGGCAGCCAGGGCCACGCCCACGCGCTGTCGCTCCGCGACTCCGGTGTGGACGTCCGCGTCGGTCTGCACGAGGGCTCCAGGTCCAGGGCCAAGGCCGAGGAGCAGGGGCTGCGCGTGGTGACGCCGTCGGAGGCCGCCGCCGAGGCCGACGTCATCATGATCCTGGTGCCGGACCCGATCCAGGCCCAGGTCTACGAGGAGTCCGTCAAGGACCACCTCAAGGACGGCGACGCGCTCTTCTTCGGCCACGGCCTCAACATCCGGTACGGCTTCATCAAGCCCCCCGCCGGGGTGGACGTCGCGCTCGTCGCCCCCAAGGGCCCCGGCCACCTGGTGCGCCGCCAGTACGAGGAGGGCCGCGGCGTCCCGTGCATCGCCGGTGTCGAGCAGGACGCGACCGGCAACGCCTTCGCCCTGGCGCTCTCGTACGCCAAGGGCATCGGCGGCACCCGCGCCGGCGTCATCAGGACCACCTTCACCGAGGAGACCGAGACCGACCTGTTCGGTGAGCAGGCCGTGCTCTGCGGCGGCACCGCCGCACTGGTCAAGGCGGGCTTCGAGACCCTGGTCGAGGCGGGCTACCAGCCGGAGATCGCCTACTTCGAGTGCCTCCACGAGCTGAAGCTGATCGTGGACCTCATGTACGAGGGCGGCCTGGAGAAGATGCGCTGGTCCGTCTCCGAGACCGCCGAGTGGGGCGACTACGTGACCGGCCCCCGCATCATCACGGACCAGACCAAGGCCGAGATGAAGAAGGTGCTCGGCGAGATCCAGGACGGCACCTTCGCCAAGAACTGGATGGACGAGTACCACGGCGGTCTGAAGAAGTACAACGAGTACAAGACCCAGGACGAGAACCACCTGCTGGAGACCACCGGCAAGGAGCTCCGCAAGCTCATGAGCTGGGTGGACCCCGAGGAGGCGTGAGCCCCCGGTACGGCGGGTCCCCCGAGGGGGCCCGCCGTACCCCGTGCCGGGACCCCGCGACGGCCGCGGGCGCCCAGCGACCTCGCGCCGCGTCCCGGGACCGCCGTCGGACAGCAAGTCCGACCCGGACGGGTGATCCTTCCGTCAAGGCGGAAAAGACCTCCGCCACCCCACTAGAGTGGTCAGCACATACGCGTCAGGTCAGGCCCACAGCGTCGTGCGTCTTCCACGCGGCTAGCCCCTTCACCGCCAGCGGCCGTCGGGACGGCCGTCCGCATTGGACCAGTGAGGACTCACGTGAGCACTGCGCCCCGTAAACCCGTCGTACTCATCGCAGAAGAGCTGTCGCCCGCCACCGTGGACGCGCTCGGTCCGGACTTCGAGATCCGGCACTGCAACGGCGCGGACCGCGCCGAGCTGATCCCCGCCATCGCCGATGTCGACGCCGTCCTGGTGCGGTCCGCGACCAAGATCGACGCCGAGGCCGTCGCCGCCGCCGGCAAGCTCAGGGTGGTCGCCCGCGCCGGTGTCGGACTGGACAACGTCGACGTCTCCGCGGCCACCAAGGCCGGTGTCATGGTCGTCAACGCGCCGACGTCCAACATCGTGACCGCCGCCGAACTCGCCTGCGGTCTGATCGTCGCCTCCGCGCGCAACATCCCGCAGGCCAACACCGCGCTGAAGAACGGCGAGTGGAAGCGCTCGAAGTACACCGGCGTGGAGCTGAGCGAGAAGACCCTCGGGGTCGTCGGCCTCGGCCGCATCGGCGTGCTGGTGGCCCAGCGGATGTCCGCCTTCGGTATGCGGATCGTCGCCTTCGACCCGTATGTGCAGCCCGCGCGAGCCGCCCAGATGGGCGTCAAGCTGCTCTCGCTGGACGAGCTTCTCGAGGTCTCGGACTTCATCACCGTCCACCTGCCCAAGACGCCGGAGACCATCGGCCTCATCGGCGACGAGGCGCTGCACCGGGTGAAGCCGACCGTCCGCATCGTCAACGCCGCGCGCGGCGGCATCGTCGACGAGGAGGCCCTGGCCAGCGCGCTCAAGGAGGGCCGGGTCGCCGGCGCGGGCCTGGACGTGTACGCGAAGGAGCCGTGCACGGACTCCCCGCTGTTCCAGTTCGACCAGGTCGTCTGCACCCCGCACCTCGGCGCGTCCACGGACGAGGCCCAGGAGAAGGCCGGTATCGCGGTCGCCAAGTCCGTCCGCCTCGCGCTCGCCGGCGAACTGGTGCCGGACGCGGTCAACGTCCAGGGCGGGGTCATCGCCGAGGACGTCCGCCCCGGTCTGCCGCTCGCCGAGAAGCTCGGCCGGATCTTCACCGCGCTGGCGGGCGAGGTCGCGGTCCGGCTCGATGTCGAGGTGTACGGCGAGATCACCCAGCACGATGTCAAGGTGCTCGAACTCTCGGCGCTGAAGGGCGTGTTCGAGGACGTCATCGACGAGACCGTGTCATATGTGAACGCCCCGCTGTTCGCGCAGGAGCGCGGCGTCGAGGTCCGTCTGACCACCAGCTCGGACTCCCCGGACCACCGCAACGTGGTGACGGTGCGCGGCACGCTCGCGGGCGGCGAGGAGGTCGCCGTCTCCGGCACCCTGGCCGGCCCCAAGCACCTGCAGAAGATCGTGGCCATCGGCGACTACGACATCGACCTGGCGCTGGCGGACCACATGGTCGTCGCACGCTACGAGGACCGTCCGGGCGTGGTCGGCACCGTCGGCCGCATCCTCGGCGAGGCCGGACTCAACATCGCCGGCATGCAGGTCTCGCGCCAGGAGGAGGGCGGTGAGGCGCTGGTCGTGCTCACCGTCGACGACACCGTGCCGCCGAACGTGCTGAGCGAGATCGCCGAGGAGATCGGCGCCACGTCGGCCCGTTCGGTGAACCTCGACACCTGAGACCCGGCTCTCCGCGACACCCGAGGCCCGGCTCTCCGCGTTTCCCGCACCCGCCCCCGCACACCCGTCCCGCTCGGGTGTGCGGGGGCGGCCGCACTCCCGCCCTCCCCACCGTCTTCGCGCCACCGGGCCCGCCCTCGCCCGCACCGGCCGGCCGGCCCGGGAACGGCATCGGGACGACGCGCCTTCGGTCCTCCGGTCCTTCGCCGGTCCTCCGGTTCTCCGGTCCTTCGCGGGTCCTCGGGTCCTTCGCGGGTCCTCGGGTCCCTCGCCGGTCCTGGGGCCCCTGGACCACCGGGTCACAGCCGGGCGGTCTTCAGCACCATGTGCAGTAGCAGCCGGTCCTCGCCGTCGTCCAGATCGAGTCCGGTGAGTCGCTCCACCCGGGACAGCCGGTAGTAGAGGGTCTGGCGGTGGATCCCCAGGGCGGCTGCCGCCCGGCCCACCTGGCCGGCGCAGTCCAGGAACACCTCGGCGGTCCGGGCGAGTTCGGCGTGCGCCGGGGCGAGCAGGGCCGCGGTCGCGGGGTCCGGGGGCAGACCGGGAGGGAGCCCGGTCAGCAGCCGGTACGGGCCGATCGAGGCCCAGTCGGCGACGGGGCCGTGCCGGGGCTCGGCGAGGGCCGCCCGTGCCGCCGAGGCGGCCTCCCGCCAGGAGGCGGCGAGGTCGGCCGTGCCCCGGCGGGGGAGGGCGATGCCCGCGGCGACGGGACCGGCGGCCTCCGCCAGCCGGCCGGCCGCACCGAGAGCCGGTGCGAGCACGTCGGCGGCGCGAAGGCGCACCAGCACGGCGAGGGCGCGCCCGTCCGTGCCGCCCCCGTCCGCGAACCCGTCTGCGCCTCCGTCTGCGTCTCCGTCTGCGAGCCTGTCCGCGCCCCCGTCGCCGGCCGTGTCCACGGCGGTGCGGGGGCTCTCGTCCGGGCCCCGCCCGCCGCGAGCGCCCTTCCCGGTCCGTCCCGGCGAGGCCGCGGAGCCCCGGCCGGGGCTCCCGGGGCGCGAGGGAACCCCGCCGGAGACCGCACGGAGTCCGGGAGCCGCGGAAGGGTGCTGCGCTGCGGGACCCCGCGGCCCTTGCCAGGGCACCGTGCACAGCGCCGAGGCCCCCGCGACGGTACGGGCCGACGGGGCCTCGCCGGACGGCCAGGGAGCCACGCACACCACGGTGTGGAGCCCCTCGGCTGCCGGGCCGAGCGCGGTGCGGAGAGCCGCCAGGGCCATGTCGTACCGCCAGCCGCGCTCGGCGGTGAGCACGGCACGGAACTCCCGGGACAGATCCGCGCCCGCCCGTTCCTCGTCGGCGAGCAGGGCCCCGATCCGGTCGGTCACGGCCATGGCCGAAGCCAGCTGCGCGGCCGTCGGCCCGGGCCGGGAGTCGAGCAGCCACACATAGCCGAGGACGACCCCGCGATGGCGGACGGGCAGGCAGATCCGGCCACGGAGCACGCCGGCCTCGGGCGCCGCCGGGATCAGCACCGGGCCGGACGCCCGGGTGATGCCGAAGCCCTCGAACCAGGACCGCACCGCGCTGGTGGACTTCCTGGTGAGGATCGATCGGGTGCGCACGGGGTCCATGGCGCTGTCGTCGTCGCCGTCGTGCGCGCCGAAGGCGATGAGTTCGAAGTCCCGGTTCTCCAGCGTCGCGGGGACGCCCAGCAGGCCCGATATCTCGTCCACCAGTTCCTGGTAATCGCCCTTCACCCGGTCATTCTCCCATCGGGCGCCGCATCTCTTCATACAAATGTCCGAAGAGGTGCGGCTGGAAGCGTGACAGCTGTCGATGGCCCGGCGCCGGAGCGGTATCTAGGTTTCACGGTGGTTGTCCGTGCCGTACACCGGGCGGTCGGTTTCCGGCCCCCGCCACCCGTGTTCCGTGGAGGTGCCCGTGCTGGGTCCCCTGATCCTCGCCGCGTCGCGCAGCGACAGGATGCGCCGTCTGGTCTCGGCCGCCCCGATGACGAAGCCGGTCGTCGACCGCTTCATCCCCGGGGAGACGGTCGACCAGGTCATCCCGATCGTGGCCGGGCTCACGGGGAGGGGGCTGGAGGTCACTCTGGACGTGGTGGGCGAGGACATCACCACCCGCGAGCAGGCCGCCGCGGCACGCGACGCGTATCTGCGGCTGATCGAGCGGCTCGAGCCCCTGGCCCTGGGCACCCGGGCCGAGGTGTCGGTCAAGCTGTCGATGTTCGGCCAGTCCCTGGAGGGCGGCCACGCGCTGGCGCTGGAGAACGTCCGCCCGGTCGTCGAGGCCGCCGCCGCGATCGGCACCACGGTCACCCTGGACGCCGAGGACCACACCACCCTGGACTCGATGTTCGCGGTCCACGAGGAGCTGCGGAAGGACTTCCCGGGGACCGGATGCGTGATCCAGTCCTACCTCTTCCGCACCGAGGAGGACGCCCGCCGGCTCGCCGCCGACGGCAGCCGCGTCCGTCTGGTGAAGGGCGCCTACAAGGAGCCGGCCTCCGTCGCCCACCAGGACAGGGCCGAGGTCGACAAGGCGTACGTCCGCATCCTGCGGACCCTGATGGAGGGCGCGGGCTACCCGATGATCGGGTCCCACGACCCGCGGCTGATCTCCGTCGGCCAGGAGCTCGCGCGCCGCGCCGGGCGCAAACCGGATGAGTACGAGTTCCAGATGCTGTACGGGATCCGCAGCGACGAGCATCTGCGGCTGGCGGCCCAGGGCCACCGGATGCGGGTGTACACGGCGTACGGGACCGACTGGTACGGCTACTTCATGCGCCGTCTCGCCGAGAAGCCGGCCAACCTGCTGTTCTTCGTCCGCTCGATGATCACCAAGAACTGACGGGGGAGGGACCGGCGACGGACACCACCCGCACCCGTGCCGCACGACGGCACCCGCCGCCCCTCGGCCCCACCGGGCCGGACGAGGTTCCGCGCACGGCGCACCGGGAGCCGCGGGACCGGCGGCTCCGCCCCGACGGGCTTCCCGCCCGCCCCGACGGGCTTCCCGCCCGCCGCGACGGGCGCGGGACGGTCGGGCCCTGACCGCGACGCATCACATGCCACCGCTTCAGCTCCTCCCGGCTGGAGTCGGCCATACACTTGGAAATCCACTCGGAAGAGGTAGCCATGGACGCTGTGACCCAGGTCCCCACCCCCGTCAACGAGCCGGTGCACGGCTACGCTCCCGGTTCGGCCGAGCGTGCGCGGCTCGAGGCCAAGCTCAAGGAACTGGCCGAGAACCCCATCGACCTCCCGATGACCATCGGCGGTGAGAAGCGCATGGGCGGCGGCGAGGAGTTCAAGGTCGTCCAGCCGCACAACCACCGGGCCGTCATCGGCACCTTCCGGGGCGCCACCCGGCAGGACGCCCGGGACGCGGTCGACGCGGCCCTGGCCGCCGCCCCCGCGTGGCGCGCGATGTCGTTCGACGACCGCGCCGCCATCATCCTGCGTGCCGCCGAGCTGCTGTCCGGCCCCTGGCGCGAGACCATGGCCGCCTCCACGATGCTGGGCCAGTCGAAGACCGCGCAGCAGGCCGAGATCGACACGCCCTGCGAACTCGTCGACTTCTGGCGGTTCAACGTCGCCTACGCCCGACGGATCCTGGCCGAGCAGCCGCCGGCCAACTCCCCGGGCGTGTGGAACCGGCTGGACCATCGCCCGCTGGAGGGCTTCGTCTACGCCATCACGCCGTTCAACTTCACGGCCATCGCCGGCAACCTGCCCACCGCCCCGGCCCTGATGGGCAACGTGGTGGTGTGGAAGCCGTCCCCGACCCAGACCCACGCCGCCGTGCTCCTCATGGAACTGCTGGAGGAGGCCGGGCTGCCCAGGGGCGTCATCAACCTGGTCACGGGCGACGGCATCGCCGTCTCCGACGTCGCGCTGCACCACCCCGACCTGGCCGGTATCCACTTCACCGGTTCCACCAGGACCTTCCAGCACCTGTGGAAGACGGTCGGCGGCAACATCGAGAAGTACCGCTCCTACCCGCGGATCGTCGGTGAGACGGGCGGCAAGGACTTCGTCGTGGCCCACCCGAGCGCGGACCGGGCGATCCTGAAGACCGCGCTGACCCGCGGCGCCTTCGAGTACCAGGGCCAGAAGTGCTCCGCGACCTCGCGCGCGTACATCCCGGCCTCCATCTGGAACTCCGGCTTCAAGGAGGAGTTCGCCGCCGAGGTCGACGGCATCAGGATGGGCGACGTCACCGACCTGTCGAACTTCGTCGGCGCCGTCATCGACGAGCGCGCGTTCGCCAAGAACAAGGCCGCGATCGACCGGGCGAAGGAGGATCCGACCTGCACGATCGTCGCCGGCGGCAGCTACGACGACTCCGAGGGCTGGTTCGTCCGCCCCACCGTCGTGGAGTGCGCGGACCCCGCGAACGAGGTCTTCACCACCGAGTACTTCGGCCCGTTCCTCGCGGTGCACGTCTACGAGGACGACGCCTACGAGGAGATGCTGGAGCAGATGGAGTCGGTGTCCGCCTACGCGCTGACCGGCTCGGTCGTCTCCGGCGACCGCGCGGCGACCGCGTACACGATGGACAAGCTCCGCTACGCGGCGGGCAACTTCTACATCAACGACAAGTCGACCGGTGCCGTCGTCGGCCAGCAGCCCTTCGGCGGCGGCCGCGCATCCGGTACCAACGACAAGGCCGGCGCCCCGCAGAACCTGATGCGCTGGACCCTGACCCGCGCGATCAAGGAGACCCTGGTGCCGCCGACCGAGTACGGCTACCCGCACATGGGCTGACACCCGGGCCGGGACGGGCCGTGAGGCCCGTCCCCGTGGGCCCCGCCCCCGCCGGTTCTCCCCGGACCGGCGGGGGCGCTGCACGTCCGGCACCCGGCCGGGGGCGGGCCTAGGCTGCTGGGGAGGGGGCCCGCGCGAGGAGGCACGCCATGCCCGGTTCCACCACACTCGGCCCCGGCCACGGGGCCGACGCCATCGAGCATCCCGACGCACAGCGGCTCGCTTCCGTCATGAAGGAACTCCACCGGCTCCTGACGGCGGCGGGGCCGGACAGAATCACGGATCCGCAGGTCGCCGAGCTGTGCGGCGGCGAGGCGCACCGCCGCGAGGAGTTCACCGACTGGGTGGACCGGGTCGCGCACCAACTGGAGAAGGCCGTCTCGCGCTAGTGCCGCGTCAGACGGGGTCTGCCCGTCGGCGGCGACGCGGAGAGTCGCCGTGCCGGGCGTCGCGACGGGGCGAACGTCGCCTGACGCTTGCCGCTCCGCCCGGGAGGGCGTGGACGGGTGGGCCGGGGCGCGGCCGCTGGTTCGTGGCCGCGGGAGAGCCTTCCGGGCCGTGCTCCCGGGCCCTGCCCGCCCGGCTCGTGCGAGCGGCCGGGGTGGGGCGCACCGGCCGCTCGGTTCCACCGCCGGGGCGGTTGCCGCAGCGCCGGTTCCCGGGCCGAGTGGTTCATGGCGGTGTGGGGCCCCGGACGCCTGCGGAGCCCGACTCCCTCCAGGCGTGGCGAATTCCCGATGCCGTGACGGCCTTCGGCGAAGGCGGAAGCGCTGGTGCCTGAGAGAGTTGCCCGCATGACGGACAACACGACCGGGTCGCTGCGCACGGCCCACACCTACCAGCTGTCCGAAGCCGCCCTCGGCGAGATCCGCGCACTGCTCGACGCAGCCTTCGACGGCGACTTCGGCGACGACGACTGGTCCCACGGGCTCGGCGGCATCCACGCCTTCATCCGCGACCGGGACGGCCTGGCCGCCCACGGCAGTGTGATCATGCGCAGGGTGGTGCACGGTGAACGCTCCTACCGCGTCGGCTACCTCGAGGCGGTGGCCGTCCGTGCCGACCGCCGGCGTCAGGGCCTGGGCGGGCGGGTGACGGGCGCTCTGGAGAGGGTGATCGACGGCGCGTACGAGTTCGGGGCCCTCTCTGCGTCCGACGACGGCGCGGAGCTGTACCGCTCCCGCGGCTGGCGGCCTTGGCGCGGCAGCGTCGAGGTCCTCAGCCCCGGCGGCGTCGTCCCCCTCCCGGGCGAGGGGGACTCCACCTTCCTGCGGCAGCCGACGGGGCGGTCCCTGCCGGACCCCGCGGCGGCCTCCCTGCTCTTCGACTGGCGCGACGGCGACGTGCTCTGATGGTGATGCGCTCCGGCGGCGACGTGCTCTGATGGTGATGCGCTCCGGCGGCGCCGTGTTCCGATGGTGATGTGCTCCGGCGGTGATGTGCTCCGGCGGTGCCGGTGCCGGTGCCGGTGAGGGCACCACGGTGCGTCCGGGCCGGGCGGGTCAGGCGGGTCAGGTGGGTCGGGCCGGGCGGGTCGGCTTGGGCGGGAGGTCGACCGGCGGCCGGCCGTGCTGTGACCCGAACGCTCCGCACGGGCCGTCTCGTTCCCGCGGTGAAGCCCGCGGCCTCCTGTCGGCGGTCGGACGGGCCCGCCCTGCCGAGTCCTCGTCGGACGCGCGGAGGGCTCCCGGAGCTTCGTGGAGCTTCGTGAAGCTTCGTGAAGCAACGTCGAGCAACATGGAGCACCTCTCCGACCTGCGCTTCTTCAAGATCGCGTCTCAGATTGTAGGAAGTCCGACTAATTGTGGAGACAGCGGAGCCGCGGTCCCTTAGCTTTGTAGGAGCCGAACGTCTCGCTCGATCCAGCGAATGGCGGCCGGAGCCGGAGCCCCGAGGCAGGCAACCCCTGCGGCCCGTTCCCCGCCCCTTCCGGCGCCTTCGATCGTTCCCGATCTCAAGGAGTCGACGACCATGCCCGAGCAGACCCTTCTCCGCCGCCGTGTCCGCCACACGCCCCGCATCAGCGAGACCGATCGCAGGAGCACCGCTGCGAACGCCGCCGCGGCTCTGCAACGCGCCCTGGACCGCAGGGACAACGGCGGCGAGACCGGCCACTGACCGGCCGCTGACCGGTCGAAGGCCGGTCGGTGACCGGCGGGGCCGGCCGGTGGCGCCCGGGGGTCACCGGCCCGGCCCGTGCCGGCGCTCCGGTCGGGCCGCCGCGTTCCGGTGGAGCGCCCGACGCACTCGCGGTCGCCGGCGTCCGTTCTCGCGCTCCGTCCGCCGGCTTCCTCCTTTCGCTCCGCAGTCCTTCGGTCGGTCAGCCACCCGTCGGGGACGCGCCGGGTCCGGGTGGGCGCGGACGGCGGCACGCGTCCGCATGGTGGACGTCGAGTGTCATTCGATGGGACGCGGAGTACGGTGCGGATATGTCTCGCAGCCTCAATCTCGCAGTGATCCCCGGCGACGGCATCGGCCGGGAGGTGGTGGCCCAGGGCCTCAAGGTCCTCTCGGCCGTGCTTCCCCAGGATGTGAAGCTGGAGACCCGGGAGTACGACCTCGGTGCCAAGCGCTGGCACCGTACCGGCGAGACCCTCCCGGAGGCGGAACTCGACTCCCTCCGGCGCCATGACGCGATCCTCCTCGGGGCGATCGGCGACCCGTCCGTGCCGGCCGGTGTCCTGGAGCGAGGGCTGCTGCTCAAGCTGCGGTTCGCCTTCGACCACTACGTCAACCTGCGTCCCTCGAAGCTCTTTCCGAACACCGCGACCCCGCTGGCCGGCCGCCCCGAGATCGACTTCGTGGTCGTCCGCGAGGGTACCGAGGGCCCGTACACCGGCAACGGCGGTTCCCTGCGCACCGGTACGCCCGCGGAGGTCGCCACCGAGGTGAGCGTCAACACGGCGTACGGTGTCGAGCGGGTCGTCAGGGACGCGTTCGCGCGGGCCGACGCCCGCCCCCGCAAGAAGCTGACGCTGGTTCACAAGAACAACGTCCTGGTCCACGCGGGCCACATGTGGAAGCGGATCTTCGACAGGGTCGCCGAGGAGTACCCCGCGGTCACCACCGACTATCTGCACGTCGACGCCGCGACGATCTTCTTCGTCACCCAGCCCGAGCGCTTCGACGTCATCGTCACCGACAACCTCTTCGGTGACATCCTCACCGATCTCGCCGCGGCCGTGACCGGCGGCATCGGCCTGGCCGCCTCCGGGAACATCAACCCGACGGGTGAATTCCCGTCGATGTTCGAGCCCGTCCACGGCTCCGCCCCCGACATCGCCGGCACCGGCAAGGCAGACCCCACGGCCACGGTGCTGTCCGTCGCCCTCCTGCTGCGCCACCTCGGCCACGAGGCCGAGGCCGTCCGGGTCGAGGAGGCCGTCGCCGCCGACCTGGCGGACCGGGGGGAGCCCGGCTCCGACGCGGGGGCTTCGGCGGCAGCCGGCCCGCGCACCACCGACGGGATCGGCGACGCGCTCGCGGCGCGAGTAGCGGGCTGACCCGCCGGATCCCGAATCCTCGGAGCCGCCGGGTCGCGCACGCACCCGGCGGCTTCTCCTCTGCGGCCCCCGGGTGCAACCATCGACCCATGGGCCGAAGCCCACGCTGTTCCGTTCCCGCCCCCACGCACTGCGATAATCGAACGTGGGGCCGCATCAAGCGGGGAAGCTCGGACGTCCTGGTACCGATGTACACGGGGCGAGCAGACGTACAGACGTGAGCGCGGTCCGTCACAAACACACGGTGAAGGACACGCAGACATGACGACGCCCTCGATCGACCTCAAGCCCTCCTCGACCCCCCTGTCCGACGCGGAGCGCGAGGCGATCCTGGCCAACCCGGGATTCGGCCGCCACTTCACCGATCACATGGTGACGATCAAGTGGACGGAGGGCCGGGGCTGGCACGACGCCCAGCTGACCCCCTACGCGCAGCTGTCGATCGACCCGGCCAACATGACCCTGCACTACGCGCAGGAGATCTTCGAGGGGCTGAAGGCCTACCGCAGGCCCGACGGTTCGGTCGCCACCTTCCGGCCCGACGCGAACGCCCGCCGCTTCCAGCTCTCCGCCCGCCGCCTGGCGATGCCGGAGCTGCCGGTCGAGACCTTCATCGCGGCCTGCGACGCACTGGTCCAGCAGGACAAGGCATGGGTTCCGGAGCACGGTGGCGAGGCCTCGCTCTACCTGCGTCCGTTCATGTTCGCCAACGAGGTCGGCCTCGGCGTGCGCCCGGCCAACGAGTACCTCTTCATCGTCATCGCCTCGCCGGCCGGCGCCTACTTCCCCGGCGGCGTCAAGCCCGTCTCCGTCTGGCTGTCGGAGAACTACGTGCGCGCCGTCCCCGGCGGCATGGGCTTCGCCAAGACCGGCGGCAACTACGCCGCCTCCCTCCTCGCCCAGGCCGAGGCCGCGGCCGAGGGCTGCGACCAGGTCGTCTGGCTCGACGCCCTGGAGCACCGGACCGTGGAGGAGATGGGCGGCATGAACCTGTACTTCGTGTACGGGGACAGGATCGTCACACCCGAGCTCACCGGCTCGCTGCTCGCCGGCATCACCCGCGACTCGCTGCTCACCCTCGCCCGCGACCTCGGCTACGAGTCGGAGGAGGCCACGATCACCACCGACCAGTGGAAGCGCGACACCGAGAACGGCACCCTCACCGAGGTCTTCGCCTGCGGCACCGCCGCCGCCATCACGCCCGTGGGCACCGTCAAGTCCACCGGGGGTGAGTGGACCCAGTCGAACGGCGAGCCGGGCAAGGTCACGATGGAACTGCGCAGGGCCCTCCTGGCCGTCCAGACCGGTACGGCCGAGGACCGGCACGGCTGGATGCACGAACTCGGCTGACAGTGCTCCGCCAGGTCCGGTGTCGCCGCGGGAGGCGCCGGCACCAACCCGTCGCCGGCGGGAAGGAACCGCCCCGTCGCCTGGCGGGAGCCGCGACGGGCCGGCCACGGGGACCGGGTGGCCCTCGTCCGGGCCGCGCGGTTCCCCGGCGGTCCCTCCGTTGTCTCCCGTGGTCCTCCGTTGTCCTCCGTTGTCCCCCGTGGTTTCTCGCCTCACGACGGCGCCGTTTCCCGCACGCTCCGGGCAGGGCCCCACCGACCACACCGGCCGCAATGGACCCACCGACCCCACCGGCCCCGACCTGTGGCCGGCCAGAGCCGTGAACCGGACCGGCCGCCCCGGTCCACGGCCCTGGACGGCCCTGACCGGCCCTGGACGGTCCGCGAAGGCCGCGCCGGCTGCCGGGGGCCGCCGCCGCTCGCGGCATCCAGCCGTCGCGGAACCGGTACGGCCCGGTACAGCCCGGTACAGCCCGGTACGGCTCCGCCCGGAGGCCCGGTCCGGAGGGCACCGCGGTCGGCCGAAGACCACCGGCCGAGACGGGGGCCTGGGCCCGGCAGGACAGCGACCGGATCACGGGACCGTCGGCCTGCGGTCGCTCCGGGGTGGTGCCCATTCCGTGCTGCTCGTCGACCGGATCGGGCGCTCTGCTGCCTCCCTCCCTCAGCAGTTCGAGTGCTGCTCAATGAGAGCGGGCACCTACCCGAGGGGGATGCTTCCGGTGAGGAGGAGTCCGGGTTAGAGTGTCGTTCAAACGCTCGGAATCGGATGTGAAGACTCCGGCGTTGTGCATCCAGTGGGAGGGCCCGGCGGGTCTCAAGGCAGGGAGGCGTGGTGACGTGCGACTGACCCCGACCGAACGGGACCGGCTGCTGCTCTTCGGGGCGGCCGAGCTGGCCCGGGCCCGGCGTGCCCGAGGGCTCAGGCTCAATGTCCCCGAGGCGACCGCGCTGATCGCCGACACGGTCTGCGAAGCGGCCCGGGACGGCCGTCGGCTCGCCGAGGCCGTCGAGGCGGCCCGCTCCGTACTCGGCCCCGAGGACGTCCTCCCCGGGGTCGCCGACGTCGTCACCGAGGTCCACGTCGAGGCGGTTTTCGATGACGGATCACGGCTCGCCGTCGTCTCCGACCCCATCGGCGGCGGGGGACTCGGCGTGTCGGCGCCCGGAGCCGTGCTGCCCGGACCCGCGGACCCCGAGCCGGAGCCCGCGGTACGGCTCACGGTGCGCAACACCGCTGCCGTGCCGGTCAGCGTCACCTCGCACTTCCACTTCTTCGAGGCCAATCCGCGGCTCGACTTCGACCGGGCGGCGGCCTACGGCATGCGGCTCTGCGTTCCGGCGGGCTCCTCCGTCCGCTTCGGCCCGGGCGACGAGGTCCGGGTGGGACTCGTGCCGATCGGCGGCGGCCGCGTCGTGATCGGCTTCGCGGGCCTGGTCGACGGTCCGCTGGACGCCCCCGGGGCGAAGGCGGAGGCTCTGCGGCGGGCGGCCGCCTGCGGCTATCTCGGCGCCGCCGGTGGACGGAGACCTCCCGACCGGAGCACCGGTGGGCAGGGGTCCGGTGGGCAGGGGTCCGGTGGGCAGGGGTCCGGTGGACAGGAGTCCGGTGGACAGGAGTCCGCCGAGCCCGGCATCGCCGAGCCCGGCACCGCCGGGCACGAGCCGGCAGCGGACCGGTCGGCAGTGGACCGGTCCACTGGGCCCGAGACCGTCCGGAGTGAGACCGTCCGGAGTGAGACCGCTCGGAGTGAGACCGTTCGGAGTGAGACCGCTCGGCAGGGTGCCGGACAGCCGGCCCGGCCGGAGACCGGTGCTCGGGAAGCAGCGCCCGAGGGCGGGGCTGAAGGGGGACCAGGTCCGCGCGACCACGGCGAGCCGCACCCCGCCCCGCGCGCATCCCGGCAGCAGGCGCCCTGCCGGCCGGAGGAGGACCGGTGACCGGCATCGATCCACACGAGTACGCGGGCGTGCACGGCCCGCGCGCCGGGGACCGGGTGGTGCTCGGCGACACCGGCCTGGTGGTCCGGGTGGAGTCCGACGCGCAGAAGCCGGGGGAGGAGTTTCTCGCCGGGTTCGGCAAGACAGCGCGTGACGGACTGCACCTCAAGGCGGCCGCCGTACGCGACACCTGCGACGTGGTCGTCAGCAACGTGCTCGTCATCGACGCCGTTCAGGGCGTCCGCAAGGTGTCCATCGGCATCCGCGAGGGCCGCATCGCGGGCATCGGCCGGGCCGGCAACCCGGACACCCTCGACGGCGTCGACGTCGTCGTGGGGACGGGTACGGCCATCGTCTCCGGCGAGGGGCTCATCGCCACGGCCGGAGCCGTGGACACCCATGTCCATCTGCTCTCGCCGAGGGTGATGGAGGCGTCGCTCGCGTCCGGTGTCACGACGGTCATCGGGCAGGAGTTCGGTCCGGTGTGGGGTGTCGGGGTCAACTCCCCGTGGGCGCTCGGGCACGCCTTCGGCGCGTTCGACGCCTGGCCCGTCAACATCGGGTTCCTGGCCCGCGGTTCGTCCTCCGGCGAGGCCCCCCTCGTCGAGGCACTCGCCGAGGGCGGTGCTTCCGGTTTCAAGGTCCATGAGGACATGGGCGCCCACACCCGCGCGCTCGACACCGCGCTGCGGGTGGCCGAGGAGTACGACGTCCAGGTCGCCCTGCACAGCGACGGCCTCAACGAATGCCTCTCGGTCGAGGACACGCTGAACGTCCTGGAGGGCCGCACCATCCACGCCTTCCACATCGAGGGCTGCGGCGGCGGGCATGTGCCCAACGTGCTGCGGATGGCGGGCGTGCCGAACGTCATCGGCTCCTCCACCAACCCGACCCTGCCCTTCGGCCGGGACGCGGTCGCCGAGCACTACGGGATGATCGTCTCCGTACACGACCTCAAGACCGACCTGCCCGGCGACGCGGCCATGGCCCGGGACCGGATCCGCGCCGGGACGATGGGGGCCGAGGACGTACTGCACGACCTCGGCGCGATCGGCATCACCTCCTCCGACGCCCAGGGCATGGGCCGCGCGGGCGAGACCGTGCGGCGCACCTTCGCCATGGCCGGGAAGATGAAGGCGGAGCTGGGCCCGATGGCGGGCGACGGGGCGCACGACGACAACGCCCGTGTCCTGCGCTACCTGGCCAAGCTGACCGTCAACCCCGCGATCGCCCACGGGCTGTCGCACGAGATCGGCTCGATCGAGCCCGGCAAGCTCGCCGACATCGTGCTGTGGAAGCCGCAGTTCTTCGGCGCGAAACCGCAGCTGGTGCTGAAGTCGGGCTTCCCGGCGTACGGGGTGACCGGCGACCCGAACGCGGCGACCGACACCTGCGAGCCGCTCGTCCTCGGGCCGCAGTTCGGGGCCCACGGCGCGACGCCGGCGGAGATCTCCGTGGCGTTCGTGTCCCGGGCCGCGGCCGCGCTCGGCGACGACACCATGCCCACCCGCCGGCGGCGTGTCGCGGTGCGCGGCACCCGCGGGATCGGCCCCCGGGACCTGCTCCTCAACTCCCGCGTCGGCCGGGTGGACGTGGACGCGCACAGCGGCCTCGTCACGCTCGACGGCGATCCCCTGCGCTCCGAGCCGCTGGAGTCCATGTCCCTGAACCGGCTGTACTTCCTCTGAACCCGCCCGAGTCCCCGAGCCCCACCGAACCCCTCCCCGAGGATCCGCGATGACGTTCCGCATGCCGCCCGAGTGGGCTCCGCACGAGCGGACCTGGATGGCCTGGCCCGGCCCCAACCCGACCTTCACCGACGGCGCGGAACTCGCCGGGGCCCGTGCCGCCTGGGCCGCCGTCGCCCGCGCGGTACGCCGCTACGAGCCGGTCACCATGGTGGTGGGACCGGGGCAGGCGGAGGGCGCGCGCGAACTGCTCGGTGCGGACGTCGAGATGGTGGAGCGCGAGCTGGACGACGCGTGGATGCGGGACATCGGCCCCACGTTCGTCACCGACGGCGAGGGCGGTCTCGCCGCTGTGGACTGGGTGTTCAACGGCTGGGGCGCCCAGGACTGGGCGCGCTGGGAGCACGACTCGAAGATCGCGCGCCATGTGGCGGACCTGGTGGACGTCCCCGTCCTCCCCTCGACGCTCGTCAACGAGGGCGGAGCGATCCACGTCGACGGCGAGGGCACGGTCCTGCTGACCGACACCGTCCAGCTCGGCGCGGGACGCAACCCCGGCTGGACCCGCGAGCAGGTCGAGGCGGAGATCCACGCCAGGCTCGGCACCGGCAAGGCGATCTGGCTGCCGCACGGACTGTCCGCCGACTACGGCAGATACGGCACCCGGGGCCATGTCGACATCGTCGCGGCGTTCGCCCGGCCGGGAGTGGTCCTCGTCCACAGCCAGCAGGACCCGGCCCACCCGGACTACGAGCGCTCCCGGACGTACGCGGAGATCCTGCGCGGTCACACGGACGCCCGCGGCCGCACGCTGGAGGTCGTCGAGGTCCCGGCGCCGACGGTGCTGAAGGACGAGCACGGGGAGTGGGTGGACTACTCCTACATCAACCACTACCTCTGCAACGGCGGAGTCGTGCTGGGCTCCTTCGACGACCCCCACGACGAGATCGCGGCCGGCGTCTTCCGCCGCCTCTTCCCGGAGCGGCGGGTGACCCTGGTCGACGCCCGGGCGGTCTTCGCGGCCGGCGGGGGCGTGCACTGCATCACCCAGCAGCAGCCGAAGGCCTGACCCGGTGGCCGGGAGCGCCTTCCACGGTGACCGTGGTGCTGCCCGGGCCGTTGGTGCTGCCGGTGCTGCCGGTGCTGCCGGTGCTGCCGGTGCTGCCGGTGCTGCCGGTGCTGCCGGTGCTGCCGGTGCCGTCGGCGGCCGTCGGCGGCCGGCCGGGGGATCGGGTAGAACGTACGGGTGAACGTTCCCCCGGGCCCCCGACGCCGCAACACCGCGCCTCCCCGCGAGGAGGTGCTCGCCGCGGCGATGGCGACGATCGCCGAGCAGGGGCTCGACCGGCTGACCATGGCCGGACTCGGCCGTGAGGTCGGAATGAGCAGCGGACACCTGCTCTACTACTTCCGCACCAAGGACGAGCTGCTGCTGCGGACCCTGGAGTGGAGCGAGGGGCGGCTCGGCGCCCGGCGGAGCGCGCTGCTGTCCCGTCCGGCCACCGCGGGCGAGCGGCTCGAGGCGTATGTGGACCTGTACGTTCCCGACGGGCCACGCGACCCGCACTGGATGCTGTGGCTGGAGGTCTGGAACCGCTCGCAGAGCGCCGACGACGACGCACGCGCCCGGCAGGCGGCCATCGAGGGCGCCTGGCACCGCGATCTCGTCGCCCTGCTCGCCGAGGGCGTCTCACGCGGCGAGTTCCGCCCCGTCGACCCGGACCGCCATGCCGCGCGGCTGCGTGCCCTGCTCGACGGCTTCAGCGTGCATGTGGCGGTCGGCATACCGGGCACCGGCCGGGATCAGGTCCTCACCCATGTACGCGAGTTCATCGCCGACTCGCTGCTCCCCTGACCGCGGTCCCGTCAGCCGTCAGCCAGCCGCCCCCTGCCGTCAGCCGCCCCTGCCGTCCGCCCCCGCGGTCGGCGCGCTGCCCGCATACTGAGACCGTTGTCCACGCGGGTGCGCATTCATGGCAAACTGCCGCTGTGCTCGCATTCGCCATGATTATCGGCAGCAGCGCGCCGGTCCGCAGTGACCGCTGACCCGTGGACGGCAATCCCCCGCGGCGGCGGCACCGTGCCCCAGACCCGCGCGCAGACCTCTCGCACCCGCGAGGGGTTTTTTCGTTTTACGGCCCCCCACCCCCGGCCGTAGACGGAGGCGCGCGAAGATGGGGGCAAGTGGAGCCAGAGCTTCCGGAGCCACTCATCCGACAGGAGTCACAACAGCCATGACCACAGAGGCCACCGACACCGATGGGTACACGGTCCTCGACGACGGCTTCCATGTCTTCGACACCACGCTGCGCGACGGAGCGCAGCGCGAGGGCATCAACCTCACCGTCGCGGACAAGCTGACCATCGCCCGGCACCTCGACGAGTTCGGCGTGGGCTTCATCGAGGGCGGCTGGCCGGGTGCCAACCCCCGGGACACGGAGTTCTTCGCCCGGGCCCGACAGGAGATCGACTTCCGGCACGCCCAGCTCGTCGCCTTCGGCGCCACCCGCCGCCCGAATGCCGTCGCCGCCGATGACCCGCAGGTCAAGGCGCTGCTGGAGTCCGGCGCCCAGGTGATCACCCTGGTGGCCAAGTCCCACGACCGCCATGTCGAACTGGCCCTGCGCACCACCCTCGACGAGAACCTGGAGATGGTCCGCGACACCGTCTCCCATCTGCGCTCGCACGGCCGGCGGGTGTTCGTCGACTGCGAGCACTTCTTCGACGGCTACCGGGCCAACCCCGCCTACGCGAAGGCGGTCGTCCGCACCGCCCACGAGGCGGGTGCCGACGTGGTCATCCTCTGCGACACCAACGGAGGCATGCTGCCCGCCCAGGTCCAGGCGGTCGTCGCCACCGTCCTCGCCGACACCGGCGCGCGCCTCGGCATCCACGCCCAGGACGACACCGGATGCGCCGTGGCGAACACGCTCGCCGCCGTCGACGCGGGTGCCACGCACGTGCAGTGCACAGCCAACGGCTACGGGGAGCGCGTCGGAAACGCCAACCTCTTCCCGGTCGTGGCGGCACTGGAGCTGAAGTACGGCAAGCAGGTGCTGCCTCCCGGCGCGCTGCGGGAGATGACCCGGATCTCGCACGCCATCGCCGAGGTCGTCAACCTGACACCATCCACCCATCAGCCCTACGTGGGTGTCTCCGCCTTCGCCCACAAGGCCGGACTGCACGCCTCCGCGATCAAGGTCGACCCGGATCTGTACCAGCACATCGATCCCGAGCAGGTCGGCAACACCATGCGGATGCTGGTCTCCGACATGGCGGGCCGCGCCTCCGTCGAACTCAAGGGCAGGGAGCTGGGTGTCGACCTCGGCGGTGACCGGGAGCTCGTCGGGCGGGTCGTCGAGCGCGTCAAGGAGCGCGAACTGCGCGGCTACACGTACGAGGCGGCCGACGCCTCCTTCGAGCTGCTGCTGCGCGCGGAGGCGGATGGGCGTGTGCTCGGCTACTTCCGCACCGAGTCCTGGCGGGTCATCGTCGAGGACCGCCCCGACGGCAGCCACGCCAACGAGGCCACGGTGAAACTGTGGGCCAAGGGCGAGCGCATCGTCGCGACCGCCGAGGGGAACGGCCCCGTCAACGCGCTGGACCGGGCGATGCGGGTGGGTCTGGAGCGGATCTACCCCCAGCTCGCCAAGCTGGAGCTGGTCGACTACCGCGTACGCATCCTCGAGGGCCGGCACGGCACGGGCTCGACCACCCGGGTGCTGACCACCACCGGCGACGGCACCGGTGAGTGGTCCACGGTGGGAGTGGGCGACAACATCATCGCCGCTTCCTGGCAGGCCCTGGAGGACGCCTACACCTACGGACTGCTGCGCGCGGGCGTCGAGCCCGCGGAGTAGCGCCCCGGTCGGCGGACCCTCCGCCGCCCCGCCGGGGGCCCCGGCCCGTCGCCGGGCCCCCGGCGCGGTACCGGCCGCCGGCGGCGTCACCAGGGACGATGTCCTCTTTCGCGGTGTTCGGGTAGCTTCGATGCTATGAGGACCAGGCCGTTCGCCCTGCTGTCCGCCCTCGCCGGGCTGGCGCTCCTGCTGCTGCTGGCCCTGGCCCCCGGCGCGGGCGCCCGGACCACGGGCGTCTCCGACGCCGCCGCCGCACTGAAGCAGGACCCGGTCTATGTCGACCCGGCCGCCCGCGCCCAGCTGTCCCCGGCTGAGGAGCAGGCCCTCGAGCAGCGGATCGTCAACGCGGACAAGCCCGTGTTCGTCGCAGTCCTGCCCGAGAGCGGGCAGTTCCCCGCGGACAGCGTGCTCCGCGATCTGCGCACCGCCACCGGGATCACCGGGCTGTACGGCGTCCGCCTCGGCGACCGCTTCGACGCGGGCGCCGACGGCACCGTGATGCCGCGGAACGCGGTGCGCAACATCGTCTCCGGGGTGAACACCCCGGGCGCGGACGCCGCCACACAGCTCGGCAACTTCGTCGACCAGGCGCTCCCGACCGTCCGCGGCAGCGCACCGGCGTCCTGGAGCGACGGGTCCGCCACCGCCGGCGCCGACACGGGTTCGCTGATCGCCGTCGGCGCCGTGCTCCTCGCGGGCGGGGCCGGCGCCTACGCCGTGGTCCGCCGCAACCGCCGCCGCAGGGCCGAGGAGGAGCGGGTCGCGCTGGACAAGCTGCGGGTGGTCGTCGACGAGGACATCACCGCCTACGGCGAGGAACTGGACCGGCTGGACTTCCACCCGTCCGAGCCGGGCGCCGACGACGCGATGCGCGCCGACTACGAACGCGCCCTGGACTCCTACGAGGAGGCCAAGGCCGCCATGGCGGCAGCGGAGCACCCCCATGACGTGCGGGTGGTCACCGGCGCACTGGAGGAGGGCCGCTTCGCGCTGGCGGTACTGGCCGCGCGCAGGGAGAACGCCCCGCTGCCGGAGCGCCGCGCCCCGTGCTTCTTCGACCCGCGCCACGGCCCGTCCACGACCGACACGAGCTGGACACCGGCGGCCGGCGCCCCCCGCGAGGTGCCCGTATGCGCCGCCGACGCGGCCCGCCTCCAGGACGGCGAGGAGCCCATGACCCGGACCGTGGAGACCGAGTCCGGCCGCCGCCCGTACTGGGAGGCCGGACCCGCCTACGGGCCCTGGGCGGGCGGATACTTCGGCGGCGCGCTGCTGCCCGGCCTGCTCGCAGGCACGCTGCTGGGCAGTGCCCTGGCCACCCCGGCGTACGGCGCCGAGTACGGCGGCGGGGACTTCGGCGGCGGCGACTTCTCCGGAGCGGACTTCGACTCCTCCGACTTCGGCGGCGGCTTCGGCGACTGGGGTTCCGGCGGCGGCTTCGACGCGGGCGGTGGTTTCTGATGCGCACCAAGAAGTGGAACGTCGAGATCGTCATCACCGAGAGTGACCGCACCACCCAGGCCGAGGCACGGCTGCGGGGGCAGCACGCGGAGCTGTACGTCGGCGAGGGCACGGCCCACCGCAACCGCGCGGACCGGGACATCCCCCATATCGGCGATGAACTGGCGGTGGCGCGGGCCCTGAACGGAGTGAGCCACTCGCTGCTGCACGAGGTGGCCACGGAGATCGAGTCCCGCACGGGCGAGCCGGTCCGCCACCTGCGCGAAGGCTGAACCGCCGGCCCGGGCAGGCGCGAGTCCCGTGCCTTTCCCGGCGTACCGGCACCTGTCATGGGCGTGCCCGCGCCTCTCCCGGCGTACCGGCACCTGTCATGGGCGTGCCCGCGCCTCCCCGGGCGTACCGGCACCTGTCATGGGCGTGCCCGCGCCTCCCCGGGCGTACCGGCACCTGTCATGGGCGTGCCCGCGCCTCCCCGGGCGTACCGGCACCTGTCATGGGCGTGCCCGCGCCTCCCCGGGCGTACCGGCACCTGTCATGGGCGTGCCCGCGCCTCTCCCGGCGTCCCCGCACCTGTCATGGGCGTGCCCGCGCCGGTCAAAGCCGCGTGTGCGGACTGTGGGCCCCGCGCCTTCCGGGACGTGCTCGCGCCCCGGTCGGGCCTCTCCTCGGCGCGGGGTCTCCCGCACCGCACCCGCGCGCGTCACCACGGAGCGGCTCCGTTCGGTGACGCGACCGGTGCGAAGCGTAGTCAGGATGGCGCGATCCCCTCTTGAGACGGCCTTGCGACTGCAAAAGACTGAGTCATGTGCCGCGACGGGCGTCCGCCCGTACGGGGGCGGCGGCACTCCACTCGTACCGGCCGACCGAGGAGGCCCCCGTATGCCCGCACCCGGGACGCGACGCACCGGATACCCCATCACCCTGGCCGACGGCACACTCACCCGGACGAGGGAGGCGGCCCCCGCCGACCTCGGTCCGGTCCAGGCGCTCCACCGCCGCTGCTCGGTCGGCACCCGCGCCATGCGCTATCACGCGGGGACGCCCGGACTGTCCGCGGCCGGCTGGCGGCTGCTGTGCGATCCGCAGCGCGGCACCACCCTCGTCACCGCCACCGCCCAGCGCGCGGACCGCATCATCGCCATGACCAACGTCATGCGCACCGACCGGCGGGGCGTCGGGGAGTTCGCCGTGCTGATCGAGGACGCCTGGCAGTCCAAGGGGCTGGGTACGGCGCTCGCCGCCCACGCGGCCGAGGTCGCCCGGAGGATCGGGCTGCACACCCTGACCGCGGCGGTCGCCGCGGTCAACACCCCGATGCTCCATGTACTGGCGAGCCTCGACGCCCCGGCCGCCCATGTCACCGGCCCGGTGGTCGACATCGAGATACCACTGCGGCGAGGGTGGTGACCGTCCCGTCCGGTCGCGGCCCGGAACCCGGTGCGCGCCGGGCGGGTGCACGCCCGGCGCGGGGGACCCCGGTGCCGAGCGGCCGCGCCCGAGGGGGCGGGGTTCGTCCGGGCGGGGAGCCCCCGCCCGGGCGGATCCAGGGGGACGGGGGCTCGTGGCGAGGCGGGCGCGGTCAGGCTGTCTGCCTGATCGCCGAGATGTCGAAGGTGAGCTTCACCTTGTCGCTGACCATCACGCCGCCGGTCTCCAGCGCCGCGTTCCAGGTCAGGCCCCAGTCGGAGCGCAGGATCTCGGCGCTGCCCTCGAAGCCGACGCGCTCGTTGCCGTAGACGTCGGTCGCCGTGCCGTGGAACTCCAGGTCGATGGAGAGCGGGCGGGTGACGTCCTTGATGGTGAGATCGCCGCTGATCCGGTAGTTCTCGCCGTCGAGCCGCTCGGCCCGGTTGGACCGGAAGGACATCACCGGGAACGTCTCGGCGTCGAAGAAGTCGCCGCTGCGCAGGTGGCCGTCACGGTCGGCGATGCCGGTGTCGATGCTGGCGATCCTGACGTCGATGGCCGCGCTGGAGCGGGAGGGGTCGGTGCCGTCCAGGTGCAGCGTGCCTTCGTGGTCGCCGAACGTGCCGCGGACGTTTGTGACCATGGCGTGGCGAACGGTGAAGCCGATGCTGCTGTGGGCGGGGTCGACGGTGTAGGTGCCGGTCAGCGCGGCCGGGGCCGGTCCCGTCGCGTGCGCGGCGGTGGCAGTGCCCGTGGCGGTGCCGGTGACGGTGGAGGTCTTGCGGTTGAACAGGCCCATGATCTGCTCCTCGGGGGCGTGGTCGGGCGGGGCGGTGGCCTTCCCGGCCACTCGTTGAACCTTCAACGACATTCAGCATAGAACCATTCCCGTTCAAAGTTCAACTTCTTTGGCCGGTCCGGATCGCCCCACGGCGCGCACTCCCGCGCCAGGCGCCCACCGGGGTGCGGCGGGGCGTCTGCGCCTGCGGCACTCCGAACGGCACTCCGAACGGCACTCCGAACGGCACTCCGAACGGCACTCCGAACGGCGCCCCGAGCAGCGGATCGGCCGCCATCCCGAACGGCGGTTCGGCCGGCGCATGGGCCCGGCCGCTTCCCGGGCCGCCCTCTCCCGGGCCGCCCCTTCCCGGCCCCGTCGCCCGTGCCCCCGCGGTCCGGCCAGGGGACCGATCCGGTGAACTCGTCGTACGAGTGCTTCCCGGCCCCCGGTGCCTCCCGGCGGTCGGCGGCGGCCCCTGCGCGCACTCGGGGCCGGCTGGAGGCCCTCGACAACGCGGAGTTCCGCCGGCCGGCCGCGGCCCGCCCGCCCGGACCCGCCGCGGCGGACTCCCGGCAGGCTGCCGCGGCGGTTCTGCCGACCCTCGTCTCCGCGGTGCCGGCGCCGCGGCGGGCGTCCACCCGGGCCCGCGGACTTCACGACGGCGAACCCGCGTGCTCCGGAACGCCGTTGGAGCGCGGCCGCGACCGGCCGGTGCGCCGGGTCCCGGAGCCCGGCCCCGCGGCGGGAGTGCCTGGGCGCCGGCCGCCGCCCCGGGACGCGCCGCGCTCCCGAAGCATCCGTGAACATCAGGTGCCGTACATTGCCGTGAGGTGGCCACCGCTCGACGTCATTGTCGGACCACGACAAATCTCAAGGGCGTTCAACTGGTAGTTCACCTGTGGTGCCAAACGGTTCTGTGTGGGGCTCACAGCAGAACGGGCGCGAGACTGTACGGAGTCAACGGCAGGATTTTCTCGGTCGGCTCCGTAGGGTTCGTACATGACCGTTTTGGACGAGACCGCGGACGAGCCGACCGACGCGCGGGGGCGTGTGGCCGAGCTGCACGCCCTTCGTGAGCAGGCGCGGCGCGGCCCCAGTGACCGGGCCACCGAGGCGCAGCACGCCAAGGGCAAGCTGACCGCGCGGGAGCGCATCGAGCTGCTGCTGGACGCGGGGTCGTTCCGAGAGGTCGAGCAGCTCCGGCGGCACCGGGCTTCGGGTTTCGGGCTCGAGTCGAGGAAGCCCTACACCGACGGCGTGATCACCGGCTGGGGTGCGGTCGAGGGCCGCACGGTCTTCGTCTACGCACACGACTTCCGGATCTTCGGCGGTGCCCTCGGCGAGGCGCACGCCACGAAGATCCACAAGATCATGGACATGGCGATCGCGGCCGGTGCGCCACTGGTGTCGCTGAACGACGGCGCCGGCGCCCGTATCCAGGAGGGCGTCTCCGCCCTGGCGGGCTACGGCGGCATCTTCCAGCGCAACACCAGGGCCTCGGGCGTCATCCCGCAGATCAGCGTCATGCTCGGCCCGTGCGCGGGCGGCGCGGCCTACTCGCCCGCGCTGACCGACTTCGTGTTCATGGTCCGTGAGACCTCGCAGATGTTCATCACCGGCCCGGACGTGGTCAAGGCGGTCACCGGGGAGGACATCACCCAGAACGGCCTCGGCGGCGCCGACGTGCACGCCGAGACGAGCGGTGTGGCGCACTTCGCCTACGACGACGAGGAGACCTGCATCGCGGAGGTCCGCTACCTGCTGTCGATGCTCCCGCAGAACAACCGGGAGAACCCGCCGCAGGCGCCGAGCGAGGACCCGGCGGACCGCCGCTCCGACGTCCTGCTCGACCTGGTCCCGGCCGACGGCAACCGCCCCTACGACATGCACAAGGTCATCGAGGAGATCGTCGACGACGGCGACTACCTGGAGATCCACGAGCGCTGGGCGCGCAACATCATCTGCGCCCTCGGACGCCTGGACGGCCAGGTCGTCGGCATCGTCGCCAACCAGCCGCAGTCGCTGGCCGGTGTCCTCGACATCGAGGCGAGCGAGAAGGCCGCCCGCTTCGTCCAGATGTGCGACGCCTTCAACATCCCGATCGTCACGCTGCTGGACGTCCCGGGCTTCCTGCCCGGAGTCGACCAGGAGCACGGCGGCATCATCCGCCACGGTGCCAAGCTCCTCTACGCCTACTGCAACGCGACCGTGCCCCGCATCTCGCTGATCCTGCGCAAGGCCTACGGCGGCGCGTACATCGTCATGGACTCCCAGTCCATCGGCGCCGACCTCACCTACGCATGGCCCACCAACGAGATCGCCGTGATGGGCGCCGAGGGTGCGGCCAACGTCATCTTCCGCCGTCAGATCGCCGACGCCGAGGACCCCGAAGCCATGCGCGCCCGCATGGTCAAGGAGTACAAGGCCGAGCTGATGCATCCCTACTACGCGGCGGAGCGCGGACTCGTCGACGACGTCATCGACCCGGCCGAGACCCGCGAGGTGCTGATCCGCTCCCTCGCCATGCTCCGTACGAAGCACGCCGACCTGCCGTCCCGCAAGCACGGCAACCCCCCGCAGTGAGCCCACGAGGAGAATGCTGCACATGATCACGCCTGCCGAATCCCTGCTCCGCGTCGAGAAGGGGCACGCCGACCCCGAGGAACTCGCGGCCATCACGGCCGTTCTCCTCGCCCGCGCAGCGTCGCGGCCGCAGGCCGCGCCGGCCCACCGCGGCCGCAGCACCGCCGGGTGGCGCCGCCTGGAGCGCCAGTCCGGCTTCCGCGCGCCGCACTCCTGGCAGGGCTGACGCCCTTCCGGGCCCCAGGCGCCGTCCGGGAGCGGACGCTGCCTGCCGGCCGGGGGCCTGTCCGGCGACTGCCTGTACGACGACGGCCTGCACGACCCGATCGGGGTCGTGCAGGCCGTCGTCGTCGTGTTCGGGGCGTACACCGTCGGTCAGCCGGTCAGCCGGCCCGGTGCCTGGGTGCCCGGCCGACGGGCGGGCCGGCGTCCCGGCCCCGTGCAGCCGTCCGCCCCGCTGGACGAGGTCCGGCGGGGCGGATCGAGCGACGGCGTCGAAGGGGAGCGGACCGGGCGACCGTCCGCTCCCCGTCCGTCCCTCAGCGCGGCCACCGTCCGGCCGGGACGGGGGACGGGCCGCGGACGCGCCGGGACGGTGGACCCGTGGCGGACGGCGCGACGGCGCTACCGCAGGCGGGCCATGAGTGCGTGTTCGACGAGGGTGATGAGGGCGCTCTTGGCGTCGGCGCGGTGGCGGGCGTCGGTGGTGATGATGGGTGCGTCGGGTCCGATCTGGAGGGCTTCGCGGACTTCGTCGGGGGTGTAGGGCTGGTGTCCGTCGAAGCCGTTGAGGGCGATGACGAAGGGGAGGCCGCTGTTCTCGAAGTAGTCGACGGCGGGGAAGCAGTCGGCGAGTCTGCGGGTGTCGACGAGGACGACGGCGCCGATGGCGCCGCGGACGAGGTCGTCCCACATGAACCAGAAGCGGTCCTGTCCGGGGGTGCCGAAGAGGTAGAGGATGAGGTCCTGGTCGAGTGTGATGCGGCCGAAGTCCATGGCGACCGTGGTGGTGGTCTTGTCGCCGGTGTGTGTGAGGTCGTCGATGCCGGCTGACGCGGACGTCATGACGGCCTCGGTGCGCAGCGGGTTGATCTCCGAGACGGCGCCGACGAACGTGGTCTTGCCCACGCCGAAGCCGCCCGCCACCACGATCTTCGCACTGGTGGTTGAGCGGGCAGCACCGCCGCTAGAGCTTGCGAAGTCCACTGAGCACCCTTTCGAGCAGTGTCACGTCTGGCTGGCCGCCGGCGGTCTCGTCACCGCCGGGCTGGTGGATGGCGACGAGTCCGGCCTCGGCCAGGTCGGCTACGAGGATCCGGGCGACGCCGAGGGGGATGGAGAGGAGTGCCGAGATCTCGGCTACCGACTTGATCTCGAAGCACAGCCGGCAGATCCGCTGGTGCTCGGGCAACTGCCCTTGCAGCCGCGCGGGATCGGCCGTGGTGCTGACCAGCGCCTCGATGGCGAGCTGGTAGCGGGGCCGGGTCCGGCCGCCGGTCATCGCGTACGGACGCACCAAGGGGTTGCTGCCGCCCGACGCGGAAGCCGGCTCCGGGGCCTGGCGGGGATTCGCCGGACGGCTCCGGGGCCCCTGCGGCTGGTGGTACGACGGGTCGTACGGCTGCTGCGGCCGCTGGTAGGGCTGGGGACCACCGCCCCTGCTCGGTGAAGAGGGGAAGTTGAAGCGGTTCTGAGCGTGCTGACCCGGAGACTGCCGGGCCCCTTCGTATGGGTGTCCGCCTGGTGGTGTTGCCACGATTCCTCCTCCGAGTGCCCTACGCCGGTCCGTGTCCCTGTGGAGCCGCGCCACCGCACCCTATGGTGCGGTGGCCGCGAACGCACTGCCGTTCAGCTAGTTGAGAAGACTTCCCTGGAGTTCGGCGCGCAGGTCCGGGGTGAGGACGGTGCCTGCGCGGTCGACGAGGAGGGCCATCTCGTAGCCCACGAGGCCGATGTCCGCGTCCGGGTGGGCGAGTACGGCCAGTGAGGAGCCGTCGGAGATGGACATGATGAAGAGGAAGCCGCGTTCCATCTCCACGACGGTCTGGTTGACCGCGCCTCCTTCGAAGATCCTGGACGCCCCCGCGGTCAGCGAGGTCAGTCCGGACGCCACCGCCGCCAGCTGGTCGGCGCGGTCGCGCGGAAACCCTTCGGACATCGCCAGCAGGAGTCCGTCGGCGGAGACCACCACGGTGTGGGACACCCCGGGGGTGTTGTCCACGAAGTTGGTGATCAACCAGTTCAGATTCTGCGCCGCCTGGCTCATCGGGCTCACACTAACGCTCCTGGTTGTAGGTACTGCCCGGGCCGAAGCCCGATCCGTTCGTGTCCGTTCCCGCGCTGCGTCCCCGCTGGACGCCGCGCCGCAGGTTGCTCAACCTGCCACGCACGTCCTCAGGGGCGCGGGACACCTGAGGGCCGCTCTGCGGGGTCTGCTCCGCCGTGCCCTCGATCAGATTGGCCTTGGGAACCCGGCGGGGAAGCCCTGACGAGGTGACTCCGCCGGCCGCAGGCTTGCGGAGCTTCTCGGCCCGCTGCCAGCGCTCGTCGTTCCTCGAGCGCCACTCGTCGGAGCCGTCCGCCTCCGTGCCTCCGGCCTGGGCCGGCTGGGGGGCCTGCTCGGCCTGTCCCCCCGCCCGGCCGCCGCCGGCGGTGGAGGACTGCCACTGCGCTCCCTGCTGCGCCGGCTGTCCCTGCTGTCCTGGCTGGCTGCTGCCGCGGCGCGGCAGACCGGCGTCGGTCATCTGGTGGCCGGAACCGGTGGCCGGACCCGGACGTTCGAAGCCTACGCGCTCAGCGCCGTTCGCGGGAGCGGGGGGAGCAGATTCCGCATCCGGCCGGTACTCCGGCTCGTACGCCTCCTGGTACGTGCTCCGGTCCGTCCACTCCCCCTGGCGGGACCGGGAGGCGTGGCCGTTGCCGTACTCCGGTGCGGAGCCCTGCGGACCATCGTACGAGGCTTCCGGATACGCCTGCTCCCGGTGCTCCGGGTAACCGCCGGAAACCTGGAACTCGCCGGTGTTCTCGAAGCCGTTGGCGTCGTAGCCGTTCCGGCCGTAGCCGCCGCGGTCGTAGCCGTCGGGCTCGTAGCCGTTCTGCTCGTACCCGTTCTGCTCGTACGAGGGCTGCCGCTCCTGTGCGTAGCCCTGCTCGTACTGCTCCTCGGCGTAGCTCCCCTGATCCGCGTAGCCCTGCTCGGTGTCCTCGTGGAACGGCGGGTGGTCGCCGCCTGTCTGCGCCTCCAGCACGGCACGACGTTCCTCGCGCATCAGCGACCGGTTGACCGGGTCCAGCTCACGGGAGCCGCCGTCCGGCTGCTCCTCGTAGCGGGAGTCGTCGAAACCGAGTTCCGCGGCGGTGAGCGCCGGAGCGGTGTCGAAGGACGGCTGCGCCGGGATCATCTGGGAGACCGTGAAGTCGTCCTCCGGGACCTCCTCGCCACCGCCACCGTGGGTGATCGCGTCCGGGAGCATGACCAGCGACGTCGTACCGGCCTGCTCGCCCGAGGGGCGGAGCTGGACGCGGATGCCGTGGCGGTCGGACAGCCGGCCGACCACGAAGAGGCCCATCCGCTGCGAGACGGCGGCGTCCACCGTCGGCGGGTTGGCCAGCTTGTGGTTGATGTCGGCGAAGTCCTCGGCGGTCAGGCCGATGCCCTTGTCGTGGATCTCGACCATGACCCGGCCGTCGGGCAGCCGCGTCGCGGTGACACGGACCTTCGTCTGCGGGGAGGAGAACGTCGTGGCGTTCTCCAGCAGCTCGGCGAGCAGGTGCACCAGGTCGGTCACGGCCCGGCCGTGGATCTCGGTCTCCGGGACGCCGGTGAGTTCGATGCGCTCGTAGGACTCCACCTCGGAGGAGGCGGCCCGGAGCACGTCGACCAGCGGCACCGGCTGGTTCCAGCGGCGGCCGGGCTCCTCGCCGGCCAGCACGAGGAGGTTCTCGCCGTTGCGTCGCATACGGGTCGCCAGGTGGTCCAGCCTGAAGAGGTTCTCCAGCTGGTCCGGGTCGGCCTCGTTGTTCTCCAGGTCGGTGATCAGGGTCAGCTGCCCCTCGATCAGGGACTGGTTGCGGCGCGACAGATTGGTGAAGATCGCGTTGACGTTGCCGCGGAGCATGGCCTGCTCGGCGGCGAGCCGCACGGCCTCGCGGTGGACCTGGTCGAAGGCGCGGGCGACCTCGCCGATCTCGTCCCGGCTGTCGATCGGGATCGGCTGCACACGGGTGTCCACCCGGCCAGGCTCGGTGCGCGAGAGCTGGTCGACCAGCATCGGCAGGCGCTGCTCGGCGATACCGAAGGCGGCGGTGCGCAGCCGGTGCATCGAGCGGCTCATCTGGCGGGCCACCATGCCGGCCAGGATGAACGCGGTGAACAGGGCGACGACGACGATCAGACCGTTGACGAAGGCGTCGGTCCTGGCCTCGTCGGAGATCCGCGCCGCCTCGGCCACGGCCTTGTCGACGAGTTCCTTCTCGACCTCGCTGTAGCCCTCGAACTTGGCGGTGGCGGCGGGCATCCAGACGTCCTTGGTGACGCCGATCTCCGCGAGCTCGTCGGGGTCGGCACCGGTGCTGATCGCACCGACCATGCCGCCGAGGACCGAGCCGTCCTCGTCCTTGGGCGGGGGCTGGAAGTCCTGCCCCGAGGCGGCCGCGGCGGTGGCGGCGGCGGCCAGCGCCTTCCGGCCCTCCTCCGTCTTCTTGGCCATGACCTCCCTCAGCCTGTCCACGTCCGCCTGAGTGCCACCGGACTGGTACTCACCGAGTGCGATGGCCTCGAGGTAGGCGTAGGAGGTGAAGGCGATGGTCTGACCGGTCCTGATGTCCTGCTTCTTGCTCGGGCGGACGAGCAGTTCCATGCCGATCGAGCGCTGGAGCGACTCGGCGGCCTTGGCCAGCTGGATCGCGTACACCATCCGGCCGTAGCTCGTGACGTTGCCGGTGCCGAGGCCGAGTTCGTTGGCGAACTCCATCAGGTAGTGCTGGACGCCGACGTAGCTCTCCTGGGTGGCGACCGGGCCCCGCAGGTCGTCGGACGGGTCGTCGGGGTCCTCGCCCTCGGACTTGGCAGCCGTCTCGAACTGGGTCGTGTAGGCGGCCTCGCGCAGCTGCTCGAGGCCGGGTTCCGCTGCACGGAACAGGTTCAGGCGCCGCTGGAGGCCCTCCTTCGGCGGCATGTCCTCGACGGCCTCGTCGAACTTCCGCTTGGCGGCGTCCGTGGCGGCTCGCGCCTCCGTGACGACCCTGCTCTCCCTGTCGCCCTTCAGCAGGGGCTCCGCGGTGAGGTCCCGCTCGTTGAGGAGGGCCTGGCCGTACTCCGACGCGGCGCGGACGATGAGCGCCGTCTTCTCGGCGTCCTGGGCCTCGTTCCAGGTGTCGATCGACCCCTTCACCTGGAAGCCGCCCATGACGAGGCCGACCAGCACGGGTATGAGGAGGATCGCGTTCAGCCGGGTCGGCACACGCCAGTTGCGCGGCGACAGCCTGCTGGAGCTGCCACCGGCGGTGGCGGGCTCCGCGGGCTGCGCCTCCGGGGGCGACGCTGCGCGCAGGGGCGGGGTGAAGTTGCCCCGCGACTGCTGCTCCGCGGAGCTCGTCTTGCTTCGCCTCACTCGACCAACAACCTCTCGGCGTCGGCACCTAGGTTGTGCCGATAATTGTTCAGGGCCGTACTACTCATGAGTTCGTTGATTTCAGCACGCCGGGGGGGTCGGCTCCAAACAGCGGGAACCGGCCGATCCGGGCTCGTCGAACCGGAGATAAAACGGGCATAAATAGCGAGCCCCGGCAAAAACAGGGGCTTGCGTGAGCACAGCGATACCAGCCGGATGCGTCGGGTGTCCGAGCCCTCCGAATTCTCTGTCGAAACGTTATGAACATGGAGGCGGGCCGTGTCGAACAACACGGCCCGCTCATCAAGGTCTACGACAACTGCCTTGTGATCACTTCTACTTGAGGCGGGCCATGAGTGCGTGTTCGACGAGGGTGATGAGGGCGCTCTTGGCGTCGGCGCGGTGGCGGGCGTCGGTGGTGATGATGGGTGCGTCGGGTCCGATCTGGAGGGCTTCGCGGACTTCGTCGGGGGTGTAGGGCTGGTGTCCGTCGAAGCCGTTGAGGGCGATGACGAAGGGGAGGCCGCTGTTCTCGAAGTAGTCGACGGCGGGGAAGCAGTCGGCGAGTCTGCGGGTGTCGACGAGGACGACGGCGCCGATGGCGCCGCGGACGAGGTCGTCCCACATGAACCAGAAGCGGTCCTGTCCGGGGGTGCCGAAGAGGTAGAGGATGAGGTCCTGGTCGAGTGTGATGCGGCCGAAGTCCATGGCGACCGTGGTGGTGGTCTTGTCGCCGGTGTGTGTGAGGTCGTCGATGCCGGCTGACGCGGACGTCATGACGGCCTCGGTGCGCAGCGGGTTGATCTCCGAGACGGCGCCGACGAACGTGGTCTTGCCCACGCCGAAGCCGCCCGCCACCACGATCTTCGCACTGGTGGTTGAGCGGGCAGCACCGCCGCTAGAGCTTGCGAAGTCCACTGAGCACCCTTTCGAGCAGTGTCACGTCCGGCGTTCCGCCGGCCTCTCCGTTACCCGGCTGGTGGATCGCCACCATGCCGGCCTCCGCCAGGTCCGCCACCAGGATCCGCGCCACGCCCAGCGGCATCGACAGCAGCGCCGACACCTCGGCCACGGATTTGACCTCCCGGCAGAGATGGCAGATCCGCTGGTGCTCGGGCAGCAGCGTCGACAGGTGCGCCGGGTCGGCCGTCGTGCTGACCAGCGCCTCGATGGCGAGCTGGTAGCGGGGCCGGGTCCGGCCGCCGGTCATCGCGTACGGACGCACCAGCGGCTGGTCGCCTTCATGACCGTAGTCGGTGTCCATGGGGACACCGTACGGATCGTGAGAGGCGGGGGGCGGGGTCATGAATCCTCCGGGCGTGACAGCAAGTGGTCGGCTGTGCCGTCTGGGTGGGCCGGGTGGGGGCCGGTTGGGGCGGCCGGGCGGTGAGTGGACGGTTGAGGGGTGCCTGGGGCGCATCCCGCGGGCGGCGGGCTCGCCGACGGTTCCTAGTGAAGAAGGCTCCCCTGGAGTTCGGCGCGCAGGTCCGGGGTGAGGACGGTGCCTGCGCGGTCGACGAGGAGGGCCATCTCGTAGCCCACGAGGCCGATGTCCGCGTCCGGGTGGGCGAGCACGGCCAGTGAGGAGCCGTCGGAGATGGACATGATGAAGAGGAAGCCGCGTTCCATCTCCACGACGGTCTGGTTGACCGCGCCTCCTTCGAAGATCCTGGACGCCCCCGCGGTCAGCGAGGTCAGTCCGGACGCCACCGCCGCCAGCTGGTCGGCGCGGTCGCGCGGAAACCCTTCGGACATCGCCAGCAGCAGTCCGTCGGCGGAGACCACCACGGTGTGGGACACCCCGGGGGTGTTGTCCACGAAGTTGGTGATCAACCAGTTCAGATTCTGCGCCGCCTGGCTCATCGGGCTCAACTAACGCTCCTGCTGGTGAGTGGGGCCGACGTTGAAGCTGCCGGTGTTTCCGGAGCCGCCCGCCTGACGCCCCTGCTGGATGCCCCGGCGGAGATTGGTCAGCCGGCCCCGCACGTCGTCCGGCGCGCGGGACACCTGCGGACCGGCCTGGTGGGGCTGCTCCTGCGCGGTTCCCGGCACGAGGTTGGCGCGCGGGACCCGCCGGGGCAGACCCGAGGTGGTGACACCGCCGGCCGCGGGCTTGCGGACCCGCTCGGCCTGGCGCACCAGCTCGTCGTTGGGCGAGGTCCGCCACGAGGCGGCACCCGCGTTGTGCTGGCCGTCCTGGCCCGGCCGGCCCTGGTCGGCCCCCGGGTGGCGGGACGGACCCGACGGGGCGGGGCGCCCGGCCGGCTGGGACTGCGGCGGCGCGGCCGGGGGCTGCCCGGCTCCGTTCGCCCCGCCGCCCTGGCTCTGGTGGAACCAGTTCGTCTCCAGTGTGTCGTACAGCGGAGTGCGGCCGTCGCCGGGGCCGGACGCCGGCGGCAGTGCCTCCGGCTGCGGCTGGGCGGGCAGGCTGCCCACGGCCGGACGCGGGGCGCCGAAGTCGGCACCGCCGCGGCGCGGACGCGGGGCTCCTGGCCGGCCGTCGCCCGCCGCGGGCGGACGCGGGGCGCTGAAGTCGGGACGCTCGAACTGCTCGGTGGCCGCCGGGTCCTGGGCCGGGGGCCGGCCCCCGTAGCCGTAGCCGTCGCCGCCGGGCGCGGCGAACCGGCCCGTGGACTCCGGGTCCTCGTGGCCCCGCGGCGCCTCCTGGGCGGAACGCGACTGCTCCCCGCCCCACTCGACGGGCTGCGGGCGCTGCTGCCGGCCGCCGCCGGGCAGTTCGGCGCGCGGCCCGCCGCCGGGCGCCGGGCGCCCGGAGTCACGGCCCGGCTCGCCCCGACCGCGGTCCTGCATTCCCGGTCCGGGTGTACGGCCGCGCCCGGGGTCCGCGCCGAACGGGGCGAACGTACCCGTGGAGGCGCCGCCCTGCCGGGAGAAGTCCTGCCGGGAGAAGTCCTGTCCGGGGAAGTCCTGTCCGGCGAAGTCCTGCCCGGGGAAGTCCTGCTGTGCGGGCCCCTGGGCCGGACCGCCCTGCTGCGGGCCGCCGTCGCGGCCGGGGAGCGCCGCACGGGGAGCCGACCCCGCGCCGACCTGCCCGCGCTCTCCGCCCGGGGCGGGGCGGCCGCCCGGACCGGCCTGGGGGCCGCTGCCGAGACCGGGGCGTCCACCGCCGGCGGGAGCCTGCGGAGCGCCGTTCTGGCCGCCCGCACCGGGCTTGCCCGGCGCCCGCTTGCCGCCGTGGGCGACGTCGACGGGGAGCATGACCAGCGCGGTGGTGCCACCGGAGTCGGAGGGGCGGAGCTGGATGCGGATGCCGTGCCGCAGGGACAGCCGGCCGACCACGAACAGACCCATGCGGCGGGACACCGAGACGTCCACGGTCGGCGGCGAGGCCAGCCGCTCGTTGATCGCGGCGAGGTCCTCGGGGGAGAGGCCGATACCGGTGTCGTGGATCTCGACGAGCACCCGGCCGTCGGGCAGCGCGTGGCCGGTCACGCGCACCTTGGTCTGCGGGGAGGAGAACGACGTCGCGTTCTCCAGCAGCTCGGCGAGGAGGTGCACGAGGTCGTTGACCACACGGCCCGCGACCTCCGTCGCCGGGACGGAGGCCAGCTCGATGCGCTCGTACTGCTCCACCTCGGAGGCGGCTGCCCGGAGCACGTCGACCAGGGGGACGGGCCTGGTCCAGCGGCGGCCCGGCTCCTCGCCCGCGAGGACGAGGAGGTTCTCGCCGTTGCGTCGCATACGGGTCGCCAGGTGGTCCAGCTTGAAGAGGGAGGAGAGCTGGTCCGGGTCGGCCTCGCGGGACTCCAGCTCGGAGATCAGCGACAGCTGACGCTGGATGAGACCCTGCGAACGGCGCGACAGGTTGGTGAACATCGCGTTGACGTTGCCTCGCAGGAGGGCCTGCTCGGCGGCGAGGCGGACCGCCTCGCGGTGCACGTCGTCGAAGGCCGCGGCCACCTGCCCGATCTCGTCCCGGGAGTGCACGCCCACGGACTCGACCGTGGTGTCCACGTCCTGCGGGTCGGTCTCGGAGAGCTGCCTGACCAGTTCGGGCAGGCGGTCCTGGGCGACCCTGGTGGCGGTGTCCTGCAGCCGGCGCAGCGAGCGGATCATCGACCGGGCCACGACGAAGGCGCCGACCAGCGACACACCGAGCACCAGCAGGATGAGCGCACCGTTGATGATGGCGTCCTGCTGCGACTCCTGCTTGAGTTCGCGGGCCTTGCTCTCCATCTCACCGAGAAGCGTCTTCTCGATGGTGTTCATCGCGTCGATCTTGGTGTCGGCCTGGTCCGTCCAGTCCTTGTAGCCGCGGCGCTCGGCACCGGCCAGGCCGCTGGGGCGGCCGAGGACGCGGGTGGCGTACTCGTTCGCCTCCTCGATCTCGGAGTTGCCGTCCACCAGCGGGGCGGTCAGCTCCTCGGCGTTGCCGCCGAGAGAGGCGTAGGTGCGCTTGAACGAGGCGAGGGCCTGCTTCTCGTTCTCGGCGGCGTCGTCGCCCGTGAGGCGGTCGTTCTCGCTCATCTCGCCGGCGGACTTGGCGTTGGCCGGGAGCGCGGCCGCGATGATCGCGCGCTGGATGGACGCGTACTCCTTGGCGGCGGAGAAGGCCGCCAGGGCACGCGTGCGCTTGATCATCTCGGGGTTGTTGGTGGCCTGGGCCATGTCCTGGGACAGCGTGAGCAGCGACGTGATCAGCCGGTTGTACCGGTTGACCGTCTGGGTGGTCGAACCCTCGCCGTCGTAGGCGGTGCCCCGGATCTTGGCGATCGTCGTCACCTGCTGGGCGATCTGGCTGACGTTGGCGTGGATGCTCTCCAGCGCCTCGTCGCCCGAGGTGTCGCCGATGGAGACGGTCGCGGCGAGGAAGGCCTCCCTCCGGCGGTCCGTCTCCCGGCGGGGCTGGGCGACCTCGAAGGCGTCGGCGTTGCCGTTGTTCGCCAGCGGACCGGCCGCGTGGTCGCGCTCCTCCTGGAGGGCCTCGGCGAGGGCCGTGGCCTCCTTGGTCAGCTTGGTGAGCAGCTGCATGTGGTCCAGCTGCTCGATGTCGCTCATCGACTCGTTGATACGCAGGCCACCCAGGGTGGTCGCCGCGACGACGGGGAGCGCGAGCAGGGAGACCAGCCGGGTGCTGATGCGCCAGTTGCGCAGGGCGATACGGGAGCCCGTGTCGGAGGGGCTCTTGGCCTTGGGGCGGTCCGCCGGTTCCGCGGCGGCCGGGGCCGCGCCATGGCGCGCTCCGCGTTCACCGCCGTCGCCTGCCGGCCCCTGGTTCTGGGCGTGCTGGGGCGAGGGGCCGCGGTCGCCCGCGCCGCGCGGCTCCTTCTCAGCGGCAGCTTCCCCTTGGCCCTTGCGGGCCTGGGGACGCCCCATGCCATCCCTCTTGAAACGTCCCTGCACTAGCGTCGCAACCTCTGGACCAGGCGTCCCCCGCGGTACGGAAGGACGGTGTCGGCGTCATAGGGGCGGTGGAGGCGCCCCCAGGTGGTCGTGGACCGGCGCTTCCCCCCTTCTCCGCCGCCACTCGGCGCTGCGTTGCGCCCCCTGCGCGCCGGTCGTAACCCGCGGCGGTGCGTGGAATTCCAGCACAGTGCCGGATCTCCAACAAGGGCCGTGTACCGGCCTGTGACCTGAGTGACGGGGTGTGAGGGGAACGTCACAAGGTGTAGAAACGGATCGCGGAGGAATCGGGCGTTTATTGACGAGTCACTTACGGGCGGGGGGTGTCCCAGTCGCGATGATCGGGAGCGGAATGGCGTGTTCAGGTCCGCGATGTCCGTTTCCGAGCGAGCGTTCGGTTGCCTGGAATGACGGAATTGCGCTCGACTGCGTGAGCAAACTCACACGTAGATCGTTGGCTCTTCCGTGCTTTCGCAGGGAAATCGCTGCTTAGCCTGACGCTTTACAAGCACCGGTACACCGACTAGGCGAGCGATGAAGACGACGACGATGTTCCGCAACATAGCCAACCCCCGCCGCACGACCCTGGCGCACCTCGACGACGCCGGCGAGTTGCAGCCGGAGGCACGGCCGGAAGCGTCCGCCGCCCTCCCCGCCCAGACGGCCAACCCCCGCCGCACGACCATCGTGGACGCCCCCGCGGCGTTCTGACCCGGCGGGACGGCCCTCTCCCGCGCGTTAGCCTGGAGCGTCAGACTCCGGCCAGCGGATACAGAGGGGCGCGAGGCACCCGTGCGGATCGCCAGATTCTCCATCGACGGCAATGTCGCCTTCGGCGCGGTCGAGGGCGAGGGGACCGGCGATCCGGCCGGCCTCGTCCTGGACGTCATCAAGGGCGTCCCCTACGGCGACTTCGAGCTCTCGGGCACGAAGATCCCGGTGAGCGGGGTCAGGCTGCTGCCGCCCGTCCTGCCGAACAAGGTGGTGGCCATCGGCCGCAACTACGCGGAGCACGCCGCGGAGCTGGGCAACGAGGTCCCCGAGGCGCCGGTCGCCTTCCTCAAGCCCACCACCTCGGTGATCGGCACCGGTGACGCGATCGAGTACCCGTCCTTCTCCGAAGAGGTGCACCACGAGGCCGAACTCGCCGTCGTGATCGGCCGGATGTGCCGCGACGTCCCGCGCGACCGGGTCAAGGACGTCATCCTCGGCTACACCTGCGCCAACGACGTCACCGCCCGCGACGCCCAGCGGCGCGAGAAGCAGTGGGCCCGGGCCAAGGGCTTCGACACGTCCTGCCCGCTCGGCCCCTGGGTGGAGACCGGCATCGACCCGGCCCGCGCCGGCGACCTCACCATCCAGTGCACGGTCAACGGCGAGCAGCGCCAGCTGGGCCGCACCAGCGACATGATCCGCTCCGTCGAGGACCTGGTCGTCCACATCACCGAGGCCATGACGCTGCTGCCCGGAGACGTCATCCTCACCGGCACACCCGCCGGGGTCGGCCCCCTCAACGTCGGCGACGAGGTCGCCGTCACCATCGAAGGCATCGGCACTCTCACCAACAAGGTGATCAAGCGTGGCTAACGGACCCTCCCCCCTGCTCTCGGCTCCGCTCGGGCAGGGGGTACCCCCCCGCGTACGTTTCTGTCCCTCGCCGACCGGCAACCCCCATGTGGGTCTGGTCCGCACCGCCCTGTTCAACTGGGCCTTCGCCCGGCACAACAAGGGCACCATGGTCTTCCGCATCGAGGACACGGACGCGGCGCGCGACTCCGAGGAGTCGTACGACCAGCTCCTGGACTCGCTGCGCTGGCTGGGGCTCGACTGGGACGAGGGGCCCGAGGTCGGCGGGCCGCACGAGCCGTACCGCCAGTCGCGGCGCATGGACCTCTACCGGGACGTCGCCGGGAAGCTGCTGGCCGGCGGGTACGCCTACCGCTGCTACTGCACGGTCACCGAGCTCGACGAGCGCCGGGAGGCCGCCCGCGCCGCCGGCCGGCCCTCCGGCTACGACGGCCACTGCCGCGACCTGCCCGACGACCGGAAGGCCGCCTACGAGCGGGAGGGCCGCGAGCCGATCATCCGGTTCCGGATGCCCGACGAGCCGATCACCTTCACCGACCTGGTCCGCGGCGAACTCACCTTCACCCCGGACAACGTGCCGGACTACGGCATCGTCCGGGCCAACGGCGCGCCCCTCTACACCCTGGTCAACCCGGTCGACGACGCGCTGATGGACATCACCCACGTGCTGCGCGGCGAGGACCTGCTCTCCTCCACCCCCCGCCAGATCGCGCTCTACGGGGCGCTGATCGAACTCGGCGTCGCCCACCGGATCCCCGCCTTCGGGCATCTGCCGTACGTCATGGGAGAGGGCAACAAGAAGCTCTCCAAGCGCGACCCGCAGTCGTCCCTCAACCTCTACCGGGAGCGCGGCTTCCTGCCGGAGGGCCTGCTCAACTACCTCTCCCTGCTCGGCTGGTCCTTCTCCGCGGACCAGGACGTCTTCTCCGTCGCCGAGATGGTCGGAAGGTTCGACATCGCGGACGTCAACGCCAACCCGGCCCGCTTCGACCTCAGGAAGGCCGAGGCGATCAACGCCGACCACATCCGCCGGCTGGACGTGAAGGCCTTCGCCGAGGCCTGCGAGCCGTGGCTGCGGGCCCCGCACGCGAACTGGGAGCCCGAGGACTTCGACCGGTCCGCGTGGGAGGCCGTCGCCCCGTACGCCCAGACCCGGCTGACGGTCCTCTCCGACATCACCGCCAACGTCGACTTCCTCTTCCGCAGGGAGCCGGTCGAGGACGGGGCGTCCTGGCAGAAGGCCATGAAGGAGGGCTCCGGCGCCCTGCTGCGTACGGCCCGCGAGAAGCTCGCGGCCGCCGACTGGGCCCACCCGGAGGCGCTGAAGGAGGCGGTCCTGGCCGCGGGCGAGGAGCACGGCCTCAAGCTCGGCAAGGCGCAGGCCCCCGTACGCGTCGCGGTCACCGGCCGCACGGTGGGCCTGCCGCTCTTCGAGTCGTTGCAGATCCTGGGCCGCGGGAAGTCGCTGGCGCGCATCGACGCGGCGCTGGAGAAGCTCGGGGCGTAGCCCCTCGCCGTGCGTACCCGGGGCGGCGGCCGCGTGCCGCCGCCCTCCGGGCCGCCCGCCGCGTCCTTTCCCGGCCGGGCGGCCGCCCCTTCGGCGTAGCCTCGGACCATGCCGATCCGAGCCGTCCTGTGGGACATCGACGACACGATCTTCGACTACGCCGGAGCCGACCGCGCGGGCATGGGGCGGCACCTCCGGGCCGAGGGCCTGGCCGAGGCCTACGCGTCCGTCGACCGGGCCCTGGCCCGCTGGAAGGAACTCACGCTGATCCACTGGCGGCGCTTCGAGGCCGGGGGAGTGGACTTCGAGGCCCAGCGGCGCGACCGGGTCAGGGACTTCCTCGGTCAGCCGGCCATGAGCGACGCCCTGGCGGAGGAGTGGTTCGCCCGCTACGTCGCCCACTACGAGGCCGCATGGCGGCTGTTCCCCGACGCCGTGCCCGCGCTGGACCGGCTGGCGAACGGCTTCCGGCACGCCGTGCTGTCGAACTCCTCCCTCCGCAACCAGCACCGCAAGCTGACGGTGCTGGGCGTCCGCGACCGCTTCGAGGCGGTCGTCTGCGCCGCGGAGCTGGGCGTCGCCAAGCCCCGGGCCGCCGCCTTCCACGCCGCGTGCGACGCGCTCGGGCTGCCCCCGGGGCAGGTGGCGCACGTCGGCGACCACCCGGACATCGACGCCCGGGGAGCCGTCGCCGCCGGGCTCGCCGGCATCTGGCTGGACCGCGTCGGGGCGGGCGGCCGGCCGGAGCTGACCAGGATCACCGGTCTCAGCGAGCTGCCCGCCCTGTTGCGGGGCGATACCCGTTTTGGAGCGCCGTCCTCCTTCGGGTAATGTTCTTCCTGCGCCGAGGGAAGCGGGCCGAAAGGCCGAAACCGGAAGCGCACAACCTGAACGAAACCCCCGCAGGGGGGTTGAGTTTTGGTGGCCTATGGTGTAATTGGCAGCACGACTGATTCTGGTTCAGTTAGTCTTGGTTCGAGTCCAGGTAGGCCAGCTCGCAGAGCTCATCTGCAAAGCCCCCGTTGTGTAGCGGCCTAGCACGCCGCCCTCTCAAGGCGGTAGCGCCGGTTCGAATCCGGTCGGGGGTACAGATCCTTCCCGTGTGATCACCGGGTCGCTCCCGGTGGTCCCGCAGTGAAAAAACATCCGGTTCCAGCCGGGTGGGGATCGTCCAGGCCCCCGTTGTGTAGCGGCCTAGCACGCCGCCCTCTCAAGGCGGTAGCGCCGGTTCGAATCCGGTCGGGGGTACCAACTGGTCTAAACCACCAGTGGCCTATGGTGTAATTGGCAGCACGACTGATTCTGGTTCAGTTAGTCTTGGTTCGAGTCCAGGTAGGCCAGCTGATCCGCCTTCGACGGATCAAGATCTTGCCCCCGTTGTGTAGCGGCCTAGCACGCCGCCCTCTCAAGGCGGTAGCGCCGGTTCGAATCCGGTCGGGGGTACACCGAGGAGAGGTCCTCCCGTCCGGGAGGGCCTCTCCGTCTTTCCCGCTGTTTTCCCGCTCGGCCGTTCCCTGCTGTTTCCTGCTGTTTCCTGCCGTTCGTCCCTTCCTGTTCCTGCCTTCCTGCTCGGCGGGTCCCCTCCCGGTCAGCCGAAGCGCCGGTTCGACTCCTCGGCCTGGGCCAGCCTGCGCAGTCCGAGCAGCACCGGCTCGTAGAGCACGGTCAGTGCCACCGCCGCCTCCACCTGTTCCTCCCCGGGCTCGTACCGCTCCACCAAGTCCAGGTCCGTGACGGCCAGTTCGGCCGCGCTCCGGCCGTACGGCAGCAGCTGGCCGACATCGCAGGGATATCCGAGGCGCACCATCGTGGCGATCCCGGAGACCACCATCCGGTAGGCGGGTGACTGCGCGCCCGCCTCCCGGCCGAACGTCCAGCCCAGCTGGTCCAGCAGGGCGTCCACCGCGCGGCGTGCCTCGTCGGCGGCCGGGTCGTCCTCGCCCTGCTCCGGGTCGTCCGGGATGGCCCAGACGGCCGCGCCGAGCCGCCTGTGGGGGTCGAGGCCGTCGTCGGCGACTGCCGCGAGCACCTCGCGCGCCGTCGCCACCGGCATCCGGCCGACCTGGATCAGCGCGCGGACCAGGCGGAGCCGGCGCAGATGCCCCTCGTCGTACTCGGACTGCCTGGCGCTGACCCGCCGGCCGGGCGGCAGCAGCCGCTCACGCAGGTAGTACTTGATCGTCGGTATCGGCACCCCGCTGCGTTCGCTGAGCTCCGCGAGCCTCATGCACTTGCGCCCCTTCTTGGAGAGTGTCACTATCCAAGCATGGATAGCAGAACTATCCAAGGTGAGTCCAAGGGGAAACAGCGATGGGCAGCACTCCGATCCAGGGTCGTATGACCGCCGATGCGCAGGGCGACGTGATCGTCTTCCTCATCGGGATGCGTATCAACAGCTTCCGCGCGGTGCGGAGTTGGTGGCCGGTGTTCCGGGCCATGACGCGGATGCTCAAGGAACTGTCGCGGGACGAGGGGGGCGGGCTGCTCGGCCACCGGCTGCTGCTGGGCGGGCCGCGTGTCCTGTTCGTCGTCCAGTACTGGGACAGTGTGGAGAAGCTCTTCGCCTACGCGGCGGACCAGGACAGGGGGCACCGCCCGGCCTGGGCGGCGTTCAACAGGCGGATGCGCGAGGGCAGGGGCCGCGTCGGCTTCTGGCACGAGACCTACATCGTGCCGGCGGGCTCGTACGAGAACGTCTATGTGAACATGCCCGCGTACGGGCTGGGGGCGGCGACCGGTGTCGTCCCCGTCGCCCGCCGCGGCGACCGGGCGGCGGAGCGCCTGCGCTCCGCGTGATCGCGGGGCGCCCGGCCGTGCGCCCCGCCACCGCCGGAGGGGGCCTGCTCTTCGGGCGCGGCGGAAGGGCTCCGCCCGCGCCTGGGCCCACGCCGGGCACGGGAGCGGGAGCGGGCACGGGACGGCCGCCGGAGTGTCCGACTGCGGCCACACGTTCCGGCCGGGCGCGGGCGCGGGGCGGCCGCCGGGGGAGCGCCGAGGCGGGAGAGGTGTCAGCCGGAGCGGCGCAGGGCGTCGGACAGGCGCGCCGCCGCGTCGATCACGGCCTGGGCGTGCATCCGGCCGGGGTGCCGGGTGAGGCGCTCGATCGGTCCCGAGACCGAGACGGCGGCGACGACCCGGCTGGAGGGGCCGCGCACCGGTGCCGAGACGGAGGCGACGCCCGGCTCGCGCTCGCCGATCGACTGCGCCCAGCCCCGGCGCCGTACGCCGGACAGCGCCGTCGCCGTGAAACGGGCCCCCTGCAGCCCCCGGTGCAGTCGCTCCGGCTCCTCCCACGCCATCAGGATCTGGGCCGAGGAGCCCGCCTTCATGGTGAGCGTGGAGCCGACGGGTACCGTGTCCCGCAGTCCGGACAGCCGCTCGGCGGCCGCCACGCAGATGCGCATGTCTCCCTGGCGCCGGTACAGCTGCGCGCTCTCGCCCGTGACGTCGCGCAGATGCGTCAGCACCGGCCCGGCCGTGGCCAGCAGCCGGTCCTCGCCCGCCGCGGCGGCCAGCTCCGCCAGTCGCGGGCCGAGGATGAACCGGCCCTGCATGTCCCTCGCCACCATCCGGTGGTGTTCCAGAGCCACGGCGAGGCGATGGGCCGTGGGTCGTGCGAGCCCTGTCGCCGCGACCAGCCCGGCGAGGGTGGCCGGACCGGACTCCAGGGCGCTCAGCACCAGAGCTGCCTTGTCGAGAACGCCGACACCGCTAGAGTTGTCCATGCAACGATACTCACGTCTCACTCTGTGAAACGCAAGTTCACATTCCCCGAGAAGTTGCGACTCTGGAGGTGTGCCCGCACAAGGGCCCGTGCTCTCCGCCCGGCCCGACATGCGGACGGAGGTGCAATCGATCTCTAGTTGGTGCCCGGCGGCGCTGCCGGGCCGGAGGGAAAGCGATGGGCAGGACACTCGCGGAGAAGGTCTGGGACGACCATGTCGTCCGGCGCGCCGAGGGCGAGCCAGACCTCCTCTTCATCGATCTCCATCTCCTGCACGAGGTGACGAGCCCGCAGGCGTTCGACGGTCTCCGCCAGAACGGCCGGCGGGTGCGGAGGCTCGACCTCACCATCGCTACCGAGGACCACAACACCCCGACGCTGGACATCGACAAGCCCATCGCGGACCCGGTGTCCCGGGCCCAGCTGGAGACCCTGCGCAAGAACTGCGCGGAGTTCGGGGTCCGGCTGCACCCGCTGGGCGACGTCGAGCAGGGCGTGGTGCACGTGGTGGGGCCGCAGCTGGGGCTGACCCAGCCGGGTACCACGGTGGTCTGCGGCGATTCCCACACCTCGACCCATGGCGCTTTCGGCGCGCTGGCGTTCGGGATCGGCACCTCGCAGGTCGAGCACGTGCTGGCCACCCAGACGCTGCCCCTGACGCGCCCCAGGACGATGGCGATCACCGTCGAGGGGGAACTGCCCGAAGGGGTCACCGCCAAGGACCTGATCCTTGCCATCATCGCCAGGATCGGCACCGGCGGCGGCCAGGGCTACGTCCTGGAGTACCGGGGCTCCGCCATCGAGAAGCTCTCGATGGAGGCGCGCATGACCGTCTGCAACATGTCGATCGAGGCCGGCGCCCGGGCGGGCATGATCGCCCCCGACCGGACCACGTTCGACTACCTGGAGGGACGCGACCACGCACCCAGGGGCGCGGAGTGGGATGCCGCGGTCGCCTACTGGGAGACCCTGCGCACCGACGACGACGCGGTCTTCGACGCCGAGGTGTTCATCGACGCCGCCGAACTGTCCCCCTTCGTCACCTGGGGCACCAACCCCGGCCAGGGCGCACCGCTGTCCGCCAGTGTCCCCGACCCGGCGTCGTACGAGGACGCATCGGAGCGCCACGCCGCCGAAAAGGCCCTGGAGTACATGGGGTTGACCGCCGGGCAGCCGCTGCGCGACATCCGGGTCGACACCGTCTTCGTAGGCTCCTGCACCAACGGCCGTATCGAGGACCTGCGCGCCGCCGCGGACGTCCTCGGCGGCCGCAAAGTCGCCGACGGCGTGCGGATGCTGGTCGTCCCCGGCTCGGTACGCGTCGCGCTCCAGGCCGTCGAGGAGGGCCTGGACAAGGTCTTCAAGGCGGCGGGTGCCGAATGGCGGCACGCGGGTTGCTCGATGTGCCTGGGCATGAACCCCGACCAGCTCGCTCCCGGGGAGCGCTCGGCCTCCACCTCCAACCGCAACTTCGAGGGGCGCCAGGGCAAGGGCGGCCGCACCCATCTGGTCTCGCCGCAGGTCGCCGCCGCCACCGCGGTCCTCGGCCACCTCGCCTCCCCCGCCGACCTGACCGACGCGTCCGCCACGCCCGCACCAGCCGGAGTCTGACCGCCATGGAAGCCTTCACCACCCACACCGGCCGGGTCGTCCCGCTGCGCCGCAGCAACGTCGACACCGACCAGATCATCCCCGCGCACTGGCTGAAGAAGGTCACCCGCGACGGGTTCGAGGACGGACTGTTCGAGGCCTGGCGGAAGAACGACGACTTCGTCCTCAACCAGCGCGAACGGCAGGGCGCGACCGTCCTGGTCACCGGCCCCGACTTCGGCACCGGCTCGTCCCGGGAGCACGCCGTGTGGGCCCTGCAGAACTACGGCTTCAAGGCGGTGATCTCCTCCCGCTTCGCCGACATCTTCCGCGGCAACTCCCTCAAGAACGGCCTGCTGACCGTGGTCCTCCCGCAGGGCACGGTGGACCGGCTGTGGGAGCTGACCGAGGCCGACCCCGGCGCGGAGATCACCGTCGACCTGCATGCCCGGGAGGTCCGCGCCCAGGGCCTCACCGCCGCCTTCGAACTCGACGAGAACGCCCGGTGGAGGCTGCTGAACGGACTCGACGACATCAGCCTCACCCTTCAGAACGAAGCGGACATCGCGGCGCACGAAGCCTCCAGGCAGTCCTTCAAGCCCCGCACGATGGAGGTCTGAACAGCGGTTTCCCGGCGCTGCGCCCCTCACCGCCCGGTGGGGGGCGCAGTCGTGTGTTGAGGCCCCCCGGGGCGACAACTCGCCCCAGATGGCACAATCGGTGCATGGAACGCGACAGTCAACTCGAGCTCTACGAGGCGGTCGCTGCCCGACTGAAGGAAGCGCACACAAGGGTGCGCGAACTGCATGTTCCGGAGAGCGTGCGGCTGGCGCTGTCCCGGAAGCTGCTGGCGGTGACGGCCGTGGCGAAGCACGATCTCGCAGACGCCGCAAGGCGCCTGGACCGGCTGATGAAGGACCTCGATGAAGGTCGATTCCCCCAAGGCGACTGACCGTCCGGCGGCGGGGCCGATATGCGACGCGGTCGCGTGCCGCGACGGTCGACTTCGTTGCGGCACTAGGGTGATTAGCCCGTTTCGTGTTTGATTTGCGGTATATATCTGCCTAACGTGCGAAATAGCTTGAACAGTTTCGTTCCGGCGATGTCTCCGAAGGGGAAGACGTGAACAAGGCGCAGCTCGTAGAAGCGATTGCCGACAAGATGGGCGGCCGGCAGCAGGCCGCCGACGCTGTCGACGCGGTCCTCGACGCGATCGTCCGCGCGGTTGTCGGCGGCGACCGGGTTTCGGTCACCGGCTTCGGCTCGTTCGAGAAGGTGGACCGTCCGGCCCGCTACGCCCGCAACCCGCAGACGGGCGAGCGCGTGCGGGTCAAGAAGACCTCGGTGCCGCGATTCCGCGCGGGCCAGGGCTTCAAGGACCTGGTGAGCGGCACGAAGAAGCTCCCCAGGGGTGGCGAAGTGTCCGTCAAGAAGGCTCCCAAGGGCAGCCTCCAGATGGGAGCCGCCGCGAAGAAGGCCGCAGCCAAGAAGGCGACGGCGAAGAAGGCGGCGGCGAAGAAGACCACCGCCAAGAAGACCACGGCGAAGAAGGCGGCGGCGAAGAAGACCACCGCCAAGAAGACCACGGCGAAGAAGGCGGCGGCGAAGAAGACCACCGCGAAGAAGACGGCCGCGGCGAAGAAGACCGCTCCCGCCAAGAAGGCGGCGGCCAAGAAGGCGCCGGCGAAGAAGGCCAGCGCGCGCAAGACCTCCGCCAAGAAGGCCACCGCCCGCAAGAAGTAGGCGGCGCAGCAGTTCAGGGCCACTCACGCGACGGGCCGGACTCCCCTGGGGGAGCCCGGCCCGCGGCGTTTCCCGGATCGCCCCGTACCGTCCCGTCCGGGGCGGGTCACAGCGTCTGCAGGGTCACAGCGTCTGCAGGGTGACCAGGGTGATGCGGAGATCGCCGCCCTCGCCCTCGGTCTCGATACGGACCCGCTGACCCGGGCGCAGCAGCAGAAGCCCCCCGGCGTCGAACGCCGCGGTGCCGAAGTCCACCGGAGTCCCGTCGTCGAGCAGCACGCTCCCGCTGCGGGTCGATGGGTCGTACGTGTACGCGGTCGCCTGCATGCCCCGAGCCTATCCGGCGCCGGCGGAGGACGTTCCGCCCCGGTCCGGGCCCGGTTCCGGGCAATCCCGGCCGTCCGGGACCGGCGGCGCGGGTTCAGCGGCACCAGGCGGCCGGTGCCGCGGCGCACCGGGCGGCGGTTCGGGGACCGACGCCCAGCGCGAGGGCCGCCCGCAGATCGTCCCCGGTGTCCACGTCGCGGCGCACCGAGTCCACCGCGTCCAATTCGATTTCCACGGCACCCGAGGCCGAATGCCGGTGCCGCGAGGGACCGCCGAATGCGGGACGCAATTCCGTGCCGGGTGCCGCCGACAGGAATGTCGTGCCAATTCCGGCGGCATCCGCCAGGAAAGCCCTGGGGAATTTCCGGGCCGCGGCGAGCACCCGTTCCAATTCCGCCGGGCGCAGGGCCGGCAGGTCCGCGTTGAGCGCCGCCACCGCGGCGGCCGGCCGCCGCGCACGCACCTCCGCGGCCCCGTGGGCCAGTGCCGCGTTGAGCCCGGCGCCCGGCGCGTCCGGGACGGTGCGCGCGCCCAGCGCGGCCAGCTCGGCCGCCGCCAGCGGATCGTCGGTGACGACCAGCACGTCCCGCACCGCACGGCAGCGCAGCGCCCCGGAGACCGTGTCCTGCGCGAAGGCGAGCGCGAACCGCGGGCGCATCGCACCGCCCGCGGCCTCCGACAGCCGGCTCTTGGCCAGTGCCAGCGGTTTCAGGGGGACGACCAGTGACCAGTGCACGGGCACATTGTCACCCGCGCCCGTGGCGGCCCGGCGGCCCGGTGTCACGGGCGGGGCGTACGGTGTCCTCGACAGACCAGGGGCCCGGGGCGACACTTGACCCCCAGCAGCCGGGCACCAGCCGGGCGGCCGTCAGGTCCGAAGAGGAAGGTGTCCGAGTGTCCCGCCGCAGAATCGGCTTCTGGTACCGCCTTGCAGCGGCCATCGCGAAACCGCCGCTGGTGGTTCTGTTCAAGCGGGACTGGCGGGGAATGGAGCACATTCCGGCCGACGGCGGATTCATCACCGCGGTCAATCACAACTCCTACCTGGACCCGCTGTCCTACGCGCACTACCAGTACAACACCGGACGCGTCCCGCGCTTCCTCGCGAAGGCCGGGCTCTTCGAGGGCTCCTTCGTCGGCATGATGCTTCGCCGAACAGGCCAGATCCCCGTCTACCGGGAGACGACGAACGCCCTCGACGCCTTCCGGTCCGCCGTCGACGCCATCGAACGCGGCGAGTGCGTCGCGTTCTACCCGGAGGGCACGCTGACCCGGGACCCCGCGATGTGGCCGATGGCCGGCAAGACCGGCGCCGCCCGCGTCGCGCTCCTCACCAAGGCCCCGGTCGTCCCCGTCGCCCAGTGGGGCGCCAACCTGGCGATGCCGCCGTACGCACGGGAGGACAAGCTGCGGCTGTTCCCCCGCAAGACCCTGATCGTGCAGGCGGGACCGCCCGTGGACCTGTCCCGTTTCCACGGTGTGGAGCCCACCCCCGACGTCCTGCGCGAGGCCACCGAGGTCATCATGGCCGCGATCACCGCGCAGCTGGAGGAGATCCGCGGTGAGCTGGCCCCGGCCATGCCGCACGACCACCGCGGGGCGCGGGCCGATCAGCGGCGCGACGCCGCGGGGGAGGGGACGCAGTGACTCGTTCCGTCAAAGCCGCCGTCTTCGGCACGGGCTCCTGGGGCACGGCCTTCTCGATGGTCCTGGCCGACGCCGGCTGCGAGGTGACCCTCTGGGGCCGCCGCGCCGGGCTCGTCGACGCCGTCAACAGCACCCGCACCAACCCCGACTACCTGCCGGGGGTCCTGCTCCCCGAGGCGGTCCGGGCCACGACCGACCCCGCCGAGGCGGCCCGGGACGCCGACTTCACCGTCCTCGTCGTCCCCTCCCAGACCCTGCGCGCCAACCTCACGGAATGGGCGCCGCTGCTGGCCCCCGGCACCGTGCTGGTCTCGCTGATGAAGGGGGTCGAACTCGGCACCGCCAGGCGGATGAGCGAGGTCGTCGAGGAGGTGGTCGCCAAGGCGCCCGCCGGGGGCGCCCCGGACGACGTCAGGCGGAGGGTGGCCGTCCTCACCGGGCCCAACCTGGCCAGGGAGATCGCCGCCCGCCAGCCCGCCGCCGCGGTGGTGGCCTGCGCCGACGAGGACGTCGCCCGGCGCCTCCAGTCCGCCTGTATGACCCCGTACTTCCGCGCCTACACCAACACCGACGTCGTCGGCTGCGAACTCGGCGGCGCCGTCAAGAACGTGATCGGCCTGGCCGTCGGCATCGCGGACGGCATGGGTCTCGGCGACAACTCCAAGGCCACCCTCATCACCCGCGGACTCGCCGAGACGACCCGCCTCGGACTCGCCATGGGCGCCGACCCGATGACGTTCTCGGGCCTCGCCGGCCTCGGCGACCTCGTGGCCACCTGCTCCTCGCCGCTCTCCCGGAACCACACCTTCGGCACCAACCTCGGCCGCGGGATGACGCTCCGCGAGACCATCGCCGCGACCAGGCAGACGGCCGAGGGCGTGAAGTCCTGCGAGTCCGTCCTGGATCTGGCCCGCCGGCACGGCGTCGACATGCCCATCACCGAGACGGTCGTGTCGATCGTCCACGAGGGCAAGCCACCGGTCGTCGCTCTCAAGGAGCTGATGTCCCGCAGCGCCAAGCCCGAGCGCCACTGAGGAGAGGCAGCCGGATCCTGCTCTTCCGTTCGGCGGCCGCGCGCCCCTTCGACCCGGCGGAGGCGCAGGGTACGCTCGTCGCGATATGAGCGAGAACCAGTCCCAGAGCACCGGCCCTGCCCCCACCGGCGGCGAGGCGCTCCGCAAGCCGCGCGTCGCGGTCGTCTTCGGCGGCCGAAGCTCCGAGCACGCGATCTCCGTCGTGACGGCCGGCGCCGTGCTGCGCGCCATCGACCGCACCAAGTACGAGGTCCTGCCCATCGGCATCACCGCGGACGGCCGCTGGGCGCTCACCGCCGACGAGCCCGGCCGGATGGCCATCGCCGACCGGCGGCTGCCGTCCGTCGACGACCTCGCGGAGTCCGCCGAGGGCGGTGTGGTCCTCTCCGTCGACCCCGCCAACCGCGAGGTCGTCTACAGCGAGCCGGGCTGCGTCCCCAAGGCCCTCGGCGAGGTCGACGCCGTCTTCCCCGTGCTGCACGGCCCGTACGGTGAGGACGGCACGCTCCAGGGCCTGCTGGAACTCGCCGGAGTCCCGTACGTGGGATCCGGCGTCCTCGCCTCGGCCGTCGGCCAGGACAAGGAGTACATGAAGCGCGTCTTCGCGTCCTTCGGACTGCCGGTCGGCCCCTACACGGTGATCAGGCCCCGAGAGTGGGAGCAGGACCCTTCCGCCGCCCGCAGGAAGGTCGTCGACTTCGCCGGCGAGCACGGCTGGCCGCTGTTCGTGAAGCCCGCCCGCGCCGGTTCCTCGATCGGCATCACCAAGGTCGACGGCCTCGACGGGCTGGACGAGGCCGTGCGGGAGGCCCGGCGCCACGACCCCAAGGTCATCGTGGAGGCACTGCTGCGCGGACGCGAGATCGAGTGCGGTGTGCTGGAGTTCGAGGACGGCCCCCGCGCCAGCGTCCCGGCCGAGATCCCGCCCGTCTCCTCGCACGACTTCTACGACTTCGAGGCCAAGTACATCGACTCGGCCACCGGGCTGGTGCCCGCGCCGCTCACCGACGGGCAGACCGCCGAGGTGCGGCGCCTCGCGGTCGAGGCGTTCGAGGCCGCGTCCTGCGAGGGGCTGGTCCGCGCGGACTTCTTCCTCACCGAGGCGGGCGAGTTCGTGATCAACGAGATCAACACCATGCCGGGCTTCACGCCCATCTCCATGTACCCGCGCATGTGGCAGGAGTCCGGAGTCGACTACGCGGAACTCGTCGACCGCCTCCTCCAGGCGGCGCTCCGGCGTTCCACCGGCCTGCGCTGAACCGCCTCCCCCGCACCCGCCGGCGGGTGCGGGGGAGGCGGTTCACACCGAACAGGGCAGAGGCCGGGAGCCGGCCGGCCCCGCCGACCCGGGACCACTTCGCTGCGGCGGGGCTGCGCCCCGCGTTCGCCGAGGACGGCACGCGCGCCGGCGGACCCCCGAGCCCGGCGGGCCGGTCCGGACACCGCGTGGCCGGCCGGGCGCACTCGCCGGCCGTCGGCGCCTGCGGTCCTCGCCGGTCCGGCACCACCCCGGCGCCCTGCGGCCGACCGGGGCGCGCAGTCACGGCGGACGAACTGGCTCCCCGGCTAGGGAGTCCCGGTGAAGCGCGGCGGGACGGCCCCGGCGACCGGTTCCGCCAGGTCCGTCAGCGGCCCCATGTCCGTGAACCGCTCCGAGAGCGTCACCTCGACATACGTCCTGCGGTACGTGGTGGTGAACCTGGCGCCGTCCGCCAGTTCCTCGGAGAACCAGCCGACGCCGTTCACCTCCACCCCGTCCGCCTGCGCGCTCTGCATCCCCGCGGGGCGGGGGACGCCGCAGCGCAGTACGATCGCGGCGTCCCCCCACCCGGCGGTCAGTTCGGAGCGGGGCTCGGGATCCCGGCGGCTCTCACCGGCCACCGACTCCGGCAGCGCCTTGTGCAGCGCCAGGCACAGGGCCTTCTCCTCGGCGGGGGGAGCGGGAACGGCGACCGGCCGGGCGGCGTCCGCGGAGGAGCAGCCCGCGGCGGCCACCAGCACGGCGGCGAGGGGCAGGAACGGGAGCCGGCGGTGAGACGTCACCGGCCAAGCGTAGACGGGGGCTAGAGGTGCACGACGGGGCAGGTGAGCGTACGGGTGATGCCGTCCACTTGCTGGACCTTGGCGACCACCATCCGGCCCAGTTCGTCGACGGTGTCGGCCTGCGCGCGCACGATCACGTCGTAGGGACCCGTCACGTCCTCGGCCTGGATCACTCCCGGGATCTTGGAGATGGTCTCGGCGACCGTCGACGCCTTGCCCACCTCGGTCTGGATGAGGATGTACGCCTGTACCACGGAACCTCCAGGGCGGCTACGAGGATCATGTGGGGAGAAGGGACGCCACGGTATCGCGTCGTCGCGGGCCGCGGGGAGACCCGCGCGCCCCGGGGCGCGCGCAGCGTGGCGTACCGGGCACGGAAGTTGACGGCCGACGGGGCCTACTCGACGGTACCGACAGCGGTGACGGCTCGCGACCGCACGGACAGCAGGTGGGCCGGGCCGTCCGGCGGCACCGCGGCGACGAAGGGCATGACGAGATGAAGGGCACTGTGGGCGAGCTGGGGGAGTTCGGGCTCATCAAGGAGCTCACCTCCAGGCTCACCTCCACCCCCGCGGTACGGCTCGGACCCGGCGACGACGCCGCGGTCGTGTCCGCACCCGACCGCCGGGTCGTGGCCAGCACCGACCTGCTGCTGGAGGGGCGGCACTTCCGGCGTGACTGGTCCACCGCCTACGACGTGGGCCGCAAGGCCGCCGCGCAGAACCTCGCCGACATCGCCGCCATGGGAGCCGTGCCGACCGCGCTGCTGCTCGGCCTGGTGGTGCCCACCGACCTGCCGGTCACCTGGGCCACCGAGCTGATGGACGGCATCCGGGACGAGTGCCAGGTCGCCGGCGCGGCCGTCGTCGGCGGCGACGTCGTCCGCGGCGACACGATCACCCTGGCGATCACCGCTCTCGGCGACCTCCGCAACCACGACCCGGTGACCAGGGCAGGGGCCCAGCCCGGCGATGTCGTCGCCTACACCGGGTGGTTGGGCTGGTCCGCCGCCGGTCATGCGGTGCTGTCGCGCGGGTTCCGCTCGCCGCGCGCGTTCGTCGAGGCGCACCGGCGCCCCGAACCGCCGTACCACGCGGGTCCCGCCGCCGCCGGACTGGGCGCCACGGCCATGACCGACGTCAGCGACGGCCTGGTCGCCGACCTCGGCCACATCGCCGAGGCCAGCAAGGTCCGCATCGATCTGCGCTCCGGACTGATCGACATCCCCTCGCAGATGAACGACATCGGCCAGGCCGTCGGCGTCGACCCCCTCCAGTGGGTGCTCAGCGGCGGCGAGGACCACGCGATCGTCGCCACCTTCCCGCCCGACGCGAAGCTGCCCGCCCGGTGGAAGGTGATCGGCGAGGTGCTCAACCCGTCGGCGCTGCCCCAGGTGACCGTCGACGGCGCGCCCTGGACCGGCAAGGGCGGCTGGGACCACTTCGGGGCGGAGGCGTGACGCGGCAGGCACCGCCGAGGGTGCTCACCGTCGCCGGATCCGACTCCGGCGGCGGCGCCGGAATCCAGGCGGACCTCAAGGCCATGCTCGCCCTCGGCGTGCACGGGATGAGCGTCGTCACGGCCGTCACCGCGCAGAACTCGCTCGGGGTGCAGGGGGCCTGGGAGCTGCCGGCCGAGGCGGTACGGGCCCAGTACCGGAGTGTCGTGGACGACATCGGGGTCCAGGCCGTGAAGACCGGGATGCTCGCCTCCGCGGGACTCGTCGAGGCCGTGGCGGACCTGCTGGCCGGTACGGACGCCCCCGTGGTCGTCGACCCGGTCGGCGTCTCCAAGCACGGCGACTCCCTGCTGGCCGCGTCCGCCCTCGAGGCCGTCCGGCGGGAACTGCTGCCGACGGCCACGGTCGCGACCCCCAACCTCGACGAGGTCGCCAGGCTCACCGGTGTGCGCGTGGAGAGCGAGGACGACCTGCCCCGTGCGGCGGACGCGGTGCTCGCGCTCGGGCCGCGCTGGGCGCTGGTCAAAGGCGGCCATCTCGCCGGGGACGCGGTGGACCTGCTCACCGACGGCGCCGCGACGCACTGGCTGCGCGCCCCGCGGCACGACAACCGGCACACCCACGGGACCGGCTGCACCCTCGCCTCGGCCGTCGCGGCGGAACTCGCCAAGGGGCTGGACGTCCCGGAGGCCGTCGCGGCCGCCAAGGCGTATGTGACGGGCGCGATCGCCGCCGGTTTCCCGCTCGGCGGCGGGATCGGGCCCGTCGACCACGCCTGGCAGCGGCGCCGGCCGGGCGGCTGACGGCGCCGCGGGCCGGGCACGCCCCGCGCCGGGGGCACGCCCGTACGCTCGTACGCCCGCGCACCGGTACGCCCGCGCCGGTGCCCGGCAGCCCCGGCCCGCCCGGTCCGGCCCCCGGCCAGGCGGCGCCGCGAGCGCTGAAAAGCCGGCCCACCGAGAGGTGGACCGGCTTTCAAGGCAACCGGAGGGCTGCGCTACGACGGAGCGTCGGCGGGATCATCCCCGCACGAGCGCGGGGAGCATCACTTAGCGCGAGACCTTGCCGGCCTTGATGCACGAGGTGCAGACGTTGAGCCGCTTCGGCGTCCGACCGACCACGGCACGCACACGCTGGATGTTCGGGTTCCAGCGACGGGACGTACGGCGGTGCGAGTGGGAGATGTTGTTGCCGAAGCCCGGCCCCTTGCCGCAGACGTCGCAGTTGGCAGCCACGGGTCACTCCAAAGACTTCAGATGCACTTACGGTGAAATCCGGCGTGCCGGAATCAGTGGTCTGAAGTGGCTTGCCGGGGGAATGGCCCGATTCTCATCGGGCAACCGGAGCAGCATACAACGGCTGCGTCCGTAGAACGAAACTACCACGGTCGTCAGCGCCCCCACCCCGGCTCCGGGCCCTGCCCGGGTCTACCCTGCGGTGCAGCCCAGCCTCCCCGCCCACGTCCGCCCCGCGGTGTGGCGGGACCGCCGAAGGAGGACCTCGTTGCCCCAGCCCCTCGATGCCCTGGCGGTCCGCACCTGGTGCTCGCTCGCGCTGGACGCACTGGGCCGGGAGCGCGAGGAGATCGACGCGATCAACGTCTACCCGGTCGCGGACGGTGACACCGGAACCAACCTCTATCTGACCGTCGAGTCGGCGGCCACCGCCGTGGAGGCGGTGTTCGCGGCGTACGAGACCGGCTCGGCCGCGCCCGCGCTCGCCGACACCGTGCGGGCCATGGCGCACGGCGCGCTGATCGGGGCGCGGGGCAACTCGGGAACGATCCTGGCGCAGCTGCTGCGCGGTATGGCCGAGGTGCTCGGGGAGAGCGGCGGCGGGGCCGCCGGCGCGCTCCGGCGGGCCGCGGAGTCCGCGCACCGGGCGGTGGCGCACCCCGTGGAGGGCACGATCCTGAGCGTCGCCTCCGCCGCCGCCCGGGCAGCGGGCGGCACGGCACCCGGCGACGACGCGGCGGCCGTCACGGCGGCCCACGCGGCCGCCCGCCGCGCCCTGGAGGAGACTCCGGGGCAGCTCGACGTGCTGGGGCGGGCGGGCGTGGTGGACGCGGGCGGGCAGGGTCTGGTGGCGGTGCTGGGCGCCCTGGCCGAGGCCGTCACGGGAGAGGCCCCGCTACGCCCCGCACCACGGGCCCACCCGGGCGTGGCGACGGCCGCCGGGGGGTGCGCCGGCGGCGGGCCCGCCTTCGAGGTGATCTTTCTGCTGGAGGCCGGCGACGACGCCGTGGCCCGGCTGAGGGCCCGGCTCGACGCGCTCGGCGACTCACTGGTCGTGGTAGGCGGGGATGGCCTGTGGAACGTCCACGTCCACGCCGACGACGCGGGCGCGGCGGTGGAGGCCGGTGTGGAGGCGGGCCGGCCGTACCGGATCCGGATCTCCCACCTCGCGGCGGCCGGGCACCCCGAGCCGCGGGAGCGCGTCCAGCGGGCCGTCGTCGCCGTGGTGCCGGGGGAGGGGCTGGCCGGGCTCTGCGCCGAGGCCGGTGCGACCACGCTGCTGGCACGGCCGGGGGAGCCGCCCGCCAGCGGCGAACTCGTGGAGGCCATCCGGCGTGCGCACGCCCGCGAGGTGGTGCTCCTCCCGAACGACACCGAGCTGCGGCACACCGCCGCGGCGGCTGCGGAACAGGCCCGGCACGAGGGTGTCCGGGTCGCCCTCATCCCCACCCGCTCCGCGGTCCAGGGCATCGCCGCGCTCGCCGTCCACGAACCCGGGCGCCGCTTCGACGAGGACGTCGTCGCCATGACCTCGGCGGCGGGGGCCACGCGCTACGGCGAACTGGCCGTCGCCGAACGGCAGTCCTTCACCTCCGCCGGCGTCTGCCAGGCGGGCGACGTGCTGGGGCTCATCGAGGGCGATGTGGCGGTGATCGGCGCGGACCTCGCGACCACCGCCGAAACGGTTCTGGACCGGATGCTCTCGGCCGGCGGCGAACTCGTCACCCTGGTCCTCCCCGAGGACGCTCCGCCGGGGCTGGGCGAGCGGCTGGAAGCGCATGTGCGCGCGGGCCACCTGGCGGTGGACACGGTGATCTACCACGGGGGAGCGGGAGCCCCGCTCCTGGTGGGTGTGGAGTGACCGCCCGCCCGCGGACGGTGGCGCCCCGGCGCTCCCGGCGGTCTGCGGGACGCCCCGGCTCCGGCCGCGGGCCATCCGCGCCTCCCCGCGCTTCCGGGGGCGCCGCGCACAGGAGGCGCACAGGAGGCGCCCGGGAGGGCGTGCAGGAGGGCCCACAAGAGGGCCCACAAGAGGACACACAAGAGGGCACGGTGCACGCGGGTCGCTCCCGGCCGGGAACGGCCGGTCGCGGAACGCGCCGTTCGAGCGGGCGCGCGACGGTTGTCGGTGCCGTGGTGTGCAATGGACGGCGTGCTGGACGAACCGCTGACCAAGACGCTCGGCCCCGCGACCGCCAAGGTCATGGCCGAGAACCTCGACCTGCGCACCGTCGGTGATCTGCTGCACCACTATCCCCGCCGGTACGAGGAGCGCGGACAGCTGACCCGGCTCGCCGAGCTGCCGCTGGACGAGCATGTGACCGTCGTCGCACAGGTCGCCGACGCCCGTGTGCTCACCTTCAACGGCGGGCGGGGCCGGCGGCTGGAGGTCACCGTCACCGACGGCAGCGGACGGCTCCAGCTGGTGTTCTTCGGGCGCGGCGTCCACCGGCCCCACACGGACCTGCTGCCCGGCACCCGCGCCATGTTCGCGGGCAAGGTCTCGGTGTTCAACCGCAGGCTCCAGCTCGCCCACCCCACGTACGAGCGGCTCGACGCCGACAGCGGCGAGGGCGCCGTCAGCGCCTTCGCCGGAAGGCTCATCCCGATCTACCCGGCCTGCAAGGGCCTGGAGTCCTGGAAGATCGCCAAGGCCGTCGACGCCGTCCTCCCGCACGCGACGGAGGCCGTCGACCCGCTGCCGCCCGCGCTGCGCGAGGGCCGCGGTCTCGTCCCTCTCCCGCAGGCCCTGCTGAAGATCCACCGCCCGCAGACCAGGGCCGACGTGGAGGCCGCGAGACAGCGGCTGAAGTGGGACGAGGCCTTCGTCCTCCAAGTCGCCCTCGCCCGGCGCCGGTACGCGGACGCGCAGCTCCCCGCCGTCGCCCGCAGGCCCGTGCCGGACGGACTGCTCGACGCCTTCGACGCGCGGCTGCCGTTCACCCTCACCGAGGGCCAGCGGGAGGTCTCCGCCGAGATCTTCGGCGATCTGGCCACGGAGCATCCGATGCACCGGCTGCTCCAAGGGGAGGTCGGCAGCGGCAAGACCCTGGTCGCCCTGCGCGCCATGCTCGCCGTGGCGGACGCGGGCGGGCAGTCGGCGATGCTGGCGCCCACCGAGGTCCTCGCCCAGCAGCACCACCGGTCCGTCGCCGAGATGATGGGCGACCTCGCCGAGGGCGGGATGCTCGGCGGCGCCGAACGCGCCACCAAGGTCGTGCTGCTCACCGGATCGATGGGGGCGGCCGCCCGCCGCCATGCTCTGCTCGACCTCGCCACCGGCGAGGCGGGGATCGTCATCGGCACGCACGCCCTGATCGAGGACAAGGTGCGGTTCCACGACCTGGGCCTGGTCGTCGTGGACGAGCAGCACCGTTTCGGCGTCGAGCAGCGCGACGCCCTGCGTGGCAAGGGCAGGCAGCCGCCGCATCTGCTGGTGATGACCGCCACCCCGATCCCCCGCACGGTGGCCATGACCGTCTTCGGCGATCTGGAGACGTCCGTGCTGGACCAACTGCCCGCCGGGCGCTCGCCGATCGCCTCGCACGTGGTCCCCGCCGCGGACAAGCCGCACTTCCTGGCGCGGGCCTGGGAGCGGGTGCGCGAGGAGGTGGAGACCGGTCACCAGGCGTACGTCGTCTGCCCGCGCATCGGCGACGACCTCGACGGCTCCGCCGAGGCCCGGCCGAAGTCGCCCGAGGACGAGGCCGAGAAGCGGCCCCCGCTGGCCGTGCTGGACGTGGCCGGGCAGCTGGCGGCCGGACCGCTGAAGGACCTGCGGGTGGAGGTGCTGCACGGCCGGATGGCGCCCGACGACAAGGACGCGGTCATGCGCCGCTTCGCCGCGGGCGAGGTGGACGTGCTCGTCGCCACGACCGTCATCGAGGTCGGCGTGAACGTACCCAACGCCACCGCGATGGTGGTCATGGACGCCGACCGTTTCGGCGTCTCCCAGCTCCACCAGCTGCGGGGCCGGGTCGGCCGCGGATCGGCTCCCGGACTCTGCCTGCTCGTCACGGAGATGCCCGAGGCGAGCCCCGCACGCGCCCGGCTCGGCGCGGTCGCCGCGACCCTGGACGGCTTCGAGCTCTCCCGTATCGACCTCGAACAGCGCCGCGAGGGGGATGTGCTGGGCCAGGCGCAGTCGGGGGCGCGCTCCTCGCTGCGGGTCCTCGAGGTCATCGAGGACGAGGAGATCATCGCCGCGGCCCGTGAGGAGGCCGCGTCCGCGGTCGCCGCCGACCCCGAGCTGGCGGCGCTCCCCGGACTGCGGACCGCCCTGGGCGCCCTGCTGGACGAGGACCGCGAGCAGTACCTGGACAAGGGCTGAGCCGACGGGCCGCGCGGGATGCGCCCGCGGCTCCGGTCCGGTCCGGTCCGGGCGTCCTTTCCCGGGCGGGCCCGGACGGGAGGGGGCCGCGGCCGCGCGCAGCCCATATCGTGGAGACGACCGGATCGGTCCGACCGCCTCGACCAGGCCGGCGAGCCGATCGAGCGACGTCTTCGCGAAGGACCCAGATGACCCGCGTGATCGCCGGTGCGGCCGGCGGACGCCGCCTGGCCGTGCCGCCGGGCGACGGCACCCGCCCCACCTCCGACCGGGCCCGTGAGGGGCTGTTCTCCACCTGGGAGTCGCTGCTCGGCCCCCTCGGGGGACTGCGTGTCGCGGATCTCTACGCGGGCTCGGGCGCCGTCGGCCTGGAGGCGCTGTCCCGCGGCGCGTCCCACGCCCTGCTCGTGGAGGCCGACGCCCGCGCCGCCCGCACCGTCAGGGAGAACGCCGGGACCCTGGCCCTGCCCGGAGCCGAGGTCCGGTCCGGCCGGGCCGAGCGGATCGTCCAGGGGCCGCCGCCGGCGGAACCGTACGACCTGGTGTTCCTCGACCCGCCGTACGCCGTCACGGACGACGATCTTCGCGAGATTCTCCTCACACTCCGCTCCGGGGGCTGGCTCGCGGAGGGCGCCGTCGTCACCGTGGAGCGCAGCACCAGGGGCGGGGAGTTCGCCTGGCCGGACGGGATCGAGCCGTTGCGGGCCCGCCGCTACGGCGAGGGGACGCTTTGGTACGGTCGCGCCGCCGCCGCGTGCGAAGACGCACCATGACCGGACCGGAGAGCGAGGGAGTTCAGTTGCGCCGCGCCGTCTGTCCGGGGTCGTTCGACCCCATCACCAATGGACACCTCGACATCATCGCCCGCGCCTCCAAGCTGTACGACGTGGTGCACGTGGTGGTGATGATCAACCAGTCCAAGCAGGGGCTGTTCACCGTGGACGAGCGGATCGGGCTGATCCGCGACGTGACCGCCGAGTACGGCAACGTCGAGGTCGAGGCGTACCACGGGCTGCTCGTCGACTACTGCAAGGAACGGGACATCCCCGCCATCGTCAAGGGCCTGCGGGCGGTCAGCGACTTCGACTACGAGCTGCAGATGGCCCAGATGAACAACGGCCTGTCGGGTGTCGAGACGCTCTTCGTGCCGACCGGCCCGACCTACAGCTTCCTGTCGTCCTCGCTGGTCAAGGAAGTCGCGGCCTGGGGCGGGGACGTCTCCCACCTGGTGCCGCCGGCCGTCCTCGCGGCGCTCACCGAACGGCTACCGGGGAAGCGGCGCGGGTGACGGGCCCGACGCCGCGTCCGGCGTACCGCTGACGTTCCGTCACCCGCTGTCGGACCGGCACCGGCTGCCCTTACAGTCGTTGCGTCCGGCTCCAAAACGGCTGTAGTGACTGTAGAGAGTGGCGAGCACACGGTGGACGTGCAGAAGAAGCTCGACGACATCGTCGAGGCGGTCGGGAACGCCCGGTCCATGCCCATGTCGGCCTCCTGCGTGGTCAACCGCGCCGAACTGCTCGCGCTGCTCGAAGAGGTCCGGCAGGCGCTGCCCGGCTCCCTCGCCCAGGCCCGGGAGCTGATCGGCGACCGCGAGCAGATGGTCGAGCAGGCCCGCCAGGAGGCCGACCGGATCATCCAGGCCGCCCACTCCGAGCGGGGCACCCTGCTCTCCGGCACGCAGATCGCGCGGCAGTCCCAGGGGGAGGCCGACCGGATCCTCGCCGAGGCCCGCCGGGAGGCCGAGGAGATCCGTGCCGAGGCCGACGACTACGTCGACTCCAAACTCGCCAACTTCGAGGTCGTCCTCAACAAGACCATCGGCTCCGTGGACCGGGGCCGCGAGAAGCTGCTCGGCCGCGGCCCCGGGGCCGCCGACCCCGCCGACGACGACGCCCCCGAGTACAGCGCGGACCCGCAGACCCTGGTCCGGCGCGCGGACGACTACGTGGACGCCAAGCTCAGCGCCTTCGAGGCGGTGCTCTCCAAGACGCTGGAGGCTGTCGGCCGGGGCAGGCAGAAGCTGCACGGCCGGATCGCGACGGACGATCTCGGCGCGCACATGGCGGCACAGGAGTCCGCCGGCACCGTGCAGCACACCAGCGACGCCGACTACCTCGCCGGGCTGGCGGCGCTGGCGGACCCGGAGCCGCAGCAGCAGGCCCGGCAGCCCCTCGTCCCGGCCCAGGCCGAGCCGTACCACTACCAGCCCGCGGCGGCCCAGGCCCAGGACGGGTACGCGTACCCGCAGGACCCCTACACCGGCGGCTACGGGCAGCAGCAGGGCTACGACCAGACGTACGCCGGGGGCTACGGCCAGGGGTACGACCAGGGCTCGTACCCCGGAGGCTACGGCGCCCGGCAGCAGACCGATCAGGGCCATGCCCAGCCCGCCCCGCTGGACGAGACCAGCTTCTTCGACACCAGCATGATCGACATGGAGCGGCTGCGGCGCTACGAGCAGGGCGGCTGATCCGGTACGGACCGGATTGGGCCTGGAGCGAACGGTCAAGTATCCTGGCTCTTCGGTCGCGGGAGCGTTGCTTGACGCTGCGCTGGAATCGCGGCCCCCCACATTCGATCCGAAAGCAGGAAGAGCCCTGAACGCCCGCCTCGACCACCGCAACCCCCTCGTGTTCGACACGCACGAGCTGGGCCGGCGGCCCGGTGCGCTCCAGCGGCTCTCCCGTTCCGTGCCGGCGCCCGCCGCGCCCGCGGTCCTCGGCATCGAAGGGGTCATCGGCGTGCCCGAGGGCGCGCCCGTGGAGCTGGAGCTCCGCCTCGAGTCCGTGATGGAAGGGGTGCTCGTCACGGGCACCGCCGGTGCCGCGGCCGAGGGGGAGTGCGTAAGGTGTCTGGAGCCGCTGCGCCAAGAGGTCGAGGCGGACTTCCAGGAGATGTTCTCGTACCCCGACGCCGACGACCGGGGCCGCGCCAGGGAGCCGGCGCCCGGCGACGACGCCGAGGACGAGGGCGTGGTCTTCCTCGAGGACGGACTGTTCGACCTCGAGCCCGTGCTGCGCGACGCGGTGGTGCTCGCACTGCCGATGCAGCCGGTGTGCCGGGAGGACTGTGCAGGGCTGTGCTCCGAATGCGGGGCCGACCTGAACGCCGAACCGGACCACCACCACGACGCCGTCGACATCCGTTGGGCGGCACTGCAGGGACTCGCCGATTCACTCGGAACCGGTGAGAAGGACAAGAAGAGCGGCGACGCGCCTCGATCAGCACGCGTCGACGAGAAGCAGGAGAAGTAGCCGTGGCTGTTCCGAAGCGGAAGATGTCGCGCAGCAACACGCGCCACCGCCGGTCGCAGTGGAAGGCTGCGGTCCCCACCCTGGTTTCGTGTGAGCGCTGCCAGGAGCCGAAGCAGCAGCACATCGCGTGCCCGAGCTGCGGTACCTACAACAAGCGCCAGGTCCTCGAGGTCTGAGCGGCTGGTGAGAGGCGCGATGTCCGACAGCATCAGTTCGGCCTCGTCCCACACGCTTCTGGAAGGGCGGCTCGGGTATCGGCTCGAGTCCGCCCTTCTGGTGCGTGCGCTGACCCATCGCTCGTACGCGTACGAGAACGGCGGTCTGCCCACCAACGAGCGGTTGGAGTTCCTCGGGGACTCGGTGCTCGGCCTGGTGGTCACCGACACGCTGTACCGAACCCACCCCGACCTGCCCGAGGGCCAGCTGGCCAAACTGCGGGCCGCGGTGGTCAACTCGCGTGCGCTGGCGCAGGTCGGCCGGAGTCTCGATCTCGGGTCCTTCATCCGCCTCGGCCGGGGCGAAGAGGGCACGGGCGGGCGGGACAAGGCGTCCATCCTCGCCGACACCCTGGAAGCGGTGATCGGCGCGGTCTATCTCGACCAGGGCCTCGACGCGGCGTCCGAGCTGGTGCACCGGCTCTTCGACCCGCTGATCGAGAAGTCCTCGAACCTCGGTGCCGGCCTGGACTGGAAGACCAGCCTCCAGGAGCTGACGGCCGCCGAGGCGCTCGGAGTGCCTGAGTACCTGGTCTCCGAGACGGGCCCGGACCACGAGAAGACCTTCACCGCTGCCGCCCGCGTCGGTGGTGTCTCGTACGGCACCGGCACCGGCCGCAGCAAGAAGGAAGCGGAACAGCAGGCGGCGGAGTCCGCGTGGCGGGCTATCCGGGCCGCGGCGGACGAGCGTGCCGCGGCGGCGCAGGCCGCCGAAGCCGCCGGAACCACCGGGATCGCGGAGGCCGAAGGGGCCGCCGACACCCCTTCGTCCCGCGCCACGGCCTGACGGTCCGCTTCCCGGCCCCGCCGTGCCCCGCACGGCGGGGTCCTCTCCTTCCCGCCGGTCCCCGTCCCCGCCCGTCCCCGCCGGTCCCCGTGCCCGTCTCCGCCCGTCTCCGCCCGTCCCCGTCCTGTCCCCGGACCGGCCGGGGAGCCGTAGGCCCGCGTCTCCGTGCGGCGGCCGTCCGGTGAACCGGCCCGCGGCCCGTCGGAAGGCGGCGCGGAGGTACGCTGCGGGCGTCGAGTCGGTCGAGATCCGGAGGAGACACGTGCCCGAGCTGCCCGAGGTGGAAGTCGTGCGCCGGGGACTCGAGCGATGGGTCTCGGGGCGGACCGTGGGCGGCGTGGAGGTCCTGCACCCGCGGGCCGTACGCCGGCACATCGGGGGCGGGAGCGACTTCGCGGCCAGGCTCCTCGGCTGGCGGATCGGGACCGCCCGGCGGCGCGGGAAGTACCTGTGGCTACCGCTGGAGGACGGCGCCGGCGCCGTCCTGGGACACCTCGGGATGAGCGGGCAACTGCTGGTCCGGCCGGAGGCGGCCGTGGACGAGAAGCACCTGAGGATCCGGATCCGCTTCGGAGACGGCCTCGGCACCGAACTCCGCTTCGTCGACCAGCGCACCTTCGGAGGTCTGTCGCTCCACGACACCAGCCCGGACGGGCTGCCCGACGCCATCGCCCACATCGCCCGGGACCCCCTCGACCCCGAGTTCGACGACGCCGCCTTCCACCGGGCGATCCGGCTGCGCCGGACCACGGTCAAGCGCGCCCTGCTCGACCAGTCCCTGGTCAGCGGCATCGGCAACATCTACGCCGACGAGGCCCTGTGGCGCGCTGCGCTCCACTACGACCGGCCCACGGCCGGCCTCACCCGTGCCCGGTCTGCCGAACTCCTCGGCCATGTAAGGGACGTGATGAACGCCGCCCTCGCCGTCGGAGGTACCAGCTTCGACAGCCTCTACGTCAACGTGAACGGCGAGTCGGGCTACTTCGACCGCTCGCTCGACGCGTACGGACGCGAGGACGAGCCCTGCCGCCGCTGCGGTACGGCGATGCGCCGGCGCCCCTGGATGAACCGCTCGAGCTACTTCTGCCCGCGCTGCCAGCGCCCACCGCGGCCGTCCCGGCGGCCGCGTTCGCTCCCGCACGCCACCTCGTAGCGTCCGCGTACGGCCGGCGCATCGGGTGTCCCCTGCGCGGGTGAGCAGCCGCTCACCGGGTGCCCGTCCGTGCCGGTGAGCCCGCGGGCGTCCCTTCCACTCCCACCGGCACGCGACGCCTGCACGGGACCCGAACGACGGACGGACGACCCGGGCGATACCGCGATACCGCGGTGACGTGCTGTCCAGGTGTCGAGGTGTCGAGGCGCCCGAGATGACGCCCCTGGTCGGCACCGTACGGGTGGCCAACCGGGCGGACCTCACGAGTCGGCGGCGGGCAGGCGGGCGGGCCGCCGCGAGGTGGGTCGGGTGCGGCACACGGCCGCCGCGAATGCCGACGACGGCCCCGGGGCTGCCCGGGAAGTCACGCGGGTCGCCGGGGTGCGGCCCGCCGGGTCGGGGCTCGCTCCTGGAGTGGAAGCCGATGAGGTGAAGGCCCGGGTTTCCGACCTGCGGCCGTGCTCTTGACCGACGCCGCAACCTGCGATCCGGTTGTCGCTGATGGTCAGTGTTGGTCGCCGTTGCGCGCCCTCGAACGGCCCCGGACGGCCTCGACACTCGCAGCGACGTACTCGCTTGAGCCTTGATCGACGACCGTTCAGGCTGGTACCGACACCCCCTGGTGTACGAAGTGAGCAAACAACGAGACGACGACCGTATTGATCCCATAGCGTGACCGCCGGAGGTTTGAATGGCCCGCTTGCAGTACGTGGTTCTGGCTGAGTATGCGCGTGTTGATGCTGGCGGCCTTCTGACCGTCGCCGGTGCCGGCTTCGATCGCATCGTCGTCAACGCACTGCCTGGTCAAGTGCCTCTGGCGTGCGCCATGAGGGTCCTTCTCGCCGAGCCAGAGAAGGATGCCCGCCTGGCTGTGGCCTTGCGCCCGCCGAGCGGTGTGGGGTTGCGGTTGGAAACCGTACTCACGCCGCCTCCGGAAGCGAAGTCTCACGAAGGGCTCATCGGCGTAGCGTTTGCCGCGACGTTCGGCTTGCCGGTGTCATCGCCGGGTACGTATGTCCTCGAGGTCTCGGTCGACGACGCTCCTGCAGAGCGAATCTCCTTCGAGGTGGAGGTTCAGCGGCCTCCGGGGCAGGCCGATGTGTAATGGTCCTGACGTACACGTACCATGCACGGCAGCGGATGCGTCGTCGGCGGGTTGCCGAAGCTGATGTAGAGCATGCTCTACGCCATCACGTGGAGCGCGTGACGACGCCGAAGGACAGCATCAGGTATCGCGGTCCGGGCGTGAACGGGGGGATACTCAAGGTCTGGGTTGTCCCCGATGCGGGCCTGACTGCTGACAAGATCATCAAGAGTGTTGCCTGGGATGGAGTTGGTGATGACTGAGTCAATGATTCAGGTCGAGATCGACCCCGTCGCCGCCCTTGCGTACGTGGAACTCGGGCACGGCGACGTGGCTCGTACGGTCCAGTTCACCGATGAGGTCACGATTGACCTGGACCCGTACGGCATGGTGCTCGGCGTTGAGTTCCTGACGCTGACTGCCGACCTGGATCCGGACCTGCGGGCACGGCTCGAGTCCCAGTACCACGTTCCGTCTCAGGTGCTTGACGTGTTGCCCGCCGCGCTGGCCGCTGTGGCCAACTGGAATCGGCAGGCTGCCTCGCGTCGTGTCGCGCGGGAGCAGAGCCGCCGCCCCTCCTATGGAGTGCTCCGGCCGACTGCCGTGCTGACTGAGTCCAGCAGCTGATCGCTCGACCGCCCGAACGCCTCAGACTCCCCAGACGGAACCGTCCGGTCTCGGGGTGCCTTGCTGCGTAGAGCCGCGGAGCCGACCGCCCCGGCCACACGGGGGTTCACCCCATCCACCCCTCGCCCGGCTGGCGTGCCGGCCGGCGGCCGGGCCGGAGCGGGGCGGAGACGGGAGCGCGGCCCGAGCCGCCGGGCCGTGCGATGCCGCGCCGTGCGCGGCGGGGGCGCCTTGACGGTGGGGGCGCCTTGACGGTGGGGAAACCTGTAGCAGGTCTTGGCCGCTCCAGTGCGGTTTCGTGGTCTGCCCGGCGGCTTCGTGGACGGATCGTGGTCGGGCTGTTGCCTGGGGTGGCGTCTGCGCCGGTGGGACCGGGGACCGGCGCGGCAGTCTGGCCGCGGTCACGGGAAGCCCCATGCCCCGGGCTTCACCCCGCGGACCTGCACGCGCCTGATGCCGCCGAGCGGGACGCGTGCGCGAGCCGCTGTCGACGCAGTCCGGACCGCCTCGGTCGCCGACTGCGGCCCCGAGACGGCCCAGGGCAGCTGCAAGGTCGCCGACCTGCGGCTATCTCAGAAGCCGAAGTCCTGGGTCCACCACGGGCCGCCCTGGGCGAAGGAGACCCCCACACCCAGCGTCCGGTAGTCGCAGTTGAGGATGTTCGCCCGGTGACCGTCGCTGTTCATCCAGGCGTTCATGACGGTACGCGCGTCGGCCTGGCCGCGGGCGATGTTCTCGGCCCCCAGTCCGCTGACGCCCGCCTGGGCGGCGCGGTCCCAGGGGCTGTCGCCCTCCGGGTCGGTGTGGTCGAAGAAGTTCCGCGCCGCCATGTCGGAGCTGAACCTGCCGGCGAGGCGGGCCAGGGACGCGTCCGGGTGCACCGGGGCGCAGCCCACCTTCGCGCGTTCCTTGTTGACCAGGGCGAGGACCTCGGCCTCCGCCGCGGTCTCGCCGGACGGCGCCTTGGGCCGGGGCTCGGCCGGGGCGGGTGCGGCCCGGTGTTCGGGGGTGCTGCCGCTGCCCTGCGCGGTGCCGCTCCCGGGAGTCACGGCTTTCTCCGGCGCCGCCGCCTTCGACCCGGGTGCCTTCTTCGCGGGTGCCTCGGCCGCCGCCGGCTTCTCTGCGGGTGCCGTCGGCTTCTCTGCGGGCGCCTTAGCCGCCGGTGTCCTCGTCGCCGGCGGCTTCGTGCCCGGCACGGCGGTCGACGGCGAGTCCTTCCCCGAGGTCGAGGACAGCCCCTTCGACGGGCTGGGGGCCGGCTGGGCCGAGGAGCGCCCGGTCGGGGAGGGGGAGGGGGAGGGGCTGCCCTGGGCCTCCTTGCCGCCGGCGGCCACCTCACGCACCTGCTGGGCGGTGGTCTCGCCGTCTCCCGCGGTGAGCACGCCGCCGCCCGGCAGCAGCCCGGCCGCGACGGCCACGGCGCCCACCGCGGCAGCGGCGGCGATCCCGAGCAGCCCGTTGCGTACGGGCCCGGGAACCCGCTTCTTCCGGCGGTGGCGTCCCATCCGCTCGCCCTTCCGGTCTCGACTTCGTCTGGATCAGTGGAAGGACTCGCCCGAACGGGCGAAGTCCGTTGCGTCGCGACTGTACGCGATGTCTGGAGTGGGCGATGTGACCCGAGTGGCGTTCCCCGGTGCACGTCCGTGTAGGTTTCGCGCATGCATGAGCACGCACGGATGACCGCATGGGTGCGCGGCCGCGTACAGGGAGTCGGCTTCCGTTGGTTCACCAGGGAAAACGCCCTGGAGATCGGCGGCCTCCGCGGGTTCGCGCTGAACCTCGACGACGGCAGGGTGCAGATCGTGGCGGAGGGTCCGCGTGAGAATTGCCACCGTCTCCTGAAGTGGCTGCGGTCGTCCGACACGCCCGGTGCCGTTGCCGGTGTCACCGAGATCTGGGGCCGCCCGCGCGGCGGTTACGACGGATTCGCGATCCGCTGATCCGCGGACCCGGCCCACGGGTACGTGATGTGCTCATCCGACTGCCCACTGCGTGCGTGTTCGAGTGAAACGCGCTGGTGGTTGCCAATACCGGGTCCGTCGTGCCAGGCTGCGCCAGTAGCGATGATCTCCGGCCCCGCGGGCCTCCACGAGAGCCGCCGCCGTGTGCGCCACGGCCGCCGGCCCGCGCCCCGTCGCCGATACGGGGTGTGATCGTGTTGACCGTCAAACTTTTTGGTGAGACGCTGGAAGCCCCGCGCACCCTGGCTGTTCGGTGGCAGGAAACGCAGTGAACACAAGCGCTGCCGAGCACCGCGGGTGCGGAAATCCCTCACGACCCACACCGCATCGGTCGGTCACTCAGTGTGGAGGACCATCCATCATGGCAAAGGCGCTTCTCGGTTACGTCGGCGGTTCCGACCCGCGACTCCTCGCCGAGATGCGACGGCTTCAGCAGCGCGTCCAGGACCTGGAATCCGAACTCGTACGGATCCAGACCGAGAACGACGCGCTGAGCGCTGCCGCCGCACGGCACCATGGCGAGTCGTTGCTCGAAGGCATCGACATCGACGTACCCAAGGGCGAGCCGGCGCTCACCTGATTCCCGATCCCATCGGGATCCGGTGAGGAACTCTCTCGCACGGCAGGTATGTATGCAAGGGACGCTTCGGCGTCCCTTCTTTTTGTTTCCCCCTCTGTAGCGCGTTGCCTACCGTCTGATGTGCCCTGCATATTCAGCGATGAAACCGCCGCGCCTTCGGCGATGAAACCGCGGCGCGTTTCCATCGCGCCGCTTCGGGGGAACTGCGCCGCCCGCGATCTCCGGGTGCCGGGGGGTAGAGTCCGGCGGCGTGCACCTCAAGGCCCTGACCCTCCGCGGGTTCAAATCCTTCGCCTCGGCGACGACGCTTCGCTTCGAGCCCGGTATCACCTGCGTCGTGGGGCCGAACGGCTCCGGCAAGTCCAACGTCGTGGACGCGCTGTCCTGGGTCATGGGCGAGCAGGGGGCGAAGTCCCTGCGCGGCGGGAAGATGGAGGACGTGATCTTCGCCGGGACGACCGGGCGCCCGCCGCTCGGCCGGGCGGAGGTATCCCTCACGATCGACAATTCCGACGGGGCGCTCCCGATCGAGTACGCCGAAGTCACGATCACGCGGATCATGTTCCGCAACGGCGGCAGCGAATACCAGATCAACGGGGACACCTGCCGGCTGCTGGACATTCAGGAACTTCTCTCCGACTCGGGTATCGGGCGTGAGATGCATGTCATCGTCGGGCAGGGCCGGCTCGACTCCGTGCTCCACGCGGACCCCATGGGACGCCGGGCGTTCATCGAGGAGGCCGCGGGCGTCCTCAAGCACCGCAAGCGCAAGGAGAAGGCCCTGCGGAAGCTCGACGCGATGCGGGCGAACCTTGCTCGCGTCCAGGACCTCACGGACGAACTCCGGCGGCAGCTCAAGCCGCTGGGCCGGCAGGCCGCCGTTGCGCGCCGGGCCGCGGTCATCCAGGCCGACCTGCGCGACGCCCGCCTGCGCCTCCTCGCCGACGACCTCGTGCGCATGCGCGAGGCGCTCAGGACCGAAGTCGCCGACGAGGCCGCGCTCAAGGAGCGCAAGGAAGCCGCGGAGGCGGAGCTGAAGAGGGCCCTGGCCCGGGAGGCGGACCTGGAGGACGAGGTGCGCCGGCTGGCGCCCCGGCTGCAACGGGCCCGCCAGACCTGGTACGAGCTGTCCCAGCTGGCCGAGCGGGTGCGTGGCACGGTGTCGCTGGCCGAGGCACGGGTGAAGAGTGCCACCTCGGTGCCCGCGGAGGAGCGGCGCGGCCGCGACCCGGAGGACATGGAACGCGAGGCCGCGCGGATCCGCGAGCAGGAGGCCGAGCTCGAGGCCGCGCTGGAGGCCGCTGAGCGCGCGCTGGAGGACACCGTCGCCCACCGAGCCGAACTCGAGCGTGAACTGGTGGCCGAGGAAAGGCGGTTGAGGGACGTGGCCCGGGCGGTCGCCGATCGCCGCGAAGGACTTGCCCGGCTGAACGGGCAGGTCAACGCCGCCCGTTCACGCGCCGCCTCGGCCCAGGCGGAGATCGACCGGCTGGCGGCCGCCCGGGACGAGGCGCGCGAGCGGGCCACCGCGGCCCAGGAGGAGTACGAGCAGCTCAGGGCGGAGGTCGACGGGCTGGCGGTGGACGACGCCGCGCTGGCGGAACGCCACGACGCGGCGAGGCGTGAACTGTCGGAGGCCGAGGAGGCCCTGTCGGCCGCCCGGGAGGCGGCCACGGCGGCCGAGCGCGAGCGTGCCGCGGTCGCCGCACGCCACGACGCCCTCGCGCAGGGGCTGCGCCGCAAGGACGGCACCGGCGCGCTGCTGTCCGCCCGGGACCGGCTCGCCGGAGTGCTGGGCCCCGCCGCGGAGCTGCTGACGGTCGCCCCCGGTTACGAACTCCCGGTGGCGGCCGCCCTCGGCGCGGCCGCCGACGCCGTCGCCGTCGCGGACCCCGCCACGGCGGCGGACGCCATCCGGCTGCTCCGGAAGCAGGACGCGGGCCGTGCGTCCCTGCTGCTGTCCGCGCCGGTTCAGGGCGTTCCTCGTCCCGGGTCCTCCCGCTCGAACCCGGGCAGCTCTCCGAGGCGGAGATCATGGCCCGGCTCTGCCTGATCGCCGCCGGCCAGGGCGCCGACGCCGACCCCGCCGCGGTCGACGAGACGGTGCTCGGCGAACTCCTCGGCGCCGGGGTCCAGATCCCCGGCTCCCCCTTCGAGGGCATGGAGGTCGCCGAGGCCCGCGCCCTGCTCGACGGCGACAGCGGCCCCGAGCTGATGCTCGACGCGATGCTGCGCCTCGGCCCGTACGGGCTCTCCCTCGCCGAACTGCGGGAGCACCCCCACGGGATCGACCTCGGCCCGCTCGAGCCGCGGCTGAAGGAGGTGCTCGGCACGGAGTCGGGACTCGTCCGGCTCGCCCCCGCCGAGCTGGGCGGGGAGATCGGCCGGCTGAACGAGCGGCTCGCCGCCCCGGCCCCGCCGATGGTGCTCATCGGCAGGCGCCAGCTCCGCTCCAACAACAGCTGGCTGCACAACATCCCGTCGCTGACGGGCGGCAGCAACCGGTGCACGCTGCACATCCACCCCGACGACGTGGCCCGGCTGGGTCTGGACACCCACGCGAGGATCGTCTCCGCAACCGGCGACCTGGTCGTGCCCGTCGAGCCCGTCGACCGCATCATGCCGGGCGTCGTCAGCCTGCCCCACGGCTGGGGACACGCCGGGTCGGCGCAGCGCACCGCCTCGCTCCACCCGGGCGTGAACGCCAACGCCCTCACCGACGACTCCGTGACCGACGCACTTTCCGGCAACGCCGTCTTCAACGGCGCCCCGGTCACGGTCGCCCCCGCCCCGGCTCCCGCCGGCACCGACGAGACCGCCGCCCCGCAGCGGGTCCCGCTCCCGGTCGTCACGGCCTGAGGCCGTTCCCGCGTTCCGCCCCGATCCCCCGACTGGAGGACCCATGCATCCCGCCCCGGACGACACCGTCGTCATCGAGGCATGGCTGTCCGAGTTCCCGTTCCCCGACTTCCTGGAGCCGATCCGGGAACGCGCCCGGGAGTTCGAGAAGGCCCACCCCGGGCACCGGATCAACATCCGCGGCTTCTCCTACCAGGAGCTTCCCGACGCGATCGCCCGGGCGGCCGCCGCGGGCCGGGCCCCCGCGGTCGCCACCTACTACGCCGGAGCCTCGCAGCTGGCGCGCGACGCCCGCGCCCAGGACGGCAGCCCGCTCTTCGTCTCCGTGGAGAAGGCCGTCGCCGGACGCACGGAGATCCTCGGCGAGGCGGTCGTCCTCGACGACTTCCTGCCGGGCGTCCGCGAGTACTACACCGTCGACGGCGACTTCACGACGATGCCGCTGACCCTCTCGACCATGCTGCTCTACGCCAACACCACCGTGCTGCGCCGCGCCGGGGTCGCCGCCGCGCCCCGGACCTGGGAGGACACCACGGCCGCGTGCGAGGCCGTCGCCCGCCTCGCCGACGGCCCCCGGCACGGCATCGCCTGGCCCGTCGACGGCAAGTTCCTGCAACACGCGGTCGCCCAGCAGGGCGCCCCGCTCGCCGACGCGGGCAACGGGCGACACGGCCGGGCCACCCGCATCGACCTGGCCTCCGACGCGGTGAAGGCGTACGTGGACTGGTGGCGCGGCCTGCACCGGGCCGGGCACTACCTGCACACCGGCGTGCAGGAGGACTGGGCCGGCACCTTCAGGGCCTTCGCCGACCAGGAGGTGGCCCTGCGGCTGAGCTCGTCCTTCGACGCCAACTACATGGTGCGGGCGGCGGCCGCCGCCGGCTTCGACATCGAGGTCGGCGTCCTGCCCCGCAACGGTGCCCTGCCCTGCGCCGGCAACTGGATCGGCGGGGACTCGCTCTGGCTCGCGGACGGCCTGGACGAGGCGACCCGGGACGGCGCGCTGGCGTTCATGCAGTACCTGAACAGCCCCCGCGCGGCGGCCGCCTGGCACAAGGCCAGCGGCTCCGCCCCGGCGACGTACGGGTGCATCGCCCTGCTGGAGGAGGAGGGCTGGTTCGACGCGCACCCGCACCACCGGGCCACGAGCGAGCAGCTCGAACTGCGCGCCGGCCCGCCCGAGGCCCACGGCGCGGTGCTGGGCGCGTTCCATGCGGTGCAGATCGTGTTCATGGCCGCGATGGAGGAGATCCTGGCCGAGGGCGCCGACCCGGACGCCCGCCTCGCCCGGGCCACCGCCGAAGCCCAGGGGCACCTCGACGCGTACAACGCCTACGCGCTCGGGACCGGCCCGGAGACCCCCGACTGCCTCACGGTCCGCATCTGACCGGCGCGGCTGTTCCGCACGGCGATCGCCATCTCGGGTGGTCAAGTGAACGTGCGGCACAGCGGGAGCAGAGGCGTGCGGGCAAGTAGGTCACGCTCGACGGTAGCGCCGCATCCGGCGACGTTCGCCCCGTCGCGACGCCCACGGCAGGCTCGGCGAATCGCTGCGTTGCCGAATCAACCGAGGCCCACGACGAGGCCGATGCGGCGCCTTGCGATGCACCGCATCGGACGCCGCTCACCGACGGGCAAACCGTTCCTGACGTAGTGCTAGCTACTTGGTGGTCTGGCTGGGCGGCAGGGTGCGGCGACGGCGGCGAACGGTGGCTTCCGTCGCGTGTGGGGCGCTGACGGTGCAGTCCTGCGGGATGCCGCGGATGGCGAGGGCGACGCCGCTGGTGATCTGACATCGACGGCCGATAGCGACGCCGGGACCGATGCTGATGCTGTTGCCGGTCTGGGTGTCGTCGCCGATGACAGCCCCGAACTGGGTTGTTCCACAGCGGTAGAGGCCGAGGCCAGTGCGGATGATGACCTCGCGGTCGGGCCTGCGCATGTCGGTGGTCATATTGATGGCGGCCACGGTGACGCTCGCGGAGAGGTGCGCTCTCGCTCCGATGATCGTCCGGTTCACGCCGATCCGGTGTCCCAAGACGGCGTCCTCTCCCACGAATGCCGCGGTGACCTCGCAGTTGAAGCCGACTTGCGCCCCAGCACAGAGGACGCTGCCTTTGCGGACGGTGGTGAACTCGTGGACTTTGACGTTCGGGCCGATGATCACGTCTTCCCCGATGATCGCCGTGGGGTGGATGGACGCACTCGGATGGATGCGCTGGTCTTCGCCGAGCATGGTCAGGGCCTCGTGCTGGAGGCCCCGCCACCGGGCCAGGAAGTCGGCCAGTCCGAACTTCTCCAGCCCCCGGTAAGTAGTGGTGGCGATGGCACCGACGGTGGGGGCGGTGATGTAGTTGCCGAGGACGATGGGATCCATGTGTGAGCCTTTCGGATGAGTGCGGCAGCAGGTTTCGGCCGGGATAGGCTCGCCGTTCACCTAATGCTGGCTTGAGGGAAGTGGTGATGGTCTTGACCCGGCCGCGTGTGGGTGTTGCCGTGCTGACCATGGGCGACCGCATGCCTGAGCTGCTGGCCTTGCTGGAGTCGGTGGCCAAGCAGGACGAGCCCGCCACCAGGGTTGTCGTCGTCGGGAACGGGACGGCTCTCATGGGGTTGCCGGACGGCGTGATCGCGGTGGAACTGGATGAGAACCTCGGGGTGCCAAGTGGCCGCAACGTCGCTTGGCAACGGCTGCGCGAGTTCGGTGACGTGGACGTGCTCGTGGACCTGGACGACGACGGGCTCCTGATCGACACAGGCGTGTTCCGGCGGATCGCGGACCTGTACTGGGAGGACCCCCATTTGGGCATCGTCAGTTTCCGGATCGCGGACGAGACCGGCACGACCCAGCGGCGCCACGTGCCCCGCCTGCGGGCCAAAAATCCGATGCGGCCAGGTCTTGTGACGACGTTCCTGGGCGGCGGGCACGCACTGTCGATGCCTATGCTGGAGCAAACCGGTGGCTGGCCGGACGCGTTCTTCTTCACACATGAGGAGACCGATTTGGCCTGGCGTGCAATCGACCGGGACTGGGACGTCCTCTACGAGCCGCGACTCGTTCTCCAGCACCCGAAGACCTCGCCGGCCCGGCACACCATCTACCACCGGATGACGGCACGGAACCGGGTGTGGCTTGCCAAGCGGCATCTGCCTGCGCCTCTCGTGCCGGTCTACCTCGGGGTGTGGGTGGTGCTGACCGTGGTCCGTGCGAAGTCCCTGGCGGGATTGCGGGCGTCGTTCGGCGGGTTCGCCGAGGGCATCCGGACCAGCGGGGGCCCTCGGCGTCCCATCAGGTGGTGGACGGTGTGGCGGATGTCCCGACTGGGCAGACCGCCGGTCGTCTAAGCCGCCGTGGACTCCCGCAGCCAGCCGGGGGCGGCGGCCGGGGTGTCCCTCAGCCAGTTGACGTAGCGGGCCACGCCCTGGGCGACGGTGACCTTCGGCTTCCAGCCCAGGATGTTCTCCATCCGGCGGGTGGCCGCGTACCCGCCGAGCGGATCGCCGGCGGGCAGTGGGGTGTCCAAGAAGCCCGTGTTCGGGTAGTGCTCACGGACCAGTTCCGCGACCTGGCGGACGCTGGTCGGGATGCCGGTCCCGATGTTCACGGTCTCGGTGTGGGCACGCGGGCTGACCAGGGCCCGCAGTGTGCCCTCGGCGATGTCATCCACGTGCACCATGTCCCGCATCTGTCGGCCACCTCCATTGAGGTGCAGGGGAAGCCCCAGATGAGCGCGGGCGGCGAACCAGGCGACCACCCAGGAGTGCGAGTTCGGCTTGACAGTCTGCGGTTCGCCGTAGACGGAGAAGTACCGGACGATCGCGTACGAGGTCCCTACCTGGCCGAGGATGAGAGAGGTCTGTTCCTCGCCCCATGCCTTGGTGTTCCCGTAGACCGACACTGGCCGACGGCGGGTGAACTCGTGGAACTGCGGCGGGATGCGGCCGAGCACCGACTCCAGCAACTGCCGCATGGTCAGCAGCTCGGGAGTGTCGGTCTCCTCCGGGTTGCCGTCGCCGTAGACGCTCGCGGAGGAGACGAACACCATGCGCCGGATACGGTCCGTTGCGGCAACAGCGTCCAGGACACTCTGGGTGCCGGCGATGTTGGTGTCGATGGCGGCCAGCGGTTCACGGGTGCACGCAGCCACGTCCGCTAGAGCCAAGGCCGTTCAGTTTGCGGATGGGTGGGGTTGTCCAGGGTCCGTAAGCTGCGGTTTCGCGGACATGAGGAGCGGAGCCCCGGTAGAACTGGCAGTCGACCAAGACAAGCCGTTCACAAGGACCGGAGGCTCCGCTGTCCGGACAGTGTGCCATCACTCGTGTCGTCACGGTGGCCGGAGGCCGGTTCGCACCCGGTCATCTCGGTGAACTCACCCAGTGCATCCCCTTCGAAATGGTCGACGAGGCATTGAAGGCCACGGGCAGGGTCCAGGAGCGGCTGCGGGACCTGCCATCCCGGGTGGTCGTCTACCTGCTGCTGGCCGGGTGCCTGTTCCCGGAGGTCGGATACCTCGGGGTCTGGCGCAAGCTCACCGGCGCTCTGGCCGGTCTGCCACTGGCCGCGCCGTCGGCAAGCGCGCTGGCCCAGGCCCGCCGCCGTATCGGCGCCACACCGCTGAAATGGCTGTTCGACCTGCTGAAAGGCCCGGTGGCCGGGCCACGGACACCGGGAGCATGGTGGCACGGTCTGCTGGTGATCGCGCTCGACGGCACCACCCTGACGGTCCCCGACACCCCTGCCGTCCTGACCCGGTTCACCAAGCAGGCGGGCAACCACGGCGGGACCGGCTACCCGCAGGTCCGCCTGCTGACCCTGGTCGCCTGCGGCACCCGCACCCTCATCGACGCGGTCTTCGGACCCACCACATCGGGTGAGACCACCCACGCCCCGCGCCTGCTGCCCAGCCTGCGGCCGGGGATGATCCTGCTGGCCGACCGCAACTTCGCCGCCCAGGGGCTGATCAACGACATCGCGGCCACCGGGGCCGAGGTCCTGGTCCGGCTCAAGAACGGCCGCCGGATGCCGATCCTGGCCCGCTACCGGGACGGCTCCTACCTCTCCGCCCTCGGCCCGGTACCCGTGCGCGTCGTCGACTGCGAGATCACCATCACCACCACCGCCGGGAAACACACCGGCCTCTACCGGCTCGCCACCACTCTGCTCGACCACCACCGCCACCCCGCCGGTGAACTGGCCATGCTCTACCACCAGCGCTGGGAGATCGAAACCGCCTACCTGGAACTGAAATCGACCATCCTCGGCGGCCGGGTCCTGCGCGCCCGCACCCCCGAGGGCATCGACCAGGAGATCTACGCCCTGCTGGTGGTCCACCAACTGCTGCGGACCGCCATGGCGGACGCCACCAGCACCCAGCCCGGCACCGACCCGGACCGGGCCGGCTTCTCCATCGCCTGGCAGGCCGCCCGCGACCAGCTCGTCCTGGCCGCGGGCATCATCGCCGACCCGGTCGTCGACCTCGTCGGCATCATCGGTCGGCACGTCCTGGCCGGCCTGCTGCCCCAGCGGCGGCTACGGGTCAGCCCCCGCATCGTCAAACGCGCCATCTCGAAGTACCAGGCACGAGGGCCCTGTATCGACCGGACCAGCTACAAGGCCACCACCGGCATCGAGATCCTCGCAGCCGCAGGCCCTTGACGACACGGCCCAGCCGCAAACTTCACGGCCTTGCCGCTAGAGCGGCAGCGTGGATCACGTAGTCCGAGTCGGAGACGAGCTTGCGGACCAGCGCCGTGTCCCGGATATCGCCCAGGACCACATCGGGGTCCGACACGTGGACCCCGAACAAGTCGGCGTATACGCGCTCGGGGTAGGCGCTCATGGTGCACAGAGCGACGGGGCGGGCGCCCAGAACCCGGAGCTGGGCGACGATCCGGGAACCGATGAGGCCCGCGCCGCCGGTCACCAGCACGGTGCTGCCGGCCAGGGCGGATAGGTCTGAGGGGTGGTGCACGATGCCTCCAGAAGCTGGTTCGGGTGGAACTCGCGACGGTTCGGGCGGCCAACTCGTCGGCCGCGGGTCGAGGGGCTGGTTTTGCGGGCCCCAGGGGGCGGACAGTGGACGCCGCTTCGGTGTCCGAGGCTGAGGCGGCGACAGCCGCGTGTGGGACATCAAGCCCGGTGGCGGAGCGTTTCTACAGGCGACCCTCGTCAGGGGTCGGCGTCGTGGGTGCTGAGCGCGGGGTCCACGGTCAGGCCGTGGACGGTGTCGTGCTCGCCGTGGGTGAGCAGGCCGAGCAGGGTGGGCCTGGTTGCGGCCCCGAGCGTCCAACACCCACGACAGGAGGAGGGGCTCCAGGAGGTCGGACAGGGCGGGGGCTCACAGGCCCTGTGCCCCGGCGTCGAGCCCCCTCTGCCGCCGGTCGATGGCTTGGGCGAGCTGGATGCTGAGGAGTTCCACTCGGCCTGGCTCCACCCTCATGACTGTGGGGAGGCGGGTTCCGCCGCGGAAATGGACCTCTACCGGCATCAGCATCTCGTCGCGGGTGCCGTCGTAGCGCAGGTCCCGGGCGATCGGCGCGATGTGGGAGACGAACGGCAAGGTGTCGGTGGCGACTTCATCGGCTGCGGCGCGGTGTGACATCTCCCCGTCCGTAGGCGGCGGTAGGGCCTCGCGGACGCTGGAGTTGTGGGCGGGCGTCGTGGCCATCGTTGCTGTCCTTTCGCCGGGCAGGCGCAGATCGGCCCTGATCAGGGCCGATCTGCGCCAATCGAGATTGGAGTGGGTGATGTTCAGTCAACGGCGGTTCGTGATTCGAGGACAGGGCCCACGATGTAGTCCTGCGTAATCCCGCGTAATCCAGGTGGGGAGGGTGACAGGGTGCCGAGGAATCCGGTCGTCGCGGAATTGATCAGCCAGGCGTGCGAGACGAGGGGCTGGGGGCCCTCCGAGCTTGCCCGCGCTCTCGGTATGGCTGAGAGTGGTGATCCCCGCCGCTTACAACGCCAGCACGCTCGCCGCTGGATGATCGGCGAGCGGAGCCCGGAGCACTGGTGGCCGTACATCGCCCAGGTCCTCAACCTGGACCCGGAGTCGATCAACCTTCCCGAGACCGGGCCGGGTGAACTCCTCACGGATACCGTTGCATCAGTCCTATGCCTGGGAAGGAGCGATGTGGACCGCCGGATCTTCATCACCGCGTCCAGCGGATATGCCCTGGCGGCCCTTGGTCTGCCCGACCCCGAGAGCATCATCCGCCGCACCCGCGGCACCCCAGCCGGAGCGGTCCGCGTAGGCAGGGGCGAAGTGGCTGCCGTCAAGCAGATGGTCAAGGCTCTGGGCGACTCCGCTTCCGAACTCGGCGGAGGCCACGCTCGCCATCTGGCCGTGCGCTACCTCACCGAAGACGTCCGCCCTTGGCTGAACGGGCGGTTCACCGCAGCCACCGGCCGAGAGCTGTACGCCGCGGCCTCCCAGCTCGTCCACCTGGCCGGATGGATGGCCCAGGACGAGGGCGACACCCCACATCTGCGGGGGCTCGCCCAGGGCTACTACGCGCATGCCTTCCGTCTCGCCGCCGAGGCCGGGGAGCCCGAGTTGTCCGCCACTGCCTTGCGGGGACTCGCAGTGCAGTGCGTCGAGCTGGGCTTCCGGGCGGAGGCCGTGCAACTCGGCGAAGCCTGTGTCGAGTACGGCGGTCACGTACGCAACGGCCGCGCCGTCGCCTACTACGAGGCCACCCTCGCGAACGCCGCCGCCCAGGACGACGACCGCAGGACGGCCACCCGGCATCTGGGCCTGTCCGAGACGGCGATCGGCAAGCCGACCGCGACCGGCGGCGAGTCTTGGGCGGCTCACTACTCGCCCGGCCGGTGGGCCCACGAGTCCGGGATGATCCTCTCCCGGCTCGGCGACCTCGATGCCGCCGAGGAACACCTCCATCTCGCTCTGGAGATCCACGGTGTGGACCGGCGTCGCACCCGTGCCATCGTCCTGGCCGACCTCGGCTGCGTTCGCCTCCGCCAAGGCGACGTGGACGGTGCCCTCGACACCTGGAGCGACTTCGTCGAGTGTGCCGACGGCATCCAGTCGGTGAAGGTACAGGCCGCTCTGCGAGACATGCGCGTACGGTTGTGCCGCTTCCAGAGCCTGCCCCGGGCCCAGGACCTTCGCGAGCGGGCCGGCCGCATCGACGGCTGACAACCTCCCTCCTCCACCCGGGACGACGCCCACCGGCGCGAGGGCGAACCGTCCTCGGCCCCGCCCGCCCGCTACGCCGCCGCCGTCAGTCCGGCCGCGCGGGAGGAGGGCCGGGCGGGAGCGGGGTAGAGGGCGTCCACGCAGGCCGTCGCGAGGGCGTCCAGGCTGGAGACCGTCGCCGCCGCGGGCAGCCCGGACGCGTCGTAGGCCAGCGGAAGTTCCGTGCACGCGGTCAGCACCGGCAGGCGCTCCTCGCGCCACAGCGGGCGGACGGCCGACGCGAGCAGCCGCCCGCCCTCGTCCGTACGGCCCGCCTTGACCAGGACGGCGGCGTGGTGGATCCGCGCCCGGACCGCCGGGCCGGGGACGGCCAGCCGGTAGCCCAGCTCCGCGGCCCGCCGCTGGTAGAGGCCGCTGGCGACGGTACCGGTGGTGGCGGCCAGCCAGCCGCCCTCCGGGCTGAGGGCCATCGCCGCCCGCAGCGTCGCGTCGACGATGTGGACGACGGGGACCGGCAGTTCCGCCCGGATCCGGTCGATGTACACGTGCGCGGTGTTGCACGGCACGGCCAGCAGGTCGGCGCCCCAGCGGGCCAGGGTCGCCAGTCCCTTCCGGATGGCGGGCAGCGGGGCGTCGCCGCCCTCCAGCAGGGCGGTGGACCGGTCGGGGACCGACGGGTCGGACAGCATGACGATACGGGGATGGTGCTGGTCATCCGCCGCCGGCACCCGGGCGGCGAGCAGCCGCAGGAACTCGGCTGTCGCGGCGGGCCCCATCCCGCCGAGGACACCGAGTGTCCCGGCGGGCGTCGGCGCCGGCGCCGAAACCGGTCCGGGCTCGGGCACCCGCTCCGGCTCCGGTCCCGGGGCCGTCATGGTGCCGCTGGGTCCGCGGCCGCCGTCAGCCGGCGCGCCACCCGCTCGGGTACCGCGGCGGCGAGCAGCCGGCCCCGCGGGCCGGGCGGGCACCACCAGTCCAGGTGGAGCACCCCCTGCCGGACCACGCCGCTGACCGTCACCGCGTCCCGGCCGGTCCCGGGCAGGACGGTGAAGTCGGCCTCGTCCGCGGCGACGAGCGCGAAGGGGGAGCCGGCCGGCAGCAGCGCGGCGAGGTCGCCGAAGTGCTCGTAGCGGATCGGTGCGGGCGCGCCGGACGACGGGGCCTGTGCCAGGGCCCACCGGCCGATGCCCCGGGGCCCGTCCTCGGCCGTGTGGTCGAGGACCTCGACGCCCGGCTCGTCGCCCAGGTCGGCGAGGACCGCCGACAGCGCCGCGGCCACCCGCGTCGCGCTCGCGGGCGCGCCGCAGTCCGTCCGGATCCGTACCGGCTCCCGTGCGCCGGCGTCCGCCGCCGGTGACCGCGCCGGGCCCGGACCCGGGCGGCCGAAGCGGTCGGCCGCGCCCGGCGCGACGGCCGCCGCGCGGTGCAGAAACGACTCCGTCGGCGGGAGCGGCGTCTCTCCGCCGGCTGCCCAGAGAGCGGACAGGTCCCGCAGCAGCGTCCGCCAGGAGCGGATGTCGGCCAGCAGTTCGTGCACGACGAGGAGCAGCCGGGCCGGGAGCGGACCGCGGTCGACCAGGGCGAACTGCAGCAGCGGGCCGTCGGTGAGGCTGATCCGCGACCGCAGCCGGTCCACGGCCGCGTGCAGCAGCCCGGCCTCCGCCGGGGCGTCCCGCCCGGAGGCGTCCAGGCGCAGCACGGGAAGGGCACCGGACACCCCGGCGTCGTACTGCTCCCACCCGCCGTCGCGCTCGGCGAACCGCAGCCGCAGCGCCTCGTGGTGCAGCAGGAGCGCCAGCGTCGACCGGCGGGCCAGGGCGGAGTCGGCCGGGTCCTTCGCCTCGAGGAGCAGGGCCCTGCCCTGGCGGCCGGGGGTGTTCCCGGCGCGGGCCAGCACCTGCCGCTGAGCGGGCGTCAGCGGCGTGCGGCGCCCGTCGGCCGCGGAGACGGTGGCGGCCGCGGAGTCGCCGTCGGCCGTGGAGGCAGTGGCGGCCGTGGGGGCAGTGGCGGTCGCGGGCAGGGTCCGTTCCGCCGCCGGGGCACCGGCCGCGGGGCGGACCGTCCCCGCCTCGGGGAGCGGGTAGCCGATCCGCAGCAGCATCTTGCGCACCCGCGGGGTCGCGGCCGGCATGCGCAGTTCCTCGTCCGCCTCCGCCCGCTCCAGGTGCCCGAGGCGCACCTCCCAACGGGTGGGCGCCTCGTAGTTGTGGAAGCCGCGCTCACGGGTGTGCACGAGGACACCCGCGTCGTTGATCATGCAGTTGGAGCTGCAGAAGCCGGTGTCGCCCGGCTGCGCCCACAGGTCGGAGCGCTCGTGCAGCAGCGCCCGGATGCCGTCCTTGGTGACGTCGGAGTACCGGTAGTAGTCGACGACCTCGACGGAGTCGACCACCTCGGGGGCGATGCCCCCGCCTGCCTGGTGGTAGACCCGGCGGCCCTCTTTCAGACCCGGCTCGATCTCGGCCGGGTCGAAGATGCCCTGACGGTGGAACCAGGACAGCCGCTCGTCCATGATCTGACCGCGCGACAGGCCCGTGACGATGGTCGGGATGCCGAGGTCGTGGGCGTGCCGGGTGCTCAGGTCCAGCAGGGAGCGGAAGCAGCCGTTGCACACGCTCTTGTGCTGCTGGAGGCTGCGCAGGAAGACCCTGTCCTGGTCGGCGTGGGTGGCGGTGACGTGCTCGATGCCGAGTTCGGAGGTGATCTTCTCCACGTTGCGCAGGGCGGTCCTGGAGATGAAGCCGTTGTCGAAGGTGAAGGTCCGCACGCGCAGGCCGAGATCGATCAGCCGGTACAGCACGTACGAGCTGTCCTTGCCGCCGCTGTAGAGCAGCAGGCAGTCGACGTCGGAGCCGCGCTCCGCGGCCCGGGCGCGGACCAGCGAGACGAATCGCTCCACGTCGCCGAAGTAGGCGTCGATCTCGGTCCCGTGGCGCTCGTACATCGTGCACAGGTCGCAGATGCCGGCCGCGTCGAAGGCGATGCCGGGGTAGCGGCCGCTGATCCCGCAGCGGGCGCAGGCCCGCTCGGGGGTGCCGGTGCCGGTCTCGGCCGCAGCGGTGGTCGCAGGAGCGGGGTGCGTGGTCATCGGAGATCCGGTCCCTGGATGGCGAAGAGGTCGTCGAGTGGCGCGTCGGCTGCCAGCAGCTCCTTCTCGACCGCCGCTGCGAGGCCCGCGACCGTCGGCGACAGCAGGAAGTCCCGCAGCGGCACGGTGACCGCGAAGGTCTGGTTCACCAGGGCGAGCAGCGAGACGACGAGCAGCGAGGTGCCGCCCGAGGCGAAGAAGTCGTCGTCCCGGCCGGCACCGGAGACGGGCAGGGTCCGGAGCCACAGCACCGCCACCGTCCGCTCCGTCGTGGTACGGGGCGGCTCGCCTGCGGTGCGGTCCGCGGCGCGGGGCGAGGGGGCGGGCAGCGCACGCCGGTCGATCTTGCCGCTGAGGGTGCGGGGAAGCTCGGCGAGCGGGACGAACCGCGCCGGCACCGCGCTGTCGGGCAGCCGTTCGCGCAGATAGCCGCGCAGCTCCCTGTCGAACGCCTCGGGCGCGGCGCCGGCCGGGGCGTCACGGAGTTCCAGGTATGCGCGGAGATGGGCCGCGCCGGCCTCCTCGACGGCGACCACGGCGGCGTCCGCGACGGCCGGATGGTCGCGCAGTACGCACTCGACGCCCTCCAGCTCGACCCGTACCCCGCCGATCTTGACCTGGTGGTCCTTGCGGCCGAGGAACTCCAGGGCGCCGTCGTCGAGCAGGCGGCCGTAGTCCCCGGTGCGGTAGACGAGGTCGGTTCGGTCGCCGGTGACCGGGTGGGGCACGAAGGCCCGGGCGGTCTCCCGGGGGTGGCCGTGGTAGCCCAGGGACCGGTGCGGGGTGCGCAGATGGATCTCGCCGACCGTGCCGGGCTCGGCGGGCCGCCCGTGCTCGTCGACGAGCAGCACCTCCGCGTCCGGGATCGGGCGGCCGACGGGGATCGACGGGCGGGCGAGGTCCTGGCGGGTGACGACGTGGAAGGTCTTCGTCATCGTCGTCTCCGACGGCCCGTACAGGTTCAGCAGCCGGATCCGGTCACCGTACCGGCCGAAGAGGAGTTCGGCGTCCGAGGTCGCGAGCCGCTCACCGGACAGGGCCACCCAGCGCAGCGAGCCGAGCGTGCGGTCCCCGGCGATCGCGGCCGAGACCAGGCCCCGGAACAGCGACGGGACGGTGTGCACCAGGTCGATGCGCTCCTCGTCGGTCCAGCGGGCCAGGGCCGCCGGGTCGAGGACCGTCTCCGGGGGCGGGACGACGATCGTGCCGCCGGTGGTCAGCGGGACGAACAGGTCGCGCAGCACGGCGTCGAAGGACGGGGAGACCAGCTGGCTGACCCGCCAGCCCGGCTCCACGCCCAGCAGCCCGGTCTCCCACCGGATGTACGGCGCGATGGAGCCGAGCCGGCCCACGATGCCCTTGGGGCGGCCCGTGGTGCCGGAGGTGAAGAAGACGTACGCCGGGTCGTCCGCGCCGGAACGGTGGTGCTCCCGGCGGACTCCGGGGGAGGCGGCGGGACCGGCGGTGACGGTACGGGCGGTGGGCGCGGCCTCGGACAGCGCCTGGAGCGCGGCCGGGTCGGCGGGGGAGCCGACGACGGCCCACTCGGGCGCGACCTCGAGGAGCGTCGCCCGCAGCCGGGTGGGTGGGGCGGCCAGGTCCAGGGGGACGAAGACGCCGCCGATCCGCAGGATGCCGAGCACGGCGGCGACGAGGTCGCGGCGGTCCCGGACCAGGACGGGGACGAAGGCGCCGGCGCCCGCCCCCGCGGCCTTCAGGGCGTCCGCCACATGTGCGGCGCGCGCGTCCAGTTCCGCGTAGCCGAGGGCCCCCTGCGGGGTCTCGACGGCCACCTGGTCCGGCGATCGCCCGATCGTCCTGCCCACCAGGTCGTGGATGGCTTCGAACGTCATCAGTGTTCCTTACGAGTGGTCCGGCAGGGAGAAGGTGTCCAGGAGGATTCCGAAGGTCAGGACGGTGAGCAGCAGGTCGTCGCCGTAGTGGGGATGGACCTCGAAGCCGTCGCCGGTGTAGCGGGCCCGGAGCCTCTCCACGGCCGCCGGGTCGAAGTACCCCTGCCGCCTGATCCGCGCGGGGGAGAGCATGTCGCCGACCCATTCGACGCCGGCGCGCAGCAGCGCCGGGCTGCCCGGCGCGCGGAAGCCGAACTTCTCGCGGTCGATGATCTCCGGGGGCACCAGGCCCTGCGCGGCCTGCCGCACGACGTACTTCTCACCGAGCGGGTGCACCTTGAGATGGGCGGGGACCCGGGTGGCGAACTCCACGACCTCCCGGTCCAGGAAGGGGTAACGGGCCTCCACGGAGTGGGCCATCGCCATCCGGTCGCCGTGGTCGGAGAGCAGATGGTCCGACAGCCGCAGCCGGAAGTCGAGATAGGAGCGCTGGTCCAGCGGGTCCCGTCCGGCCAGCCGGGCCCGGTCCACGGGAGGCAGGCGCAGGCAGTCCACTTCGCGGAACGCCTCGCGGACCCCCGCGGAGTAGATGCCGAGCTTGGCCTCGCGCCAGGCGTGGTAGCGGCGTTCGTAGAACAGGCCGGCGTCGCCCCACAGCCGCCGCCGCACGTCGTCCTCCAGCGCGTCCGCGAGGTCGTCGCCGGAGCTGCCGGCGCCGCGGCCGAGCCGGTCGAAGCGGTAGCCGACATAGCCGCCGAAGAGTTCGTCGGCGCCCTCGCCGGTGAGGACCACCGTGGTGCCGCTCTCGCGGACCTGCCGCGCCAGCGCCAGTGAGCAGGTGTTGTACGTCTCCTTCACCGGCGTCTCGGCGTGCAGCACCATCCGGTGCAGGCCCTCGGCGATGTCCGCGGTGGTGAACCGCACCTCGTGGTGGCGGGAGCCGGCCTTCTGGGCCATCAGGCGCTGGTAGCCCGACTCGTCGATCTCCGCGTCGGGGAAGGTGACGGAGAACGAGTCGGCCGGGGGCGCCAGCTCCCCGACGAGACCGGCGATGAGCGAGGAGTCGAGCCCGCCGCTGAGGTAGAAGCCGACCGGCACGTCGGCGTCCAGCCGGCGCCGTACCGCCTCGGTCAGCAACTCGCGCAGCCGCTCGGCGTAGTACGCGTCCGGCCTCGGCGCGAGTTCGCCGGCGCGCGGGTAGTCGAGGTCCCAGTACGGCACCTCCCGTACGGCACCGTCCTCGACGAGCAGGTAGTGGCCGGCGCGCAGGCTGCTGACGCCCTGGAACATGGTCCGGGGGCTGACCAGGCCGGGGAAGGTGAGCACCTGGTCGAGGCCGGTCAGGTCCACCGCGCGGTCTACGCCGGGATGTTCCAGGACGGCCTTGGCCTCCGAGCCGAAGACGAAGTGGTCGGCGGTCGTCGCGTAGTGCAGGGGGAGGATGCCGGCATGGTCGCGGGCGAGGAAGAGACGGCGCCTCGGCCGGTCGAGGATGGCGAACGCGAACTGCCCGTTCAGCCGGTGCAGCAGCTCGGTGCCCTCCTCCTCGTAGAGGTGTACGAGGACCTCGACGTCGCAGTCGGTGCGGAAGCGGTGTCCCCTGCCGACGAGTTCGGCGCGCAGCCGGCGGTGGTTGAAGATCTCGCCGTTGCACACCATGACGACGGCGCCGTCCTCGCTGGACATCGGCTGGGCGCCGCCGTCGAGGTCGTTGATGCTCAGACGGCGGAATCCGAGCCCGACGCCGTCCTCGGCGAACACCCCGTCGGAGTCCGGACCCCGGTGCAGCAGGGTCGCCGTCATGCGCGCGAGCGCCCGGGAGTCCACCCCCACACCGTTGCGCAGGCCCATGGCCCCGGCGATGCCGCACATGTGACGGATCCTCCTTCATCGGACAGCCGAGCACCGGGCAGGGAAGAGCGGAACGAAGGAAGAACCGGCCGGCGCCGCGGCGCCGGCCCACGGGCTTCCCGCAACAAGTAACACGTGCCCGGGCCGCGGCCACAAGCGAATCCCGGGCGCACCCCGGCCTTGAGCAATCTGGAAGAACGGGCCGGCGCGGGCGATGCGCACGGCGGGAGAAGACATCCGCGGCACGCCTCGTTCACGCTGGTGGCGGCCCCGGGCCGGGCGGCCCGAGCGGGCCCCCGGCCGCCCGCCCCGATGGAGGAACGACGTGACCGAGACGGACATCCCCGCCTTCGCAGCCGCCACGATCACCGCGGACGACCCGCGGTACCCGAGCCTGGTCCTGGGGACCAACCACCGGTTCCCCGGCCGGCCGGACTACGTCCGGGTGGTGACCACGACCGCGCAGGTGGCGGCCGCGGTGACCGAGGCCGTGGCGGCCGGCCGGCGGATATCCGTGCGCAGCGGCGGGCACGGCTTCGAGGACCTGGCCACCAACGGCGTCGAGGTCCTCCTCGACATGTCCGAGATGACCGAGGTGCGTTACGACGAGGAGCGGCGCGCCTTCGCCATCGAGGCCGGCGCGACGCTCGGCCACGTCTACCGCGTGCTGTTCAAGGGCTGGGGCGTGACCATCCCGGCCGGCGAGTGCCCCGAGGTCGGGGTCGGCGGGCACATCGTCGGCGGGGGCTACGGCCCGCTGTCCCGCAGCCTCGGCGCGGTGGTCGACTACCTGTACGCGGTGGAGGTCGTCGTGGTCGGCGAGGACGGCGTCGCCCGGGCCGTCGTGGCCACCCGGGAGGACGGCGATCCGCACCGCGACCTGTGGTGGGCCCACACCGGGGGCGGTGGCGGCACCTTCGGCGTGGTGACGCGCTACTGGATGAGGGCCCCCGGTGCCGACTCCGGCTCCGACGACCCGGCGGAGCTGCTGCCGAAAGCTCCCGCCGCCTGGCGCAGCGGGATGGCCGTGTGGTCCTGGGAGACGATGACGGAGGAGTCGTTCGCCGCCCTCCAGGCGAACTTCGGCGCCTGGTTCGAGCGCAACAGCGACCCCGACTCGCCGTACGCGGCGCTGGCCGGGTTCTTCCACGGCACCCACCGCTCCGGCTTCGGACTGACCGTCGGCGCCCACATGGACGACGCCACCGCGGACGCCGAGCGCCTGATGACCTCGTTCTTCGAGGAGATCACGGCAGGCGTGGACGCCCGGCCGCTCTTCGTCGACCAGCAGGTCAGGCCCTGGCTGTACATGTCGTCCTATCCCGGCTGGGGCGACCCGGGCGACCCGTTCACCCGCCGCATCAAGATCAAGGCCGCGTATCTGCGCAAGGGGTACTCGGCCACGCAGACGGCGGCGCTGTACCGGCATCTGACGGCCGGTGAGGCCAGCCCCGTCCAGCTCATCCTCATCGGGTACGGGGGCCGGGTGAACGCCGTCGCCCCGGACGCCACCGCCGCCGCCCAGCGCGACTCGGTCCTGAAGGCCGCGTACATGGCCGTGTGGGGGGCCGAGGCCGACGATGAGACGAACATCCGGCGGGTGCGGGAGATGTACCGCGAGGTGTACGCGGAGACCGGCGGGGTGCCGGTGCCGAACGACGCCAACGACGGCTCGTACGTGAACTACGCCGACACCGACCTGGCCGACCCGGAGTGGAACACCTCGGGTGTGCCCTGGCACACCCTGTACTTCAAGGACAACTACCCGCGCCTGCAGCGGGTCAAGAAGCGCTACGACCCGCGGAACGTGTTCCGCCACGCCCTGTCCGTCGGACTGCCCGGTTGAGGCAGCGCGTGCCGGTGCCCGGGCCCCGCTCAGAGCGGGGCCCGGGCACCGGCACGCGGCTGGCGGTCAGGCGTCCGCCACGGCGGGCAGCACCCGCTCGCCGACCAGATCGATCCCGCGCACCTGGTCCGGACCCTCAAGGATGCCGATCACCCGTGTGACGCCGGCACCGGCGATCGTGCGCAGCACCCCGGCCAACTCGTCCGCGGAGGCCGTGTCGCCGGCCGTGAACGGCATGATGCAGGTCTTCTCGATCGCGTCGTAGTCCCGTCCCTCCGCCTCGCAGTGCCGGCGCAGGACCGCCAGCTTGCCGCCCAGGTCGGGGCCCGGGTAGAGGTTGCAGGCGTCCGCGTACCGGGCGACCAGGCGCAGGGTCTTCTTCTCGCCGCCGCCGCCGATCATGATCCGGGGACGGGTCAGGTTCTGCGGGACGTTCAGCGCCCGGTCCACGCGGTGGTGCCGGCCGGTGACCGGCTTCTCGCAGCCCCTCTCGCCGTCCCACATGCCCAGGCAGATCCGGACGGCCTCCTCGAGCCGCTCGAACCGCTCGGCCACCGGCGGGAAGTCGATGCCGAGGCCGCGCGCCTCCTCCTCGTACCAGCCGGCCCCGATGCCCAGGTCCGCGCGGCCGCCGGAGAGGACGTCGAGCGTGGTGACGGTCTTCGCCAGCAGGCCCGGGGCGCGGAAGTGGACCCCGGCGACCATCGGCATGAGGCGGATGCGGCGGGTGTGCGCGGCGATGGTGGCCAGCGTGGTGAAGCACTCCAGCATCGGCTGCTCGGCCCCGCCCATGTGGGGGCCCTGCCAGACGTGGTCGGCGACGCCGATGACGTCGAAGCCGGCGTCGTCGGCGGAGCGGGACATCGCCGCCAGGGTTTCCGCCATGCGCACCGCTCCGCCCTCCCAGGCGTAATCCGCGAATGCCAGACCGATTTTCATGGCCGATCTCCCAACAGGTGCTCGATGACGGTGGGTGGTGGGTGGTGGCTGTGCGCCCGCTGCGAGGTCGTCGGGCGGGCGACCGGACAAGTCGGCGGGGCAACCGCAGAATAGGGCGGATGCCCCCTCTCCCCATTCTTCGATCGTGCTCGATGGGGGCGAACCCGGAGAGGCGGGCGACGCCGTGGAGAGGGCAATCACCGAGATGCGCGGGGCAGCGGCCGACGGAAGCATGACGGGATGGACCATCGTGAGCCCGAACAACCGACGGCGCCGGCGGACGGGCGGGCCGGACACCCGGTGTCCGGCCGGCCGAGTCACGCCGCAGGCGCTCATCCCGTGCCGCTTCTCGACGAGACGATAGGCGCCAACCTCCGGCGGTCGGTCGCCTCCTTCCCCGACCGGGACGCACTGGTCGACCGCGCGGGCGGCGGCCGCCGCTGGAGCTACGCCGAACTCGACGCGCAGACCGACGCCCTCGCGGCGGGGCTGCTGGACCTGGGCGTCCGCGCGGGCGACCGGATCGGACTGTGGTCCCCCAACAACGCCGAGTGGGTGCTCACCCAGTACGCGGCGGCGAAGATCGGGGCGATCCTGGTCAACATCAACCCCGCGTACCGGACCTACGAGCTGGAGCACGTGCTCGGTCACTCCGGTGTCCGGGTCGTGGTGGCCGCGCCGGCACTGCGCACCGGCGACGCCGCCGCCATGATCGCCGAGGTCGCGCCGCGCTGCCCCTCCCTGCGCCACACGGTCCTCATCGGCGGCGCGGAGTGGGACTCCCTGCTGACCCCGCCCGACGCGTACGGCGCGCGCCGGCTCGCCGAGGCCGGGACCTCGCTCCACCCCGACGACCCGATCAACATCCAGTACACCTCGGGGACGACGGGCTCGCCCAAGGGCGCGACCCTGACACACCGCAACATCCTCAACAACGGCTTCTTCACCGGTGAGCTGCTGGAGTACACGCAGGCCGACCGCGTCTGCCTGCCCGTGCCCTTCTACCACTGCTTCGGCATGGTGATGGGCACCATCGCGGCGCTCAGCCACGGCGCGTGCGTCGTCATCCCGGGCCCGTTCTTCGACGCCCGCGCGACCCTGGAGGCGGTCGAGGCGGAGCGCTGCACCTCGCTGTACGGGGTTCCCACGATGTTCATCGCCGAGCTCAACCACCCCGACTTCGGCTCCTTCGACCTGTCCCGACTGCGGACCGGCATCATGTCCGGCACCCCCTGCCCGGTCGAGGTGATGCGGCAGGTCGTCGACCGGATGCACATGGCGCGGGTGACGATCTGCTACGGCATGACCGAGACCTCCCCCGTGGCCTGCCAGACCCGGCCCGGCGACTCGCTCGAACGCCGGGTGTCCACCGTCGGCCGGGCCGGCCCGCACGTCGAGATCAAGATCGTCGACCCGGAGACGGGGGAGACCGTGCCGCGCGGCACCCAGGGCGAGTTCTGCACCCGCGGCTACTCGGTGATGAGCGGCTACTGGCGGCAGCCCGACAAGACCGCCGAGGCCGTCGACGAGGACGGCTGGATGCACACCGGGGACCTCGCCGTGATGGACGACGACGGGTACGTCGGCATCACCGGCCGGATCAAGGACATGGTCATCCGGGGCGGCGAGAACATCTACCCGCGCGAGGTCGAGGAGTTCCTCCACACCCACCCCGACATCCTCGACGCGCAGGTCGTCGGCGTCCCCGACCGGTACTACGGCGAGGAGCTCATCGCCTGGATCCGCCTGCGGGACGGCGCCGCGCCGATGTCGGCCACCGAACTGTGGGCGTACTGCGCCGGCAGGCTCGCCCACTTCAAGATCCCGCGCTATGTGGCGGTCACCGACTCGTTCCCGATGACCGCCAGCGGCAAGGTCCGCAAGGTCGAACTGCGCGAGCGGAGCGCCGCCCTGATCGCCGGCCGCCTCGCCCCCGCCGCCTGACGGCACACCGAAGGGGCCCCACCGGTGCAGGGCCCCTTCGGCGTCGCCCCGTACCGGTCAGGCGGCGGCCGGCAGCCCCAGGCCGCGGGCGATCAGCATCCGCTGCACCTCGCTCGTGCCCTCGCCGACCTCCAGCACCTTGGCGTCGCGGTAGAAGCGGGCCACCGGGTAGTCGTTGAGGCAGCCGTAGCCGCCGAAGATCTGCGTCGCGTCCCGGGCGTTGTCCATCGCCGCGCCCGAGGAGACGAGCTTCGCGATCGACGCCTCCCTGCCGAACGGCTCCCCACGCAGCATCCTCGTCACGGCGTGGTAGTACGCGAGCCGCGCGCTCTGAGCCCGTACCTCCATGTCCGCGATCTTGAACTGGATCGCCTGGTTGGCGCCGATGCTGCGCCCGAACGCCGCGCGCTCCTCGGCGTGGCGCACGCTCTCGTCGACACAGCCCTGCGCGACGCCCGCGCCCACCGCGGAGATGGCGATCCGGCTCTCGTCCAGCACCGACAGGAACTGGGACAGGCCCCGGCCCTCCCGTCCGAGCAGGTTCCCGGCCGGCACCCGCACATCGGTGAAGGCCAGGCCGCGGGTGTCCGACGAGTTCCAGCCCGCCTTGGAGTACTTCGGCGCGACCTCGAGGCCGGGCGTGCCCGCGGGCACGACGATGGTCGAGGCCTCCTGCCGGCCGTCCGCGCGCACCCCCGTCACAGCCGTGACCGTGACCAGGCGGGTGATGTCCGTGCCGGAGTTGGTGATGAACGACTTGGCGCCGTTGATCACCCATGCGCCACCGTCGCGCACGGCGGTCGTGGTGAGCGCGGCGATGTCGGTGCCGCCGCCGGGTTCGGTCAGCCCGAACGCGCTGAGCGCCTCACCGGAGCACAGCCCCGGCATCCAGCGCTCCTTCTGCTCGGGCGTGCCGAAGCGGTGGATCGGCATGGCCCCCAGCGAGACCCCGGCGGAGAGTGTGATCGCGACCGAGGTGTCGACGCGGGCGAGTTCCTCCAGTGCCACGCACAGGGCCAGGAAGTCGCGGCCCCCGCCGCCGTACTCCCGCTCGAAGGGCAGACCGAACAGGCCCATCCGGCCCATCTCGGCCACCAGGGTGTAGGGGAACTCGTCGCGTTTGTAGAGGTCGCCGATGGCCGGGGCCACGGCGGTGCGCGCGAAGTCCTCCACCCTCTTGCGCAGGACCTCGTACTCCTCGTCGAGCCGGAAGCCGATCACGGTACTCCTTGTGGTCACGCGCCCCGCAGGGGGCGAGGGGGGAAGGCCCGGCCCGAAGGCCGGTCAGCCGGTCAGCCGGCGGCCGGCGGCCGGCGGACGATGGCCGGCGGACGATGGGCGGCGGGCGGCGGGCGGCGGGCGGCGGGCCGGTCCGGTCGTCAGGCCGGGACGGAGCCGACGAGGCCGCCGTCGACGACGAACTCCTGCCCGGTGACGTACGCCGCCCGCGGCGAGAGCAGGAACAGCACCGTCTCGGCGATGTCCTGCGGGGTGCCGAGCGTGCCCAGCGCGACCTGGCCGCGGAAGAAGTCGCGGACCTCCTCGACCGGGGCGACCGCATCGAACATCTCGGTGCGGATGTGGCCCGGGGTGACCGCGTTGACCCGGATGCCGCGCTCGGCCAGGTCCGGGGCGAGGGTCTGCGGCAGGTTGAGCACGGCCGCCTTGCTGGCCGCGTAGACCGAGCCCGGGCCCATGCCGCGGTGCACCAGCCAGGACGAGTTCAGCACCACCGAGGAGCCCTCGGCGAGCAGCGGTAGCGCCTTCTGCACGGTGAAGAACGCGCCCTTGAAGTTGGTGCCGACGACCCTGTCGAAGTCCTCCTCGGACACGTCCGCGGTACGGGCGTTGAGGCCGACACCGGCGTTGGCGAAGACGCCGTGCAGGCTCCCGAAGCGGGCGCTGACCTGCTCGAAGGCCGCTTCGAGCTCGGCCGGGCGCGCCACGTCCAGGGCCACGGCGAGCACCCGGTCGCCGCCGTCCAGCTCCTTGACGGCCCGGTCGAGGCGGTCGGCGTCGCGGCCGGCGATCACCACGTTGGCGCCCTCGTCGAGCAGACGGCGGGCGGTGGCGAAGCCGATGCCGCTGCCGCCGCCGGTGATGAAGTACGTCTTGTTCGCGAAGTCAGTCATGCGGTCAGCGTCGGGGCCGCGTACCGGCATGCGCATCTCCCGGATTGCGCATGGCCCCGCGTGCCGCTCGGACCGCCAGGGGCGCGAGCCGACCGGGCACGGGTGAGCAATATGGAAGATGCGCAGGGCCCGTGGGGCCGGGGAGGCTGGAGGTGTGGACACCACGCCTGCGCGCAACGCCGTCGTCGTGGAGTGCACCGGACCACGCAGACAGTCACGCACTGAAGGAGAGCCCCATGGCTCAGTTCGCGGTTTTCATCTACGAGGCGGAGATCCCCGGTGGTTGGGAGAACGCCCCCAAGGAGCTGCTGGAGGCCCACGAGGCGTTCCCGGGCAAGGTCGAGAAGCTCGGCGCCAAGATCCTCAACGGTCTGGCACTGCAGCCGGCCGGTACCGCCAAGAACGTCCGTGACGGCGCCGTCGGCGACGGACCGTTCGCCGACACCCGCGAGTCGATCGGCGGCGCCTTCGTGCTGGAGGCCAAGGACCTCGACCACGCGCTCGAGGTCGCCAAGGTCGTCCCCGTCAACGACGGCGGCGTCGAGGTCCGCCCCCTGTTCGACGCTCCCGAGGCGTGACCGTGGCGGACACGGCGGCCCTGAACGAGATCACCGTCACCCGCGTCCTCGACGCCCCCCGCGCCGCGGTGTACCGCGCGTGGACCGAGCCCGGGCAGTTCGCCCGGTGGTGGGGGCCGCGCGGCTTCACCACCGACCCGTCCACGGTCGAGCTCGACGTGCGCGTCGGCGGCACGTGGAAGGCCACCATGGCCGCCGAGGGCATCGGCGAGTTCCCGTTCACGGGTGTCTACCGCGAGGTCGTGCCGGACGAGCGTCTCGTGTTCACCCTGGTCGACCCGAATGACGAGAACGTCGCGGCGCGCGCCGAGCGGGGCGAGGCGGAGGAGCTGACCACGGTCACCTTCGCCGACCACGAGGGAGGCACGAAGCTCTCCTTCCAGCAGGTCGGTCAGGTCGAGCCGGAGAAGACCGCGGAGGTCGAGGCGGGCTGGAACAGCTTCCTCGACTGCCTGGCGGACCACCTGGCCGGCGCCTGAGCCGAACGGCGGGCACGACGAGCACGACGAACACGGGGAGCGTGACGATCAGGCGAACACGGGGAGCGGTACGGGTCCTGGGGCCCGTACCGCTCCCCGTCGCCGCTCCCGGCCGTCCACCGGCGTACCCCCTCCCCGGCCGCCCCCGGCCAACACCGCAATACGCAAGATGCGGCCCCTCAGCGGCCCCCGGAACCCTGGTCCCGTCTCTTCGCTGATCAGGGGGTCGGTCCGGTGGCCATCACCACAACCAGATCTCCCGAGGCCGTCAGCGGCACCCGCACCACCGAGCGCCGGTTCTTCCCGGAACTCGAGGGAATGCGCGGGGTCGCGGCCATGGGAGTGCTCGTCACACACGTCGCGTTCAGCTCCGGCATGGTCGGATTCATGGACAAGGAACCCAACGGGTTCCTCGGCGTCATGCTCCAGCAGCTGCACGTGAGCCTGCCCATCTTCTTCGTGCTCTCCGGCATGCTGCTCTACCGGCCGTTCGCCCTCGCGACGATCGCCGGCACCCGCAAGCCCGAGATCAAGCCCTACTTCTGGCGTCGCGCGCTGCGCACGCTGCCCGCCTACTGGGTGCTGGTCGCCGTCGCGCTGCTCACCCTCAACCGCGAGGCCGTCCACGGAATCTGGCAGGTCGTCAGGCCCGTGCTGCTGCTGCAGGTCTACCAGATCGACGCCCGCCTCGTCGGCCGGGGCCTCGAACAGACCTGGACCCTGGCGACCGAGGTCGCCTTCTACGCCGCCCTGCCGCTGCTCGCCTGGGCGCTGGACAGGTTCGCCCGCCGCACCGCCGACCCGGGCGCACGTGTGCGCCGCATCCTGTGGGGCCTGAGCCCGCTCGTCGTCATCGGCTTCGCGTACGCCGCCTACACCTTCCTTCCCTCCATGGGCGCGTACCCCATCCAGAACGAGTGGCCGCCGAAGTGGCTCGGGTTCATCGCCGTCGGCATGGGCCTCGCCGCCCTGTCCGCGGGCGCGGACACCGCCCCGAAGAGCGTCCCGGCGTTCTACCGCTTCGTCCAGAACAAGCCGGTGTGGTGCTGGGTCCTCGCGGCCTCCGTCTACCTCGTCGCCTGCCTCCGCCCGATCGGCCGGCCCGGCCACGCCGACTACCCGTCGATGGCCGGCGGCATGACGGAGCACCTCCTGTACACGCTCTTCGGCCTGCTCCTCGTCGCCCCGGTGACCGTGCCCAACCCCTCGCGCTTCGTCGTCGCCGTGATGAGCAACCCGGTGATGCGCTTCCTCGGCCGCATCTCCTACGGCCTGTACCTGTGGCACATCGCCGTCATCTACTTCTGGCACGGCAGCCTCTTCGAGGCCGGCGGCTTCCTGGAACTGCTCGCCGTCACCCTGGGCGGCTCCGTGGTCCTCGCCACGGCCAGCTACTACCTCGTCGAGAGCCCCGCCATGCGGCTGCGTGAGCGCCTCGGCAAGGCCTCGGCCAAACCCAGCGTCGAGACGATCTCCTCGTGAGCTGGATCCGCACGCTGCGGACCGCTCCCCCGGGAGCGGTCCGCCTGGTGTGCCTTCCCCACGCGGGGGGCTCCGCGCACGCCTGGATCCCACTGGCCGAGGCACTCGGACCGGGCGTGGAGGTGCTGGCGGCCCAGTACCCGGGCCGCCATGACCGGCTGGCCGAACCCCCGCTCGGCGACCTGAAGCTGATGGCCGGTCATATCGTCGCCTCGCTGCTTCCGCTGCGTGATGCGCCGCTGGCCCTGTTCGGGCACAGCCTCGGTGCCGTCCTCGCGTACGAGATCGCCGCCCGGCTGCAGGCGACCGGCCCCGCCCCCCGCCATCTCTTCGCCTCGGCGATGCTCGCGCCCTCGCGACACCGCCACGAAGGCGTGCACCTGCGCGACGACGACGGAATCCTCGCGGAGGTCGACCGACTCAGCGGCACGCCGACCCGCTCGCCCGGCGAGGAGATGCTGCTGCGCCTGCTGCTGCCGGCGATCCGCGGCGACTACCGGGCGTTCGAGACGTACACCGACCCGGGGCACGTGCTGTCCTGCCCGGTCACCGTCTTCCTGGGCGACGCCGACCCGCTGGTGCAGGCCCGGGACGCCCACGCGTGGGCCGAGCACACCACCGGCCCCAGCACCCTGCGGGTGCTGCCCGGCGGCCACTTCTACCTGACCGAGCCCGGGAACACGGCGGAGATCGCCCGTGCGGTGTCCGGGCAGCTCACGGGCCCCACGGAGCCGGCCCGGCATTCCGTGTCCGCCCCATCCTGAGAAAGGACCCCGCACATGACCCACCCCACGACGTCCCCGGCGGTCGCCGACCTCCTCGCCGCCTTCGTGGCGGCCCCGGACGAGCGGCTGGAGGAGGAGTTCCTGCGTCTGGCCGGCACGGTGTGGTCGGCCGACGGCCCCGTGGGCGGCGCGGCGGAGCACACCCCCGCCCTCGTGGCGGCGCTGGACGGCGCCGATGCCCGGCGCACCGGCCACCTGGCCGTCCTGCTGGGCCTGCTCGCCGAGTCCGAGTACCGGGAGCACCCGGCCGGTGACGGTCCCGTCCGGACCGCCGTCCATCGGGGCCTGGACCGCTACCTGGAACTCCTCGCGGGCAGTGGCGCGGGAACTCCCCTGACCACCGCCCTGCTGTACCTGCTCGCCCACTTCCCCGAGGACCGTGCGCGGATCCTCACCGCGGCCAGCGTCGACGAGCTCCTGCTCGACGAGCACGACCTCACCCGCCTCGAACGCGCCCTGCGCGCGCTCGACCCCGACGACCCCGACCTCGGCCGCTGCTGGCCCTCGCCCGCGGCCTGGAACCTCAACGAGGACGAGCGCGGCTTCGACAAGGCGTCGATCAAGGCGCTCGCCCCCGAGCAGATCGTCGCCAACTGGAACAACGACACCCGCACCGTACTGGCCTACGCGGGTATGAAGGCCTACTGGGCCGTGCGCCACGGCGCGGCCCTGGAGACCTCCTACCCGGCCCCCGCCGCCCAGTCCGCCGAGGCCGCCGCCGAACTGGGCCCGCAGGCCTTCGCCCGCCATGCCGACGCCCTGCGCTGCCCCTCCTGCGACGGCGGCCTCGACTACACCGACGGCGTCCGCTGCGCGGCCTGCGCCACCGCCTTCCCCCTCGCCCAGGGCCTGCTGGACCTCTCCCGCGGCGCGACCGGCTCGCAGGCCTCCGAGGAGGACGACACCGCCGACCTGTTGCAGAAGCTCGCCGCGATGCCGAGCATGGGCGTCTACTACGAGACGGTGCTGCGCCCGGCGTTCCTCCGCATCGCCGGACTGAACTGGGACGACGCCGTCACCCCGGCCGACGAGGACGCCTACCTCCTCGCCCGCACCCGGCCCGTCGACGGCCCCGTGCTCGACCTGTGCGCGGGAGCCGGCCGCTGGACCGCCGTCCTGGAGCAGGCCGTCGGCACCGATCGGCTCATCGCACAGGACCTCGGCCTGCCCATGCTCACCGCCCTGCGCCGCGCCCTGCCCGAGGTGCCGGCCGTCGTCGCCAGCGCTCTCACACTGCCCTACGGCGACGCCACCTTCGGCGCGGTCAACTGCTGGAACGCCCTGCAGGCCTTCCCCGAGCAGGCCGGCATCGCCATCGCCGAGATCGGCCGGGTCCTCAAGCCCGGCGGCACCTTCACCCTGCTGACCTTCCGCTGGGCCGACGACCCCGTGGACCGCTACTTCCAGGGGTCGCACTTCTTCCCGAGCCGCCCCGCCGGCATGCTCCTGTTCGAGCTGGACGAGATCGCGAAATGGCTCGCCGACGCGGGCCTGACGATCCGTGAGCAGTCGGGCACCGGCTCCTTCGTCTTCATCACCGCCGAGCGCACGCCCCAGGGCTGATGCCGCGTCAGGCGACGTTCGCCCCGTCGCGACGCCCGGCACGGCGACTCGCCGCGTCGCCGAACCAACCGGGCAGGCCCACCAAGAGGCCGACCCGGCGCCTCGCGACGCACCGCACCGGACGCCGCTCCGCGCCGCCGCCGACGGGCAGACCCCGCCTGACGCGGCACCGGCACCGCCCGTCCCACGGCACGGCCGGCCCGCACCCCCGCCCGGGTGGGCGGGCCGGCCTTCCCGGCACCCACCACCCGTGGAGGAACCACCCATGACCACCCTCGACGAGCACCCCGCGGACTTCGCGCGGCGCGGGGAGGCGGCCTACGAGGCGGCCACCCGGGTGTTCAACCTCTTCGCCCCCGTGGCCCCCGCGGCGGCCGTCACCGCGCGCTCCACCGCGGAGATCCGCGCCGCGGTCACCCGTGCCCGCGCCCGGGGACTGGGGGTGCGGGTGCACACGACCGGCCACGCCTCCGCGACCGCCCGCCCCATGCGGGACGCGCTGCTCATCCGCACCGAACCGGCCGGCGGCGTCGAGATCGACCCGCGGCGCCGGATCGCCAGGATTCCCGCCGGTACCCGCTGGGGCGCGGTCGTCGAGGCCGCCGCCCCGTACGGACTGGCCGCGCCGCACGGCTCCTCGCCGGCCGTCGGCGCCGTCGGCTACCTGCTGGGCGGCGGCCTGAGCATGTACGCCCGCCACACCGGCCTCGCCGTCAACAGCGTCCGCGCGGTCGAACTCGTCACGGCCGACGGCGAACAGCGCCGGGTCGACGCGGACAGCGACCCGGAACTCTTCTGGGCGCTCCGCGGCGGCGGCGGCGGATTCGGCGTCGTCACCGCCGTCGAGGTCGCCCTCTTCCCGGTGACGGGCGTCGTCACCGGAGCCGCCTTCTGGCCGGCCGCGCAGGCCGCCCGGCTGCTGCCCCGGTGGCGGGCATGGACCGAGCGGGCCCCCCGCGAGGCGACCACGTCCGTCCGGGTGATGAACCTGCCCGAACTCCCCGAGGTGCCCGCGGTCCTCAGCGCCGGGCCCGTCCTGTGCCTGGACGGTGTCGTCGTCGCCCCGGGCGGCGACGACCTCGCCGGAGCCCGACGGCAGGCCGGCGAACTGCTCGCCCCGCTGCGCGCGCTCGCCGACCCGCTGATGGACACCTGGCACGAGGCCGGCCCGCTCGCCGTGCCCGAGACGCACATGGACCCGCCCGAGCCGGTTCCCGTCCTCGGCGACCACCTGCTCCTGCGCGAACTCGGCGACGAGGGCGTCGCCGCGTTTCTGCACGCCACCGTGGACCGCCCCCACTGCGCGCTCACCGTCGCCGAGCTGCGCCAGCTCGGCGGCGGCCTGAGCACCCCCGCACCCGGGGCCGGGGCCCTCGGGCACCTGGACGCGCGCTTCGCCTACTCCGGTGCCGGCGTACCGGGGTTCGGCGGCCCGGAGGAGGAGATCCGCGCCCACTGCGCGGACGTACGCCGCGCGCTGAGCCCCTGGGACACCGGCCGGACCGCCCCCACGTTCGTCGCGAGCCTCGAACAGCCCCAGGGGCACCTCGACGCCGACGCCGTCCTGGCCGCCGACCGGGTGCGCGCGCGGGTCGACCCCGAGGGACTGTTCCGCGGCGACATCGCCCCCGGCTGCTCCGCCGTCCGCTGACCGGGGCCGGCCGGCGGCGAAGGGCCGCCGGCCGGACGCATCCGCCGGCCCCGCGTCGTACACCCACGGCACAGGGCCGGCCGGCGACCTCGACCCGGCGGTCACACCACGGCGCGCACGCTACCCGCGCGGCCGAGACGACCGCGCAGCCGAGACGACCACGCGGCCGTCGTCGCGCGCCCGCGGGGTTCACGGGACGGAACACCCAAGGCGCCCGCGAACACGCGCCACTACGCGTCCGCCTTGCGGTCGAAGCTCACCCGGCGGGCTCGGGGGACCGGGAACGGCGGCCGCCGTACATCCGGTCCTGGCCGCGGCGCCCGGTCCGCTCGATCCACCAGTGGACGAGGAGGAGGTTGCCGACCCAGCCGACCCATCGGGCCGCCTCCGAGACGTATGTGACGTCGACGGCGACCGGCAGGCTGAAGAGCGCCATGCCGATGACGAAGCCCCAGACGGTCTGGCCCCAGACGATCGCGAAGCTGTACAGCATCCAGCGGCGGTGCTCGGCGTACCGTCCCTGCCGTGCCCGGACCCAGCCGACCACCGAGGTCACCGCCCACAGGATCCCCGACATCAGCACGGCCACGCTGCCCGGCTTGAAGGCGAACGGGAACAGGACCAGCGCCAGCAGTGCCGAGGGAAGCGCCCCGCCGAACACGTAGAGCAGACCGCTCCAGCGGTGCACCGCCGGGTGGTTGCGGCGCAGCCACGGCCAGAGCTGGAGGACGAGCGTCACCATCGTCACCCCACCGGTCAGCACGTGCGCGGCCAGGATCGCGTAGTGCAGGGGGAACTGCGAGGCGATGTGCGTACGGGACGGGTCCAGTGTCAGGTACGGCGGCAGCTGGTACAGCAGGTAGGCCGCGGCGGCCACGGCCAGCGGGATGATGTAGTTGCGGCCGAACCAGCCCCGGCGGACCGGGCGACCGTTCCGGGCGGACGATCCGGTCGCCGGACCGTCCGCGCGGATCGGCGGGGCTCCTTCGGTCGGGGGGAGGGGTCTTTCTGCGCTCTGGGTCTGGGTCACGGCGGGGTGCTCCCGTTCGGCGGACGGATCACGGAGGAGGCGGATGTCGGAGAAGACGGGTCACGGAGAAGACGGGTCACGGAGAAGACGGGTCACGGAGGTGGCGGACGACGGAGGAGACGGGTCAGCGCGGGGCGACCACGGTGCCCGTGTGCGCGGGGAGTCCGCCGGCGATCAGTAACCGGTATGTGTCGACGAGGGCCTCCGGCCCGGACCGCCGGGTGATCGAGAGCCATGACCGGGCGTTCTCTACGAGGGCGTTCTCGGCCTGCTGGTAGCGGGTCCGGTAGGCGTCCTCGCCCTCCTTCTCGATGAGCCGCTGCTCCTCGGACGGTGTGAAGAAGATCCACGGCTCGGGGGCGGTCAGTCCCTCCGGCGGTTCGATCTCGGCGCCGGGGTGGGTGTAACCCACGAGCAGCGCGTCCTTCAGCGCGGTGCCGAGCCGCTCGTACACGGAGAACAACCGCCCGGCCTCGCCGGTGAAGTCGACGAGTACGACGGGCTCGGGGACCTCGCCCCAGGCCGGCTCGTCATAGGTGGTCACCATGTCGTAGTGCCCCAGGCCCCGGACGAAGCCGAGGTTGCCCTGGGAGGTCACCCCGAGCGTGGTGATGCCCTCCTGGCGGGACAGCAGCGCGGCCAGTCCCACGGCGGTCTTGCTGGAGGCGCTGGTGATCAGGACGGCGGCCGTGGGGTGCTCGCGCACGAGGAACTCGGCGAGGTTGAAGGACGCCGGGTAGAGCGGCTTGAGCAGCAGCCGGTGGTCGTCCTGCGGGTCGAGTTCCCCGACGCGCAGATAGCCGCGGTACCACGGATGCAGAAAGTCGCGCTCGGGCGCGACGTCGTCGAAGCCCCGCTCGGTCGGCTCGGCGGCGAGGGTGACATGCGTCGACAAGGGCAGGAAGCCGAAGTAGCGGGCTCCGACGGGGATCTCGGGGCGGCGCGACTCCTCGACCCGGGCGTAGCCCCAGGTCGGGACGCGACCATAGCCCTCCGGGCCGGCGAAGGCGTCGAAGAAGGGGAGTTCCGACTCGCCCAGACGGGCATAGGTGGCCGTGATGGCGGTCAGGGCGAACCTCTCCGCCGCCAGCCGCACCTCACCCGGACGCAGTGGGGCCGCCGGAGCCTGCCGTACCTCGGCCGCCGTGAGGTCGTCCCGTCGGACCATCAGATCCCAGTTGTCCTGAACAGGCACGTCCGCCTCCCCATCGTCATCGCCGCGGCGGCCCGGTTCGGCCCGCACGGGCCATGGTCGGCATCGGGCTGCACGTGACGCATCTCCTGGAGTGCGGTCATGGTCCGGTTCCCGCCTGGAGGGCGGCCTGACCGCACATCAGGCAATTTCGAAGATGCCTGGCAGAAAGGGGAGTTGGCACCCTCGCGGGGATCTGATCCGGCCAGACGCACGGGAAAGCGAGCCCCATGACAGACCGACCGAAGAGACCCGGGAGCGGCACCGCCGAAGCGCCGTCCCGGCTTCCTGCGCTGACCGGGATGCGGTTCGTCGCCGCCGCGCTGGTCTTCTTCTTCCACGCCAACTACCAGGGCTTCTTCGCCGACCCGGACAGCGCGTCCGTCTTCGAGTCGGCCGTCTACCAGGGCGGCTGGACCGGCGTCGGCTTCTTCTTCATCCTCAGCGGTTTCGTCCTCGCCTGGTCGGCACGTGCCGACGACACCGCCCCGGCCTTCCTGCGCCGCCGCTTCTTCAAGATCTACCCGCTCCACCTGCTCACGTTCGTCGTCGCGGCGGTGCTCCTGGTCCAGGTGGCCGGCATGCCCTTCGACGGCGGGACCGCGCTCCTCCAGGTCCTTCTGCTGCAGTCCTGGTCCCCGGACATCTTCGTCCGCGGCAGCTTCAACGGCGTGGCCTGGTCGCTCTCCTGCGAACTGCTCTTCTACGCGCTCTTCCCGCTCCTGCTGCGGCTGATCAGCCGCATCCGGCCCGAGCGGTTGTGGGCGGCGGCCGGTGCCGTGGTGGCCCTCGTCTTCGCCGTGCCGTTCCTCGCCCGCTTCCTGCCGGACCAATCGCCGATCCCGATGGTGGACATCAGCTCCGCGGAGATGTGGTTCGTCTACCAGTTCCCGGCGACCCGGCTCCTAGACTTCGTCTTCGGGATCATCCTGGCACGCATCGTCGCCGAGGGACGCCGCCTGCCGCTCGGCTTCGGCAGCGCGCTGCTCCTCACCGTCGCCGCGTATGTCGTCGCCCCGTACTTCCCGCCCTCCCACCACCTGGTGGCCGTCATGCTCGTTCCGCTGGGCCTGCTCATCGCCGCCGCCGCCCGCGCGGACACGGAAGGCCGCCGCACCTGGTTCTCCGACCGGGGCATGGTCAGGCTGGGCGAGGTGTCCTTCGCCCTCTACCTCACCCACCAGCTCGTCCTCGGCTACGGCCATCGCCTCCTGGGCTTCGGCGAGAGCTGGGGCACCTTGAGGGCCGTCGGCACGCTCGCCCTGCTGTTCGCCGCGACCCTGCTGGTGTCGTGGCTGCTCTTCACACTGGTCGAGCGCCCGGTGATGCGGCGCTTCGGCACCTCCCGGCGCAGGGCAGTCCGTGTCGCTCAGGCGATGCAGGCGGCGGGGCCGGTCCCGGTACGGATCGTCGGGAGCGCCGAGCCGGCCGAGGAGCGGCGGCCGTCCCTGGTCTGAACCGCTCGTACGGTGCGTGCCGCCCGGTCTCGCCGTCCGCGGGACCGGGCGACAGGCACCATGAGGGGCTGTCAGCCCCCGGAGGCCGTGACGGCGGCCGGCTCGGCGCGCGCGTCGGTGCCGTCCCCGGGCCCGTTCCCAGGTCCGTCCCCGTCCCCGTCCCCCGACTCGGGCCCGGTGGGCACGGTGTGTGCCGCCCCGCCGAGCGGCGGCACATGGCGCAGCACACGCGCGACCAGCACGGCCAGGCCCGAGAGAAGGACGGCGGTGAGGGCCACGACCGTGTGCATACCGGTCGTGAACGCCTCGGCGGCCGGGCCGAGGACCCGCGCGGCGAGCCCCTCCGGCAGCGCCCTGCCCGCGGCCACGGCGCCCGCGACGCTCTCCCGGGCGGCGTCCGCCACTCCGGCGGGCAGACCAGCGGGCAGGGCCCCGGCCATCTCGTGGCGGTACACGGCGGTGCCGAGGGTGCCGACGACGGCGATGCCCAGGCCGTAGCCGAACTCGTTGCTGGTCTGGGAGAGCGAGGCGGCCGAACCGGCCTTCTCCGGCGGGGCGGAGCCGACGACCAGGTTGGTGCCGAGCGACACCAGCGGACCGCCCCCGATCCCGTTCAGCGCCCATCCCGCGATCAGCCAGGCGGTCCCGGACGCCGCGTCGGCCTGGAACAGCAGGACGAAGCCGACGACCACCACGGCGAGGCCGCCCGCGATGAGATACGCGGGCCTGATCCTGCGGGCCAGGACCGGGGCGAGGGTGATGCCCGCGATCGACCCGGCCATGCCCGGCAGCAGCCCGAGCCCGGCCGCCAGCGGGGTCATTCCGTCGACCGCCTGGAAGTACTGGGTGAGGAACAGCATCGTCGTGCCGGTCAGCATGCTGTAGAAGAGCATGCTCACCAGCGCCGTGCTGAAGGAGGCATCGCCGAACAGGGTGAGGTCGAGGAGGGGGTCTTTGAGGGTTTTCTGTCGGCGGACGAAGAGGATGGCGATGAGGATGCCGGTGATGAGGGCGGTGAGGGGGAGGGGTTCGGGTCCTTGGCGGGCGGCTTCTTTGAGTCCGTAGATGAAGGGGAGGACGGCGGCGAGGGAGAGGGCGACGCTGGGGAGGTCGAGGCGGCCGGCGTCGGGTGCTTTGTATTCGGGCAGGAGGGTGGGGCCGAGGATCAGGAGGAGGATCATGACGGGGACGCCGATGAGGAAGACGGAGCCCCACCAGAAGTGGTTGAGGAGTGCGCCGCCTGCGATGGGGCCGATGATGGCGCCGATGGAGAAGCTGCCCGCCCAGATGCCGATGGCGGTGCCCATCTGCTTGGGGTCGCGGAACATGTTGCTGATGAGGGCGAGGGTGGAGGGTGCGAGGGTGGCGCCGGAGATGCCGAGGAGGGTGCGGGCGGCGATGAGCATCTCGGGTGTGGTGGAGAAGGCGGCGAGGAGCGAGGCGAGTCCGAAGACCACGGCGCCGATGAGCAGCAGGCGGCGGCGGCCGATGCGGTCGCCGAGGGTGCCCATGGTGACGAGGAAGCCGCCGACCATGAACCCGTAGATGTCCATGATCCACAACTGCTGGGTGCTGCTCGCCCCCAGGTCCGAACTCAGCTGAGGCAACGCCAGCAGTATGGCGAACACGTCGAACGAGACGAGAAGGGTGGGCAGCGTCAGGATCGCGAGACCCATCCACTCCCGGCGCCCCGCCCGGGGCGTGGTGTCTGTCGTCACGGACTGGTTCCTCTCGGGAAAGGGAAGGAGGCCGCGGCGTCAGCCACGGCCTCCACGGTGTCGTCGCGGTACGGGTCAGCCCGTGGTCGAGGGGAGGGGTGCCTCCTGCTCGCCGGACTGCTCGCCGGACTGCTCCGCGGACGGGTCGCCCGGCGCATCCGGGCCCTGACCGCCGCCGCCCTGCGGGGCGCCGAAGGCGGGGACCTGCCGCAGCAGCACGATGACGGTGACGACGATGACACTCATGAGGATCATCGCCGTCAGGCCCACGGCGCTGACCCCGCTGGCGAACGCCCCCCGGGCGGCGGACAGCAGCGCGTCACCCGCGCCGCCGGACAGCCTCGCGGCCTCCGACACGGCGCCCGCGAGGCTCTCCTCGACCGCGGCGACCGCACCGGCGGGCAGACCGTCCGGCATGGCGTCGGAGATCTCGTCGCGGTAGACGGCCATCCCCAGGGTGCCGACGACGGCGATGCCCAGACCGGCGCCGAACTCGTTGCTGGTCTGGGAGAGCGAGGCGGCCGAACCGGCCTTCTCCGGCGGGGCGGAGCCGACGACCAGGTTGGTGCCGAGCGACACCAGCGGACCGCCGCCCAGGCTCGCCAGGGCGAAGCCGGCCATCAGCAGCGCCGGGCTGGAGTCGGCCTCCGCCAGGAAGTACAGCAGGTAGCCGACGATCGAGAGCACCAGGCCGCCCGCGATGAGATACGCGGGCCGGATCGTACGCGCCAGAGCCGGGGCGAGCGACATGCCCGCGATGGACACGACCAGACCCGGCACCAGCGCCAGGCCCGCCTGCAACGGCGTCAGCCCGGAGACGAGCTGGAAGAACTGACCGAGGAACAGCAGGCTCGCGCCACCGAGCATGCTGAAGGCCAGCAGGCTGACCAGGGCGCCGCTCAGCGCCTTGTTGGAGAACAGGGTGAGGTCGAGGAGGGGGTCTTTGAGGGTTTTCTGTCGGCGGACGAAGAGGATGGCGATGAGGATGCCGGTGATGAGGGCGGTGAGGGGGAGGGGTTCGGGTCCTTGGCGGGCGGCTTCTTTGAGTCCGTAGATGAAGGGGAGGACGGCGGCGAGGGAGAGGGCGACGCTGGGGAGGTCGAGGCGGCCGGCGTCGGGTGCTTTGTATTCGGGCAGGAGGGTGGGGCCGAGGATCAGGAGGAGGATCATGACGGGGACGCCGATGAGGAAGACGGAGCCCCACCAGAAGTGGTTGAGGAGTGCGCCGCCTGCGATGGGGCCGATGATGGCGCCGATGGAGAAGCTGCCCGCCCAGATGCCGATGGCGGTGCCCATCTGCTTGGGGTCGCGGAACATGTTGCTGATGAGGGCGAGGGTGGAGGGTGCGAGGGTGGCGCCGGAGATGCCGAGGAGGGTGCGGGCGGCGATGAGCATCTCGGGTGTGGTGGAGAAGGCGGCGAGGAGCGAGGCGAGTCCGAAGACCACGGCGCCGATGAGCAGCAGGCGGCGGCGGCCGATGCGGTCGCCGAGGGTGCCCATGGTGACGAGGAAGCCGCCGACCATGAACCCGTAGATGTCCATGATCCACAGCTGTTGGGTGCTGCTCGCCCCCAGGTCCGAACTCAGCTGAGGCAACGCCAGCAGCAGCACGAACATGTCGAAGGAGACGAGCGTCGCCGGGAGAGCGAGGATCGCGAGACCCATCCACTCCCGGCGCCCCGCCCGGGGCGTGGTGTCTGTCGTCACGGTCCAGTCCTTTCGTTGTCGGGCTGCCGCTGCCCGTCTGTCTTGATGCGCATGGTTCTCTGGGTCCCGGACGTCAGCGCGGCTCGTCGGCGGGCGGGATGTTGCTGTTCCGGCGGAACAGGTTCGTCGGGTCGTACGCGCGCTTGACGGCACGCAGCCGCTCCCAGGTCCCCGCCGGGTACGCCTCCCGGATGCGGGCCTCGCTGTCCTCGGCGAGGAAGTTGACGTACACGCCGGGTACGCCCTTCTGCAGCGCCGCGGTCAGCTCGTCGGCCCAGCGGGTGTGGAGCTCGGCCTCTTCGGGTTCCTGGTACATGGCCGCGACGTTGATGAGGATCTTCCGGTCGCGGTGCGCGAACGCGGTCGCGTCCGCGGGCACCCGGGCCATCGCGCCGCCGAGCACCCGCAGCTGGACCGCCGGCATGGCGGCGCTCGAGGAGGCGATCTGTTCCAGGACCAGCTTCGCGTCGTCGACGCCGAAGCTGTCCGTGAACAGGCTGCGGGCGGCGGCGACCGGGTGGAAGCCCTCCTCCTCCGGCGGGTAGACGCCCGGGAACGGCATCGCCTGTATCATGTCGGCGATCGGCGCCGCCAGCCCGCGGAACGGCGCGAGAGCCGCCTCGGCCGCCTCGCCCTCGCCCGCGTAGACCAGAATGGCCAGGACGATGGGCGTGCCGTGCAGTTCCTCGGGCACGAACGGCATCGGCGGCGACGGCATCACGTTGGCGATCGTGGACAGCTCCTCCGGGGCGTTCTCCGCCGCCTCGACGAAGCCGGCGACGACCTCCGGGGTGGCCGGCAGCAGCAGCAGACCGCCGGTGACGGTGCCCAGCTCGTGCAGCCGGAAGTTCAGCCGCGTCACCACGCCGAAGTTGCCGCCGCCGCCGCGGATCGCCCAGAACAGGTCGGGCTCGTGCTCGGCGTCGACCTGCAGCAGCCGGCCGTCTGCGGTGACCACCTCGGCCGCCAGCAGGTCGTCGACGGTGAGCCCGTACTTGCGGACCAGATAGCCGATGCCGCCGCCGACGGTGATTCCGCCGATGCCGACACTGCCGGTGTCGCCGAAGCCGGTGACGAGGCCGTGCTCGGCGGCGGCCTTGGAGTACTCGCCGGCGTTCAGGCCCGCTCCGGCCCAGGCCGTACGCGTCTCGGGGTCGATGTCCAGGTCGCGCAGGGACGACGTGTCGAGCACGATGCCGCCGTCGTTGAGGCAGAACATGCTGTGCCCGCCGCCCTTGACGGCCAGCGGCAGCTCGTCCTCCCGGGCCAGTGCGACGACCCGTGCCACGTCCCCGGCGTCGGCCGGCTGCACGATCACCGCGGGGCGCTGGTCCATCCCGCCCAGGTAGACGGTGCGCGCCTCCTCGTAGTCGGCGTCGCCGGGCACCAGGACCCGGCCGCTTACCAGGGCGCGCAACCGCGCGACCGGCACGGTGCCCCGCTCGATGCCCGTGTTGGTGTCCACCATGAAAGGTCTCCTCATTCGTGCTGCGCCACCGCACGGCGAGCGAACCGGCCATGACAGGCCGTCGGACGCTCCACGTGGGGGGTCAGGGATGTCCACCGCCATCCTGGTCCGCCGACGGGCTTCGGCGCATCTTCCGTATTGCTGTCTGCGATGCGAACACCGTCGTCAGCGCGGCTTGCGGGCACAGGCGACGACATAGCCGATCTGGTCCCTGCGGGGCGCGAAGAACCCTCGGTGCAGGCGGGAGAACTCCGCGATGTCCGCCTCGCCGAACTTCCCGGCCACCCCCTCGCGCCGGTCCATCGCGGCCTGGAGGTACTTGCTCTTCATCCCGAACACCCGCGGACCGCACTGGGTGTACTCCTCCACGTCGAAGCCGGCGGTACGCAGATACGACAGCCACTGCGGGAGGGTGGGCAGCACGGGCAGCTTCAGCGTCGTCATGAACTGCTCCACCCGCTCCGGCTCGGCACCCGCCTTCTCCAGGCTGAAGTCCGAGAAGGCGAGCCGGCCGCCCGGCCGCAGCACCCGGAACAGCTCCCCGAGCACCTGCCCGAGGTCGGGCGCGTTCTGCAGCGACTCCAGGGCCAGGACGGCGTCGAAGGACCCGTCCTCGAACGGCAGCCGCATGTAGTCGCCGTACCCGAAGCCGGCCACGTCGGCGAGGCCCGCGGCCACGGCCCGCTCGCGGGCCCGGTCGAGCTCGTACTCGCTCACCGTCACGCCCGTCACCCGCACGCCGTGGCGGCGGGCCAGATACAGCGACGCCTCACCCGAACCGCACCCGGCATCCAGGACGTGCTCCCCGGGACGCAGGCCCAGGACGTCGGTGACCTTGCGGGTGATGCGGTGGACGGCCTCCGGCAGCGGGGCGTCGTCGTCGCGGTCGTACCAGTACCACATGTGCAACTGGCCGCCGCGGAACTCGTCGCCGATGGGCGCCCGCTCGTCGTAGTGCCTTCCGATCTCCGCAGAGCCCGTCACGTCGAGCATGAACCGTCAACTCCCCTCATGGCGCCACACTCTTCGAGCGGCACGGCGGCCCATCCTTCGGCCTACTCTCCGACGAACGCATCTCTGCCGTTGCTTGGTCTGCCGAAGTCGCTCCGGGAGCCGGACGGAGCACGATCGGATAAGGGGCCCGGGGGCCGCCGGTGCCACGATCGGACCGGGCCCTCCGCGCCCGCGGGCGCGGAACGCCCGGTGTGCCGTCCCGCGCACCGGTGAACCGACGAGGGGAAGACATGCTCAAGCGACGTGTGCTGCTGGGAGCCGGTGGCGTGGTGGCGACCGGTGCCGCCCTGGCCTGGCCCGTCCGGGTGGCGAGCCGCCCGGCCGCGACCGCGGCCGCGGACGCCCACGCCCACCCGGCGTCCGAGCACATCCTGCGCATGGGCAGGGCCGCGATGGCCTCGCCCCGGCAGGCCGCCCAGCCGTTCACCGTGCGCATGCCCGTGCCGCGGGTGGCGACGCCCGTCCGCAGGACCGCCGACACCGACGTCTACACACTCGCCCTCCGGCCCGCACAGGTCGAGATCCTGCCGGGTACGACCACCGCGGCGCTCACCTACGGCGGGACCTTCGTCGGCCCCACCATCAAGGCCAGGACCGGCCGCAAGGTCCAGGTCACCTACGTCAACGCGCTCGACAAGCCCGCCAACGTGCATCTGCACGGCGGCCACGTCCCCCCGGAGAGCGACGGCTACCCGATGGACCTCATCGCCGTCGGCGCCTCGCGCACCTTCGACTACCCCAACCGGCAGGCCGGCTCCACGCTCTGGTACCACGACCACACGCACCACATGGAGGCCGAGCACGTCTACCGCGGCATGCACGGCTTCTACCTCGTCGAGGGCCCGCAGGAGCGCCGCCTGGGCCTGCCGCGCGGACGCCACGACGTCCCGATCATGTTGCGCGACGCCCACTTCGACGCCACCGGCGGTCTGATCCTCGACGTCGAGCACCCCGAGGCCCGCTCCACGCTGCTGGCCAACGGCCGCCCGCTGCCCTACTTCCCGGTGGACGCGGCCGGGTACCGGCTGCGGCTGCTCAACTCCTCCATCCACAGGATATTCCGGCTCGACCTCGGCGGCGTGGAGATGGTGCAGATCGCCTCGGACGGCGGTCTGCTGCCCGAGCCCGTCCCCCGTACCACGCTCACCCTCGCACCCGCCGAACGCGCCGAGATCGTCGTCGACTTCGGCAGGCACGCGATCGGCAGCAAGCTCGTCCTCTCCGACGCCAAGGGCCCCGTGATGCGCTTCGACGTCACCCGCCGCGTCCCCGACACCAGCCGCGTCCCCTCCACGCTGCGCACGCTGCCCCCACTGCCGGCCTCCCCGACCACCCGCCGCATGAAGCTCGGCGTCGCCCCCTCCAAGACGGCGTACGCCATCAACGACCTGACCTGGGACGCCGACCGTGTCGACGCCCGGATCACCGAGGGCACCAGCGAGATCTGGGAGATCTACAACGCGGACACCGTGGACTCCGAGTTCGGCGGCATCGACCACACCTTCCATCTGCACCTCGTGCAGTTCCGGGTCCTCGACCGCGACGGCGGGCCCCCGCTGCCGGGCGAGTCGGGCTTCAAGGACACCGTGCTCGTACGGCCCGGCGAGCGGATGCGGATCCAGGCCACCTTCACGGGCTGGCCGGGCCGGTACGTCTACCACTGCCACATGCAGGAGCACAACGTCGCCGGAATGATGGCCCAGCTCGAGATCGTCCGGTAGCCGGTCAGCGCGCCGAACGGAGACCCCACCATGACGACGAGGACGATCGTGCGGGCCGTACTGCGGGGCTCACTGCGCGACATCCACCATGTGCAGGCCGTTGCCCCGGGCCGCGCCCGGGGGCTGACCGCCGCCGTGTACACCCAGGCCGAGCGGGAGTTCGGGGTGATCGCACCGCCGCTGGCGCTGCACTCCGCCTCCCCGGGCCCGCTCGCGGCGAGCTGGCTGCTGCTGCGCGAGACCCTGCTGGTCGAGAGCCGGGTCGACCGTGCGGCCAAGGAGGCCGTGGCCACCGAGGTGTCCCGGGCCAACTCCTGCTCGTACTGCGTCGACGTCCACCAGGCCACCGCGGAGACCCTGCCGCCGCCCCCGCCCGGGGCACCGGGCGCCGACGCGGCCGCCTGGCTGCGGGCCGGGCCGGGCGACCGCGGCCCGGCCCCCTTCACCGCCGAAGAGGCACCGGAGATCCTCGGGGTGGCGCTCACCTTCCACCACCTCAACCGCATGGTCGGCCTCTTCCTCGACGACTCGCCCGTACCCGACCGGGCGCCGGCCGGCCTGCGCGGCCCCATCCTGCGCACCGTCGCCCGGACCATGCGCCCCGTCGCGGGCCCCCTCGAAGCCGGCGCCGCCCTCGGCCTGCTGCCCGCCGCCCCGCTCCCGCCGGAGCTGGCCTGGGCCGCGCCCAACCCGGAGGTGGCCCAGGCCCTGGCCCGCGCCCGCGCCGCCGTCGACCGCGCGGCGCACTGGGTGCCCGAACCGGTCCGCGAGCTGCTCGGCGACCACCTCGACACCTGGGACGGCACCCCGCCCGGCATCAGCCGCGCCTGGCTGAACTCCCCGCTCACCGCCCTGCCTCCGGCCCACCACCCGGCGGCCCGCCTCGCCCTGCTGACCGCGCTCGCCCCCCACCAGGCCACCGGCGCCGACGTCACCGCCTTCCGCGCCCACCACCCGACCGACCGGGAGCTGATCGACCTCACCTCCTGGGCGGCCCTGACGACCGCGGTCGCGCTGACGGCCCGGCTGGCCGCGCCACCGCGCGCCTGAGGCCCGTACGGCCATGGCCGGGGGCGTCCCGCCCCGATGGGGGTGGGACGCCCCCGGCGCTGCCCGCGGACGCCGCGCGTCCGGACGGCGGCCCCGTACCGGGCAGTCCGCCGGCCTCCGCCGAAGCGGCAGGGCGCTCCAGGGCCCGCGGCCGTACCGCCCGGGGCCCGGACGGTGCGCCCCCCTGAATCTCCGCCCCCGGGCACCCCGGCAGGGGGCGGCGGCCGCAGAGTTCCCTCGCCGCGGGTGAACCCCCGCGCACGGCGCCGACTTACCGAAGACGCACCGAGGCCCGGACGGCCGTTCTCGACGCCGGGGGCGAGTAGGTATCGTTGCGTCAGACGCCGGGACAGGACTCGGTCGGGAGCCCTGCCCCTCTCCGGACGCCGTCGGCCCGCGCACGCGGTGTGCGGACGTTCGGTCGCGTGCGGTCCGTCGTCCGCGGCTGGTCGGAGCGCCGTCCGTGGTCCGTCGCGTGCGGTCGGCCGAGACTAATCCGGCAGTTCCGTAGGCATGCGGTACCGGGTGACCGCGCACGCGCCCTGCACGGCGAGGATGCGGCAGAGCGCCACGTGGTCGTGCAGATCACCCGTATCCATGGTCACCAGGGCCCGGCCGCAGCCGCCCGCGCGCAGTTCGGCGAGGGCTGCGGTGAGCAGGGAGAGGCCGATGCCGAGTCCCCGGAAGGCGGGGGCGACGGCGAGTTCGAGCACGCGTCCCTCCCAGCCCGCGGCCCGTGCCAGGACGTACCCCGCGGGACGGCCGGACACCTCCAGCAGCAGCGCCGCGCCGCCCGCCTCGCGGAGCTCGCGCAGGCGGGCGCGGAAGGCACGCGCGTCCTCGGTCCGGGGAGCCGAGGTCCGGCTGCGCAGGTGCACCGCGTGCAGAGCGCCGTCGTACACATCGGCCCGCCGGATGCTTCCCTCGTCGGGCGGCAGCGGCGGCAGGGGCGGTACCGACAGGTCGATGTCGAGCTGAGCCGCCGTGAAGTCGGGGACGAACCCGGCCAGCCTCAGCACGGGAGGGACCACGGGGTCGCCGCTGAGCACACCGCTCACGGTTAAGCCTAACCGCCTGCCGTGCTGCGCGATGAGCTCGTCGGCCCGGTCCAGCAGAAGGCACATCAGAGCCCGCGCCGCGCTCTCGCCGTGCCGGCCCGCCAGTGCGGTCAGCGTGCCGTCGAGGGTGTCGCCTCGCGGTGTCAGCGACGCCCAGGCGACCACCTCGTCATCTGCTCCGGTCAGGCACCAGTTGTTCATCCCGTACCCGGGAGCGGCGGTGTGGGACAGGATGTCCTCCCGGGTACGCATGGCCCTCCCCGTGATGCTCTTCTCATGGGACCTCACCAGGCGTACCAGACTGTCCACAGGGACCTCGGCGGCGCTCTTGGCGGTGAGCCGTCCGTGCATGGTCATGAGTTCGTGTCGCCCTTCCCGGCGAGTCGGCTCCGGCGGTCGGGCCGGAGTGGCCGGGACCCCCCGTGCCTGGTCGGCGGCACGGGCGAATCGTCGGCGAGCGGAACCCCGGAAGGCGAAACGACTGGGGAGACGAATGCGCTGGAACGGATTCTCACGGGTACTCACAGCGCTCCACCTTTCCCCTTCGACGGTCGCTCACGCTGCCGATCGGGTTTCTCTGACAACGTCTTCCGGATGCTACTTGCCGCCTCCCCGGCGGGCGTTCTCCGAGAATGCTGTCCCGGTTCGTCCACCTTCCGAAGACCGCACGAACCGGGATGCGCACAAACCGAGATGCGCGCGGACCGCCACGTGGACGACGCTTCCTCACCGAGGCCCGGGCCAAGGGCGGGTGCAAGGGGGTGGTGCGCGCATGCTCAGCGACGTCATCGAGGCGGAGCCGGAGGCGGCATTCCCACCCGGCCGCGCCCGCCGGCGGAAGCAGCCACAGGGACGCCCCGCCACCGCGGACACCCTCGTCCCCGGGCTCGCGGCCGCCGTACTCCGGCACCGGAACGAACTGCTCTCGGTCCTCACCCGCGTCGCCACCGCCCAGGCCGCCACCGACGAGATCCTCCGGTCGCTGCGCGCCCTGTCCGGTGCCCCGTGGGAACTGCTGCGCAACGCCCCCCGCCGGCTCGGACGGCTGGCGACGTTCCTGCCGTCCAACAACCTGCTCTACTCCTACGTCCTGTTCGGTGTGATCCCCTCGCTCTACGCCGACGAGGTGCTACTCCGCCCCTCGGCCCGGGTGGCGCCCGCAGCCCTGAGCGTGCACGAGATCCTCCAGCCGCACCTGCGCGGCCGCGGCAGCGGACGGATCACCATGGCCCCCGCGACGCAGAGGGAGTTCCTCGCCGACTGCGCACGCTCCGACGCCGTGGTCTTCACCGGGAAGCCGGACAACGCCGAGACGGTCGCCGCCCACCTGCCCGGCGACACCCTGCTGCTCACCTTCGGATCCGGCCCCAACCCGGTGGTCGCCGGCGCCGGGGCGGACCCCGACGTGGTCTGCCGCGCCGTACTCGACTCCCGGCTGTACAACGCGGGCCAGGACTGCCTGTGCACCGACATCGTCTTCGTCCACCGCTCGCTCACCCGCGAGGTCGTCCCGCGGCTCGCCGACGCCCTGGCCGCCGTCCCCGTCGGCGACCGCCGCGACCCCGGCACCAGGGTCGCGCCGCTGGTCTACCCCGACGCGGTGGAGGGCGCGGCCCGGTTCCTCACCCGGCACCGCGAGTTCACCGTCCGCGGCGGGCGGGTGGACCCGGCCCTCGGCACCGTGCAGCCGACACTGCTGCACCTGCCGTGGCAGGAGGCCTTCCACCCGCCGGAGTTCTTCTCCCCGATCGTCCTCACGATGGAGTACGACGATCCCCGGCAACTCACCGGCTGGCTGCACTCCGCCGAGGAGACCGCCCGCGGCATGTACCTCTCCACCTTCGGCGAACCGGCCCTCGCGGGAGCCGCCCGGATCGCGACCAGCGTCGTCTGCGAGGAGCGGATCACCTTCGACGCCGAGGACGGCAACCGGCCGTTCGGCGGCTACGGCCCGCGCTCCGGCGCCGTACGCCGCCACGGCACCACCACCGGCCGCCCGCTGCTGCTCTCCGCCGAGGCGGCCGCCGGAGCGGGCGCCGGAGCCCAGCCATGAACCCCCGCCCCCGCCCGGTCCGTGAATCCCCCCTCCGCCCGGCCGGTGGCCGAACCATCCCCACCACCCCCCGAGGAGCAGCCGTGAGCGACATCCGTCCCTGGCACGTCGCCGCCCTTACCCTCGCCGACGCCGGGTGCGACGTCGTCGTGGGCCTCCCCTCCGACGAGCCCGGGCTGATGGACGCGGCGCGGTCCGTGCCCGGCCTGCGGGTCCTGCGGGTGCGGGACCAGCGGGCCGGGGCCTGCGCGGTGATCGGCCACGCGGCCGTCTCCGGGCGGCCCGCCGTCCTCGCCGTCACCTCCGGCCCGAGCTTCGCCAACGCCCTCACCGGCCTGCTGGAGGCGTCCTCCCTGGGTGCCCCGGTCGTCGTCGTCACCACCCGGGTACCCGTCCTGGGCATCGGCCGCGGCGGCTTCCAGCACACCGACCAGGCCGCCATGGCCGGCCCCCTGACGAAGTGGAACGTCCTCGTGGAGGACCCGCGGCAGCTGACCTGGGCGCTGCGCCGGGCCGTCCACCTCGCGGTCAACGGAGGCCCCGGCGTGGTCCTGGTGGAGATCGCCGACGAGGTGCTGCGAGGCCCGGCGCCCGAGCACCGCCCCGCCCGGCCCGTACGCCGCCTGCGCTGCGCCGCCGACAGCGAGGAGGTGCGCCGGGCCGCCCGGCTGCTCGCCGCGGCCCGGCGGCCCGTCGTCGTCGCCGGCGGCGGCTGCAAGCCCGCCGGCGCGGGCCCCGCCCTGCGGCGCCTGGCCGAACTGCTGGGCGCACCCGTCTTCACCACCGCCGCCGGACGAGGCGTCCTCGACGAGGAACACCCCCTGGCCTGCGGCCTGGTGGGCCTCTACACCACACCCCCGGCGGACGGCCTGCTCGCCGAAGCCGACGCGGTCCTCGCGATCGGCTCCCGACTGGAGGAGACCGCCCGCATGGGCTGGGACGCCCTCGCGGAGACGACACTCGTGCACGTCGACATCGACCCGGCCGCCTTCTTCACCGCCCTGGAACCCGAGGTCGCCCTGCTCGGCGACGCCGCGGTGGTCGCCGGTCAGCTCGCCGCCGAACTCCAGGCGGACCCGCCGGCCGCGACCGAGGCAGGCGCCGCCCGCCTGGCCGAAGTGGCCTCCGTACGCGCGCAGATGCACACCCGCCACCTCGCACCCGCCGCCCCGGATGACCCGGACGCCCCGGACGGCGGGGGGCTGACCGCTCCCGAGGCGCTGCGCCTGCTCCAGGAGGCGGTCGGACGCGACGCCACCCTCGTCCAGGAGAACGGCCTGCACGACATGTGGGCCTACCACCACCCCGTGGTGTCCGTCGGCGCGCGGGCCCGCGTCATCACCCCCGGCGAGCAGACCATGGTCGGCTTCGGGCTGCCGGCCGCCGTCGGCGCGGCGCTCGCGGACCCCTCCCGGCGCACCGTCCTCGTCTGCGGCGACGGCGCGCTCGAGATGGGCCTGGCCGCGCTGCCCACCGCCGTCGAAGAGGGCCTCGGCCTGACCGTCCTGGTCCTGGACAACGGCGGCTACGGCTGGCCCCGCTTCGTGCGCGCCGAGGAGGGGGCACCCGACACACTCACCCGCTTCACCGCCCCGGCGCACACCGCGGCCGCCGTCCGCGCTCTCGGCGGCCGCACCGCCCGCTGCACCTCAGCCGAGGACCTCGCCAACGCCCTTGACGACGCGGCCAAGACCCACGCCGAGGGACGCGTCACCGTCCTCACGGTCCCGGTCCGCGACGCCGACGTGCCCGTCGGTGTCCGCCGTGTGTTCGCCACCACCCCACCCGCCGGAGCCGCGGCGTGACCCGACGCCCGGGAACGCCCCCACTACCGCGCCTGACCGTCGACGGGGCGCACGTCCCGCCCTCCCACCTGGCCCGGCTGGCGACCCGTACCGCCCGAGAACTCGCCGCGACCGGAGCCCGGCCCGGCCGGGCCGCCGCGCTCGCCTGCGACCACCCGCTGACCGCCGTCGTCACCGCGCTTGCCGCGGACGCCGTCGGCGCGCCCCTGCTGCTCGACGGCCCGGCCCCCGCCCGCCGCATCGCCCCGGCGGCCGTCGTGCGCACCTCCACCTCCGGGGAGCCCGTCGTCACCGGCACGCGAGCGAGGCCGCTGGACCTCCCCGAGGAGACCGCTGCCGTCTTCTGGACCTCCGGCAGCTCCGGCGACCCCAAGGCGGTCGCCGTGTCCGCCGCCGCCCTCGCCCATCAGGGCCTGGCCACCGCAGCCCGGATGGGGGTCACCGCCGGCGACCGGCTGCTGCTCCCGCTGCCGCTGCGCCACGCCTACGGCCACAGCGTCCTGCGGGTGTGGCGGTCCACCGGCGCGCAACTGTACGCCGAGTCCGGATTCCACCTGCGCGGCCTGCTCTCCCGCCTCGCAACCGAGGGCATCACCTCACTGGACGGCGTGCCCACCATGTACCGGATGCTGGCGGCCGAGGCGGTCAGGGACCCCGAGACGGCCCGGCTGCTGGCCGGCCCCCGGATCCGCGGCTGCGGCGGCGACGTCCTCACACCCGCCCTGTACGGCGACTTCCTCACGGCCACCGGCGCGCCCCTGCACGACGGCTACGGGCTCAGCGAAGCCGGTCCGAACGTCGCCCTCAACGCCCCCGGCGACCTGTGTCCCGGCACCGTCGGGCGGCCCCTCGACGGGGTCCGCGCCCGGGTGACCGGTCCCGCCCGCGAGATCGAGATCGACAGCCCGAGCCTGATGCTCGGCTACCTCGACCCGGTCCGCGGCACCCTCGACCGCACCGCGTTCACGCCGGACGGATGGCTGCGCACCGGGGACACCGGCGCACTCACGGCCGACGGACGTCTCACCGTCGGCGGCCGCGTGAAAGAGGTCCTCGTCGTCCACGGCGAGACGGTCGCCCCCGCCCTCGTCGAGGACGCGGTGCGCACGGCGGCCGGTGTGGCCGACGCCGCCGTCGTCGGTGTCCGCCAGGGCGACCGGGGCGACACCGTCTGGGCGTTCGTGGAGAGCCCGGACGGCGACCCGGCAGCCGTGGCCGGCCGCGTCACCGCCGCGTGCCGCCACCGGCTCCCGCCGCACGTACGCCCGCGCACCGTCCGCGTCATGACCGCCCTGCCACGCACCTCAACCGGCAAGCACGATCGCGTACGCCTCCGCGCCTGGGCCGCCGCCGACCGCCTGGCGGCGGCCGCCTGACACCTCGCCGCCCGGCGGCCCCGGCCCACCTGCCCCCGGCGGTATCCGCGGCGGGACTCAGGCGACGGCCCCCAGCACCGGCGTACGGGCAGCGCTCCGGGCCCTGCCCAGCCACACCGCCTGGGACACCATCTCGATCAGCCGCGCCGCGTCGGTACCGGGCTCCGCACCGCCCGCGGACGGCTCCGCCGGCACCTGGGCGACGGCCACCCCCACCGGCGTCGGCCAGCCGCGCAGCGCGTGTCCGACCGTGCGGAGCGTGGTCAGCGTCGAGACCGCGCCCTGCGCGCCCGCGCCCACCGCGACCGTGCCGATCGCGCGCCCCTCCAGATACGGCAGCGGACCGCCCATGTCGTTGACGTAGTCCAGGGCGTTCTTCAGCAGCCCCGACACGGACGCGTGATACGTCGGCGACACCAGGATCACGCCGTCGGCGGAGCGCAGTTCGCCGAGGAGGGCGGCCGCGCCCTCGTGCGTCTCGGCCAGACCCGGCCGGTACGCCGGGAAATCGACCTCCGCACCGGTGAAAACACGTGTCGTTGCACCCTGTTCGGCACACCGGCGGGCACACCACTGCGCCACCTGGTCCGAGGTCGATCCCGTGCGCAGCGATCCGCTGATCAGCACGATGTGCGGCGGTCTCATGGCGGTGTCCCCCTTCTCCGTACTGACGGTGGTCGTCGGACCCGGTTGCCCGGTCCGGGCCGGACGCCGGGGACGCGGCCGCCAGCCGAGGACGTCGGCGAGCGCCGTGTCCTGGCGGCCCGCGGACTTCGTCCACGTGCCGCGCCGTTCCGCGCCCGGGCGGTCCGCGCCGGGGTCCAGCGCGCCCAGACGGCGCGAGGCGAGCACCACCGCAGCCGCCCGGTCCGTCCGCTCCGCCGCGTACGCGGCGAGGGCGCCCGGGACGTCGGCCGACGACGCCAGCACCTCGGCGAGCACGGCCGCGTCCTCCAGTGCCATGTTGGCGCCCTGGCCCAGGGCCGGGACCATCGGGTGCGCGGCGTCGCCGAGCAGTACGACCCGTCCGTCCACCCAGCCCGGGACGGGGTCGCGGTCGTGGATGTCGGTGATGACGAGGTCCTCGGGTTCGGCACCCGCCACCAGGTCGACGACGGGCCCGTACCAGCCGTCCAGGGCCTCGAGCAGGGCGCTTCGGGCCCCGGCCGCGCTCAGGGCGGGCCACACCCCGGGCGGAGCGGTGATCTCGGCGGTCCAGTACAGGGCGTCCCCGCCGACCGGGGCGATGAGCAGCCGGATGCCGTGACCGTTCACGACATGGCCGCGCTGCCCGAGGACGGAGCCGCGGGTGCACCCCCGCACCGACGTGTAGCCGCGGTACTGCGGAGGACCGTCACCCAGCATCCGCGCCCGGACCGCCGAGTGGATCCCGTCCGCGCCCACCAGGGCCTCGCTGTCGACCGTCTCCCCGTCCGACAGCTGCACGGTGACCGAGTCGCCGACCGGCGTGTAGTCCGTGACGGCCGTCGCCAGACGCACGGCCACCCCCGCGGTGAGCGCCTCGTCGAGAAGCACCCGGTGCAGGGCGGAGCGCAGCACGGGGACCTGCGGGGCGCCCAGCGCCTCGGCAGCGGCGCCGATCTGCTCCTCGGCGAGCACCGTGCCCTCGGCGTCCATCAGCACGCGGACCTCGCCGGGCCCGGTGACATGGCCGGCGGCCCGGATCCGGCCGCCGAGCCGCTCGCTCAACGCGTCAGCGGCCCTCACCCCGTTCGAGTAGATCACCAGCCCGGAACCACCGGCTCCGATCCGCCCCGCCCGTTCCACGACGGTGACGTCGATGCCGCGGACGGCCAGGCCCGCGGCCGCCGCGAGGCCCCCGATCCCGCCGCCCGCCACCACCACGGAACGTCTTCTGGCCATGCGTCATCCCTCCCCGCGGCGGCCGCCGCGGTCCGTGTCCCGCCCGCGCCCGCCAGGTGGCCAGCAATCCTTCCGAAACGTCAGAAGCCCTGTACTCCCGTGGCGGGTGGGCCGCGCAGGCATCGGAGCGCGGTACGCCCTCCCGCCACGGGAGGGGAGCCCGGCAGCGGCCGGACGGGGCCCCGGCCGGGCAGGACGGCGCCGATCACATCACGTGCCGAAGCCCACGGCAACAGGCCTCGTCGTCGCACGGCGACTTCACCAACTCGGCCCGCGCGGCGGAGCAGCGGGCACCGGACCGACGTGTTCAAGCATCACCGGATCCGCCGCCGCTTCCGACACTCGGCCAAGTCCGCTTGCGGGCCGACGGTGGCCGCGGATCTCATGCGCCCCATGACGAAACGGCTGTTCACCTCGGAGTCCGTGACCGAGGGTCATCCTGACAAGATCGCTGACCAGATCAGTGACACCATCCTCGATGCGTTGTTGCGGGAGGATCCGTCTTCCCGGGTTGCTGTGGAGACGTTGGTCACTACCGGTTTGGTGCATGTTGCCGGTGAGGTGACGACGAAGGCGTGGGCGGATATTCCCACGTTGGTGCGGGGCAGGATTCTGGAGATCGGCTACGGGCCTTCAGTTCGTCGTCTGACACTGCCGATTTTGGTTGTTCTGAGCAGCGTAGCATCGGCACGCGAAGCGATCCGCCACAGCCAGCGCAACCGAAGATCGTAAGCGTTTCGAAAGCTGGCTTGCAGGAAAGGGGGTGTTTGTATGTGGGCGGCCCTGTATGTACGTACCTGGTCATACCCGCTGCTCGGTCCCGCCAGGCGCCCTCCGGGCGTCAACCGTCCTGCACCTGGTCAACTCTCCCATGTCCCCAGAGGGGCCCCCTAGCGGCTCCGACTACGGCGCGGACACTCCCGACGCTGGACGCAAAAAAGGCCGGCGATCCGCACGGCCTTTATATTTTTCGTTACCTTTTCGTTACTCCGGATAGAACTCCGGCGACAGAACCTGCTCGGGCGTCCACGGCCACTGCTCGGGGAACACGTCCAGGCCAGTCTCGTCCACGGCCGCCGAGACCGCATCCGCCCAGATCTCTTCCTTCCAATCCGGATCAGCCAACATCGGCTGCAGGCTGGGCGTCCGATGCAGCCGCGCCAGAATTGCGCGACGCTGCTCCTTGACCGTGCGCTGCCAGCTCGAACCCCGACGACCCGGCTGATATTGCCACTTGAGCAAATGCGCCAGCAGTACCGCCATGCGGCTTGCCAACTCCCGCTGTTCGCTCTTGCCCACGTCCTCAATCTCCTCCGCGATGTGCCGAATGTCGATGTCTGAAAGCTTGCCGGACCGCAACAGTGCCGCCTGCTCCCTGGCCCACGCCACCACGTCCACTTCGTAGCTCGTTCCCATGACGCGCTCCCTCTGATAACCACGCCATTTTACGTTATGTGTTACGCCTGCCGCCGCGTCATCGCGGCAATCAACTGCGCGAGCTGGTTATCGGTCACCTTCGTGTTGCCAACAACACCATCCTTCCAGGATATGCCCTCGCGGATATCCAGCAGAGCAGACTTCGAGCGTGCCTTGGCCGCCTGCGAAAGCAGATCCACCATCGCGGCGAACGAGACCGGATTTCCGTTACTCGGCGTAACGGATTTTTCCTGCAGCAGCCGCTTCTTCAACTGAAGGACCTCGCGACCCAGTTCTTCGGCCTTGTCACGCTGCTCACGCATCCCGCGCCAAGCAATGTCCTTCTCACGGCGAACCTCATCGAGCTGCGCGACCACCTGGTTATGCGCCTGCACTGTCTCCGCCAGCTCAAAGCGCAAGGCGTCAACCTGTTCCTGGCAATCGTCATAGGCGTCCACCTCAGCAACCTTTTTCGTTACCGTAACGCTCCGATCGGAGGGCTGTTCAGCCTTGCGGCGAGCCCGGAAGGCTGCCTGACGCTCCGCATTGGTCATGGCGTGCGCCTTGCGTGGACGACCACGGCCGCGCTTTTGCTCCATCCCCGGCAGATCGACCGTCACATTATCCGTTACGTCACGCATATTCGGCTCCCGATTTGATGATTCCATTTTACGTTACTGGTAACGAAAATTCAATTATCGTTACAATTTAGTTCGTAACGGGAATTTCGCGAGCAGCCCCGGCGCTAGACGCCCTCAGCGGGCTTTGGAGCCGTTTTTTCTGGCTGGGCGGTCGCAGGGGCCAGCTGCGCCGAAATTGGCTCCTGCGCCGCTTGTGGCTCGCGGTAGGGGTCAAACGGCGGCTTTCTGATCCACTCCCGACACTGCATGTCATCGAGGCCGGCATCCGTGCCTTGGGCCGTGTAGCACGTGCACCTGGTCGACGTGCAGGCACCGCCGATCACCGTCGGCATCGACCGAATCTGGCGCAACTGCGCATAGGCCGGCGCTGTCTCAGGCCGGCCAGAGACAGCAGGGACAAACGCCGCGAGGATCTCCGCCCCGTCCGTCGCCGCGGCGGACGGACCCGCCTTGACCGCTACCGCTGGAGCTGACGCCACACCGCCCCTGCCCTGCTCGGCCGCAACAGGCTTAGCCGGAGTCGCCGTCGTCAACTGGCCGGTACGGTAGTAGACCCGGTACGCCAGGAACGCCGCGATCAGCACGCAGGCGATGAACAGCATCAGCACAGGCGGCACGGTGTACTTGCGCTTGATGTGCAGACTGGAGGACTTGTACAGGCCAAAGCTGGACTTCGGCAGGCTCCACTTCTTCTTGATCGGCGCAGTGTTGAACGTCTCCGGGTTCGCGCACTCCGGCCATTCGTAGTACCAGCGTCCGAGCAAGCCAGCGTCCCGCAGGTGGACATGCTGCCCCACCAGCTTGCGGATATGACTGTCCAGGAACGTCGGGTTCTGCGTGATCAGAACAAACGTCACGCCGGTATGCCGCACCGTCTCAAACGCCGCCACGTGGTCAGGCACCTTAGACCCGGCCGTGCGGACGCGAAACACCCGCTGCGCCTCATCCAGCACGATCAGCGAGTTCGGCGGGAAGGTGAAGTACGGCAGCATCATCCCTGGGTTTTCAGGGTCTTCGCGCAGCTCCGTCCAGTCCGAAACCGCCGGCGTCGGGATATACGGCAGCTTCAGCTCCGGGATGCCCATGACGAAGAGCGGACGCCCCTGGTCGACGGCTGCCTTCATCATCTGGACCGCCAACGCGGTCTTCCCGCCACCAGGCGTCGCCGTGATCAGCGTGATCGGTTGCGTTGCGCTCATGTCAGCTTGCCCAGCCGCTTCAGAGTGATCATGGAGATGCGCGCGGTGATGCCGCCGGCGATGATCGACAGCCCGGTAAAGACACCGCCCCGCGCCAGGATGGCCGCAGCAACGGCAGGCATGCCGGCCAGACTACTCTTGGCCGCGCCCAGGGCAGCGCTCACCGCCGCATCCAACCCGACATAGGTGATCAGACCGATCCCGAGCGACACCAGTAGCTGACGCGCGAGTGGCCCAACGAGGGCCATGAGAAAGCCGGCGAGCGGCATCATTCTTCCCCTTTACGGCCTACGCCGATGACGATCAGCGCAGCGCCCAACCATGCGCACGCGATGATGACCGGGCGGAACATGTCAGCACCGTCACAGACCGGTTTGAGCGACCAAGAGATCGGCATGCCGTGAATGGACGCGGTTAGATCAGACGGACACGGTGCGGTATCTGCGCCCCAACCGCTGTCCGGCGTGACCTTCACGTTGACCTGCTGCTCCTTGAGATCGGGACCATCCGGTATCTCGCCTTGCTCGATACAACCCATGCGCGTCTCATGGCCCGAGCACTGGTCGTCCTGCTTCTCCGGAGCCTTGCCGTTACCAGTCGCCGGATCCGTCGCCGGATTGCCGTTCGCATCCACCTCCTGCTTACCTGTCGTCAACGTGGCTGTCTTGCCATCGGAATTTGGCGTGACCGTAGCAACATCGCGATAACGCTTACCTGTAACGGGATCAACGTATGGGTCGCTCAGATTGACGTTGACTGGAGTGGTGGACGGCGTGAGTTTCACCGGAATCGGCACCTTAGCTGCGGACATATCGCTAGCAACAGCAGCGGGCAGCGGATACGTCAACGCCTTATTCCAATCAGCATCCGACGCCCCCTGCTTCGGCGCATTGGGATCGGACTTGCACGCACCATCGGTCACAACATAGCCGGTCACACACGTCGATTGCCGCGAAACACCAGCGTCAAACGAAAAACTCCCGTTGGAATCATTGGCAGTACAGACGTACGACTCAACCGATGCCCCCTGCCTACACCCCGCAAAAACAGCATCAGAATGCGTAGCAATACATGCCTGTCCAGCAGCTATAGGGCTATCAAAATAGCCAGCGCACGAACGCCACTGATAGCCGTTGAAACCAAGGTCGCCCGAATTCGCACTCAGCTTCGACGTGCACCACGTACCATCCAAGCACTTCTGGATGCCGATCTGCGCCAAGTACGCCAACGTTGTTGCAGTCGCAATCGCGGGCATCGCACGAAGCGCGGCAAGCGCAACAGCAGCAGCCCCTTCACCCACCGTCATCGTTGCGGCGATCGTGGCGGCACCTGCGCCAACCGCGGCACGCATCTCGGTAGCCGTCGCAACTTCAGACAGCGTCACAGCACCAGTCGTGACATACCCAGTCCCCGTCAACACGATGTTCGGCGGCGGAATCAACGGGATGGTCGAAGCCCACGCGGACGACGCCCACCAGCAGAGCAGCAGCACGAGCACGCGCATCACACCCCCCTGAAAATGATTACTGCCGGCAGAACCGGCAGCAGGAATCCGGCCCAGAGCCAGAAATCGATCGCGAGCATCACAGCCCCTTTTTCATCACCACCAGCGCCCAGGCCGCCACCATCGCGGCAACGACGCCCCACCCCATCGTCATGCCATCCTTGAAGCTCTCTTGCGGGTCACATGCCGGAAACGACAGCGACGGCAACGACGCATCGGTCAGCGTGCCGACGCTCCCATCACTGCCCACCTGGTACCGCCGCAGCACCCACCCGCCCGTCGTCTTGACGAACTCAGACAGATAGGTGACTGCCCCAGGTGTCTGCGACGGAGCGACGGCGCTGTAGTAGGCGTCCGTGGCCATGCCCACATCGGCAAAGCACCGTGCGCCCACCAACGCGCCGTCAGCAGCCATCACACGCTCCGACGCATGTACTTGAACGTCGCAATGCCGATCACGATGATCAGCGCCAGGCCCGCCAGCGTGGCGGTGTCCGCCTTCGAATCGGACATGGCGGTAGCAACGTCGGTCGGCACCGCAGCCATCGCCGAACCGGCCAGTGCGACGGTACCCGCGGCAACAGCAGCCGCCTTGCTCTTGATGCTCTTGAACATGGTTTTCTCCTTGAGATGGAGGTTGAGAAAAGCTCCGGGCCGTTCAACTCCCAGAGCCAGGGAACGCATCACGCCTTCTTGGGCTCGGCCTCGGCACGCTGCAGCGGCTTGATGCTCGTGACGACCTTCTGACCGCCCTTATCCTTGCCGTTGCTCGTCTCGACCATCGAGACTTCCGCGATGAACGGGAACGGGTTGTGGATGATCGCCTTCACAACCGCAGAGCTCTCGCACTTCAGCTCCTGCGTGCAGGTGCCCTTCGAGTCTTCGCCACGCAGCTCCACATCCGTGTAGATCTTCCCGGTGTCCAGCTGCTTGCCATCCATGTTGCCAACCCACGTCTTGGCGCCCCGGATGGTCACGCGTGCAATCATTTCCATGGTTTCACTCCTCAGGTTTCGGCACTGGATCGTGCGTGCCGTACACGTGCCTCGCCAGGGCGGATTTATGCAGCTGAGCCGGTACGCCCTGACGGCGTATCGCGACAACCAGCGCGGCGATGTCTTCCTCTGTGCAGCGCAGCTCGTAATCGACCGTGGGGCCGAACTGCGTCTGGATGTGCTTGAGCTTGCGTTCGCGGATGGTCTCGTCCTGAAGCTCCAAGGCCTTGACCTGGTCAGTAGGAACGCGCTGCGGATCCGCAGCCATGAAGGCCTCCAGGGCCTTGTACGCACCAGCGAAGTACTGGTCGCGCTTGATGAGAATCTCGTGCGGGATCACGCGATCCTTGGCTCCAAACTCGATCTCCAGACGCACCCACTCGCTATCCTGATTGCCGAGCTGGCGGCCCTTCTCGTAAGCCCGCAACATCTTGCCGTTCGCCCGACGGCCAATCTCGAACGTCGTACCGCGACAGCCCTTGCTGCCCGCTACGCCGCTCTCGATCTTGCGATACGTCGGAATACGCCCGCCCGCGTTGAAGTCGCCGGCGTAGTACAGCTCTTCCATCTGCGCGATGCTCACCTCGCCCTGGCAGAAGTCCATCGCAAGGTCGCAACGCGTGATCCGCGCGTCGAGGTCCTGCACCATCGCGTAGACGGCTTGCCAGTCGCCAATCGCGGTGCAGCCCTGCCCCGGCCAGTCCACCAGGATCGTGCCGCCAACGTGCTCGCCGCCACAGGCAACGATCCCGAGCTTCATCGTCTCGCCGTTGATGAACGCCAGCAGGTCGTAGCTGAACTCATACCGGCGGAACCCTTTGCCCGCAGGCTTCATCGTCACCGGCACCGAGAACACCAGCTGGAAGTACCTGCGCAGCTGCTCCAGGGCGTCGCTGATGCTGCCGTCGGGCAGGAACGTGAACTTGAACCAGTCCACGATCGCACCTGCCTTGCGTTCGGGACTTTCCCCGGGTTTTACCGGACCCGGGGAACGGCCTGTCGGCCGCCCAGCCTCGCTCCGCTCGGCCCGGTCGGCCGCCATGCCGTTCTCGCGTGCGAGCGCCGGCCCATGAACTCCATACGCAATGCCAGTGCGATCAAGATGACGAGACGGGGTAGGACGGACGCGCATCAGCGTGCGCCCTCGCGGCGATACCAGTTCGCCAGCTCGGCCTGGCGCGAGTTCTTGAGAAGGTCATCAATGCGATGCATCGCAGGACGCGATTGCAGGCAGCAGGCGCCGCGCAGAACGGCAGCCATCACGATGGCCAGCTGCGCACCGTGCGGGTGGAGCACGTCGCCAATCAGGTCCAGCTGCCGGTGATCCCTCTGCTGCATCGTTTACCCCCCCACCCGGGTTAACCGGGTATATTTCGGCGTAATCACATTACGTGATTCATCACATGGCATGATTATCATCACGCATCGTAATAAGTCAAGCGGGAGGCGCTTAAATGAGAGTTGAAAAATACTTAGATGACGCGATCGCGCGGCACGGCCTGAAGAACGACACGGCACTCGCCAAGCTGCTGGGTGTAAAGCAAAACGCCGTCAGCCAATACCGCAGCGGCGCGCGAACAATGGACAACGAAATGTGTCTGCGCCTGGCACAACTGCTCGACATGGAGAACCCGCTGCCGATCATCATGGCCGCCGACATGGACCGCGCCGAACGTGCTGGCCAGCACTCTCTCTGGGAAGTTTTTTCGACGAGGATGGCAGCCAGTAACGCGACAGCCGCCCTCCTCCTGGTACTGGTCGCGAGCGCAACAAATTTTGTTGCGCCCTCTCCCGCCGAAGCCGCGCCGTTGAGCCATTCGACAGGTCAACGATTTATCTTATGTAAAATCGCTCGCCGACTTCGGGAGCGCCTACAGCAAGTGCTGCGTGCAGTCCAAACAAGCCGGCGGGCTCGTAGGGACTCTGCTGCGGCGGGGGCGCCGGGTGCTGCTGCCCCCCGGGCCGCTGCTGGGCATGCGGCTGCTGGGCGTGCGGCTGCGGGGGCGGGGGCGGGGAGAGCATCCAGTCGTCGTCACCGGCGCTCAGCGGCTGCTGCGGAGGAGCCGGGACGGCCTGCGGGAAGCCGGGAGGCGCCGGCGGGCCGGACGGGTACCCGTACTGCGGCTGGGCCGCCGGCCGGCTGAACTCGGGCGGGCCGGCGGGGCGCTGCTGCCCGGGCGCGGTGAGGTAGGGCCTGCCACGTCGGATTGCACGCTTCCGGTTCGCGCGCGCCGCGCGGGCGCGGGCGCGGAGCCGGACTCGAACCGGCACGGCCCGGAGGCCAGGCGCGCGCCGCGCGGGCACGGGCGCGGTCGGACAACCGCACCGAGAACAGCGCCTCGGCGACGCGCGCGCCGCGCGGGCGCGGTGACCCGCACCGGTCAGACGCGGCCTCGGCACAACTCCAGCAGCGTCATGGCCAGCGCGGTCCCCGGCTTGCCGAGTGCGTCCCGGTAGCGGCCGAGCACCTCCATCTCGCGGGAGAGGTTCACCCGGCGGCCCCCGGACGTGATCCGGGCCTCCTGGATGGCGGCCGAGACGGCCGTCCGTTCCCGGATCAGCCCGATGATCCGTTCGTCGAGGGCGTCGATGCGCTCACGGGCGCCGGTGATCAGGTCCGCGGCGTCGTCGGTGCGGGCGCCGGTGTCGGGACGGGCGCCGGTGTCGGGGCGGGTGGCGTCGTCGGCGCGGGTGGCGGTGTCCGGGCGAGTGGCGGCGTCCGGACGGGCTGCGGTGTCGGTGGCGGGCACAGGGGCTCCTCGGGGTGCGGGTGCCCCGGAACGGCCGGACCCGGAAACGACAGGACGCCCCGGGCCTTGCCGGCCCGGGGCGCCTGGGAAGTCGCTTGTCAGTTGCTCAAGCGGCACGACCACGGCAGCCGGCGGGCCGGTTGCCATAGGTAAAGACGAAGGTCGTGTGCTTGCGCATGGGGGAAGTATGGCCCTGCTGCCCCGGCGGGGCCAACGCGGGCTCGGATGCTGAGACGGGGGGCGCCGCCCGGCGCCGGTAGAATCGACGGACAGAGCCCCCTCCTCCCACCGCCGGAAGGCCGCCGTAGTGTCATCAGCGTCTCCCGCTGCCGCGCCCGACGTCACCAACCCGGACACGACCCCGGACGTGGTCCTCGTTGTCGACTTCGGCGCACAGTACGCCCAGCTCATCGCCCGCCGCGTCCGTGAGGCGCGGGTCTACAGCGAGATCGTCCCGTCCACCATGCCGGTGCAGGAGATGCTGGCCAGGAGGCCCGCGGCGATCGTGCTCTCCGGCGGCCCGTCCTCCGTGTACGCGGAGGGCGCCCCGCGCCTGGACCGCGCGCTGTTCGAGGCGGGAGTACCCGTGTTCGGCATGTGCTACGGGTTCCAGCTGATGGCGCAGGCGCTCGGCGGCACCGTCGACAACTCCGGCGCCCGTGAGTACGGCCGCACCGACCTGCACGTCAGCAAGGCCGGCTCCACGCTCTTCGAGGGCACCCCGGCCGAGCAGCAGGTCTGGATGTCGCACGGCGACGCCTGCTCCGCCGCCCCCGAGGGCTTCACCGTCACCGCGTCCACGGCCGTCGTGCCCGTGGCCGCGTTCGAGAACGACGAGAAGAAGCTCTACGGCGTCCAGCACCACCCCGAGGTGATGCACTCCACCTACGGCCAGCAGGTGCTGGAGCACTTCCTCTACCGCGGTGCCGGCATCGAGCCGAACTGGACGACCGGCAATGTGATCGAGGAGCAGGTCGCCGCGATCCGCGAGCAGGTCGGCGACAAACGCGCCATCTGCGGACTGTCCGGCGGCGTCGACTCCGCCGTCGCGGCCGCGCTGGTGCAGAAGGCCATCGGCTCCCAGCTGACCTGCGTCTACGTCGACCACGGCCTGATGCGCAAGGGCGAGACCGAGCAGGTCGAGAAGGACTTCGTCGCCGCGACCGGCGTCTCGCTGAAGGTCGTCGACGCCGAGCAGCGCTTCCTCGACGCGCTCGCCGGGGTCTCCGACCCCGAGGAGAAGCGGAAGATCATCGGCCGGGAGTTCATCCGGGTCTTCGAGCAGGCGCAGGCCGAGATCGTCGCCGAGGCCGGTGAACACGGCGGGCAGCCGGTGCAGTTCCTCGTACAGGGCACCCTCTACCCGGACGTGGTGGAGTCCGGCGGCGGTACGGGCACCGCGAACATCAAGTCGCACCACAACGTCGGCGGCCTCCCCGAGGACCTCGAGTTCGAGCTGATCGAGCCGCTGCGGAAGCTGTTCAAGGACGAGGTCCGGATGGTCGGCCAGGAACTGGGCCTGCCGGAGGAGATCGTCCAGCGGCAGCCCTTCCCGGGCCCGGGACTCGGCATCCGCATCGTCGGCGAGGTCACCAGGGAGCGCCTGGACCTGCTGCGCGAGGCCGACGCCATCGCCCGCGAGGAGCTGACCGCCGCCGGCCTCGACCGCGACATCTGGCAGTGCCCGGTGGTGCTGCTCGCCGATGTCCGCTCCGTCGGGGTGCAGGGCGACGGCCGCACCTACGGCCACCCGATCGTGCTCCGCCCGGTGTCGTCCGAGGACGCGATGACGGCGGACTGGACGCGCATGCCCTACGACGTGCTGGCGAAGATCTCGACCCGCATCACCAACGAGGTCGCCGACGTCAACCGCGTCGTCCTCGATGTGACGTCGAAGCCGCCGGGCACCATCGAGTGGGAGTGACCTGACCGCCCTCCGCGGGCCGGGCCTTCGCGGACCGGGCCTTCGCGGACCGGGCCTTCGTGAGTCGATCTTCTGTGAGTCAACCCGACGCCGTCGCTCATTCGTTTGAGCGGCGGCATCGGCGTTTCCGCCGGGTCGTCTGATCGCACGTACCAGACTCACGCCCATGGGAGCACTCGTGAGCGCGGAGATCTCGCACCACTGGCCGGTGCCACCGCGAGAGGGCTACACCGTGGAGGACCTGCTCACCCTGCCCGACCTCCCGCCGCACACCGAGTTGATCGACGGGACCCTGGTCTTCGTGAGTCCGCAGTGCTGTTTCCACAGCCTCGCGATAGACCTGCTGGTGCAGGGTCTGCGGAGCACGGCGCCGCCCGAGCTGAGGGTCGTCCGGGAGATGACCGTCGTGGTCGACGGGCGCAACGGACCCGAGCCCGACGTCTCGGTGGTCCGGGCCGCCGCCGCGCGGAGCCGGGAGCAGACCTACTTCCAGGTCAGGGACGTGCTGCTGGCGGTCGAGGTGGTCTCGCCGGACTCCGAGGCGCGTGACACCGACACCAAGCCGCACAAGTATGCGGGCGCGGGCATCCCCTACTTCTGGCGCGTCGAGATGGCCGCCGACGAACGGCCGGTGGTCCATGTCTTCGAACTCGACGAGGAGAGGCGCGTATATGTGCCGGGCGGCACGTTCCGCGACCGGCTCAAGGTCTCCGTCCCCTTCGGCATCGACATCGACCTCGCGGAAATCGACCGCCTCTGAGCCCGGCCGTCACGGCGGAGCCACGCGCCCGCCGCTCACCCCTCCTCCAGCGTGAAGTCCTCGAAGTGGAAGCCCGGCGATACCACGCAGCTCACCAGGACCGGTTCGTCGCCCGCCGGTTCGGCCGACTGCCAGGTGCCCGCCGGGACCAGCAGTTGGGGCCGTTCACCGGATTCGACGCCGGGGCCCAGGACCAGGGGCGTGGTGGAGCGGTCGGGCCCCTCGCCGGTGCCGGCCAGGGACAGCCGGAGCGGTCCGCCGCGGTGCCAGAGCCACACCTCGTCGGAGCGGACCCGGTGCGGGCGGGAACGTTCGCCCGGGTGGAGCAGGAAGTAGATCCCGGTGGCGTAGGCGCGCTCGCCGGGATAGCCGGGCGGGGCGGTCGAGCCCTCCGTACGCCATGTCTCGCGGAACCATCCGCCCTCGATGTGCGGTTCCAGGCCGAGTAGTTCGACGAGCGGGGAGGTCGGGTGCGTGATGGGGTGCGTCATCGGGTTCTCCTTCGTGGACACCCTCGGCTTCAGCCGGGGGAGGGGAACGAAGCTGCTGCGGAGCAGGGCGGGGAAAGCCGGTTCGCCGCCAGGGCGGACCGGCGTCCACCTCCGACAGCCTTCACCGCGTCACCAAGTGATGGGCGCATTCTCCCCGGTGATGTGCCGGGTGTGCGCCGCGGGCGGCCGGTCGGCGCATCCCGAGGTGTTGTTGGGACCGGCGCCCGTGTGGCGGGACCGCCGCAGCCGTTCCTGACCCATATCGTCGTACGTCAATTCGATCGTGCGTAAATCACCCTCCCATCGGGTCACCGGTGCGTGCGCGGCACCGCCGGTACGGCACAATTCCTTTGAATTGCAAGGTGGTTGCCGAAGCCGCCTACCGGGGAAGGGTGCGTCGCCGTGGCGGTGCAGGATGCGGGACAGAGCGTGCACGGAGGCGGCTGCACCTGCGGCGACTGCCCGCACGGCCGACGTGAGGGACACCGGAGGGCCGTCGCCCGGTTCCTGGCCAGGCGGGACGAACTCGCCGGGGGGCGGGGGCTGCCCGCCCAGGTCGCCTCCTCCGCGGGAGGGACCCGCCAGTGGATCTCCGACGAGCTGACCGAGTCGGCCCGGGTCGTCGCCGAGCGCAGCCGGGCCGCGGGCGAGTCATGGCTCGCCCGGGTCTGGCGGCGCACCCTGCTGGTGCTGTGGGGCGGGGTCGTGCTGCTGCTCCTGGCGCAGACCGTGACCGCGATCGACTCCGGCTGGTCCGTGGCGCGCACCGCGGGACTCGCCGCCGCGGCCTGCCTCGCCGGGCTGCTGACGGCCGCCGCCCGGCTCCACCGGGCGCACGGCGGGCTGCTCGCACCGCTCGTCGGCGAGGACAACCGGCTGTCGACCTCCCGGGCCGTGGCCGCCGTGTGGGTGCTGTTCGCCGCCTACGCCGTGCTGTTCCTGGCCTTCCGGCTCGCCGCTTCCGCGCCCGCCGGGCTCGGCCTCGCCCAGGGGGCCGGACTGCTCACCGTCGTGGCCGTCGTCTGCCTGATCGCGGTCGTGGTGCGCCGTGTGGTCGCCGTGCGCATCATCACCCAGCGGCTGCAGAAGGTGGGGGCGGACCGGCCCCGCCCCGCGGACCTGGTCTGCGATGACGCCGGTCGCGGCAGCTTCCCGGACGCGCAGTACGTGCTCGTCGGCGCCGTCGCCCTGGTGTGCGCGGCGGTGCTGCTCGCCCGCCGGCCGGACCGGCTGCCGGAGCTGCCGTGGGGCCTGACCGCGCTGGTCCTGGTCTCCGCGGCGGTCTACCTCGCCGGGAAGTACGCGGAGGGCGGCCGCCCGGTCGTCCTGTCCGTCGTGCGGGCCCGGGAGCCCGGCGGTCTCGACGGCCCCGTGCGCATCGGGGACGACATCGAGATCCGGGGCGCCGGGTTCGTGCCACCCGGTGCCGGGAGCCCCGACCGGCTGGCTCTGATGACCGTCCGGATCGGTGCCGTGCACGTCCATGTGCCGCTGGTCCCGGTCCCCGGCGGATTCACCAGCCCCAGTGATACGAGCATCACCGTCCCGGTGCCGGCCGAGGTCGAGCCCGGCCGGGTCGAGGTGCAGGTCGTGACGGCGGCGGGCGCCGAGTCGAACCGGGTGGCCGTCGACGTCGTCGACTGACAGCGCTCGGCCGTACGGCAGACCGGGCTGAGCCGTACGGCCGTCGCCCCCGTATTCGCGGAGACGGGACGTGGGGACAATCGTCCCAGCCGGGTGAGACACGGAGGCGACGATGACGCATGTGGACCGGACGACGGCGACCTACGCGTCCGACGACGTGAGCACCGACCGGAGGGAGCGCACGGCGCAGTACGCGCTTCTGCCGCTGCGGCTGTTCCTCGGAGTGACCTTCGTCTACGCGGGGCTGGACAAGCTCTTCGACAGCGCGTTCCTCTCGGCGACCGGGACCGGCTCGATCGGCGAGCTGATGAGTAGTGTGCGGAACACCTCCGCCGTCCCCGCACTCGTGGACATGGCCCTGAAGAGCCCCGAGGGCTTCGGCTATGCGATGGCCTTCGGCGAACTGGCCGTCGGCCTGGGTACCCTGCTGGGCCTGCTCGCCCGGCCGGCCGCCCTCGGCGGCGCGCTGATCTCGCTGAGCCTGTGGCTGACCGTCAGCTGGCAGACCGAGCCGTACTACTACGGAAACGACCTGGCCTACCTGATCGCCTGGCTGCCGCTGGTGCTCGCCGGGGCCTCCGTGTTCTCGCTGGACGCGGCCGTCGCGGAACGGCGCCGACGCAGCCGGTAGTGGACGGCGGTGGCGACCGCGGCCAGGGCCAGACCGCCGGACATCACCGGCAGGGCGGTGAACCACGGAATCCGCCAGGCCCCGGCGGCGCCCCCCAGATAGGCGGCCGCGGTCCCCAGGGCCGCGGCGCCCGCTATCAGCCTGCCGGGACGGAACTCATGGCGCAGCACGGGTGACCTCCACCTCTCCGAGCGCGACCGCCAGATCGAGGTCGAGCGTACCCGCGGGCCCCGCGCCGGGTGGCGGAGCGAGCGTACGTGTGCGGCTGCCGTCCGGGGCGACGTCCACCTCGTCCACCGGATCCCCCGGCAGCCGGACGTCACCGATCCCCGCGTGCGCCCGGATCCGCACCACGGCGTCACCGGGCAGCACCACCCGCAGCCGGCCCGCCCCGACCTCCGCCGCGGTGCTCACCGTGCGTTGCGGCGGCACGGCCACCCGGCTCAGGTCGAGCGTGGCCATGCCCGAGCCCAGCTCGTACCGCGGGGCGACGGCGGCGGCCGTCGCGGGCCGCCACTCCGCCCGTACCCACCGCGTGTCGATCTCCTCGGGCAGCAGCGAGGCGCCCACCAGCAGCCCGGCCGTGACCAGGGACAGCAGGATCGTGCCGAAGCCGATCCGGCCGAGGAGACTGCCCGTCGCCAGGCCGAGCCCGAACACGGCCAGCGCGCAGGCCAGCCCGATCTGCAGGCTGGTGCCGAGCGGCTGCGACTCCCAGGACAGCCCGGTGCCGAGTCCGCCCGCGAGCAGAGCCAGCAGGAAGACGATCCCGGCGATCCCGGCGATCCCGGTGACGCCGTGGGGGCCGTGGGGGCCGTGGGCCCGGGGCGCCGCGGTTGCGGCCCGCCGGTCGCGGGGGAGCGGCGCGGCGCCCGCTGACGCGTCCGGCGGGCCCCACAGATAGCCGGTCGCCACCGGCCCGGTGGTGCCGTCCTTGACGATGGGATCGCGCCACCAGGAGGGGCTGTCGGGAGTGGGGGGCGCCTTGGCTTCCGGCGGGGCCTCCGCCACGGTGTGCGCGCTCGCCCCGTCCGGCGTCCCGCCCTCCGGGGCGGCCGCGGTACGCCGCCGCGACCACACGGCGGCGCCCGCGACGGCGAGCGACAGCAGCGCGGAGAACGCCAGCGTCCCGTCGTTGCCCAGCATCGAGAGGAACAGCCCGCAGCCGAGCAGCGCCAGCAGCACGGCCACCAGGGCTGCCCCGTCGACCCGGCCGGACAGGGCGCGCCGTGCCTCGTTCTCCTCCTCGCCCTCCAGCGGGATCAGCAGCCAGGCGAAGCCGTAGAAGATCAGGCCGATGCCGCCGGTCGCCGACAGCACTCCCACGGCGATACGGAAGATCACCGGGTCCACTTCGCAGTACCGGCCGAGCCCGCCGCAGACGCCGCCGGCGACCTTGTGCCGCGCGGTCCGGCGCAGCAGCGCGGGCGGCGGCCGGTGCTCCGGCGGCGGCGCGGTCGGCGGGGCGGTCGGCTGAGTCATGCCTCCATGGTGACGGGCCGCCGCCGCGTGCGGCAGCGGTCCCGACCCTGGCCCGTCCCTGATATCGCACCCCGGTATCGCCCACCGGTACTGCCCACCGGTGGGGCCCGCCGGTGGGGCCCGTCCCACCGCGACGCGGCGCCGTGCGCCCGAGGCCGGTGGCGGTGGTGGTGGCGGTGGCCGAGGCCGGTGGCGGTGGCGTGCGCCCGAGACCGGTGGCGGTGGTGGTGGCGGTGGCCGAGGCCGGTGGCGGTGGCGTGCGCGCGAGGCCGGTGGCGGTGGCCGTGGAGGGGGCTGCGGAGTCCTACGGCACCTGGGAGTCAGGGTCTCTCTCAGGGACGGCCCTGATGACCCCGCGGACGGGCCCGTGTGACCATCGGGGGCATGCCCGTCGCCGCCGCCCGCCCGCCCGAGGCCGAAGAGCCCCCCGTCCGCAGGCTGTACCGCAGCGCGGAGGGCCGGTGGCTGGGCGGTGTGGCGCGCGGCCTCGCGGGGCATCTGGGCCTGCCGGTGACCTGGGTCCGGCTCGTCTTCCTCGGGCTCTTCATGGCGGACGGCCTCGGCACGCTGCTTTACGCGGTGTTCTGGATCGCCGTGCCGCTCGGTGTCGGGGGCAGGTCGGCCGAGCCCAGACCGGTCTTCGAGACCGCCCCGGACGGCAGACGGCGGCTGCGCAAACCCGACAGGGGGCAGCTCTTCGCGCTCGTCGCCCTGCTGGTCGGCGCCGTCGTGTTCGTCGCCAACACCGACCTCGGCGGCCCCGCGAACCGCTATGTCTGGCCGGTGCTGCTGACCGGCGCCGGTGTCGTGCTGGTGTGGCGGCAGGCGGACAACGCCCGTCGGGCGCGGTGGACCGGCGACGGCAGGCGCCGCAGGCTGCTGCCGCTCGCGCGCGGACTGGCGGGGGTCGCGCTCGTCGGCACGGGACTCACGGTCTTCGTGGTGGTCCGGGGCTCCGCGGCGCAGCTCGGCAATGTCCTTACCGCCGCCCTGGCCGTTATCGTCGGCGTCGCCCTGCTGGCCGGCCCGTGGCTGGTGCGGATGACCCAGGACCTCTCCGAGGAGCGCCTGATGCGGATTCGTGCCCAGGAGCGCGCCGAGGTCGCCGCCCATGTCCACGACTCCGTACTGCACACCCTCACCCTGATCCAGCGGAACGCGGACGACGCGGGCGAGGTGCGCCGGCTCGCCCGTGCCCAGGAGCGCGAGCTGCGCAACTGGCTGTACCGGCCGGAGGGCACCGGCAAGGACGAGGCGGAGGAGCCCGCCACGTTTGCGGACGCGGTGAAGCGGGCCGCCGCGGAGGTCGAGGACAAGCACGGTGTCCCGCTGGAGGTGGTGGTCGTGGGGGACTGCCCGCTCGACGAGCGGCTCACGGCCCAGTTGCAGGCCGCGCGCGAAGCGATGGTCAACGCCGCGAAGTACGGTGGCCGGGGAGGCGCCGTGCAGGTCTACGCGGAGGTCGAGGTCCGTACGGTGTTCGTCTCGGTGCGCGACCGGGGTCCGGGGTTCGACCCCGGCGCGGTACCGGAGGACCGCATGGGCGTACGAGAATCGATCGTCGGCCGTATGCAGCGCAACGGGGGGACGGCGCGGCTGCGGTCCGTGCCCGGCGGGGGCACCGAAGTGGAGCTGGAGATGGAGAGGGCGGACGGATGACCGAGCAGACCGACGCAACCGGCGGCACGGAGCGCCGGGTGAGGGTCGTCCTCGTCGACGACCACCGGATGTTCCGTGCGGGGGTGCAGGCCGAGATCGGGAGGACCGAGGAGACGGGCGTGGAGGTCGTCGGCGAGGCCGCCGACGTCGACCAGGCCGTCGCCGTGATCACGGCGACCCGGCCCGAGGTGGTGCTCCTCGACGTGCATCTGCCCGGTGGCGGGGGAGTGGAGGTGCTGCGCCGGTGCGCCGGGCTGGTGGTGGCCCCCGAGCACCCGGTCCGCTTCCTGGCGCTGTCCGTGTCGGACGCCGCCGAGGACGTCATCGGGGTGATCCGCGGCGGAGCCCGCGGCTATGTGACGAAGACGATCACCGGTGCCGATCTGGTCGACTCGGTCTTCCGGGTCCAGGAGGGGGACGCGGTGTTCTCGCCGCGGCTGGCGGGGTTCGTCCTGGACGCCTTCGCCTCCACGGACGCTCCCCCCGTGGACGAGGACCTCGACCGGCTCACCCAGCGGGAGCGCGAGGTGTTGCGGCTGATCGCCCGCGGATACGCGTACAAGGAGATCGCCAAGCAGCTCTTCATCTCGGTGAAGACGGTGGAGTCGCATGTGTCGGCGGTGCTGAGGAAGCTTCAGCTGTCGAACCGTCACGAGCTGACGCGCTGGGCGACGGCACGCCGGCTGGTCTGAGCCCGGCTGCCGGGCGGCCCGGCGGCCGGCCTCTCGGTCCGCTTGCCCGGCCGTGACGGCCGGACCCTTGGCGACCAGGGTCGTGACGGCCGGACCTGTGGCGCCCCGGGTCGCCCCCGCGAACGGCATCCGGACCGTGGCCGGCGAACTCAGCGGGTGCACCAGGGTTCCGCTTGCCCGGGTCGTGACGGCCGGACTGGGCGACCCGGGTCGTGACGGCCGGACCCTGGGCGACCCGGGTCGCCCCCGCGAACGGCATCCGGACCGTGGCCGGCGAACTCAGCGGGTGCACCAGGGTCCCGCTTGCCCGGGTCGTGACGGCCGGACTGGGCGACCCGGGTCGTGACGGCCGGACCCTAGGCGACCCGGGCCGCCCCCGCGAACGGCATCTGGTCGATGGGCGCGATCCGCACGGGCGCTCCCGGGCGAGGTGCGTGGATCATCCGGCCCCCGCCGATGTAGAGCCCGACGTGCGAGACCCCGGAGTAGAAGAAGACCAGGTCTCCCGGCGCGAGCCGTGACCTGGGCACCCGCTGTCCCGCGTTGATCTGGGTGTACGTGGTGCGGGGCAGCGTGACCCCGGCGGAGCGCCAGGCGGCCTGGGTCAGCCCCGAGCAGTCGAAGGCGGCCGGCCCGGTGGCGCCCCAGACGTAGGGTTTGCCGAGCGCTCCGTAGGCGTAGGCGACCGCCTGCGCGGCCCGGGGGTTGGGCGCGGGGGCGGCGGGCGCGCGGCGGACGGCGTCGCGGTGCGCGCGGTCCGCGGGGGCGTCGTCCCGGCCGGAATAGGCGGCGCGCTCCTCGGCGCTCAGCCGTGTCAGCATGGCCTCGGCGGCGGCGAGCTTCTCCCGTACCGCCGCGCGGTGCCTTTCCGCTCGTGCCCGCTGCCTCTCCAACTCGGCCAGCCGTCGGCCGGCTTCGGCCCGCACCTGCTCGAGTTCCCTCATCTGCCGGCGCACCGCCGCCACGGCCGAGGCCTGGCGGTCCCCGACCCACTCGGTCAGTTCGGCGCCGGCGAGGTAGCGGGAGGGGTCGGAGTCGAGTACGAGCCGGAGGGCGGGGTCGAGGCCGCCCGCCCGGTACTGCGCGGTCGCGAAGGAACCCAGCGCGTTGCGGGAGGTGTTCAGGCGCTCGGTGCGCCGGGCGGCCTCGTCGCGGAGTTCCCCGGCCTCCCTGCGCGCCCTCTCGGCCCTCTCCCTCGCCCCGTTGTACTTCTCCGTCGCCGCCTCCGCCTCCCGGTGGAGGCGGTCGGCCCCGGCCCGTACGTCGTCCGGTGCGGGTGCGGGTGCGGGTGCGGGGGCGGCGTGCCCGGGGCCCTCGAAGGCGGTGGCGGTGGCCGCGCCGGCGAGTGCGAGGGTGGCGGAGAAGCGTGCGGCGGTGCCGGGAAGCGTGCGCTGCCTGGGCTTGCGGTGCGCTGCCACGAGGGCCAGTCCTTCCGTCGGGGCCCGCCGGTGCGGCCACCGGTGGCGGACCGTGCAGGGGGAGCGGTCCACCACCGGCTCTTCCGGCGGGGGCGGCCGGGAGCAGCCGCCCGGACACGGACGGCGGTGGAACCGGCCACCTGGGGGAGGACGCTAAGCCTTCGGGTTGCGACAAAGGGGTGTTATGACCGGAATTGGCCGTAGAAGGACCGCCGCGGATCGCCTGGGACCGTACGGCTAGGCTCCGGTGCCATGGACGTACTCATCAATGTCTTTGTCGCCCTTCACATCATCGGAATCGCCGCGCTGCTCGGCGGCTTCCTCACGCAGATGAAGGCGATGGGGGAGGGCACGGCGCGCTTCACCCCGGGGATGCTGCACGGCGCGCTCACCATGCTGGTGACGGGCGTGGCACTGGTGGGACTGAACCAGGCGGACGGCCAGCCCGTGAACAACCTCAAGGTCGGTGTCAAGCTGGCCGTGCTCGTGGTGGTCCTGGCACTGGTCTACGTCAAGCGGGACGAGGAAGCCGTGGACAAGCGGGCGTTCGGGGCGGTCGGCACTCTGACCTTGGTGAACATCCTGATCGCGACGCTCTGGACATGATTGACCCCCGCACCGGGTGCGGGAGCCCGGTGTACGTGACCGCGTGAGGGGCTCCCGCGTACGCGCGGGGATCCCTACCCGTACGCCTGCTCCGGGTCCTCGTCGATCGGGGCTCCCGCGTACGCGCGGGGATCCCCACATAGCCCGAGTTGGGGCGCAACCGGCACTCGGGGCTCCCGCGTACGCGCGGGATCCCGGGGCGCGGGGATCCCGGGGTGTGCTCAGTCACGGCGGTGCGGGGATGCCCTGGGCATGGCCGCACTCGCCGAGCACGGCGCACCCCGCACCCGCCGAGCACGGCGCACCCCGGGCCCGCCGAGCACGGCGCACCCCGGGCCCGCGTGCCGCTCCCCCACGGGTCCGGGATTCGCCGGAGCGCACGGACCCGAGCGGCCCCGGAGCCTCGTTCCGGAGAGGGACCCGGGCCCTTCCCCGGCTGCACCGCAGGACCGCCGCCCCCGCACGTACCGGTCCTGCGGCCGGACGCGGCGGCGCTACGCGGGGCGGACGCTGCCGTGGACCGGCATGTAGTAGATCGACTCCGCGCGGACGTTCGCGCCCGGCTCGGGGGCGTGGATCATCATGCCGTCGCCCGCGTAGATCCCGACATGGCTGATGTCGTCGTAGAAGAAGACCAGGTCACCGGGGAGCAGATCGGCCGTGGCCACTCGCTGCCCGGCCCCCATCTGGTCCCAGGTGGTGCGGGGCAGATCGACGCCCGCCGCGCGCCAGGCCGCCTGGGTGAGCCCCGAGGAGTCGTACGAACTCGGGCCGGTCGCGCCCCGGACGTACGGCTTGCCTATCTGGGCGTGCGCGAAGGACAGCACCTTCTCGGCCTTGGCCGCGTATGTGCCGCCGGCCGTCGCGGAACCGCCCTCCCTGCCCGTCGCAGTGCCCGTGCCCGTCGCGGTGCCCGTGCCCGTGCCGCCGTCCGTCCCTTCCCATGCCTGCCGCTCGCGCTCCTGGAACCGCCACTCGACCTCGGCCACCGTGCCGGCCGAGGCTTCGGCCTCCGCCCTGGCCTCCGCCTTCCGGCGGGCCTGCTGCTCCTTCGCGCGCTCGACTTCGGCGAGCCGCGTCCGGTCATCGGCGGTCAGCCGCGACAGCAGCTCCCTCGCCCCCGCGAGCTTCTGCTGGGCGGCCTGCTTCCTGGCGCGCAGCGGCTCCTGCGAGTCCGTGAGCGGCTCCAGGTTCCCGGCGGCCTGCCGGGCCTGCCCGGGTCGCTCGGCCTGCTCGGCCTGCCCGGGTCGCTCGGCCTGTTCGGCGGCCTCGGCCGACCGGGTCCGGTGCTCGGTGACGGCGCCGTGCTGCTGCCCGGCCGGCAGGTCCACCGGCTGCGCCTGGTCGGTGTGGACCCGCGGGTCTTCGGCGAGCAGCAGCGCGGTGGCCGGGGCGACGGCGCCCGTGCGGTCCGGGGTCGCGGCCTGGACGCCCAGGGCGCGCCGGGACTCGCCGAACGCCTCCGTGCGCGCGGCGGTTTCGTCGAGGGAACGGTCCACCGTGCGGCGCTGCTGCCCGGTGGCCTCCTTCGCCCTGCCGTGCTCCTTCGCCCTGCCGAACTCCTGGTTCGGCGAACCCGCCTGCCGGTAGAGGTCGTCGACCTTCTTCTGGACCTCCTCGACGGTGGGCTTCGTGCCGGCTGTCGCGTTCTGGGCCGAGAGGAGCGAGACTCCCGCTATGGCGGCCGTCGTGAACCCGACGGCGGGTGTGCTGGTACGTGTGCGGCTGCGCGGCTTGCGGTGCGACGCCAAGGCCGGCATCTCCTTCCGTGGAACGCCTACCGGGTTAGCTGTCGGGTTCGGACGGAACGGAAGGCTGCCCTACGGGCCGGGTGAAGGCCGGCCCGATTCACCCCGGTTGTGCTTGATGAGTGGGTCCCCGGTTCCGAACTCCTTTGCAAGAGCAACGGATTCGGCGCGGCTGCCCGGCTGGCGTGGTTCGCCGAAGGGGGTACGGGCCGCCTGGGCGAGCACGCTAGCCAAAGTGTGGTGCTGCTGTGAAGGAGGGTGTTCGATATGCCCGATACATTTCCGTTACCTTGGCGCTGCGTGTCCGTGTCATGACCAGAGGTGTCCGGTACTGATTCCCCGGAAGGCGGCGGCGGACCGTCAGTGGGGCCGCCTAGACTCGGAGAGCGATGAGCAGCCTCTTTGACGACAGTTTCCTGGCGGACCTCCGGCGGACCCCGGTCCCGGAGGAGCCCCCGCCGCCGGAGGACCACGAGCACCTTCCGGCGGAGGAGGTCCCGCACGACCTCTTCGAGGGCGGGTTCGACGAGCCCGGACCCGGTGACGCCTTCTACCGGGACGGCGCCCCGCGCCCGGTCATCGACCCGGCCGCCCTGCTGAGCGGGCTGAACGAGCAGCAGCGTGCCGCCGTCGTCCACACCGGCTCCCCGCTGCTCATCGTCGCCGGTGCCGGCTCCGGCAAGACCCGGGTGCTGACCCACCGGATCGCCCATCTGCTGGCGACCCGCGAGGTGCACCCCGGCCAGATACTGGCGATCACCTTCACCAACAAGGCCGCGGGCGAGATGAAGGAGCGCGTCGAGCAGCTCGTCGGCCCGCGCGCCCGCGCCATGTGGGTCTCCACCTTCCACAGCGCCTGCGTCCGCATACTGCGCAGGGAGAGCAAGAAGCTCGGCTTCACCTCGTCCTTCTCGATCTACGACGCCGCCGACTCCAAGCGGTTGATGGCACTGGTCTGCCGCGATCTGGACCTCGATCCGAAGCGCTACCCGCCGAAGGCGTTCAGCGCCAAGATCTCGAACCTGAAGAACGAGCTGGTCGACGAGGAGGCCTTCGCCGCCGAGGCCGGGGGTGCCGGCCGGTCCGACGGCTCCGGGGGAGGCTTCGAGCAGACGCTGGCCGAGGCGTACCGGATGTACCAGGCCCGGCTGCGCGAGGCCAACGCGCTGGACTTCGACGACATCATCATGACCACGGTCCATCTGCTGCAGGCGTTCCCGGAGGTCGCCGAGCACTACCGGCGCCGGTTCCGCCACGTCCTGGTCGACGAGTACCAGGACACCAACCACGCCCAGTACACCCTCGTGCGCGAGCTGGTCGGCACGGGGTACGACGACCTCGGCCCCGCCGAGCTGTGCGTGGTGGGCGACGCCGACCAGTCGATCTACGCCTTCCGCGGTGCCACCATCCGCAACATCCTCCAGTTCGAGGAGGACTACCCGGACGCGACCACGATCCTGCTCGAGCAGAACTACCGCTCGTCCCAGACGATCCTCTCCGCGGCCAACGCGGTGATCGAGCGCAACGAGAGCCGCCGTCCCAAGAACCTGTGGACGAACGCGGGCGCGGGCGCGCGGATCACCGGCTACGTCGCGGACACCGAGCACGACGAGGCCCAGTTCGTCGCCGACGAGATCGACCGGCTGGCGGACGCCGGCGAGGCCAGGGCCGGCGAAGTGGCGGTCTTCTACCGGACCAACGCGCAGTCCCGTGTCTTCGAGGAGATCTTCATCCGCGTCGGCCTGCCCTACAAGGTCGTCGGCGGTGTGCGCTTCTACGAGCGCAAGGAGGTCCGGGACGTCCTGGCGTACCTGAGGGTCCTCGCCAACCCCGAGGACAACGTGCCGCTGCGGCGCATCCTGAACGTACCGAAGCGCGGCATCGGCGAGCGCGCCGAGGCGATGATCGACGCCCTCGCGCTGCGGGAGCGGATCACCTTCCCGCAGGCGCTGCGCCGAGTCGACGAGGCGTACGGCATGGCCGCCCGCTCCGCCAACGCCGTGAAGCGCTTCAACACGCTCATGGAGGAGCTGCGCACCGTCGTCGACTCGGGCGCCGGTCCCGCGGTGGTGCTGGAAGCCGTGCTGGAGCGGACCGGCTATCTCGCCGAACTCCAGGCGTCCACCGACCCCCAGGACGAGACCCGTATCGAGAACCTCCAGGAACTCGCGGCGGTGGCCCTGGAGTTCGAGCAGGAGCGCGGCGCCGAGGAGGGGTCGGGCACCCTCGCGGAGTTCCTGGAGCAGGTCGCGCTCGTCGCCGACTCCGACCAGATCCCCGACGACGAGGAGGGCGGCGGCGTCATCACGCTGATGACGCTGCACACCGCGAAGGGCCTGGAGTTCCCCGTCGTGTTCCTCACCGGCATGGAGGACGGCGTCTTCCCGCACATGCGGGCGCTCGGCCAGACCAAGGAACTGGAGGAGGAGCGCCGGCTGGCGTACGTGGGGATCACCCGTGCCCGGGAGCGCCTCTATCTGACGCGTTCCTCGATGCGCAGCGCCTGGGGCCAGCCCGCCTACAACCCGCCCTCGCGCTTCCTGGAGGAGATCCCCGACGCCCACCTGGAGTGGAAGCGGACGGGCCGGACGGCGGCGCCCGCCGGGCCGGCGCCCGGCGTCGTCTCGGCACTGTCGTCGTCCCGGTCCCGCTCCGGCCCGTCCGGCTTCGCGACCCGGCGGACGACGGACAAGCCGGTGATCGCCCTGGCCGTCGGGGACCGGGTCACCCACGACCAGTTCGGGCTGGGCACCGTGATGGCGGTGACGGGTTCGGGTGGCGACGCCCAGGCGACGATCGACTTCGGCGACGCCAAGCCGAAGCGGCTGCTGCTGCGGTACGCGCCGGTGGAGAAGCTCTGACGAGCCGGGAGGCCGCGCGCCCGGGGCCGTTCCGCGGGGAACTTCCGCGGGGCCCGGGCCGGTGCCGGTACGCCCTCCGGGTGAGCGGGCACGAGTAGGGCGGGCCGGCGCGAGTGGGACGCGTGCGTCGGGCGTGCCGGCGCGAGTAGGGCGGGCGTGCGTCGGGCATGGGCGGACGCGCGTCGGGCATGGACGGGCCGGGGCGGGCCGGCTGGGAGCCGGACCGCGCCGCTGCCGGGGGGATCAGGCGGGGCTCAGGCCGTGGCTGCGCAGCCACGCGAGCGGGTCGATCGCCGACCCGCCGCCGGGCCGCACCTCGAAGTGGAGATGCGGGCCGGTGGAGTTGCCCGAGTTGCCGGAGTACGCGATCACGTCACCGGCCTTGACCTGGCCGGAGCGGATCTTGGTGCTGCTCAGATGGCAGTACCAGGTCTCCGTGCCGTCGGCGGCGGTGACGATGGCCATGTTGCCGTAGGCGCTGTTCCACTGCGTCCGCACGGTGCCGTCGGTCGCGGCCATCACCGGCGTACCGTACGAGACCGGGAAGTCGATCCCGGTGTGCATGGACATCCAGTTGACCCCGGCCTGACCGTAGTAGGCGCTGAGGCCGCGCTGGGCGACGGGGAGGGCGAACTTCGGCCGCAGTTTCTCGCGGAGGACGGCCTCCTCCTCGCGCTTCTTGCGCTCCGCCTCCTGACGCGCCTTGAGGTCGATGCGCTCCTGGGTCCGGCTCGCGCGGTCACCGAAGTCGCGGGCGTCGGCGCTGAGCGCGGCGAGCTGGGTGTCGAGCGCGTTGTTGGCGACGACGGGCTTCACGGCCGGCTTGTCGGCGGCCGTGACCGCGGACTTGCCGTCCTGCGGCTGGTCGCCGTCGGTGAGCCCGCCGACCGAGGCGGCCGCCACACCGGCGACCCCCATCACGCAGACGGACGGTACGGCGACGGTGAGCAGTGCCGAACGCTTGGCGGGGGTGCGGCGGCGGCCGCGGGCGCCGCCCGCCCTGCGCACGGGGCGGGCCGGGTCGGCGGAGGCGAGGGTGACGGCCGGTGCCGTGACGGTGGCGGCGGCGGCGATCAGCTCGGCCTCGTGGTCATGACCGGAGGGCACGTCCTCGCCGTACGCGTCCGCCGCCGACCGCTGCGGCTCGTACTCGGCGTACTCCGCGTGCTCTTCGGTGGTCCCGGTCCCGCCGACGGCTCCGGTCTCGGTCCAGGTCGCTGTCTCGGTCTCGGTCCAGGTCGTGGTCTCCGCGACGGCCCCGGTCTCGGTCCAGGTCGCGGTCTCGCCGCCGAGGCCGGCTTCGGTCTCCCAGCCGTTCCCGGTGCCGTTCCCGGTGCCGGGCCGCGTCGCCTGCGGTGCGCCGAACTCGGTGGCGGGAGAGAACTGTTCGGGGATGAACGCCGAGGCTTGATCGTGCGGATCCCCGTGCACCGCGTACCCGGAGTGCTCGGGTTCCGGCGTCTGCCCGGCGTGGTCGCCGTACGGGGGGTGGACGGCGGTGGTGTCGGCTCCCGCGGAGTTCCACGCGGTGGCGTCGTAGGCACCGGTCTCGTACGACGTCGCCGCGGCGTGGCCGGTCGCCGTCCAGTGGCCGCCCGTGTCGTAAGGCTGCGACTGCGGCTGCAACTCGAACTGCTCGGCCGTGAACTGCCCCGCCTCGTTCCAGGCGTTGGCGTCCCACTGGCCGGTCGCGTCGTACTGGCCGTTGGCCTCGTGGTGGCCGGCTGCGTCGTAGTGGCCGGAGGCGTCGTACTGCGCGGTGCCGAAATGCGTTGCGTCGTACTGCTGCCCGTACGCATGCTGGGGGTTGCCGTAGTCGTCGTAGCCCGTCGGGGGGCCGGCCGGCCACTGCTCCGTGCCGTACAGCCCGCCGTGGGCGAGGTGAGCGTCCTCGGGACCGCCGGGCAGGGCGCCGAAGAGAGGGTCGGTGCCGAAGCCGCCGGTGGCGTACGCGTCGTACCCGGCGTGGGGGTGCTGGTCGTTCACCAACTTCTCTCTCGCCTCGACAGCAGGACCAGATCCGGGGTCACCCTGCGCGGGTTCGCCCGAGGCAACGCAGTGGCGCGACTGTACCCGGCGGTTTGCGACGCCGACAATCTTCGGCAGGTTTTGTGAGAGCGGGAAACGGGCATTCGGCGGTGTTTCGGCGGACTGTAGGCCGAGCTTTGGCCTTACGTTCGACTGTTGTTCGACTTCATGCCGCCGGAACGGCACCGGCCGGCGGGATCTCCGCGCCGGAGATGTCGAGAGCCTCGCGGATGCCCGCCGCGACCGCCGGGTGGACCGGGAGCGCCAGATGCCCGATCCCGCTCACGCGGACGTTCCGCACCGTCAGATCGGGATGCGCCAGCCGGGCGGTCTCCAGGGGCACCATGATCTGGTCCAGATCGCTCCAGAAGCTGACGAACCTGGTGCGGCAGCCCGGGGCGGGCAGTGCCAGCTCTTCGATCACGGCGGACCCCGGGCGCATCTGGCGCACGATGGGGTGCGCGCTGGCGAGCGGGGCGACGCTGGTGCCCGTGTGGGGTGTGCCGAGCGTGACCAGCGTCCGCACACGCCGGTCACCGCCGAGCCGCTGGACGTAGTACCGCGCGATCAGTCCGCCGAGGCTGTGGCCGACGACGTCGACGCGCCGCCGGCCGGTGCGGGCGCATATCTCCTCGACATGACGGCCCAGCAGCTCCGCGGCTGCCCGGATGTCGCAGGTCAGCGGCGAGTAGTTGAGCGACTCCACATGGCGGCCGTCCTGGCGGACCAGGGACCGGCGCAACAGGACGAAGACGGACCGGTTGTCCGCGAAGCCGTGGAGCAGGACGGCCGGCGGGCGCGACGGCGACGGCGCCGGGAGGGCCGACGGCGCCGCCGGGGTGCTGTGCCCGGCCGTGAGGCCGTGGGCTGCGGAGGAGTCCTGGGGCGGCGGACCGGTGGGGGCGGGCCCGGAGGCCCGGCGCTCCGGGATCAGGCCCGACGGGTACACGACCATGTGCGCGGCCAGGACGGCCAGCTCCAGGGCGGTGGCACGCAGCAGGGCGACCGGCATCCCCGTCCGCAGCGGCGGCAGGAAACCCATGGCCGACCTCCCGACCGGCGCACGGGGGGCGGCTCCGTCCCCCGTGCGCCCTCATGGGGCTGCCCACGGTCGGGACCGCAGGGCCGCGCGGCGGGCGGCACGGTGATCACGGCGACCGAACAGCGGCTCCCTCGCGCGGTCCCGACCGCTGCCCGGGGCACTTCGGCGGGTACGGCGCGTAGCGAATATGTCCCACATGTGATTTCCCCCTCGCTCTCCACCGCGAAACCGCGGCTTGCGGGATGCTGTAGATCTGTGGATAACGTTCGTTCACCTCCCGGGCGCGTGTCGGCCCGGGGCGCGGCACGGGATCCGTGCCACGGCGGCGCACCGCGCGCGTCGGTCGGCGCGCCTGGGCGCCAATGAGGGCACAGTGCCAATGGCGGCACCGTCGGTATGTGGAGGCAGTGATGGGTGTGACCGGTCCGATCCGCGTGGTGGTGGCCAAGCCGGGTCTCGACGGCCACGATCGCGGCGCGAAGGTGATCGCACGGGCCCTGCGGGACGCCGGTATGGAGGTCGTCTACACCGGGCTGCACCAGACCCCCGAGCAGATCGTGGACACCGCGATCCAGGAGGACGCCGACGCGATCGGCCTCTCCATCCTCTCCGGCGCGCACAACACCCTCTTCGCGAAGGTGATCGAGCTGCTGAAGGAGCGCGACGCGGAGGACATCAAGGTCTTCGGCGGGGGCATCATCCCCGAGGCGGACATCCCGCCGCTGAAGGAGAAGGGCGTCGCGGAGATCTTCACCCCGGGTGCGACGACGGCGTCGATCGTCGACTGGGTCAACGCGAACGTCCGCCAGCCGGCGTAGGGCCGGAGGCCGCGTCCGCGTTCACCGTCGCCCCTTCCGCCGGGCGGCGCCTCAGGCATCGTGCCGCGGGAGGCCGCACGCCTGGTGCCCGGTGCTCGTACGCGGCCTGGTGCCTGGTGCCT